>NZ_JBIAVL010000001.1:294058-693808 GCF_042894165.1 Kitasatospora sp. NPDC001547 | reverse complement strand
TGGGTGGGGGGGGGGGGTGTTGGGGGGGGGGGCGGGGGGGGGGGGGGGGGGGGGGGGGGGGGGGGGGGCGCCGGGGGGGGGGGGGGGCCGGGGGGGGGGGGGGGGGGGGCCGCGGGGGGGGGCCGCCCGGGGGGGGGGGGCCCGCCACTGCGGGGGCCGAGGCCTCAGTCGGTCGCCCCGGCCGTGCCGAAGCGGAAGGCGGCCAGCCGGAAGTCGCCGTGCAGCGCCAGGCTCAGGTCGTGGACGCCGGCGAGCGGGGCGGCCAGCTCGGCGGTGACGGTCGCCCAGGCGTGGCGGTCGCCGGTCACGGGCACCTCGATCTCGGCCAGCACCCGTGCGCCCGAACGGACTTCGAGCCGCGCCCCGCCCGTGCCGACACCGTCGCGGGCGGTCTCGACCGTGATCCGCACGGCTCCGGAGAGCTCGACGTCCCGGAACAGCAGCGTGGCGGGCCGCGCGGGGTCGGCGGGCGTGACGGCGTCGCCGTCGGTGCGGGTGGCGTCGACGATGGCGGCGTCCTCGTAGTCGTCGAAGTCGACGGCCAGGATCCGGTGCCCGGTACCCGCGCGAGGGCCGGCGGGCACCCCGGTCACGGCCAGCGGGGCGGTGAGCACGGGGTGGTCGGCGCTGCGGGCGACGATCACCTCGTAGCCTCCGGGGTCGACGGTGAACCCGCCGGTGGCCACTGACCAGTGGGCGAGGTGTTCGGCCGACAGCCGGAAGGCCAGCTCGCGGCTCTCCCCCGGCTCCAGCCGGACCTTGCGGAAGTCGGCCAGGCGCAGCCGGGGCGCCTCGTACCGGGCCTCCAGGGCGCGGACGTACACCTGGACGATCTCGCTGCCGGGCCGCGCACCGGTGTTGTCCAGGGTGACGGTGACGTCGACCGCACCGTCCCGGCCGATCGAGGACGGCGACAACCGCAGGTCGCGGTAGGCGAATTCGGTGTACGAGAGCCCGTGGCCGAAGGGGTAGAGCGGGGTGGAGCGGTGGTACTGGTAGGTCCAGCCCGCCTTGATGACGTCGTAGTCGAGTGGGGCGGGCAGCGGGCCGTCGCCCCGGTACCAGGTCTGCGGCAGGCGGCCGGCGGGCTCGGCCTCGCCGAGCAGCACGGCGGCGAGCGCGTGTCCCGTCTCCTGCCCGCCGTGGGAGGTCCACACCACGGCGGGCAGGTGCTGGTCGGCCCAGTCGAGGGCGTACGGGTAGCTGCTCATCACGACCAGCGCGGTGTCCGGGCGCACCCCGGCGACGGCGCGCAGCAGCTTCTCCTGCCCCTCGGGCAGGGCGATGTCCGCGCGGTCCTCCGTCTCGCGGCCGTTGATCAGCGGGTGGTTGCCGAGGACGACGACGGCGACATCGGCGGCGGAGGCGGCCGCCCTGGCATCGGCGACGCCGTCGCGCACCACCTCGCGCTGCCAGTGCTCGGCCTCCCGCGCGGTCTCGGCGGTGACGCTGACCCGGCCGTCGGTCGGGTCGACGGTGGCGTAGCGCCCGGTGAACACGTTGCGCAACAGCACGGTGTCCGGGCCGGCCGGTTCGATCCGGAAGGTCTCCTTGACGAACCAGCTCTTGATGATCTCCTGGCCGGGGGCCAGGGTGTCGTCGTCCTGGAGGCTGAGGTAGCGGCCGGTGTCGGCGTCGCGCAGGGTGGAGGCGCCGCCGCCCCAGTCCGTCACGTCGAAGGCGGACTTGCCGAGTTGTTCGCCCGTGGTCCGCGAGCGCAGGGTGATCCGGTCGGAGCCCTCCACGTGGACGACCGCGCCGCCGTGGGCGCCGAGGGCCGCGGCCAGGCCGGCGGCGGCGCTGACCTGGTACGGCAGGGTGCCGCTGTACCAGTCCTCGTACAGGGTGTCGGCGAGCGGGCCGATGACGGCGATCCGGGCCGTACGGGCCGGATCGATCGGCAGCAGGCCCTCGTTCTTGAGCAGGACGGCCGACTCGGTCGCGGCCCTGCGGGCCAGGCGGCGGTGCTCGGGGCTGTCGATCACCTCGGGGCCGGTGCCGGCGTACGGGTCCAGCTCGGGGTCGAACTCGCCGAGGCGGAAGCGCAGTTCGAGCTGCCGCCGGACGGCGCGGTCCACGTCGTCCTCGTCGATCAGGCCGCGTTCCAGCGCCTCGCGCAGCCGGCCGACCACCGTCTCCGTGTCCTCGCCGTGGTCGGTGAAGCTGTCGATGCCGGCCTTGAGCGCGGCGGCGTGGCCCTGCGCGTGGTCGTCGAAGTAGTGCTCCGGGTCGACCAGGTTGGAGGGGGCCTCGGCGTCGCTGACCACGAACAGCTCGTGGCCGGTCGGCCGGGCCCATCGGCGCAGTTCCGTCTCGATCAGCGGACTGACGTGGCAGGGGCGGCCGTTGACGAGGTTGTAGGCGGCCATCGCGCCGGTCGCGGCGCCGGAGGCGACGACGGGGCGGAAGGCGGCGAGGTCGTACTCCTGGAGCACGCGGGGGCGCAGTGCGGAGGAAGTGGTGCAGCGGTCGTCCTCGTTGTTGTAGGCGAGGAAGTGCTTGAGCACCGGGGCGGCGCGCAGGTAGACCGGGTGGTCCCCGGCCAGGCCCCGGCAGAACGCCTCGCCGACCTTCGCGGTGTGCACCGGGTCCTCGGAGTACCCCTCCTCGTTGCGCCCCCACCGGGGGTCGCGCAGCAGGTTGAGCACGGGGGCCCACGCCTGGAGGGAGTTGGGCCCGCGGTCGGAGCCGACCGCCGTCGGGCGGTGGTAGTGGAAGGCCCGCAGCTCGGTCGAGACCGCCTCCCCGACCTCGCGCACCAGGTCCTCGTCCCAGCTCGCGCCGAGGCCGACGGCCTGCGGGAAGACCGTCGCCACACCGAGCCAGGAGACGCCGTGCAGGCCCTCGCTGCCGGTGCGGAACGCGCCGACGCCCAGGCGCGGGACGGCCGGGGAGTACTGGTGCAGCATCGTTAGCCGTTCGTCGATCGTGAGCCGGCTCAGCAGATCGTCGACGCGCTCCCGCAGGGGGAGCGTGGGATTGCGGAAACCGGGCAGACCGGTAGCGGAATCGGGCACGGAACTCACGTGGAACACCCCTCGGGCGGGCTCGGCTCGGAGATCGTGGATCGAAGCGCTTCGACGCTGACACGCTCCAATCACCGTGTCAACTCCCCAGAACACAACCAATGTTGACTTTGTTCAGGCTCTTGCCCAACCCGTAACGCGTCGTTAGTGTCGCCGAAACATCCAAGCGCTTCGACGCTCAGCCGCGCTTCGACGGAGAGGGGCTATGCCACCATGAGATCCGGATTGAACCGCAGGAGCTTTCTGACCACCGCCGCCACGGTCGCGGGGGCCGCCGCGATGGCACCCCTGCTGTCCGCCTGTGGAGGCGGCTCGACCAAGAAGGCCGGAGCGAATACCAAGGAGGGCCTGAAGGCGGCCCTGCCGGCCTACGTGCCGAACGCCAACGCGGTCAAGCCGGACATAGCCCCCGTGCAGGGCTCGGGCGACACCGCGACCGACCCGGCCTACCTCGCCTACCCCGCCTCTCCGCCCACCAGCGTCTCCGGCGTTCCCGGCAAGGGCGGCGGCTACACGGCGATCACCCCGCTGTGGGGCACGGCCCCGCCGGTCGGCAACTCCTTCTACCAGGCGATGAACAAGGCACTCGGGGTCGACCTGACCGTCAAGCCGACGGACGGCATCAACTACAACACCATCATCCCGACGATGACCGCCGCCAAGAAGCTGCCGGACTGGATCAACCTTCCGGCCTGGATGAACGACGCCTTCAACACCGGCGGGCTCGCCGGCGCCCAGCTCGCGGACCTGACCCCCTACCTGTCCGGCGACAACATCAAGAAGTACCCCAACCTGGCCGCCCTGCCCACCGGCGCCTGGCAGCACGGTGTCTGGGGCGACAAGCTCTACGGGATCCCCTGCTTCTCCACCAGCTTCGGCATCCCCGGCGCCACCTTCTACCGCCGGGACGTCCTCGAAGCCCGGGGCATCACCGCGGACCAGGTCAAGTCCGCGGACGACCTGATGAACCTCGGCAGGGAACTGACCGACGCCAAACGGGGCGTGTGGGCCTTCGACGACGTGTGGACCTACCTCCAGTTCTCCTGGAACGTCCCCATGAGGTGGAGGGTCGACAACGGCAAGCTGGTCCACCCGTTCGAGACCCAGGAGTTCCTGGAGGCCGTCGACTGGCACTACCGCCTGGCCACCTCGGGCTACATGCACCCGGACGCGCTCGCCGGCGACGTCTCCAACAGCTCCACCCGCTTCTACAGCGGCAAGACGCTCATCGGGGGTGGCGGACTCGGCGCCTGGAACCTGTCCGACCACCAGTCCGGCGCCGCCGCGGACCCGAACTACCGGCGTGGCGCCTTCAACGCCATCACCGCCGACGGCAAGGGCACGCCGGTGGTCTACACGGGCGCCGCCGCCAGCATGATCAGCTACCTCAACGCCGACCTGAAGCCGGAGCAGATCCAGGAACTGCTCGCCGTCGCGAACTACCTCGCCGCCCCCTACGGCACGGCCGAGTACACCATGGTCAACTTCGGCGTCGAGGGCGTCCACCACACCCGGGTCAACGGCATGCCGACCTTCACGGAGGAGGGCAAGAAGGACGTCCAGGTGACGACCTACAACTTCCTGGCCGCTTCCGGCTCCGTGATCAGCAACCCGGGCGGCGAGCAGACCACCAGGGACTACGCGAGCTGGTCGGCCGCCAACGTCAAGTACCTCACCAGGCCGCCCTTCTGGGGGATGAACTTCAGCATGCCCCAGGCCATCGCCTCGGCCTCGGCCGCGCAGGGCGTCAACGACACCCTGAAGGACTGCTACCACGGCAAGAAGAAGGTCTCCGAGTTGCAGGACGCCATCTCCAGCTGGCGCTCCGGCCCCGGGCAGCGGCTCAAGCAGTGGATGACCGACAACGTCCTCGACAAGTACGGCACCGGCCAGTGAGCACCGCGCCCCCGAAACACCCGGCCGGCCCCGCGCGGCTCGGCTGGCGGACAAGGCTGCGGCGCGACAGGTCGCTCCTGCTGATGACGGTCCCCGCGGTCGTCCTGCTCCTGGTGTTCAACTACGCGCCGCTGTTCGGCATCGTCACCGCCTTCCAGGAGTACGACCCGCTGGTCGGGGTCCGGAACAGCGAGTGGGTCGGGTTCGACCAGTTCCAGCAGCTGCTCGGCGACCCGGCCTTCTGGGCCTCGCTGCAGAACACGCTGTACCTGAGCTTCGTCCAACTGGTCCTGTTCTTCCCGGTCCCGATCGCCCTCGCCCTCCTGCTCAACTCGGTGATCAGCGAACGCGTCCGCAACTTCTTCCAGTCCGTGGTCTACCTGCCGCACTTCTTCTCGTGGGTGCTGGCCATCACGATCTTCCAGCAGATGCTGGGCGGCGCCGGCGTGCTCAACCAGTTCCTGCGCCAGCACGACATCGGCACCTGGGACATCATGACCAACCCGGACACCTTCGCGCTGCTGGTCACCTCCCAGGCGGTCTGGAAGGAGGCCGGCTGGGGGATCATCGTCTTCCTCGCCGCGCTCAGCGCGATCAACAGCGAGCTGTACGAGGCCGCGGCCGCCGACGGCGCGGGCCGGCTCCGGCGGATGTGGCACATCACGCTGCCGGGCCTGCGCGGGGTGATCGTGCTGATGCTGGTCCTGCGCCTGGGCAACGCCCTGTCCGTCGGATTCGAGCAGTTCCTGATCCAGCGCGACGCCGTCGGCCACGAGGCCGCGGACGTCCTGGACACCTTCTCCTTCTACTACGGCATCGCCACCGGCGGCTACAGCTACGGCGCGGCGGCCGGGCTCTTCAAGAGCGTGGTCTCGCTGCTGCTCATCTGGGGCGCCAACAAACTGGCGCACGCCTTCGGCGAGGACGGGCTGTACCGCAAATGACGAACGCACTCACCATGGGTTCGCGGGGCGAGAAGCGCCGCACCACGACAGCGGCCGCCCGCCGCCGGGCCCGCTCCGCCCGTCCGCCCTGGGAGGAGCCGCCCACCGCCGCCGGCCAGGCGGCCAAGGGGATCACGCTCGGCGGGACCCTCGCCGTCATCCTGGTCCCGCTCTACATCATCGTGCTGACCAGCTTCTCCACCCCCGGGGCGATCAACCGGGCGGGCGGCCTGGTGATCTGGCCGGACGGCCTGACCACCGAGACCTACCGCCAGATGCTCAGCGACTCGACGATCGTCACCGCGCTCGGGGTGAGCCTCGGGATCACCGTGGTCGGCACGGCGGTGTCCATGGTCGTCTCCGTCCTGTGCGCCTACGGCCTCTCCCGGCCGCGCTCGCTCGGGCACCGCTTCGTCCTGATGCTGCTGATCGTCACGATGTTCATCAGCGGCGGTCTGATCCCCGGTTTCCTGGTCGTCACGGGCCTCGGCGGCTACGGCCAGTGGTGGGCGCTGATCCTGCCGAGCGCGGTGTCCGTCTTCAACATCCTGGTGCTGCGCGCCTTCTACCAGGACACCTCCTCCGAACTCATCGACGCGGCCCGGATGGACGGCGCCGGCGAGTGGCGCATCCTGTGGTCCGTCGTGCTGCCCACCTCGCGCGCCGTCACCGCCGTCACCGCGCTGTTCTACGCCGTCGGCTACTGGAACTCCTTCTTCAACGTCATGCTCTACATGCCGACGGACAGTCAGCGGTGGCCGCTCCAGTACGTGCTGCTCACCTACGTCAACCGGGCCAACGGCCTGCCCGGATCGGTCAACGCCGGCTTCGGGAGCAGCCACGCCCAGACCGCACCGCTGTCCCTGCAGATGGCGGTCGTCGTCCTCACCCTGGTACCACTGGTGATCGTGTATCCGTTCGTGCAGAAGCACCTGCGCACCGGTGTCCTCACCGGAGCGATCAAGGGCTGAGCCACCTAGCGGGCCCGACGGGCCCACCGGCCGGGAGCGGTCCCCAGGGACCTCCCCGGCGCACGACCGGGACCGCTCCCCACCGGCACCGACACGAAGGAAGCAGAGCGATGGTGACACTCGCCGATGTGGCCAGGCACGCCGGCGTCTCGTCCAGCACGGTCAGCTACGCCCTCAGCGGCAAGCGCCCGATCTCCGACGAGACCAGGACCCGCGTCGAGCGGGCCATCACCGACCTCGGCTACCACCCGAACGCCGGTGCCCGCGCCCTGGCCGGCAAGCGCTCGCACATCATCGCCCTGGTCGTGCCGCTCCACCCCGAGGTGCACGTCCCCACCATGACGGAGATCGCCATCGCCGTCACCGTCGCGGCCCGCGAACACGGCTACGACGTCCTGCTCCTCACCAACGACGAAGGACCCGAGGGGGTCCGCCGGGTCGCCGCCACCGGCCTCGCGGACGGGGTCATCCTGATGGACGTCCGCCTCGACGACGACCGCATCCCCGTCCTGCGGGCCGAGGACATCCCCGCCGCCCTCATCGGCCTGCCCGACGACCCCTCCGGACTCTCCTGCGTCGACCACGACTTCGCCACCGCCGGCGCCCTGTGCGCCGACCACCTCGCCGACCTCGGCCACCGCGACATCGCCTTCATCGGCTACAGCAGCGGCACCTACCGCCGCCACGCCGGGTACGCCGAGCGCACCCTCAACGGGTTCCGCGCCCGCGCCGGAGCCCGGGGCCTGCGCTTCCTCCACCGGCCGTGCGAGGGCACGTACGAGAGCACCGCCGGCACCCTGGCCCGCATCCTCGCCGACCGCCCCGACACCACGGGCTTCGTGGTGCAGAACGAGGCCGCGATCGGCCCGCTGCTGAGCCTGCTGCGCGCCGGCGGGCGCACCGTGCCGGAGGACGCCTCCGTCATCGCCATCTGCCCCGACCCGCTGGCCGAACAGCACTCCCCCCGGCTCACCTCCGTGACCAGCCCCCAGAAGGAGCTCGGGCAGGTCGCCGTCGACCAGGTCATGGCGAGGATCACCGCCCGCGCCGCGGGCGAGGACCCGCAGGACCGGCTCCTCCTGATGCCACCGGAGTTGCGGCTCCGCGAGAGCACCGCCCCTGCCCCGCACCGCAGTTGACACCCCTCACGGAAGGACGGCCACCTCATGGACCTGCCACGGCTCACGGACCGCCTCGGCGGCCTCGCCTTCGGCGGCGACTACAACCCCGAGCAGTGGGACGCCCAGGTCTGGAAGGAGGACGACGAGCTGATGCGCCGGGCACGCGTCAACCTCGCCACCGTCGGCGTCTTCTCCTGGGCCCTCATGGAACCCGAGGAGGGCCGCTACGACTTCGACTGGCTCGACGCCCACCTCGACCGCCTCCACGCGGCCGGCGTCGCCGTCGACCTGGCCACCCCCACCGCCTCCCCGCCGCCCTGGTTCACCCTGGCCCACCCCGACGCCCTCACCGTCCGCCCCGACGGTGCCCGCCTGACCCACGGCAGCCGGGACACCTACTGTCTGGCCGCCCCCGCGTACCGCCGGGCCGCCCGGCGCATCGCCGCCGCCCTCGCCGAACGCTACGGCGACCACCCCGCGCTCGCCCTGTGGCACGTGCACAACGAGTACGCGACCCTCTGCCACTGCGACCACACCGCCGCCGCCTTCCGGGTGTGGCTGCGCGCCCGCCACGGCTCCCTCGACGCCCTCAACGACGCCTGGGGGACGACCTTCTGGAGCCAGCGCTACACCTCGTGGGAGCAGGTCCTGCCGCCCCGCGCCACCCAGTGGCACCACAACCCCGGCCAGAGCCTGGACTTCAGCCGCTTCTGGTCCGACGAGACCCTCGCCGCCTACCGCGAGCAGCGCGACGCGATCCGCGCCCACAGCGACCGCCGGGTGACGACCAACCTCATGCTGCCCGGCTACCAGAACCTGGACCTGTGGGCCTTCGGCCGCGAGGTCGACCTGGTCTCCATCGACCACTACCCCGGCGCTCCCGGCGTCGACGCCGCCGCGCACGCCGCCTTCGACGCCGACCGGGCCCGCTCGATCGCCGGCGGCGCGCCCTGGCTGCTGATGGAATCGGGCACCAACACCGTCTACGCCGAAGGGCGCGTCCTCCCCAAGGAGCCCGGGGACATCCTGCGCCACTCCCTCGCCCACATCGCCCGCGGCTCCGAGGGCGCGCTGTTCTTCCAGTGGCGCCAGTCCCGCGCCGGCGCCGAGCAGTGGCACTCGGCGATGGTCCCGCACGCCGGACCGGACAGCCGCGTCTTCCGCGAGGTCACGGCCACCGGGGAGGCCGTCGCCCGGCTCGGCGAACTCGCCGGGTCCACCGTCCGCGCCGAGGTCGCCGTCCTGCACGACTCCGACGCCTGGTGGGCGATGACGGTCGACGGCCTCCCCTCGCCCGAACTCGACTACTACGCCGCCCTGCGCCGCGCCCACCGGGCACTGTGGGACGCCGGCCGGACGGTCGACTTCGCCCACCCCGGGCACGACCTCGGCCGCTATCGGCTGGTCATCGCCCCGGCGCTTTTCCTGCTCTCCGATGTGAGCGCTCACAACCTTCGCCGCTACGTCGCCGGCGGCGGAACCCTGCTGGTACAGCACTTCAGCGGCGTGGTCGACGAGAACCTCCGGTCCCGGCTCGGCGGCTACCCGGCCGCACCCCTGCGCGAGACCCTCGGCATCCGGTCCGAGGAGTACCGCCCGCTGCGCCGGGACGAGGTGATCACACTCTCCGACGGCTCGACGGCCACCGCCTGGAGCGAGTCCCTGCGCTCCGAGGGCGCCGAGGCGCTCGCCGCCTACACCCACGGCCCGCTCGACGGCAGCCCGGCGCTGACCCGCCACGCCTTCGGCTCCGGCCACGGCTGGTACCTGTCCACCCGCCTCGACGACGCTGGCTACGCCGCCCTGGTCGAGCGGCTCCTCGCGGAGGCCGGGACCGCCCCCGACCTGCCGGGACTGCCCCCGGGCGTCGAGGCCGTCACCCGGCACGCCCCGGACGGTCGCGCCTGGCACCTGCTGATCAACCACCGGCCCGAGGCCGTACCGCTGCCCCAGCCGGGCCACGACCTGCTCACCGGTACGACCCTCGGCGAACTGCCGCCCGACGGCTGCGCGGTCCTGCGCGCACGCTGACACCCCGCCGCGTCCCGCCTCCGAGGAAGCATCATGACCGACCCGCACGAGACGATCCGCTGGGGCCACGGCGCCCTGGAGCTGGAGATCGCCCTGGACGAGCAGGGCGCCGCCCGCCTGGTGCGCCTCGGCGCGCCGGGCGAGAAGGGCGCGGCCCCGCGCCCCGGCGCACCGCTGCCCCCGGTGGAGGTGACGACCGCCGGCCTCGGCCGGTACTGGTCCGGCCGGCACCTCGTCAACACCGTCCTCGGCTCGCGGCTGCGTCACCGTTCACACCGCTCGAGCCGGGAGGGCGACTGGCACGTGCTCGACCTCGAACTCCACGAGCCGCGGACCGGTTTGACCGCCGTGGCGCGCTACCGCTCCCCGGACGGCCTGCCGGTGCTGCGCGGCGAGGTGCTGCTGCGCAACGACGGGCCGCACACGCTGCACCTGGAGTCGGTCTCCTCCCTGGTGGCGGGCTGCCTCACCGAGGGCGGCGCCGCGGCCCTGGATGCCGCCGACGTGCTGTGGGCGGAGAACGAGTGGTTCGCCGAGTGCCGCTGGCAGCGCCGGCCGCTGCGGGCCTCCTCGCCCGAGCGCAGCGGCCGGTTCCACACCACCTCCGGTCGCAGCACCGAGGTCCTGGCCGGGCGGGGCGTGTGGTCCAGCTGCGGGCACCTGCCGATGGGCGCTCTGACGGACCGCCGGTCCGGCCGCACCTGGCTGTGGCAGATCGAGCACAACGGCGGGGGCTGGCGCTGGGAGTGCGGCGTGCGCGACGACACGGCGTACGCGGCGCTGAACGGGCCCGAGGCCGCCGACCACGGATGGCGCCACCCGCTGGAGCCCGGGGCCGAGTTCCGCACCGTGCCCGTGGCGCTCGCGCTGGCCGTGGAGGGCGGCCCGGACGCCGCCTTCTCCGCCCTCACCCGCTACCGGCGCGCCACCCGCCGCCCGCACCCCGACCACCACCGCCTCCCCGTGATCTTCAACGACTACATGAACTGCCTGATGGGCGACCCGACCACGGCGAAGCTGCTGCCGCTGGTCGACGCCGCCGCCGAGGCCGGCGCCGAGTACTTCGTCATCGACGCCGGCTGGTACGACGACGGGGGCAACTGGTGGAGCTCCGTCGGGGCCTGGGAGCCGTCGGCCTCCCGCTTCCCCGGGCCGAGGGGCATCCACGAGGTCCTGGACCGCATCCGGGAGCGGGGCATGGTCCCCGGCCTGTGGCTGGAGCCGGAGGCGGTCGGGGTGAACAGCCCGGTGGCCGGGTCGCTGCCCGAGGAGGCGTTCTTCCTCCGCGACGGTCAGCGGGTGGAGGAGGGCGGCGGCCGGTACCACCTGGACCTGCGCCACCCGGCCGCCCGCGCCCACCTGGACTCCGTGGTGGACCGCCTGGTCGGTGAGTGGGGCGTCGGCTACCTCAAGCTCGACCACAACACCGACCCGGGCTCCGGCACCAGCGCCCACCCGGGAGAGGCCCCGGCGGCCGGCCTGCTCGGCCACAACCGGGCCCAGCTCGACTGGCTCGACGGCATCCTGGACCGGCACCCGGACCTGGTGATCGAGAACTGCGCCTCCGGCGGCATGCGGATGGACCACGCCCTGCTCTCCCGGCTCCAGCTGCAGTCCACCAGCGACCAGCAGGACCTGCTGCGCTACGCACCGATCGCGGCGGCGGCCCCCACCGCCGTCACCCCGGAGCAGGGCGCCGTCTGGGCCTACCCGCTGCCCGGGGACACCCCCGACGAGGTCGCCCTCACCATGGCCAACGCGCTGCTCGGCCGCATCCATCTCTCCGGCCGGCTCACCGAACTCCCCCCGCGCTCCCGGGAGCTGGTCCACGAGGCGGTGGCCGTCCACAAGGCGATCCGTGCCGACCTGCCGCAGGCGGTGCCCGCCTGGCCGCTCGGGCTCCCGGGCTGGGAGGACCCGTGGCTCGCCCTGGCGCTGCGCACCCGGTCGGACGGGCCGGGCACCACCTACCTCACCGCCTGGCGCCGCTGGGGTGAGGAGTCCGTCAGGGACCTCGCCCTGCCCCACCTGCTCGGCGCCGCCGTCCACGCCGAGGTGCTCTACCCGGCCGACAGCAAGGCCTCGGCCACCTGGCACCCGGACACCGCCGAGCTCACCGTGACCCTGCCGGCGACCCCTTCCGCCGTCCTGCTGCGCCTCACCCCGCTTCCGCGCCAAGGGAGTTGACGATGTCTCAGGTGTTCGCGCGCGGCCCGCCGCGCCGACCCGCGTTCCGAGGAAGCAGTTTCGCGTCCGGGCCCGATCCCTGCAGCCGCACGGGCCCCTGCCGTCCAGATCGCGGGAGTTCGTTCCCCACTCGAACCCCTCGCACCCCCACCCCTGGAGGGACGCAATGAAATCGTCAGCCCGCACGTGTCATGATCGCGCCATAGCCGCCCTGGCGGCCCTGGCGCTCGCGGCCACCGGCGCGCTCGCCGCGGTCGCGCCGCGCGCCGCCGCCGCACCGCCCGCCGTCACGGCGAACCCCGTGTCGGTGTCGGTCGACGCCGCCCTCAACCTCGCCGACATCCCCGCCACCGGCGTCGGCGTGAACATCCCGGTCTACGACGCCGCCATGAACGCCGCCGCCACCCCCGGCCTGCTCAGCACGGCCGGCATCAACACCGTCCGCTACCCCGGCGGCAGCCACTCCGACGCCTACCACTGGCAGACCGGCACCACCGACGACGGTTCGTACGTCGCTCCGAACACCGGTTTCGACGCCTTCATGGGCACCGTGCGCGCCGCCGGAGCGCAGCCGATCATCACCGCCAACTACGGCTCGGGCACCCCCCAGGAGGCCGCCGCCTGGGTCCGGTACGCCAACGTCACCAAGGGCTACGGCATCAAGTACTGGGAGATCGGCAACGAGGTCTACGGCAACGGCGAGTACGGCGCCACCTGGGAGAACGACACCCACAGCAGCAAGAGCGCCACGACCTACGCGAACAACGTGGTCCAGTTCGTCTCGGCGATGAAGGCGGCCGACCCGAGCGTCAAGATCGGTGCCGTGCTGGCCACCCCCGGCTACTGGCCGGACGGCATCGTCGGCCCGGGCGACACCCAGGACTGGAACCACACCGTCCTGTCGATCGCCGGGACGAAGATCGACTTCGCCATCGTGCACGCCTACCCCACCAGCACCAGCCCCGCCGACCTGCTCACCAAGCCGCAGGCCCAGAACCCGAACATCGCCGGCACCGTGCGCTCGCTGATCAACCAGTACGCCGGGTCCAACGCCCCCAACGTCGGCATCGCGGTCACCGAGGCGAACGCCCAGGCGTACCTCGACACCTCCCCCAACGGACTGTTCGCGCCGGACAACTACCTCACCTGGCTGGAGAACGGCGCGTTCAACGTCGACTGGTGGGACCTGCGCAACGGCACCGACTGCACCAAGGTGACCACCGTCGAGGGCGCCACCGACTACGCCGACGGCGGCATGGTCTCCGCCGGTGCCTCCTGCGAACCGCCCGCCAACACCCCCTTCCCCGCCTACTACGGCATCCAGATGATCAGCAGGCTGGGCGGGCCCGGCGACACCCTGGTCAAGGCCGCCAGCTCGTCCTCGCTGCTCACCGTGCACGCCGTCCGCCGCGCCAACGGCGACGTGGACGTCATGCTGATCAACAAGGACCCGAACAACGACGCCGCGGTGAACCTCTCGTACAGCGGGTTCACCCCCTCCTCCGCCACCCCGACCGTCCACTCCTACCTCAAGAACGCCCACGGGATCGGCACCGCCCGGTCCGGCAGCCCGACCAGCCAGACCGTGCCCGCCTACGGCATCGCGGTCGTCCAGATGCACCCGGTCGACGCGCCCTGCCGGGTCGTCTACGCCAAGAGCCAGTGGTCGGGCGTCACCGTCGCCAACCTGACCGTCGTCAACAACGGCCTCGGCCAGGTCAACGGCTGGTCCCTCGGCTTCACCTTCCCCGGTGACGACGGCATCACCAACACCTGGAACGCCTCGGTCTCGCAGAGCGGCCCGAACGTCACCGCCCAGAACGTGTCCTACAACGCCTCCGTCCCGCAGGGCGGCAGCGTCCAGTGGGGCTTCCGGGCCACCTGGTCCAGCAGCGACGCCAACCCCTCCGCCTTCCGGTTCAACGGCGCCTCCTGCGCGATCGGCTGAACCGCCGAACCGGTGGTGCCCCGGGCTCCCCAGGGCCCGGGGCACCACCCCCGACCCATGAAGACCCGAGAGGAACCGACCACGTGTCAGTCCAGCCCGAGCCCGCCGGCACCGTCCCCAACCCGGTGATCCCCGGATTCCACCCCGACCCCAGCATCTGCCGCGTGGGCGACGACTACTACCTCGCCTGCTCCAGCTTCGAGTACTTCCCCGGCATCCCCGTCTTCCACAGCCGCGACCTGTTCAACTGGACGCAGATCGGCAACGCCCTCGACCGGCCGAGCCAGCTGCGCCTTCCGCGCGAGTCCCCGTCCTCCGGCGGGATCTACGCCCCGACGCTGCGCCACCACGACGGCCGCTTCTGGCTGATCGTCACCAACGTCAGCGGCGACGGGAACCTGCTCTTCACCGCCACCGACCCGGCCGGCCCCTGGTCCGACCCGGTCCGGCTGCCCGGCGTCCACGGCATCGACCCGGACCTCGCCTGGGACGAGGACGGCACCTGCTACTGCACCGTCGCCGGCGTCTCCCAGGTCCGCCTGGACCCGGCCACCGGCGAGACCGTCGGCGAGCCGCAGCGGATCTGGTCCGGCGCACCCGGCGCCGCGGCCCCCGAGGCCCCGCACCTGTACCGGATCGACGAGTACTGGTACCTGATGATCGCCGAGGGCGGCACCGAGCGCGGCCACGCCGTCTCCATCGCCCGCGGCACCTCGCCCTCCGGCCCGTTCGAGCCCTGCCCGTCCAACCCGGTGCTGACCCACCGCGGCATCGACCACCCCATCCAGAACACCGGGCACGCCGACCTCGTCCAGGCGCCCGACGGCTCCTGGTGGATGGTCCTGCTCGCCGTGCGGCCGCGCGGCGGCACCCCCGCCTGGTACGTGCTCGGCCGGGAGACCTTCCTCGCCCCGGTCGAGTGGGTGGACGGCTGGCCGGTGGTCGGACGGGTCACCCCCGAACTGCCCGCCCCGGCCTGGCCGCTGCACCCCGCGCCCGCCGTTCCGGCCCGGGACGACTTCGACCAGAGCGACCTGCACCCCCAGTGGATCTCGGTACGGAGCCGTCCGGAGCACCTGGTCACCACGAAGGAACGTTCCGGCTGGCTCAGCCTGCGCGCCGCCGGCGCCTCCCTCGACGAGAACGACGTGGTGTTCGTCGGCCGGCGCCAGCAGCACCTCGGCTGCCGCGCCCGCACCCTGATCGACCCCGCCGGGGGACGCGGCGGCCTCGCCGTCCGCATGGACGAGGACCACCACTACGAGATCGAGGCGGCCGACGGCGAGGTGAAGGTCCTCGCCCGGATCGGCTCGCTGCGCACCGAGGTCGCCTCCCGTGCGGTGCCCGCCGGAGCCGTGGTGCTCGGTGTCGACGTCGTCCCGCGCCGGACGCGAGGCCCGCGCACCGGCCCCGACGACGTCGTCCTCGGCATCGAGGAGCCCGACGGAACCTTCACCGTGCTCGCCCGCCTCGACGGCCGCTACCTGTCCACCGAGGTGGCCGGCGGCTTCACCGGCCGGGTCATCGGCATGTACGCCGCCGAAGGCACCGTCCACTTCGACCGGTTCGACTACGAGCCGCTCCCGCTTCCCTGACCACCCATCAGGGGATTCCCCACCCGTTCACCCGAAGGGACACCTCGTGAACACCGCACAACGGACCGCACGCCCCCGCAGCCGCCGCCTCCACCGGACGGCCGGACTCCTGGTGGCGCTGGTCACCGCCGGCAGCCTCCTCGGCGGCACCGCCGTCGCCGCACCGACCGACCAGTCCCCGGCGGCAGCCCAGGCGTCGAGGATCCGGGTCCCGAGCGACCCGATGGCCGCCGTGGCCGAGATGCAGCCCAGCTGGAACCTCGGCAACACCCTGGACGCCATCCCCAACGAGACGTCGTGGGGCAACCCGCTCACCACCAAGGCGACGTTCGACGGCCTCCGGGCCCGGGGCTTCCGCAGTGTCCGCATCCCCGTCACCTGGTCCGACCACCAGTCCGCCAGCGCCCCCTACACCATCGACCCGACCTACATGGCGCGGGTCAAGCAGGTGGTCGACTTGGCGCTGGCCGACGGCCTCTACGTCGAGATCAACGTCCACCACGACTCGTGGCAGTGGATCAACAAGATGTCCACCGACCACGACAACGTGCGTGCCCGGTTCGACGCGACCTGGCGGCAGATCGCCACGGCCTTCAAGGACGAGCCGCGCTCACTGCTCATGGAGAGCATCAACGAGCCGCAGTTCGCCGACGCGACCGACGCCCAGAAGACCCAGTACCTGCGAGAGCTCAACACCTCGTTCCACAGCATCGTCCGCAGCAGCGGCGGGCAGAACAAGGACCGCCTGCTCGTCCTGCCCTCGGAGGAGACCAACAACGCCCAGCACTGGCTCGACGACCTGTCGACGACCATCAGCTCGCTGCACGACCGCAACCTGGTGGCGACCGTGCACTACTACAGCTGGTACCCGTTCAGCGTGAACATCGCCAACGGCCCGACGTACGACGCCAAGGCCCAGTCCGACCTGACCGAGGGCTTCGCCCGCGTGCACGACACCTTCGTCGCCAGGGGCATCCCCGTCTACCTCGGCGAGTACGGCCTGCTCACCTCGCCGTACTCCGGCGTGGTCGAGCGCGGCGAGATGCTCAAGTACTTCGAGCACGTCAACTACGAGGCGCGGCGCAACGGCATGACCTCCGCCGTCTGGGACGCGGCCAACGACTTCCTGAACCGTTCCACCATGCAGTGGATGGTCCCCGAGATGAAGGACCTGATCCAGACCTCCTGGCGGACCCGCTCGGGCACCGCCTCCACCGACAACGTCTTCGTGCCGAAGTCCGGCCCCGTCACCGCGCAGACCATCACGCTCAACCGCAACGGCCAGTGGTTCGCCGGGCTCTGGCAGGGCGACCGCCCGCTGATCCCCTTCCTGGACTACACCCTCGACGGCGACAAGCTCACCCTGACCGCCGACGGCCTCACCCGCCTCGCCGGGGACCGCGCCGCGGGCATCAACGCCACCCTCGAAGTCCGGTACTCCGACGGCGTCCCGTGGAAGCTCTTCGTGCGCTCCTACGACAAGCCGACCATGGCCGACGCCACCGGGACGCTCGACGGGCTCACCATCCCCACCCGGTTCAACGGCTCCCTGATGGCCAACGTCCAGTCCGCCTACGCCGACGGCACCGCCGCCGGTCCCGCCTCCTGGACCACCTACCAGTCGTTCGACAACCTCCGTGCCGACTACGGCGCCGACACCACGACCCTCAAGCCCGACTACGTCAAGTCCCTCAAGGACGGCGTCCCGGCGACGTTCACCTTCCGCTTCTGGACCGGCGACACCGTCACCTACACCGTCACCAGGTCCGGTGACACCGTGACCGGCACCGCCTCCTGACCCCTGGTCCTCCCCGCCCCGGCTGCCTCCCGGCAGCCGGGGCTCCCACACGTCCCGAGGTGCACCCGTGTTCCCACTGCCCCCGCGCGTCCTGTTCGGCGCCGCCTACTACCACGAGTACCAGCCGTACGAACGGCTCAAGGAGGACCTCGACCTGATGGCCGGGGCGAAGTTCACCGTCATCCGGGTCGGCGAGTCCGTCTGGTCCACCTGGGAACCGGAGAACGGACGGTTCGACCTCGACTGGCTCACCCCCGTCCTCGACGGCGCCCACGAACGCGGCATCTGCGTCGTCCTCGGCACCCCCACCTACGCCGTGCCGCCGTGGCTGGCCCGGCAGTACCCCGAGATCGCCGGCGACCGGGAGACGGGCCGGCCCATGGACTGGGGCGCCCGCCAGGAGGCCGACTTCTCCCACCCCGCCTACCGCTTCCACGCCGAACGCGTCACCCGCAGGATCCTCGCCCGGTACGCCTCGCACCCGGCCGTCATCGGCTTCCAGGTCGACAACGAGCCGGGCCTGCGCCTGCCCCTCAACGAGGGCGTCTTCCAGCGCTTCGTCGACCACCTGCGCCACACCTACGGCGACGTGGAGACCCTCAACCGGGAGTGGGGGCTGGTCTACTGGTCGCACCGGCTCTCCACCTGGGCCGACCTCTGGCGGCCCGACGGGAACCAGCAGCCGCAGTACGACGTCGCCTGGCGGGCGTTCCAGGCCCGCCAGACCACCGAGTTCGTCGCCTGGCAGGCCGCGATCACCCGCGAGTACGCCCGCCCCGACCAGTTCGTCACCACCTGCCTCGCGTACAACCACCCCGCGATGGAGGACGACGAGATCACCGACGCCCTGGACGTCACCGCGGGCAACCCGTACTACGGGATGCAGGACGCCCTCACCCTGCCCGACCCCACGCCCGACGACCACGAGCAGCGGTGGAGGACCACCGGCGTGTGGGCGCTGTACCAGAGCGCCGACCGGATCTTCTCCTCGCGCCAGGAGCCGTTCCTGGTCACCGAGACCAACGCCCAGGCCATCAGCGGCACTTCGGAGAACCGTCCGGCCTTCGACGGCCAGTGGCGGCAGGCCGCCTGGGCGCTCGTCTCGCGCGGCGCCCGGATGATCGAGTACTGGCACTGGCACACCCTGCACTTCGGCACCGAGACGTACTGGGGCGGGATCCTGCCGCACAGCGGCAGGCCCGGCCGGGTGTACGCCGAACTCGCCCGCCTCGGAGCCGAGTTCGCGACCGCCGGGCCGCTGGTCGCCGGGATCGAGCCGGACGCCGACCTCGCGATGGTGTACTCGGTGCCCAGCAAGTGGCTGATGCAGAAGTACGCGCCGCTGGCGAAGCCGAACGGCGACCCGGACCCGACGTCCTACCACCGGATCTTCGACTCGTTCTACCGCGGCGCCTTCGAGGCCGGCCGCCAGGTGCGGATCCTGCACGCCCGCCGGCTGCACGACGCGCGGGGCGAGCACGACGGCCCGGCGCCCGACGCGGCCGCCCGGCGCCACCCCGTGCTGGTCGCCCCCGCGCTCTACCTCGCCGAGGACTCCCTGCTCGACTGGCTCGCCGCCTACGCCGAGGCCGGCGGCCACCTCGTGCTCGGCCCGCGCACCGGCTACGCCGACCAGGAGGCCCGGGCCCGGCACGAGACCGCCCCGCCGCGCATGACGGCCGCCGCGGGCGCGTGGTACGACGAGTTCGGCAACCTGTCCTCGGACCTCCCGCTGCGGGCCGTCCCCGGCAGCCCGCTGGAGCTTCCGGCCGGGGCCACGGCGACCCGCTGGGTGGAGGGCCTCACCGCCACCGACGCCACGGTGCTCGCCGGGTACGACCACCCGCACTTCGGCCGCTGGGCCGCCGTCACCACCCGCGCCCACGGCGCCGGCCGGGTGACCTGCGTCGGCACCGTACCGGGACGCGGCCTGGCCCGGGCACTGGCCGGCTGGCTCGTCCCCGCTCCGGTCGGCGGCTGGCGCGACCTGCCCGAGTCCGTCACGGCGACCACCGGGACCTCCCCGGACGGACGCCGGGTCCACGTGGTGCACAACTGGAGCTGGCGGCCCGTCGAGGTCGCGGCTCCGGTGGGCCTGTCCGACGTACTGGGCGACGCCTCGGTGCCCGCCGGCGGGTCGGTCCCCCTCGGTGCCTGGGACGTGCGGGTCCTCGTCGCCTCCTGACGCGGCAGGGCGGTGGGCCCCGCCGGGCCCACCGCCCCGTTCACCGCCCGGCGGCTTCCGCTACTCGGCCGAGAAGCGGTACACCGTCGTCGACCGGTACCTCTCCCCCGGGCGCAGGACGGTGGAGGGGTAGTCGGGCCGGTTGGGCGAGTCGGGGAAGTGCTGGGTCTCCAGCGCGATGCCCGCGTACGCGGTGTACCGGTGGCCGGAGCGGCCGGTCAGCGAGCCGTCGAAGTGGTTCCCGGTGTACACCTGGAGCCCCGGTTCCGTGGTCAGGCACTCGACCTGGCGGCCGCTCGCCGGGTGGCTCAGCAGGGCGGCCCGGCGCAGCCCGCCGCCGTCGAGCACCCAGGTGTGGTCGAACCCGCCGCCGGCCGCACGGATCTGGGGGTGCTCCGCGGCGACGCACGCGTCGAGCCCGCGGGCGCGGCGGAGGTCGAACGGCGTGCCGACGACCGGCTCGACCGGGCCGAGCGGGATCAGCTCCCCGTCCACCGGGAGGTACTCGGCGGCGTCGACGCGCAGCAGGTGGTCGAGCACCGTTCCGCGGCCCTCGCCGGCCAGGTTGAAGTAGGCGTGGTTGGTGAGGTTGACGACCGTCGGGGCGTCCGTGGCCGCCTGGTAGGTGATCGAGAGCGCGCCGTCGGCATCGAGCAGGTACGTCACCTCGGCGGTGACGGTTCCCGGGAACCCCTGGTCCCCGGCGGGGCTGCGCAGCCGGAACCGGACGCCGACCTGCCGGTCGGCCCGGACCGGCACGCCGTCCCAGAGGCGGGTGGCGAAGCCGTCCGGACCGCCGTGCAGGGTGTGGCCGGTGGACTGGGTCGCCAGGAGGTGCGTCGTGCCGTCGAGGGGCAGCACGCCGCCGGCGATCCGGTTGGCGTAGCGGCCGACGGTCGCGCCGAGGTAGGCCGCCCCGCCCAGCAGGTCCTCGACGCTGCCGCCGCCCAGGACCACGTCGGCCCGCCGCCCGGCCCGGTCCGGCGCGTGCAGGGCCTGGAGGCGGGCGCCCAGGTTGAGCACCTCCGCCGTCACCCCGCCGCCCCGGGAACCGAACGTCCACCGGGTGATGCGCCGGCCGTCCGGCATGGCCGCGGTGACCTCCTGGGACACCATCAGGTCACCGGTGGAGACGAGGAGGTCTCTGGCCACGGTCTGCTCCGTTCCTTGCGGGGCTGGGTGGGAGACGGCGACGCCCGCCCGGGTGGACGGGCGTCGCCGGTGGGCGCGTGCGGGGTCAGAACCCCTGGGCCAGCCGGTGGTAGGCCTGGTTCCAGCGCAGTTCCTTGGTGAACCGGCGGATCTCGGTGTCGGCGTCGATCACCACCAGCTCCACCGACAGCATCTCGGCGAGGTCCTCGAGTTCCTCGGTGCCGAGCGCCGCGGACAGCACGGTGTGGTGCGGCGCGCCGGCCGTCAGCCAGGCCTCGGTGGAGGTGCGCAGGTTCGGACGCGGCTTCCAGACGGCGCGGGCGACGGGCAGGTTCGGCAGCGGCGCCGGCGGCGCGACCACGTCCACCTCGTTGGCGACCAGCCGGAAGCGGTCGCCGAGGTCCGCGAGGCCGACCACGACGGCCGGGCCGGGCTCGGCGTCGAAGACCAGCCGGACCGGGTCCTCCCGCCCGCCGATGGAGAGCGGGTGGATCTCGCAGGAGGGGGTGGCGGACGCGATGCTCGGGCAGACCTCCAGCATGTGCGCGCCGAGGATCAGCTCGCGGCCGGACTCCAGGTGGTAGGTGTAGTCCTCCATGAAGGAGGTGCCGCCGGCCAGGCCGGTGGCGGCCGCCTTGAGGGTGCGCAGCAGGGTGGCGGTCTTCCAGTCGCCCTCGCCGCCGAAGCCGTAGCCGTCGGCCATCAGCCGCTGCACCGCGAGGCCGGGCAGCTGGCGCAGCCCGCCGAGGTCCTCGAAGTTGGTGGTGAAGGCCTTGAAGCCGCCCTGCTCGAGGAAGCCGCGCAGGCCGAGCTCGATCCGCGCGGCGTAGCGCAGCGACTCGTGCCGGTCCCCGTCGGCCCGCAGCTCGGGCGCGAGGCGGTAGCTGTCCTCGTACTCCTTGGTCAGCGCGGTGACGTCGCCGTCGTCCGTCGCGTCGACGGCGGCGACGAGGTCGTTGACGCCGTAGGTGTTGACGGAGACGCCGAAGCGCAGCTGGGCCTCGACCTTGTCGCCCTCGGTGACGGCGACGTCGCGCATGTTGTCGCCGAAGCGGGCGAGCTTGAGGCCGCCCAGTTCGGCGCGGCCGGCGGCGGCGCGGACCCAGCCGGTGATCCTGGCGGCGACGGCCGGGTCGGTGACGTGTCCGGCGACGGTCTTGCGGGGCACCCCGAGGCGGGACTGGATGTAGCCGAACTCGCGGTCGCCGTGGGCGGCCTGGTTCAGGTTCATGAAGTCCATGTCGATGGTCTGCCAGGGCAGGTCGACGTCGGCCTGGGTGTGCAGGTGGAGCAGGGGCTTGCGCAGGGCGTCGAGGCCGGCGATCCACATCTTCGCCGGGGAGAAGGTGTGCATCCAGGCGATCAGGCCGATGCAGTCGTCGGCGGAGTTCGCGTCCAGGCAGACCCGGCGGATCGCGCTCGCGTCGGTGAGGACGGGCTTCCAGACCACCTCGACCGGCACGGCGGAGTCCTGGTTCAGGGCGGCGGCGATCCGCTGGGACTGCTCGGCGACCTGGCGCAGCGTGTCCTCGCCGTACAGCCCTTGGCTGCCGGTCAGGAACCAGACCTGCCGGCCCTCCAGTGGCTTCTTCATGGGGTGGCTCCTCACCGGGCCTGGGGCTGGCCGTAGACGTTCTGGTAGCGGAAGTTGAGGCTGTCGATGTCGGCCTGGGCGATCGGCAGGGGCTCGCCCAGCTGACGGGAGATGTGCACGGTGCGGGCCACGTCCTCGCACATCACGGCGGCCTTGACGGCGGCCTTGGCGTCCTTGCCGATGGTGAACACGCCGTGGCTCTTCATCAGGACGGCGGGCGAGCGGTGGCCCTTGAGGGTGTCCACGATGCCGCGGCCGATCGAGTCGTCGCCGATCAGGGCGAACGGGCCGACCGGGATCTCGGCGCCGAACTCGTCGGCCATCGCGGTGAGGACGCAGGGGACGGCCTCGCCGCGGGCGGCCCAGGCGCAGGCGTAGGTGGAGTGGGTGTGCACCACTCCCCCGACCTCGGGCATGTGGCGGTAGACATAGGCGTGCGCGGCGGTGTCGGAGGAGGGGGCGTGCTCGCCCTCCACGACGTTGCCGTCGAGGTCGCAGACGATCATGTTCTGCGGCGTCAGCTCGTCGTAGGAGACGCCGCTGGGCTTGATCACCAACAGGTCCTCGCCGGGGACGCGGGCGGAGACGTTGCCGGCGGTCCAGACGACCAGGCCGTAGCGGACCAGTTCCTGGTGGAGGTCGCTGACCTGGCGGCGGATGAGGTCAAGGGACGCGTTCACGAATCCTCGCTCGGGGTGGTGAGGGCGGCGTTGCGGATGTCGCGCAGGCGGTGCAGGAGCTTGTCGGCGCCGAGTCCGAAGTGGTCGTGCAGGGCGCGGTACTCGGCGAAGAGCAGGTCGTACGTGTCGGCGGCGGCCGGGTCGGGCTGGTAGGCGCCCCGGTGCACCCGGCCCATGGCCTCGGACGCGGTCCGGACGTCCGGGTACGCCCCGGCGGCGACGGCGGCGTGGATCGCCGAGCCGAGCGCGGGGCCCTGCTCGGACTCGGCGACCGAGACCGGGCGGCGCAGCACGTCGGCGTAGATCTGCATCAGCAGGGCGTTCTTCTTCAGCCCGCCGGTGACGATGAACTCGGTGACGGGCACGCCGCCCTGCTCCAGGGCCTCCACGATGACGCGGGTGCCGTAGGCGGTGGCCTCCAGCAGCGCCCGGTAGACCTCCTCGGGGCGGGTGGCGAGGGTGAGGCCGGCGATCACCCCGGAGAGGTGGTGGTCGACCAGGGTGGAGCGGTTGCCGTTCATCCAGTCGAGCGCCACCAGACCGTGCGCGCCGACGGGTTGGGCGGCGGCCTTGCGGGTCAGCAGCTGGTGCGGGTCCTCGCCGGTCTGCTCGGCTTCGGCCAGGTAGTCGGCGGGCAGGCCCTGGCGCAGCCACCAGGCGAAGATGTCGCCGACGGCGCTCTGGCCGGCCTCGTAGCCGTAGGAGCCCGCGACGATGCCGTCCTGGACCACGCCGCACATGCCGGGGACGTCGGCGAGGGTCGCGCCGTTGACCACGTGGCAGGTGGACGTGCCCATGATGGCGAGGAGCCGGCCGTTCTCGACGGCGCGGGCGGCCGGGGCGGCGACGTGGGCGTCGACGTTTCCGGCGGCGACCGCGATGCCCTCCGGGAGCCCGGTCCACTCGGCGGCCCGCGCGGTGAGCGGGCCGACCCGGGAGCCGAGCGGGGAGAGCGGGTGCTCCAGGCGGGTGCGGGCGAAGTCGGCGAAGTCCGGGTGGAGCGCGGCGAGGTAGTCCTCGCCCGGGTAGCTCCCGTCCTGGTGGATGCCCTTGTAGCCGGCGGTGCAGGTGTTGCGGCTCTCGGCGCCGGTGAGCTGCCAGACGATCCAGTCGGCGGCCTCGATCCAGCGGGCGGTCGCGGCGTAGACGGCCGGGTCCTCCTCCAGGACCTGCAGCGCCTTGGCGTACTGCCACTCGGCGGAGATCCGCCCGCCGTAGCGGGAGATCCACTTCTCGCCCCGGGCGTGGGCCAGGGCGTTGATCCGGTCCGCCTGGCCCTGGGCGGCGTGGTGCTTCCAGAGCTTGGGCCAGGCGTGCGGGCGGCTCGCCCACGCGGAGGTCTCGGCGAGCGGGGTGCCGTCGGCGAGCACCGGCAGGACGGTGCAGGCGGTGAAGTCGGTGGCGATCCCGATGACGTGCGCCGGGTCGACACCGGCGGCGGCGAGCGCGGCCGGGACGGCGGTGCGCAGCACCTCGCGCCAGTCGGCCGGGTGCTGGAGCGCCCAGTCGGGCGGCAGCGACCGCCCGCTGCCGGGCAGTTCGCGCTCGATCACGGCGTGCGGGTAGTCGTGGACGGCGGTGCCCAGCTCCTCGCCGTCCCGGACGCGGACCACCACGGCGCGGCCGGAAAGGGTGCCGAAGTCGACGCCGACGACGTACCGGTCCGGCTCGGGGGCGGCGACAGGGATCACGGTCACTTTCTCATCCTTCGTACGGGAGAGCTGTGTTGGCGCCTGTCGCCGGTGCGGTCGTCGGCCGGGGCAGGGCGGCGCGCACCGGCGACAGGCTTCGTTCCGCTACCTCTCCCTCTGAAGGGCGGAACGTGTAGCCGTCGGCCGGGCGACCCGGAAGCGGGATGACGGCGGCCCGGCCGACGGAGCGGAAGGGGCGTTGTTGTGAACGCTCAGGCAGATTGTTAGCGCTAACAAAGTGGCTGTCAAGGGATGTCGGCGAGGCCGGAGCCCGTACGAACGGAACCCGCCCGGGTCGGGGTTTCCGGAGGCGGGCGCGCCGCGGACCGGACCGGAGCGGCGCTACCGGTTCAGCGCCCGGCCGCCGGCCCGGCGCTGCGCCGCAGCACCAGCTCCGGGGAGATCTGCAGATGGGTCGGCGAGGACGTGGCCGCCTCCAGCTCCCCGACGAGCAGTTCCAGGGCCCGCCGGCCGAGTTCGCCGAAGTCCTGCCGCACGGTGGTCAGCGGCGGGATGAAGTAGGCCGCCTCCGGAATGTCGTCGAAGCCGACCACGCTGATCTCGTCCGGGACCGACCGGCCGGCCTCGTGCAGGGCCCGCAGCAGACCGAGGGCCATGTGGTCGTTCGCGCAGAACACGGCGGTGATCTCGGGCAGTTCGGCGATCCGCAGCCCCGCCTGGTAGCCCGAGCGGGCGCTCCAGTCGCCGCGCTCGACCTCGGGCACGGGGGCTCCGGCCGCCTCCAGCGTGGAGCGCCACCCCTCCTCCCGGTCCTGACTCTCCAGCCAGTTGACCGGTCCCGCCACGTGGTGCACGGTGCGGTGGCCCAGGTCGAGCAGATGCCTGGTGGCCTCTCCGGCGCCGTAGCGGTTGCCCACCGACACCATCGGCACCTGGGTCTGGTTGCCCGAACCCACCGCGACCAGCGGCACCGAGCTGGAGAGCCGGGCCACCGCGCTGACCGCGGAGATCTGCGGCGCGATCACCACGACGCCCTCCACGCCCTGGTCGCGCAGCCGGTCGACGGCCTCCTGGACCGAACGGCCGTCAAGCGAGCGCAGGCTGGTGACGCTGACGAAGTACCCGGCGCTGCGCGCGGCCTGCTCGATGCCGTCCAGCATCGACGCGGGGCCGTACAGGGTCGAGTCGAAGCTGACCACCCCGAGGGTCTGCGAGCGTCGGGTGACCAGCGCGCGGGCGGCGGAGTTGGGCCGGTAGTCGAGCTCCCGTATGGCCGCCAGCACCCGGTCCCGGGTGTCGGGCCGCACGTGCGGGGCGCCGTTGAGCACCCGGGACACCGTCTGGTGGGACACCCCCGCCAGTTTCGCCACGTCCGCCATCACGGGCTGGCGCGATTCCGTCCCGGTGCTATCGGTTCCCACTCGCAGTTCCCTCCTCGGCTGCGGACCACAGTACGCGACCTGGTCCGGGCCAATCCGTCACCCTCGGTTCGACCGGCGGCTTCTTCATACCAGCCGTGCGGGGCGCTCACATCTGCCGACGTTGCCAAGTTAACGTTCACAGCCGCACCGCGAAGGTGAATACCGGGATCACCCGTGGGGCGACAGTGGCCGGTGGGCGGTCCGGCAGCCGGCGCGGCCGGCAGGTGCGGGCCCCGCTCGGGACGGCCGACGGGACACCGCGACCCAATGGTGATCCGACGCCTCTTGACGCCATCGTTGTGAGCGTTAACACTCATGTCACGCCAGGCCAGGGTGTCCGTAACCCCGATGCCCCACAGCCCCGAGGGACCACTCCCGGCCGGCCCCGCTCGACCGCTCCCAGCCCGCCCAGTCAGGGGACGCGCTGCGCCGGTCGCGGAACACCACTGGAGGAACTGTGCGGAAGATTTCGGCGGGCCTGGTCGCCGCCGGCCTGGTGCTCTCACTGGCGGCCTGCGGCCAGAGCGCCAACGGCGCCGGCGACGGCCCCGCCAAGGGGGACGCCAAGGGCGGTCTGGTCGGCATCGCGATGCCCACCAAGTCGTCCGAGCGCTGGATCAACGACGGCACCAACATGGTCAAGGAGTTCCAGGCCAAGGGCTACAAGACCGACCTGCAGTACGGCGACAACGTGGTGGAGAACCAGGTCTCCCAGGTGGAGAACATGATCACCAAGGGCGCCAAGCTCCTGGTGATCGCCGCCATCGACGGCGCCTCCCTCACCAACGTGCTGCAGAAGGCCGCCGACGCCCACATCCCGGTGATCTCCTACGACCGGCTGATCAAGGGCACCCCGAACGTCGACTACTACGCGACCTTCGACAACTACAAGGTCGGTGTCCTCCAGGGCGGTTACATCGCCGACAAGCTCGGGCTCAAGGACGGCAAGGGGCCGTTCAACATCGAGCTGTTCGCCGGCTCGCCGGACGACAACAACGCCACCTTCTTCTTCAACGGCGCCATGAGCGTCCTCAAGCCGTACATCGACGAGAAGAAGCTGGTCGTGCAGAGCGGCCAGACCGAGTTCAACCAGGTCGCCACGCTGCGCTGGGACGGCGGTGTCGCCCAGTCCCGGATGGACAACCTGCTGAGCAAGGCCTACACCTCCGCCCACGTCGACGCCGTGCTCTCGCCGTACGACGGCATCTCGATCGGCATCCTCTCCTCCCTCAAGGGCGTCGGCTACGGCACCGCCAAGTCGCTGCCCGTCGTCACGGGCCAGGACGGCGAGCTGGCCTCGGTGAAGTCGATCATCGCGGGCGAGCAGACCCAGACCGTCTACAAGGACACCCGCCAACTGGCCAAGGCCGCCGTCCAGATGGGTGACGCGGTGCTGACCGGCGGCAAGCCCGAGGTCAACGACACCAGCCAGTACAACAACGGCGTCAAGACCGTCCCGGCCCAGCTGCTCCAGCCGGTCAGCGTCGACAAGGACAACTACCAGAAGATCCTGGTCGACAGCGGCCAGTACACCGCGGACCAGCTCAAGTAGCCCGCGGGGCCCGACGGACGGGCCCTTGCCGAACCGGCGGTGCGGCGCCCCGAGACCGGCCCGCACCGCCCCGAACGATACGGACGCACACCCATGGCTGGACCCGTTCTCGAAATGCGGTCGATCAGCAAGTCGTTCCCCGGCGTCAAAGCACTCTCCGAGGTCAACCTGAGCGTCGCCGCCGGAGAGGTGCACGCCATCTGCGGCGAGAACGGTGCCGGCAAGTCCACCCTGATGAAGGTGCTCAGCGGTGTCTACCCGCACGGCACCTACGAGGGCGAGATCCTCTTCGAGGGCGAGCCCTGCCGGTTCAGGGACATCCGGGCCAGCGAGCAGCGCGGCATCGTCATCATCCACCAGGAACTGGCGCTGGTGCCGTACCTGTCCATCGCCGAGAACGTCTTCCTCGGCAACGAGCACGCCGCCCGGGGCATCATCAGCTGGCAGCGCACCCTCACCCACGCCGCCGAACTGCTCCGCCAGGTCGGCCTCGACGAGAATCCGCACACCCGGATCGCCGACCTCGGGGTGGGCAAGCAGCAGCTGGTCGAGATCGCCAAGGCGCTGGCCAAGAAGGTCAAGCTGCTCATCCTGGACGAGCCGACGGCCTCGCTGAACGACGAGGACAGCCGCAAGCTGCTCGACCTGATCCTCGAACTCAAGGCGCAGGGCATCTCCTGCATCATCATCTCGCACAAGCTGAACGAGATCGCCCGGGTCGCCGACTCCGTCACCATCCTGCGCGACGGGCGGACCATCGAGACCCTCGCGATCGGCCCCGAGGGCATCTCCGAGGACCGGATCATCCGCGGCATGGTCGGCCGCGACCTGGAGCACCGCTACCCGGAGCGCACCCCCGAGATCGGGGAGGTCGCCTTCGAGGTCGAGGACTGGAGCGTCCGGCACCCGCTCGACCAGCAGCGCATGGTGGTGGACGGCGCCTCGCTGAACGTCCGGCGCGGTGAGATCGTCGGCATCGCCGGACTGATGGGCGCCGGCCGCACGGAGCTCGCGATGAGCGTCTTCGGCCGCTCGTACGGGCGGTGGGCGTCCGGCCGGGTGCGGCTGCACGGCCGCGAGATCCGCACCCGGACGGTGCCCGAGGCGATCGGGCACGGCCTCGCCTACGTCACCGAGGACCGCAAGCACCTCGGGCTGAACCTCATCGACGACATCAGCCGGAACATCTCGCTGAGCGCGCTCGGCAAGGTCGCCCGGTACGGCCGGGTCGACCGGCACGAGGAGGCCAAGGTCGCCGAGTCCTTCCGGCGGACCATGAACATCAAGGCCCCGACGGTGTTCACCCGGACCGGCACGCTCAGCGGCGGCAACCAGCAGAAGGTCGTCCTCAGCAAGTGGATCTTCGCCGAGCCGGAGGTGCTGATCCTCGACGAGCCCACCCGCGGCATCGACATCGGCGCCAAGGCGGAGATCTACACGGTCATCGCCGAGCTGGCCGCGCAGGGCAAGGCGGTACTCGTCATCTCGTCCGAACTCCCCGAACTCCTGGGGCTGTGCGACCGGATCTACACCATGGCCGAAGGCCGGATCACCGGCGAGGTCGCCCGTGCCGACGCCACCCAGGAATCCCTCATGCGGCTCATGACCATGAGCGCCGCATCCAGCAACGAGCAGGTGTGAGGCATGGCCCAGACCGAGATCATCCCGGATTCGTCCCCGAAGGCGCCGCAGACCGGCCCGAGCCCCTCCATCGGCTCCGCCCTGGCCGGCGCGCTGCGCGGCAACGTGCGCCAGTACGGCATGCTGGTCGCGCTCGCGCTGATCGTCCTGCTGTTCCAGATCTGGACGGACGGCATCCTCCTCCAGCCGCTCAACATCACCAACCTGATCCAGCAGAACGGCTACATCCTGATCCTGGCGATCGGGATGATGATCGTCATCATCGCCGGGCACATCGACCTCTCAGTCGGCTCCCTGGCCGCCTTCGTCGGGGCCGCCGCCGCGGTGATGATGGTCAAGCAGCACCTGCCGTGGCCCGTGGTGGTGCTGGCCGCGCTGGTGGTCGGCGCCCTCGCCGGCGCCTGGCAGGGCTTCTGGATCGCCTACCTCGGGATCCCGTCCTTCATCGTCACCCTGGCGGGCATGCTGCTGTTCCGCGGCGGCACCCAGATCCTGCTCCAGGGCCAGTCGGTCGCGCCGTTCCCCAAGGGCTTCCAGAGCATCAGCAGCGGCTTCCTCCCCGAGGTCGGACCGCACACCGACTACCACAACCTCACCCTGCTGCTGGGCCTCGCGGTGCTGGCCGTCGCGGTCCTCCAGGAGCTGCGCGGGCGGCGCCAGACCGCCTCGTACGGGATGGAGCCGCTCCCGCTCGGGCTGTTCCTGGCCAAGCTCGCCGTGATCACGGCGGCCGTGGTCGCGTTCACCCTGCTGCTGGCCAGCTACCACGGCGTCCCGATCGTCCTGCTGATCCTCGGCGCCCTGCTGGTCGGCTTCGGCTACCTGATGCGCAACTCGATCATCGGACGGCACACCTACGCCATCGGCGGCAACGAGGCCGCGGCCAAGCTGTCCGGGGTGAAGAGCAAGCGGGTCGTCTTCCTCGCCTTCACCAACATGGGCGTCCTCGCGGCGCTCGCCGGACTGGTCTTCGCCGCGCGCCTCAACGCCGGTACCCCGCAGGCCGGCATCAACTTCGAACTGGAGGCCATCGCCGCCGCCTTCATCGGCGGCGCCTCCGCCAGCGGCGGCGTGGGCACCGTCCTCGGCGCCATCATCGGCGGCCTGGTGCTCGGCGTGCTGAACAACGGCATGTCGCTGGTCGGCGTCGGCACCGACTACCAGCAGGTCATCAAGGGCCTGGTGCTGCTCGCGGCCGTCGGCTTCGACGTCTACAACAAGCGCCGCGCCGGTTCCTGACCGGCCGGGCTCGGGCCGGTCCGGGAACGCGGGCGGGGCCGGGGTGGTGAGATGCGCTCACCGCCCCGGCCCCGCCCGTCCGGCTGTCCGGCTGTCCGCAGGCACGGACCACCGGACGGCACGCTCGCACGCCGCAGGACGGCCTCCGGTCAGACCGCCGCGGCCGGGAGCCCGACCAACTCGGCGGAGCCGCTGCGGTTGTGGCGCTCCTGCCACAGGTCCAGGGCGCTGCGGCAGGCGTGGTCGAGGTGGCGCAGGCCGGAGAGGTCGAGCCTGACCGGGCGGTCCGCGGGCAGCTCCTCCAGGGATTCCAGGGTCTCCAGCAGCCGGGGCAGCCGGAGGAAGGTGGCGTTCCCGTGCAGGGTCACCCGGACGGCGCCGTCGCCCGGATCGGTGACGGCGATCTGCAGGTGCGAGGTGTCCCAGGCGCTCTTGAGCACCGCGAGGAGCAGGCCGAGCAGCACGCCCTCCAGCAGGTTGGTCACCACGATGGCCAGCGCGGTGACCGCCAGGATCACCGCCTCCCCGCGGTCGGCCCGCCACAGCGGGCGCAGCGTGCGGAGCGGGACCAGCTTGGCGCCGGCGTGCACCAGCACCCCGGCCAGGGCGGCGAGCGGGATGGCGGAGAGCGCGGCCGGGAACAGCGCGGCGAAGAGCAGCAGCCACACTCCGTGCAGCACCCGGGAGGCCTTGGTGCGGGCGCCGGCCTGCACGTTGGCGGCGCTGCGCACGATCACGGCGGTCATCGGGAGCGCGCCGAGGAGCCCGCAGACGGTGTTGCCGACGCCCTGGGCGAGCAGTTCGCGGTCGTAGTCCGTCCGCGGGCCGTCGTGCAGGCGGTCGACGGCCGCGGCGCTGAACAGGCTCTCGGCGGAGGCGATCAGCGCGAACGCGAGCGCCGTACCGAGGACGCCGACGCTGCCGAGCGCCGCGAGGTCGGAGGCGCCGGGCAGGTGGACCACCCCGGCGAGACCGGCCACCCGGACCCGGGCCACGGGGAGGTCGAACAGGGCGGTGGCGGCCGTCGCGGCGGCGACGGCGGCGAGCGGTGCGGGCACCGTCCGGACCTTCGCGGGCAGCCGCGGCCAGAGCAGCAGCACCGCCACCGTCCCGGCGCCGATCGCCACGGCGGCGAGGGCGTGCGGGCTCCCGGCGACGTCGGCGGCCAGGCCCGGGAGGCCGGCCAGTTTGGCCAGGCCGTCGGCCGGCGCCTTGGCGTCGGCCAGGGCGTAGAGCTGGCCGGCGATCAGGACGAGGCCGATCCCGGCGAGCATCCCCTGGACGACGGAGACGGATATCGCCCGGAACAGCCGGCCGAGCCGGGCCGCGCCCATGGCGAGTTGGAGCAGGCCGGCCACGGCGGTGATGACGCCGAGGGCGGCGAGGCCGTGTTCCTGGACGGCGGCGAAGACCAGCACGGTCAGACCGGCGGCGGGGCCGGACACCTGGAGGCTGCTGCCGGGCATCAGCCCGGTCAGCACGCCGCCCACGATGCCGGTGACCAGGCCGAGTTCGGCCGGCACGCCGGAGGCGACGGCGACGCCCACGCACAGCGGGAGCGCGACCAGGAAGACGACGACGGAAGCGGGGAGGTCAGAGCGCAGAGTGCTCAGCCGAAGGGCGGGACGACGGGTCATCGGGTCCTCGGGAGAGTAGCGGTGCGGACGGTGTCGGTCCGGGGGTCGGTGGCGGCGCCGCGGCGCGCGGGGCGGGGTGTCCGCGCCCACCGGCGGCGGCACCCCGGTTCGCTGCGGCTTCACAGCGGCAGGAAGAGCCCGGCGTCGGGCCGGTGGGCGAGCACCAGCCCGGTGTGGATCTCGTAGAACCAGCCGTGCAGCCGGATCGCGCCCTCCTCCAGCCGCCGGGCCACGGCCGGGTAGCCGCGCAGCCGGTCCAGCTGGGCCAGGACGTGGCGCTGCACCGGCCCGGCGACCGTCGGGTCGAACACGTCCGGCCCGTCCGCGCCGAGTTCGGCCGGGTCGGCCTGGCGCAGCCAGGCACGGACAGCGGGGACGACGCTGAGGTCCTCGCCGCGGACCACGGCGCCGACGGCACCGCAGTGCGAATGGCCGCAGACCACGATGTCGCGGACGCCGAGCACCTCGACGGCGTACTCGATGGTGGCGGTCTCGCCCGAGGCGCGGTCGGCCCGGTAGGCGGGGACGATGTTGCCCGCGGTGCGGAGCTCGAAGAGGTCGCCGGGGTCGGCGTTGGTGATCAGGGCGGGCACCACGCGCGAGTCCGAGCAGGTGATGAAGAGGGCCTGGGGTGCCTGGCCGGCGGCGAGGCCGGTGAGTTCCCGGCCGGTGTCGCCGGCGCGCTGCGGAAAGGCGCGGGCCCGGTCGATGAGCGGATCCATGGGGTGTGCCTCCTTCGTGGCCCCGGCGGTTACGGCCGGAGGGGCGATGGTCGGGGCGGTGCCTCGGAACGGTGCCTCGGAACGACGGCCGCGGCACGCCACTGGGCCGCGTCGTCGTCGGTGCCGTCGCGGCGACCTGATGACGCGTCAAGAATGAGTAAAGCACGGCCATGGAGAGAGTAAAGACGCATTCCGGGCGCAATATGGGTCGATCTCGTTAACATCCTGTTGCCTCGAACGGCCTGGAGCCTTCCGCTCCGGAAAGCCGCCACCGGTCGCGCGCCCGCGGCCCCCGGTCCGGTCGAAGGGCTTCCGGACGGGCGGCAACCTCCACCGCGACGGCGGCAACTGACGGGCGACACCGTGGGCGGGCGGCCGAGCCGTCACGCCCCCGCCCGCGGTCCGGCCCGAAAAACCCGCGCCGGACCGGCAACCTTTCCCGCTCCGGCGGCCACTGAGTGGTGCGACGCCGACTCGATCTACCGAACTGGATGGGCATGAGGGCAACGAAGCACGCCGACCCGCGGGTGCGGCTGAGGCAGGGACTGGTCGTGGGGATTCCGGTGGCACTGGGGGCCGTCGGGGTGCTGGTGTGCCTGGTTCTCGCGCTCCTCCTGGGGAACGGGGGCGGTCCCGGCACCGACGCCGCGCGACCGGCCGCCGCCGCCGTCGCGGCCACCGAGGCGAGCACGCCACCCGGATCCGGCGACACCCCGGCCCCTGCCGCGCCCTCGGCGCCGCCGTCGTCGGCCGCCGCCCCCTCGCCCTCGGCCGCCGGCTCGTCCCCGTCGGCCGCACCGACGCCCACGCCCGCCCCCACGGCGCGGCCGTCGGCCACCACCGCCGTCCCCTCGCCCCCGGCCGCCACCGGCAGCGCCCGCGCGGTGCCGTCCACCGCTTCCCTGGCCGGGCGGATCAAGCCGGGCACGAGCTACCCCGGCGTCGCCACCTCCTACGACGCGGCCGACGGCAACGGCGCCTGCTCGTTCGGCCCGTCCGGCGACCTCATGGTCGCGGCGATGAACCACACCGACTACGAGACGTCCGCTGCCTGCGGGGCGTACGTGCTGGTCCGCGCCGCAGGCGGGGCGAGCATCACGGTGCGGATCGTCAACGAGTGCCCGCTGCCCTGCGCGCCCGGGCAGCTCGACCTGAGCCACGAGGCCTTCGGCAGGCTCGCCGAGCTCTCGGTGGGCCGGCTCCCGATCACCTGGACGCTGCTGAGCCCCGGCACGGCGCCGGACACCATGTCCGTCCGGTACAAGACGGGGTCCACCCAGTGGTGGTGCGGGATCCAGGTGATCGGCCACCGGAACCCGGTGGCCGCGCTGGAGGTCCGGACCGGCGGCGGCTGGCGGCGGTTGTCGCGCACCGACTACAACTACTTCCTCTCCCCCGACGGCGGCGGGTGCGGCGCAACCCTCAGGGTCACCGACGTCTACGGGGAGCAGCTGACCGTCGACGGGATCGCGGTGAAGCCGGACGTCGTCCAGCCGACCCCCGTCCAGTTCACCCGGCATTGACCGCGCCGCCCGCCCGTCGGTCGTCGACCGTGCCCCTCCAGGCCGGGCCCCGCCCCGCCCGGGAGCCGGGCACTGCTAGGCTCACACCGATTGTTAACGTTCACAATGCAAGGAGAGGGCGACCGGGGGACATGCTCCTCGATGACACCTCCGCGGAATTCCATGACTTCTTCGAGCGTCACCACGCCGAACTCGCCCGTCTCGCCCACCTCCTGACCGGCGGGGCGGACGCGGCCGACGACCTCGCCGCGGACGCCCTGGTCGCCCTGTGGCAGCGCTGGGACCGGGTCCGCGCGGCCGACCACCCGATCGCCTACGCCCGCGGGGTGGTCGCCAACATGGCCCGGGAGCGGATCCGCAGCGCGGTCCGCGAACGGCGCCGGATCCTGCTGTTCTGGACCCGCAGCCCCGACCGGACCGACGGACCGGACGTCGCGGCCGTGCTGGACGTCCGTGCGGCGCTCGCCCGGCTGCCGTTCCGCAAGCGGGCGTGCGTGGTGCTGCGGCACGCCTTCGACCTCTCGGAGAAGGACACCGCCGCGGCGCTGGGCATATCGGTCGGTACGGTGAAGAGCCAGACCTCGAAGGGGATGGCCGAGTTGGAGAGAGCGCTCGGCGCGGGATCGGTCGGCGAACTGACGGCAGGGAGGAGGAACCGGTGAACGAGCACATCGCCCGGCAGCTGCGCGAGGCCGCCGAGGCCCACCAGCCCGACCGCGCCCGGATGCTGGCCCGCGTGCAGCGCGGCACGGCCGGTCCCGCCGTCCGCCACCGCGCCCGGTCGGGCCTGCGGTCGTGGCCGAGGGTCGCGCTCGCGGGCCTCGCCGCCGCCGGCGCCCTGGCCACCGGCGGACTCGCCGTGGCCGGCATCGGCTCCTGGACCCCGCAGCCGTCGGGCACCGCCACCACCGCACCGGCCGACCCCTCGCCGACGCCCACGCCGACGCCGACGCCGACCCGGTCCGCTCCCCCGCCCGCCGCCCCGGCACCGGCGCCCGCGACCACCGCGCCGCCCGTCGGCACCCCGAGCAGCCCCCGACCGACCCCGTCGGCGACCGCCCGGGCCCAGAACGGTCCGCTCTGGTCGGAGGGGTCGATCGACCCGCACAGCACCGTCTACTGGGCCCAGAGCAACCTCACCCTCAGGACCACCCAGCCGCTCACCTCGCTCACCGTCGAACTGCGCGTCGCGCAGACCGGCGACGTGCGCGACACCGGCAACTGGCGGACCCTGCCGGTCGACGACTTCACCGTCACCGTCCAGGAGACCGGTGGCGCGCTGGTCTACCGCTGGGTGCTCAAACCGGGCCGTACCGTTCCGCCCGGGCAGCACGAGTTCGCCGGCCAGTACAACCACGCCACCGGCGTGCGCGGCTCGGCGAACGACGGCTACCGCGTGGACGCCCAGTCCGCGGGCGGCTCCGCATCGGTCTGGGGCGGCTTCTCCCCGGGCCGCTGACGGGACGGTCGGCTTCCGCCGAAGGGGCGGTCGACTTCTGCCGAAAGGGTGGTCGGCTTCCGCGGAAGCGGTCCGGGTGGATGCTCGCCCGGGCCGCTTCCGCCCGCACGCGCACTCACACCGTCCTCGCCCGCGGACACGACGGGGTGCCCGCTCGGTTGAACGGGCACCCCGGTCCGGGTTCGGATCGTCCGCGGCGAGGCGGCCGCCGACCCGGCCATCGCCTTGGACCTGGTCGGTCTCGGCGTCATCAGCCCGCCGAACGTCGCCACCGCGCGCGACCTGGTCCGGTCGCGCCTGGCAGGGCGCGGCGAGGGGCGGCCGCCCGCGACTGGGTGACGGGCGGCCAGGACGTTCCACGACACGTGCTTCACCAGTGGGAGCGCTCCCACTGTGCGGGATCGCCGTGAGCCGGTCAAGAGGCGCGACGCGTCCGGCGCCTCTTCGCACGAATCCCGGCAACTCCCCTTTTCCTCGGCGGCAGTTGGCGCTACGGTCGGTGGCCACCAGTGGGAGCGGTTCCATCAGTCGGCGCGCCGGTAGCGGCGTGTCCTCGCTGCAAGGAGTCGCTCATGCGGCACCCCCCACCCCTCACAGCGCTGCTGGGCGGCGCGGTCCTCACCCTGGTGAGTGCCGTGTCCGCCGCGGCGGGTGCGGGCCCGGTCACCGCCGATCCGCCCGCTTGCTCCGTGGCCTACGCCACGGTCAACCAGTGGGACGGCGGCTTCCAGGCATCCGTCGCCATCACCAACAACGGTGCACCGACCAGCGGTTGGAGCCTCGGCTTCGACTTCGCCGGCGGCCAGCACCTCACCCAGGGCTGGAGCGCCAGCTGGTCCCAGTCCGGTAGCAGGGTCACCGCCGTCAACGAGAGCTGGAACGGCTCGCTCGGCACCGGCGCGAGCGTCACCATCGGCTTCACCGGCTCCTGGTCCGGCGGCAACCCCGCGCCGACCGCGTTCACCCTCAACGGCCTGGCCTGCTCCGCCGGTTCGGGCCCGTCCCCCAGCCCGACCGGCACCCCGACCCCGACCCCGACCCCGACCGGATCCCCCACCACCACACCCACCCCGCCCGTCGGCGCGCCCGTGCTCGGCGTCAGCGGCAACCGGCTGACCGACCCGGGCGGCACCACCCGCCGGCTGCTCGGCGTCAACCGCTCCGGCGGCGAGTTCATGTGCGTCCAGGGCCACGGCATCTTCGACGGACCGGTGGACGACGCGGCCGTCCAGTCCATCGCGGACTGGCGGGCCAACACCGTCCGCATCCCGCTCAACGAGGAGTGCTGGCTCGGCCTGGACAACATCCGGCCCGAGTACCGGGGCACCGCGTACACCGACGCCGTCAAGGCACTGGTGGCCCGCGTCCTCGCGCACGGGATGACCCCCGTGGTCGAACTCCACTGGACGTACGGCCAGTACACCGGCAACTCGGCGGGCTGCCCGGACGTGCACGCCTCCTGCCAGAAGCCGATGCCGGACGCCCGCTACGCCCCGGCCTTCTGGACCTCGGTGGCGAACACCTTCAAGGACGACCGCCGGGTGGTCTTCGACCTGTTCAACGAGCCCTACCCGGACCGGGCCACCAGCACCACCGAGCAGGCCTGGGCCTGCTGGCGCGACGGCGGCAGCTGCCCGGGCATCGGCTACGAGGTGGCCGGCATGCAGGACCTGGTGGACGCCGTCCGCGCCACCGGCTCGCGCAACGTCGTGCTCGTCGCCGGGATCGCCTACGCGAACGACCTGAGCGGCTGGCTCGCCCACGCACCCTCGGACCCGACCGGCGATCTGGCCGCCGCCTGGCACGTCTACAACTTCAACTCCTGTGCCAACGAATCATGTTGGACATCCACCCTGGCCCCGGTCGCCGCCCGCGTCCCGCTCGTGGCGGGCGAGATCGGCGAGAACACCTGCGGGCACGCGTTCGTCGACCGCGTCATGAAGTGGTCCGACGACCGCGGGCTCTCCTACCTGGGCTGGACCTGGAACACCTGGGACTGCTCCTCCGGTCCCGCCCTGATCAGCGCGTACGACGGCACCCCCACCGCCTTCGGCCTCGGACTGCGCGACCACCTTCGCGCCCTCGACGGACACTGAAAGGGACCCCCACCATGAGCCGCACCACCCACCCCGGCCTCAACCGGTTGCGCAGCAGCCGGACCGCCCTGCTCGCCGCCCTCGGCCTGCTGACCGCGACCGGCGCCACCGCCACCGTGCTGTCCACCTCGGCGGGCGCCGCCTCGGCCGGCTGCCGGATCGACTACCAGGTGTCCAACCAGTGGGACACCGGTTTCGGCGCCAACGTCACCGTCACCAACACCGGTGACCCGCTGAGCTCCTGGACCCTGGAGTGGACCTTCGCCGGCAACCAGCAGGTCACCCAGGGCTGGAACGCGGCCATCGGCCAGTCCGGCGCCGCCGTCACCGCCCGCAACCTCTCGTACAACGGCAGCCTGGCGACCGGCGGTTCCACCTCCTTCGGCTTCAACGGCTCCTACAGCGGCGCCAACCCCGTGCCCACCGCCTTCAAGCTCAACGGCGTGGCCTGCAACGGCTCCACCACGACGCCCACGCCCACCCCCACCGGCACGCCCACCGCCTCCCCGACCGGTACGCCGACCACCCCGGCCGGCACCCGCGTCGACAACCCGTACGCCGGCGCGAAGGTCTACGTGAACCCCGAGTGGTCCGCGCACGCCGCCGCCGAGCCCGGCGGCGCCAAGGTCGCCGGCCAGCCCACCGGCATCTGGCTGGACCGGATCGCCGCGATCGCCGGCGCCAACGGCAGGATGGGGCTGCGCGCCCACCTCGACGAGGCGCTGCGCCAGAAGGGCGGCGGCGAGCTCGTCGTCCAGCTGGTGGTCTACGACCTGCCCGGCCGGGACTGCGCCGCGCTCTCCTCCAACGGCGAGCTCGGCCCGACCGAGATCGACCGGTACAAGAAGGAGTTCATCGACCCGATCGCGGCCATCCTCGCCGACCCCAAGTACGCGGGCCTGCGGATCGTCACCACGGTCGAGCTCGACTCGCTGCCGAACCTCGTCACCAACACCACGCCGCGGGCCACCGCCACTCCCGCCTGCGACGTGATGAAGGCCAACGGCAACTACATCACGGGCATCGGCTACGCGCTCAAGAAGCTGGGCGCCATCCCCAACGTGTACAACTACGCCGACGCCGGGCACCACGGCTGGCTCGGCTGGGACGACAACCTCGGTCCGTCCGCCGAGCTGTTCAAGCAGGCGGCGACCGCCGAGGGCTCCACCGTCGCCAACGTCCACGGCTTCATCGTCAACACCGCGAACTACAGCGCGCTCAAGGAGGACAACTTCACCGTCGACGACAGCGTCAACGGCACCTCCGTCCGCCAGTCCAAGTGGGTCGACTGGAACCGCTACGTCGACGAGCTCTCCTACGCGCAGGCGCTGCGGAGCAAGCTGGTCTCGCTGGGCTTCGACTCCAGGCTCGGCATGCTGATCGACACCTCGCGCAACGGCTGGGGCGGCGCCGCCCGTCCGGCCGGGCCCGGGCCGAAGACCACCGTCGACGCGTACGTCGACGGCGGGCGCTACGACCGGCGGCTGAACACCGGCAACTGGTGCAACCAGGCGGGCGCGGGCCTCGGCGAACGGCCGCAGGCCGCCCCGGCCCCGGGGATCGACGCCTACGTCTGGATGAAGCCCCCGGGCGAGTCGGACGGGGCCAGCAAGCTGATCCCGAACAACGACGGCAAGGGCTTCGACGGGATGTGCGACCCGGCGTACACCGGCAACCCGAGGAACAACAACCACATGTCCGGTGCGCTGCCGGACGCGCCGCTGTCCGGCGAGTGGTTCTCCGCCCAGTTCCAGGAGCTGCTGAAGAACGCCCATCCGGCGCTGTGACGCGGCGTTGAACGCCCCGGCCGTCCGGAGCCGCGCCTGGCTCCGGACGGTCGCCGGTCAGGAGGACCGCCGGTCAGGAGGACTGCCGCACCACCAGCTCCGTCGGCAGCACCAGGCGGGACGGCTCCGCGTCCTCCCCGGCGATCTGCCGCAGCAGGAGCCCGGCCATCGTGCGGCCCATCCGCTCGATCGGCTGGCGGACGGTGGTCAGCGGCGGGTCGAGGTGGCGGGCCACCGGCGAGTCGTCGACGCCCACCAGCGCGACATCGCCCGGCACCTCCAGGCCCCTGGCCCGGAGGACGGCGAGGGCCCCGACCGCCATCAGGTCGGAGGCGGCGAACACCGCGTCCAGGTCGGGGCGGCGCTCCAGCAGTTCGCGCATCGCCCGGCGGCCGCCGTCCTCCGTGAAGTCCCCGGTGGCGACGAGCCGTTCGTCCTCCGGCAGTCCGGCCGCCGCCAGCCCCTCGCGGTAGCCGGCCAACCGGCCCTCGGCCGCGTCCATGTCGAGCGGACCGGTGATGGTGGCGATGCGGCGCCGCCCGCGCCCGGCCAGGTGGTCCACGGCCGACCGGCCGGCCCCCACGTTGTCGGAGTCCACGTACGCCACCGGTTCCCGCGGCGAGCGGCGCCCGTTCAGCACCACCGGCAGGCCCAGCGCGCGCACCTGGTCCGGCAGCGGGTCGTCCCGGTGGACGGACACCAGCAGCACACCGTCCACCCGCTGGGCCGCGAGGTACTGCTCGAAGCGCTGCCGCTCCTGCTCGGTGCGGATCAGCGTGAGCAGCAACTGCTTGTCGGACGCCGCGAGTTCGGCGCTCACCCCGCGGATGATGTCCAGGAAGTACGGCTCCGCGAACAGCCGCGCCTCGGTCTCCGGCACGACCAGCGCGACCGCGTCGGTCCGGCTGCCGGCCAGGGCCCGGGCCGCCCGGTTGGGCACGTAGCCGAGCTCCGCGACGGCCCGGTCGACCGCCTCCTTCGCCTGCTCGCTGACCCGCGACGAGCCGTTGATCACCCGGGACACCGTGCCGCGCCCGACCCCGGCCCTGGCCGCGACCTCCTCCAGGGTCGGCCTTCCGGTCTGCCGTCCGCCCACCGCCCACCCGCCTTCCGTCGCCGCCATCGGTCTCACGCCCTCCTGGCAGGCGATCGTAGGTCACCAGGGTGGAGCACCGCCACGGACCGTCCGGACCGGGTGGGCGCCGACCCCGCGCGCGGCCGGCCGATCGGCAGCCACTCCCGGGGCAGTTCGGCTTCTTCCCTTGACACCGGATCAGCTGAGGAAGGAACCTTCGGTCAGGACGTGGGAGCGCTCCCACGCCTCTTTCCGGGAGCCGCCACCGGTGAGCCCCGGCAGCGCCCGCCCCCGGACCGGCGGTTTCCTCCGCAACGCCCTGGACAACACCTTCACCGTCAGCGTGGTCTCCACCCACCCGAACGCCGAACCCCTCACCGTTGGAGTGATCCGTGCCCGTGCCCCCCTCCCGTCCCCACCCGACCTCCACCGCCCCGCCCCGGTTCCCGGCCGGATTCCTCTGGGGCGCGGCCACCTCCGCCTACCAGGTGGAGGGCGCCACCGCCGAGGACGGCCGCACCGCCTCGATCTGGGACACCTTCTGCCGCACCCCCGGCAAGGTCTTCCAGGGCCACACCGGCGAGGTCGCGGTCGACCACTACCACCGCTTCCGCGAGGACGTCCGGCTGATGGCCGGGCTCGGGCTGACCGCCTACCGCTTCTCCGTCTCCTGGCCGCGCGTCCAGCCCACCGGCCACGGCCCGGCCGTCCAGCAGGGCCTGGACTTCTACCGCCGCCTCACCGACGAGCTGCTCTCCGCCGGGATCACCCCCGTCGCCACGCTCTACCACTGGGACCTCCCGCAGGAGCTGGAGTCGGCGGGCGGCTGGCCCGAGCGCACCACCGCCGAGCGGTTCGCCGAGTACGCCGGGCTGGTGGGCGAGGCACTCGGCGACCGGATCGGCCACTGGACCACCCTCAACGAACCCTGGTGCAGCGCCTTCCTCGGCTACGGCTCCGGCGTCCACGCCCCCGGCCGCACCGACCCGGTGGCCGCCCTGCGCGCCGCCCACCACCTCAACCTCGGCCACGGCCTGGCCGTCACCGCGCTGCGCGGTGTGCTGCCCGCCGACGCGCAGCTGTCCGTCTCGCTCAACCTGCACGCGCTGCGCCCGCTCACCCCGTCGGCCGACGACCGGGACGCCGTGCGCCGGATCGACGCCGTCGGCAACCGGGTCTTCCTCGGCCCGATGCTGGAGGGCGCCTACCCGGAGGACCTGCTGGCCGACACCGCCCACCTCACCGACTGGTCCTTCGTCCGGGCCGGCGACGAGAAGGAGATCCACCAGCCGGTGGACTGGCTGGGCGTCAACTACTACACGCCCACCGTCGTCTCCGCGACCCCCGAGGGCACCGCCCCCGCCCGCGCGGACGGCCACGGCGGCGGCACCGCCTCGCCCTGGCCGGGCGCGGACCGGGTCGGCTTCCACCCGGCACCGGGCGAGCGGACCGCGATGGACTGGGCCGTCGACCCCTCCGGCCTGTACGAGCTGCTGACCGGCCTCGCCCGCCGGTACCCCGACCTGCCGCTGGTGGTCACCGAGAACGGCGCCGCCTACCAGGACGAGGTCGGCGAGGACGGCACGGTCCACGACCCGGAACGCGCCGCCTACCTCCACGCCCATCTGGCGGCGATCCACCGCGCGACCGCGGACGGCGCGGACGTGCGCGGCTACTTCGCCTGGTCCCTGCTGGACAACTTCGAGTGGGCGTACGGCTACGCCAAGCGCTTCGGCCTCGTCCACGTCGACTACCCGACCCAGACCCGCACCCCCAAGACCAGCGCCCACTGGTACGCCCGGGTGGCCCGGACCGGCGAGCTGCGCCCACCGGCCGAGGGGTAGCCCTCCGGACCGGCGCAGGCCCCCGTCCGCACGGGACGCGGGGCCTGCGCCGGGGCCGCTACCGGGCGCCCGGCTCGGGGACCGGGACGATCCGCTCGAAGAAGTACTCGTGCTTGAGGAAGGAGACGTCGTACTCGTGACCCGGGTACGGCGGGATCAGCTGCGCGGCCTGGAACAGCCGCCAGCCGTCCAGCAGCGCCTCCACCCCGCTCCCGTACGGCGGTTCGTCGCTGTCGCCGGTCGTCGGCGAGGTGCGGCCGGTGCCGTCGTAGCGCGTCCAGCCGACCACCTCCGAGTCCAGCCGGGAGTCGGCCAGGTACAGCACCAGCACCTGCTGGCGCGGTACGGCGGCCTCGCCGGTCCGTGCGGTCCGTGCGGTCGAGGTCGTCGCGGTCGTCGTAGTCGTCATGCCGCCGTCTCCTTCGGGCGGTTGGAGACCCTGGTCACCCAGTGGTCGAGGTCGTAGCCCGGGTCGCCGGTCAGCTCCCGCCACAGCAGGATGCGGTTGTACCGCTCCAGCCGGCCGGTCGCCCACTCGTACCAGGGGAAGACCGCGTCCAACTCGGTTTTCACCCGCGGGTCGTGGAGGTCGGAGGTGTCCCAGAGCAGTCGCTGGCGGACCCTCGGATTGAAGCGGATCTTGAACATGTAGCGGACGGTGTCGCTGTCGTTGCGCCGGCCGCCGTGCCAGAGTCCGTGGTGCAGAAACACCACCGTCCCCGCGGGGCAGACCAGGCGGTCCTGGCCGCGCAGGTTCTGGTAGCGGCCGGTGTCGGACTCGTTGGTCCGCCGCAGGTGGCTGCCCGGCACACTGAGCGTTCCGCCCATCTCCAGCGTCACGTCCTGCGGGTAGTACATCAGCTGCACGTCGAACGCGTCCGGCCGGACGTCGATGATCGCGTCCGCGTGCAGCGGCTGCGCCGAGCCGCCGTGCGGCTCGCGGATGTGCACCGCGTGGTGGTCGACCCACGGCTCCGGTCCGACCAGGCTGTCCAACGCGCCCGCCACCTGCGGCAGTTCCAGCAGGCGACGGACGAACGAACCCTCCGCGTACGCCTCGGGCACCGGCGTTCCGTACGGCACGTCCGGCAGGCCCGCCGCCAGGACCGCGAGGCCCTCGGCGTTCATCTCCGCCGGGACCACGGCGTCCAGCCGCAGCGACCCCCGTGCCACGAAGCGCGCCATGCGCACCGACGACAGCAGTTCTCCCGTTTTCTCCATGGCCGCCACGCTAGGTCCGGCCGGCGCACCACCGCGTGGGCCGGGTTCACCCTCCGGTGGTCCGTTTTCACCGTCCTCCGCGCGTGGTAGAACTCGTGGCCATGCGCACAGTCCTCGCCCGGCTCGACGAGCCACCGACCCTCGCCGGCGTCGGCATCGGCGTGCACGGACCGGCCGGCCACGTGGACGTGTTCTCGCTGCCGGACCTCTGGCAACTCCATCTCTACGACTACCACGCCGACCTGACGGTGGACGGCACCCCGTACAGCATCCGTCCCGGCCGGGTCAGCCTGGTACCGCCCGGTTCCGACGTCCGTTACCGCTACCGGGGCCGCTCCGAGCACTTCTACGTCCACCTGCGCCTCGGCACCGCCGGCACCCCGCACCGGATCCCCGTCATCCAGCCCGCCGGGCCCGAACTCGACCCGCTCACCGCCCGGTTCCGTCAGGCGCTCGCCGCCTGGCCGCGCACGCCCGCCCGGGCCGCCGCCGAGATCTGGTCCGCGCTGTGGCGGATCGCCGTGCTCGCCCCTCCCGGCGAGCCCGGCACCCCGGCCGTCCACCCTTCGGTCGCCTCCGCCACCGCCCTGATCGAGGCCCGACTCGCCGAACCCCTCACCGTGCCCGAGATCGCGCGCGCCGCCGGCGTCTCGCACAACCACCTCACCCGGCTGTTCCGCGCCGCCACCGGCGAAACCGTCGTCGGCTACATCCGCGCCCGCCGGATGGAACGCGCCCGCCACTTCCTGCGCGCCACGACGCTCTCCATCCCCGCGATCGCCGCCTCCGTGGGCATCCCCGACCTGCACGCCTTCAACAAGGCCTGCCGGCGCGAACTCGGCGCCTCCCCCCGCGCCGTCCGCACGGCCCGGAGCCGTCCGGACGACCCGCCCGCCCGGTAGCCGCGCGCCCGGTGGGGCGGCCCCGGAGTCGAGGGCCGCCCCACCGGGCGCTTCGAACGGGCGGGCGGCGACGCCACGCGGGCGTCGGTTCCCGTCAGTAGCCGTAGATCATCTTGTAGGCGACCTCGGGCAGGAACTGTCCGGCGGTGGATCCGGCGCCGACGCCGCAGTTGCCGTCGGACTCGCCGGGTGCCTTGATCCACAGCAGCATCTCGGCACCGCCGCCGAGCTGCGAGGGCCGGCCGATCCGCCGCCCCGCCGGGTTGCACCACGCCCCGTTGGAGCCGTTGCCGTTGCGGCTGGTGTCGATGACGTATGGCTTGGTGAAGCCCTTGGCGGCCCTCAGGGCCGCGTTGACGGCGTTGCCGTAGGCGGTGTTCTCGGAGGTGGTGAGGTAGTTCGACACGTTCAGCGAGAACCCGTGCGCCCCGCTCACCCCGGCTGCGGCCAGGTGCCGGGCCATGGTGTCGGCGCTCAGCCAGCCGGGGTTGCCCGCGTCGAGGTAGACCCAGGTGTTCGGGGCCTTGGTGTTGAACTGCGCGATGGCGTCGCTCAGCAGGGCGTTGCGCTCGGTGATCTGGGCCGGGCTCATGCAGCTCTCGTCGCCGAGCGAGTCGGGTTCGAGGACGACCACCGCCGGCCGGCTGCCGATGCCGCTCGCGAAGGCGGCGATCCAGGTCCGGTAGTCGGCGGCGCTGCCCGCCCCGCCGCCGGACTGGCCCGCGCAGATGTCACGGTTGGGGATGTTGTACGCCACCAGGACGGGCAGCTTGCGCTGGGCGGCGGCCGCACCGACGAAGGAGCCGGTGGCCGTCCCGATGGTGCCGCTCCAGTTGCCGAACCAGCGCGCCGTCGGCACGTCGGCGATCGAGGACCGGATCGCGGGGGCGCGGCCGTCGCCCGGGTTGGCGTCGACCCACCGCCGCGCGGAGGAGTCGGGGTCCACGTAGAAGCCGCTGGTCATCGTGGTGGGGTCGGCCGCGTGGGCGGCCGCGGGGTGGAGCGTGAGGAGGGCGGTGCTCAGCACCGGGGCCAGGAGCAGGGAACGGGTACGGCGCGAACGGAGCATGGTGCTTCCTCCACGGGTGGGGGTTTGGGGGGAGGATGGAAGCGCTTCCGGTTCCCAGATGATTGGGGCTTTCCGGACGGCCTGTCAAGACGCCGCCCGCACAAGGCCCTTGTTTCGGGGCTCGCCTGGCAGCGGCGGCCTGCCCGCCCATGCGGAGCGGGGCCGGACCGACCGCCGCCCGGCCTGGAAGCGCTTCCGGTCCGTCGAGCGAGCGGCTTCGGGTCGAATTCACCCGCCGGCGGCGGCACGTCCGTGGAACGATGGTCCGCAGAACGCCGCGACGGCAACGGGAGGATCGGCGATCGCGATGGGGACGTCTCCACGACGCCGGCCGACGCTGGACGAGGTCGCCGCCCGGGCCGGTGTCTCCCGCACGGCGGCGTCCCGGGTGATCAACAACGTGCCGCACGTGAGCGCCGCCAAGCGCGCCGCGGTGGAGCGGGCCGTCCGCGAGCTCGACTACACGCCGAATCCGACCGCCCGGGCGCTGGCGACCCGGCGCGCGGGGGCGGTCGTGCTGGCGGTGGCCGGCGACGAGCCCGGCCTGTTCGCCGACCCGTTCTTCGCCGAGGTGACGGTGGGCGTCAGCTCCCACCTCGACCGGACGGACCTCGAACTGGTCCTGCTGCTGGCCGACACCCCGCGCGGCAGGGAACGCCTGGAGCGCGTCCTGAGCTCCCACCGGGCGGACGGCGTGATGCTGATGGCGGTGCGCGGCGACGACCCGCTGGGCCGGCTGGCCGAGCAGACCAGCCTGCCCGTGGTCTTCGGCGGCCTGCCCCTGACGGGCACGCCCCGCTGGTACGTGGATCCGGACAACCGGGGCGGCGCGCGGCTGGCCGTCGAGCACCTGGTGCGCGGCGGGCGCCGGAACATCGCGATGATCACCGGACAGGTCGACCTCCAGGCCGCCGTCGCCCGCGAACAGGGCTTCCGCGAGGCACTCGTCCTGGCCGGCCGGTCCGACGCCGGCGTGGCGACCGGCGGCTTCACCCGGGCCGGCGGTGAGGCCGCGATGGAGCGGCTGCTCGCGGACCGTCCGGACATCGACGCGGTGTTCGCGGCCAACGACGGCATGGCCCTGGGAGCGCTGCGCGCCCTGCGCCGACACGGCCGGCGCGTGCCCGAGGACGTCGCGGTCGTCGGCTTCGACGACCTCGCCGACGCCCTGTACGCCGATCCGCCGCTGACGACCGTTCACCAGCCGGTGCGCGCGCTCGGGCTGGAGATGGCCCGGATGCTGGTGGCCGTCCTCGACGGCCAGGACCCGAGCCCCCTCGTCCTCCCCACCCGCCTGACCGTCCGCGACTCCGCGCCCCCACCCGCCTGACCGTCCGCGACTCCGCGCCCCGCCCGCGGACTGGCCCGGCCGGCGGCCCGCCCGCGCGGGACGGTCGAACGGCCCCAACTCCCCTGCTGCCAGAGCTCTTGACAGTCCGTCCCGGAGGGAGCAGGGTTCCCCCTTGGGAGCGCTCCCACGCCTCCGGCGGACGCTCCCGGGCCGCCGGGGCGAGTCCACCCCGGCCCCCTGCGCGTCCTCACCCACCCCTCACGACCGCTCGCGGCCCCGCTCCCGGCATCACGAGCGCGGCCCACCCCCGCGCGTCCCGCTACCGCCCCTGGAGAACCCCATGTTCCTGCGCAGCCGTTCCCGCAGAGCCCCCGCCCTCCTGTCGGCCGCCGCCGTCACCGCGGCCCTGGTCACCGGCTGCTCCTCCGGAGGGTCCGGCTCCGGCTCGGACGACCCGAACGCGAAGATCACGCTCACCGTGGGCGACTTCGGCACCTTCGGCTACAAGGACGCCGGGCTCTTCGACGAGTACATGAAGGAGCACCCGAACATCACCGTCAAGGAGAACGCCACCACGGTGGAGGGCGACTACTGGACGGCGCTGCAGACCCGGCTGTCGGGCGGCGGGCTCGACGACATCCAGGCCCTGGAGGTGAGCCGGATCGCGCTCGCCGCCTCCGACCAGCTCAGCGCCGCCTTCACCGACCTGTCGAAGGCCCCGGGCGTCGACAAGGACGCCTACCTGCCGTGGAAGTGGAAGCAGGCGACCACCGCCCAGGGCAAGACCGTCGGCCTCGGCACCGACGTCGGCCCGATGGCGATCTGCTACCGCCAGGACCTCTTCGAGGCGGCGGGCCTGCCCGGCGACCCCGCGTCGGTCGGCGCCCTGTGGGCGGGCGACTGGGCCAAGTACGTCGAGGCCGGCCGCCGGTACCAGGCCAAGGCCCCCCAGGGGACCTTCTTCATGGACACCGCCACCGGCTTGTACAACGGCGTGGTCTCCTCCGACACCGAGCAGTACTACAAGAACGGCAAGGCCGACTACCAGGGCTCCGCCGGTGTGCGGAAGGGCTGGAAGCTGGCCTCCGACGCCGTCCAGGCCGGCATCACCCAGGGGCTCAAGGAGTTCGACACCCCCTGGCAGACGGCCTTCTCCAACTCCACGTTCGCCACCACCGTCTGCCCGTCCTGGCAGCAGGCCAACATCGAGAAGTACTCCGGCCCGGGCAACGCCGGGAAGTGGAACGTCGCGCAGGCCCCCGCCGCCGGGAACTGGGGCGGCTCGTTCCTGACGGTGCCGGCCTCCGGCAAGCACGTCGCCCAGGCCCAGGCGCTGGCCGCCTGGCTCACCGCGCCCGAGCAGCAGGCCAAGGTCTTCCAGAAGGTCGGCAACATCCCCTCCAACCAGAAGGCGTACGCGCTGCCGGGCGTCACGGACTTCACCAACCCGTACATCGGCCCGAACGCCCCCACCGGTCGGATCTTCTCCACCGCCGCCAAGGCCATCCAGCCGGCCGAGACCGGGCCGCACCACGGCGACTTCCACGGGGCGTTCGGCAACGGCGTGCAGCTGATGGAGCAGAACCACCAGAGCCCCGAGGAGGCCTGGGCCGCCACCGTCAAGCAGCTCGCGAGCACCGTCCAGTAGCCGCCGGGCCCCGGCCGTACGGACCGCGCGGCCCCCGCCCCGGCGCGGTTCCGTACCGCCGCCACTCCCCCGGGCCGTCCGTACGGCCGCCACCCCCGAACGACCGAGACCGACCGACCCCCTGTCCACGAACGACGCGACGACCCCAGCCGGCCGTCGACCCGGCACGGAGGAACTTGTGGCCACCCCGACCCGCACCCCCCGAAGAGACCCGGCCGACCCACCCGCCCCGAGCCCGCCGGAGCGCCGCGCGGAGCCGACCGGCCTGCGCCGCCGGCTGCGCCGCTGGGACCACACCGGCTCGCCGTACGTGTTCGTCGCGCCCTTCTTCGTGGTGTTCGCGGTCTTCGGGCTCTTCCCCCTCGTCTACACCGGCTGGCTGTCCCTGCACCAGGTCAGCCTGTACAACGTGGACCGGACCGACTGGGTCGGTCTCCAGAACTACCAGGACCTGCTGTTCGGGCCGGCGAGCGAGCTCTTCTGGAACGCCCTGCGCAACACGGTCAGCCTCGGCGTGCTGTCCACCGTCCCCCAGCTGCTGATCGCGCTCGGCCTCGCCCACCTGCTCAACTACCGCCTCCCGGCCCGGGGTTTCTTCCGCACGGCGCTGCTCGCGCCGTACGCGACCTCGGTGGCGGCCGCCACGCTCGTCTTCGCGCTGATCTTCAGCCCCGAGGGCGGCATGGCCAACTGGCTGCTCGGGCTGGTGGACCTCGGGCCGGTCCGCTGGGAGTCCGGCACCTGGAGCTCCCAGTTCGCCGTCTCGGTGATCGTCATCTGGCGCTGGACCGGCTACAACGCGCTGATCTACCTCGCCGCGATGCAGGCTGTCCCCCGCGAGCTGTACGAGGCCGCCGCGATCGACGGGGCCAACCGCTGGCGGCAGTTCCGCCACGTCACGATCCCCGAACTGCGCCCGACCATCCTGTTCACCGTCGTCGTCTCGTTCATCGGATCGACCCAACTCTTCGGCGAGCCCTACCTGTTCGGCGGGCAGAGCGGCCACCAGGGCGGCACCGACCACCAGTACGAGACCCTCGGCATCCTCATGTACGACCAGGGCTTCCACTACAGCCTGCTCGGACGCGCCTCGGCCATCGCCTGGCTGATGTTCGGCCTGCTCCTGCTGGTCGGACTGGCCAACACGCTGATCGCCCGCCGCCTGCGCGCCGCCAAGTGACCGGGAAGGACGACTCCATGACCACCATCCCCGCCCCCGCACCCGCACCCGCCGCCGGCCGGCGGGGCGCCGGGCGCCGGAGCCGGCTGCGCTCCCCGGGCGCGGGCGACCAGCACCGGGCCGGGCCGTTCGCCCTGGCGGCGCTGGTCGTGGCCGCCCTCGTCTCGCTGTTCCCGCTGTACTGGACGCTCGTGGCGGCGTCGACCGACAGCCACCGGGTGGTCTCCACGCCCCCGCCGCTCCTGCCCGGATCGAACCTGTTCCACAACATCGGCTACGTGTGGGACAACGCCGGAGCGCGCGGCATGGGCGTCGCGCTGCTCAACTCCACCCTGGTCGCCGGCACCGTCGCGCTCAGCACGGTGGCGTTCTCCGTGCTGGCCGGCTTCGCGTTCGCCAAGCTGCGCTTCCGCGGCCGCGGGGCGCTGCTGTCCCTCGTCGTCGCCACCATGGCGGTGCCCGCCCAGGTCAGCGTGGTGCCGCTGTTCATCCTGATGCGGCACCTGGGGCTCGGCAACCATCTCGGCGCGCTCGTCCTGCCCTCCCTGGTGACCGCCTTCGGCGTCTTCTTCATGCGCCAGTACCTCACCCAGGCCCTGCCCACCGAACTGCTGGAGGCGGCCCGGGTCGACGGCGCGCACTCGCTGCGGGTCGTCTGGCACGTCGTCCTGCCGGTCGCCCGGCCCGCCATGGCCGTCCTGGGGATGCTCGTCTTCGTCCAGTCCTGGAACGACTTCCTGTGGCCCGTCATCGCGATGAACGGCGCCACGAACCCGACCGTCCAGGTCGCCCTCGCCGGGCTCGGCACCGGCTGGTCCACCGACTGGTCCGTCATCACCGCCGGCGCGCTCGTCGGCACCGCGCCGCTGCTCCTGGTCTTCACCGTCTTCGGCCGCCAGATCGTCGGCGGCATCACCCAGGGCGCCCTGAAGGGCTGACCGGCCGCACCGGCCCCGGCTCCGCGGGCGTGCGCGGGGCCGGGGCCGGGGCGGGTGACCAGCACGCCCGGCGGTCGGCAGCGCCGGGCGGTCAGCGCCGGCGCGCGGTGATCAGGCGCTGCAGGACGATGAAGACGAACAGCAGGGCGCCGATGACGATCCGGGTCCACCAGGAGCTGAGCGTGCCCTGGAAGCTGATCACGGTCTGGATCAGCCCGAGCACCAGCACACCGAGCACGGTGCCGAGCAGGTAGCCGGAGCCGCCGGTGAGCAGGGTGCCGCCGATGACGACCGCGGCGATCGCGTCCAGTTCCAGGCCGACCGCGTGCAGGCCGTAGCCGGAGAGCATGTAGAAGGTGAGCAGGACACCGCCGAGCGCGGAGCAGAAGCCGCTGATCGCGTACACGGTGGTCTTGGTCCGCTGGACCGGCAGGCCCATCAGCAGGGCGGACTGCTCGCTGCCGCCGAGCGCGTACACGTCGCGGCCGAGCCGGGTGTAGTGGAGGACCACGAATCCGGCGGCGACCACCAGCAGGGCGATCACCGCGCTCGGTGAGACGAACACGCTGCCGAGCGGGATCCGGGTCTGCGCCATGGCGGTGTACTGCGGGTCGGTGATGGAGATCGAGTCGATGCTGATCGTGTAGCACAGGCCGCGGGCGAGGAACATGCCGGCCAGGGTGACGATGAACGGCTGGATCTCGAAGACGTGGATGACCCAGCCCATCAGCCAGCCGCCGCCGGTGCCCATCAGCAGGACCAGCGGGATCACCAGCAGTGGTGGCCAGCCGTGCTGTTCGACCAGCCAGGCGGAGACCACGGTGGACAGCGCGACCACCGCGCCGACCGACAGGTCGATGCCGCCGGTCAGCACGACGAACGTCATCCCGACCGCGACGACCAGCAGGAAGGCGTTGTCGATCAGCAGGTTGAGCACGACCTGGCCGGAGAGGAACCCGTCGTACTCCACCGAGCCGGCGCCGAACATCGACACCAGCAGGACCGCGGTGACCAGCAGCGGGACCTGCCGGCGGAGCCGGGCCGACAGGGCGTGGGCGTTGGCGTTCATTCGCCGACCTCCCGGGTGGTGGGGGCCGCGGGGTGCGACCGGGCGGTGTGCCGGGGCCGGGCTCGGCGACCGGCGAACTTGGCACGGAAGGCGGGCGACTGGACCAGGCAGACGGTGATCACCACGAACGCCTTGAACACCAGGGTGGTCTCCGGCGGGATGCCGACGGTGTAGACGGTGGTGGAGAGGGTCTGGATGATCAGCGCGCCGAGCACGGTGCCGCCGATCGAGAACCGGCCGCCGTTGAGCGAGGTCCCGCCGAGCACCACGGCGAGGATGGCGTCGAGTTCGATCCACAGGCCGGCGTTGTTGCCGTCCGCCGCCGAGACGTTGGACGAGACCATCAGCCCGGCGACCGCCGCGCACAGCGCGCTGAAAACGTACACCAGGCCGACCAGGCGCACGGCCCGGATGCCGACCAGCCGGCTGGCCACCGGGTTGCCGCCGACCGACTCCAGCAGCAGGCCGAGCGCGGTGGACCGGGTGAGCAGCGCGGTGAGCAGGACGACCAGGCCGGCGAGCAGGATCGCGAACGGCACGGTCAGCCAGTAGTCGCCGCCGATCAGCTTGTAGGGCTCGCTGGTGACGGTGATGATCTGGCCGTCGGTGACCAGCTGGGCCAGCCCGCGCCCGGCGACCATCAGGATCAGGGTGGCGATGATCGGCTGGACGCCGGCCCTGGCCACCAGGACGCCGTTGACGAGGCCGAGCACCAGGGCGGTGCCGAGGGCGTAGCCGACGGCGGTCAGCACGGTGCCGACGCCGCCCGGGTCGGCGGACCGGCTGATGTGCAGGCAGGCCAGCGCCCCGGAGATCGCGACGGTCGAGCCGACCGACAGGTCGATGCCGCCGGTGGCGATCACCAGGGTCATGCCCAGGGAGACCAGGATCAGCGGGGCGCCGAAGTGCAGGATGTCGACCAGGGAGCCGTAGAGGTGGCCGTCCCGCAGGTGGACGGCGAAGAAGTCGGGGGTGAAGGCGAGGTTGGCGACCAGGAGCACGGCCAGCACCGCGGCCGGCCAGAACAGCCGGTACCGGGTCACCGCCTTCGCCGGGCTCGCCGCCGTTGCCGTGCTCATTGCTCCGCTCCGCTCGCGATGGTGGCCATGACGCGCTCCGGGGTGAGCTCGCCGTCGTTGTCCAGCTGGGCGACCATCCGGTGGTCGCGCAGCACGCCGACCCGGTGGCTGAGCCGCAGCACCTCCTCCAGTTCGGCGGAGACGAAGAGCACCGCCATGCCGTCCTCGGCGAGCTTCGCCACCAGCTTCTGGATCTCGGCCTTCGCCCCGATGTCGATGCCGCGGGTCGGCTCGTCCAGGATCAGCAGCTTGGGGTCGGTGATCAGCCAGCGGGCGAGCAGCACCTTCTGCTGGTTGCCGCCGCTGAGGTTGCGCACCAGTGCCTCGGGGTTGCCGGGACGGATGTCCAGGGCGCGGATCCAGCGCACGGAGAGTTCGTCCTGCGCGGTGCGGGACAGCGGACGGGTCCAGCCCCGGGCCGCCTGGAGCGCCAGGACGATGTTCTCCCGGACGGTCAGTTCGCCGACCAGGCCCTCGGTCTTGCGGTTCTCCGAGCAGAACGCGATGCCGTGGGCGATCGCGTCGCGCGGTCCGCGCAGTGCGGTGTCGGCGCCCTCGATCCGCAGCGTGCCGCCGTCGCTCCGGTCGGCGCCGAACAGCAGCCGGGCGGCCTCGGTCCGTCCGGAGCCCAACAGCCCGGCCAGTCCGACCACTTCGCCCGACCGGACGGTCAGGTCGTACGGTTCGACGGCGCCCCGCCGGGTCAGCCCCTCGGCTTGCAGGAACACCGCCGCGGTGGCCGGTGTGGTGCGTTCGCGCCGCTTGCCGCCACCGAGCCGGTCGAGTCCGGCGAGCTCGGCGCCGATCATCCGGGAGACCAGCTGGGCCTGGTCCAGTTCGCTGGTCAGGTACTCGCCCTCGAGCCGGCCGTTGCGCAGCACGGTCATCCGGTCGCAGATCTCGTAGACCTGGTCGAGGAAGTGCGAGACGAACAGGATGGCGACTCCCTGGTCGCGCAGCCGGCGCATGACGGCGAAGAGCTGGCGGACCTCGTCGCGGTCGAGGCTGGAGGTGGGTTCGTCCAGGATCAGCACCTTGGCGGAGACGTGCACCGCGCGGACGATGGCCACGAGCTGCTGGACGGCGATGGAGTAGCTGCTCAGCGGCGCGCTGACGTCGATGTCCAGGTCCAGCCCGCGGACCAGCTCGGCGGCCCGGCGGCGCAGCGCGCGCCAGTCGATCAGACCGAACCGGCGGGGCTCCCGCCCGATGAGGACGTTCTCCGCGACCGACAGGTTCGGGCAGAGGTTCACCTCCTGGTAGACCGTGCTGATGCCGGCCTGCTGGGCCTGCGCCGGTCCGGCGATCCGCACCGGTCGGCCGGCGAGCAGCACCTCGCCGCCGTCGGCCGGGTGGACTCCGGTGAGCACCTTGATCAGCGTGGACTTGCCGGCGCCGTTCTCCCCCATCAGGGCGTGCACCTCGCCGGGGAAGAGCCGGAAGTCGACCCCGTCCAGCGCCACCACCCCGGGGAACTCCTTCCGGAGCCCCCGGACTTCCAGGACCGGTTGCTGCCGCACCCCGGTTCTCCTTTCGTGTCTCCCGGACCGCGGACCGCCGGAGGGCGGTCCGGTCCGGGCCGTGCGGGGCCGTGCGGGGTCGGCCCTCGGGAGCGGCCCCGCACGGATCGGCGGGTCAGTACTGGCGGTTCGGCAGGGCCGCGGTGGCCTGCTCGGGGGTGAAGGTCCCCTCCTCGGTCTTGATCCGCCGGGGCACCTGCTCACCCGCCTTGACCTTCTTCACCAGGTCCATCAGCTGGTCGCCGAGGAGCGGGTTGCACTCGACGTCGTAGTTGATCTTGCCCTGGCTCATCGCGGTGAAGGCGTCCTTGACGCCGTCCACGGAGACGATCTTGATGTCGGTGCCCGGCTTCTTGCCGGCCTCCTCGATCGCCTGGATCGCACCGAGCGCCATGTCGTCGTTGTGCGCGTACAGCACGTCGATCTTCGGCTGGGACTTCAGGAAGGCCTGCATGACCTCCTTGCCCTTGGCGCGGGTGAAGTCACCGGTCTGCGAGGCGACCACCTTGAACCTGGGCTGCCCCTTCACGGCGTCCGCGAAGCCGGACTTGCGGTCGTTGGCCGGCGCCGATCCGGTGGTGCCCTCCAGCTGGACGATGTTCACGTCACCGTCGCCGGCCGCGTACTCCTTGACCAGCCAGTCGCCGGCCGCCTTGCCCTCCTCGACGAAGTCCGAGCCGAGGAAGGAGGCGTAGAGCGACTCGTCCTTGGAGTTCACCGCGCGGTCGGTCAGGACGACCGGGATGTGCGCGTCCTTGGCCTCCTTCAGAACGGTGTCCCAACCCGACTCCACCACCGGCGAGAAGGCGATCACGTCGACCTTCTGCTGGATGAACGAGCGGATCGCCTTGATCTGGTTCTCCTGCTTCTGCTGCGCGTCGGAGAACTTCAGCTCGATCCCGGCCTTCTTCGCGGCCTCCTGGATCGACTTGGTGTTGGCGGTGCGCCACCCGCTCTCCGCTCCCACCTGCGAGAAGCCCACGACGAGCTTGCCGCCGGAGGCCTTGCCGGCGGAGCCTCCGCCACCGGATCCACAGGCGGTGAGGAGGGCGACCATCGTGCCGGCGACCAGGGCCGCCGCAACTCTCTTGGACATGGGGGGACTTCCTCTCGGGATCGTCGATCGCTCGATTGTTAGCGCTAACATTCGACTCGACAAGATTCACCGCAGCCCGTTATCCAATCTTGACCAGCCCCGACAGCGCCCGGCCGCCCCGCCCGACAGTCCGTCAACACCGGTTCCGCCAGGACGCCCCACACGAACTGACGTGTCGTCAATTCCTGTCGCCTCACCGCACCTTGACGCGCCCGGCGGACGGCTGGCTTCATTGGGGGCACTGGGAGCGCTCCCACGGTCCACGCGCTCCCGCGCCCCCGACTCCCCACCCCCGAAGGAAGGCCCCACCCATGCCTCCCCTCCTCCCCGGCCGCGGGCTGCCCCGGCGCGCGGCCGCCGCACTGGCCGGTCTGGCCCTGGCCGCCGGCGGGCTGACCGCCACCGCCTTCGCCCCGCCCGCCACCACCGCGGCAGCGGCCACGGCCACGGCCACCACGGCCGCCGACTTCCCCGTCCGCGTGAACCAACTCGGCTACCTCCCGGACGGGCCCAAGCGGGCCACCGTGGTCAGCTCCGCGACCGCCCCGGTCCCCTGGCGGCTGCGCGACGCCTCCGGCGCGCAGGTCGCCGCCGGCACCACCACCGTGCACGGCGCCGACCGGGCGTCCGGCCAGTCCACGCACCTGGTGGACTTCGGCGCCTACACCGGCACCGGCACCGGCTTCACCCTGGTCGTGGACGGCGGCGCGAGCCACCCGTTCGACATCTCGGCCTCGCTGTACGACGGGCTGCGCGCCGACAGCATGTCGTTCTTCTACCAGCAGCGCAGCGGCATCGCCATCGACGCGGCGCTGGCCGGCAGCGCGTACGCCCGCCCCGCCGGCCACCTGGGCGTGGCGCCGAACCAGGGCGACACCGGCGTGCCGTGCCAGGCCGGGGTGTGCGACTACCGCTCGGACGTCCGCGGCGGCTGGTACGACGCCGGGGACCAGGGCAAGTACGTGGTCAACGGCGGCATCGCGACCTGGGAGCTGGTCGACTCCTTCGAGCGGGCGCACCGTGCGGGCGCCGACGCGGCCCTCGGCGACTCCACCCTGCGCGTTCCCGAGCGCGGCAACGGGGTGCCGGACGTCCTGGACGAGGCCCGCTGGGAACTGGACTTCCTGCTGCGGATGCAGGTCCCCGAGGGCAGGCCGATGGCCGGCATGGCCTTCCACAAGCTGCACGACGCCCAGTGGACCGGCCTGCCGACCCGGCCCGAACTCGACGACCAGCCGCGCGAGTTGCACAAGCCGTCGACCGCCGCCACGCTCAACCTGGCCGCCGTCGGGGCGCAGTGCGCCCGGGTGTACGCCCCGTACGACGCCGCCTTCGCCACCCGCTGCCTGGACGCGGCCCGCCGCGCCTGGACGGCGGCCAGGGCCAACCCGGACCTCCTCGCCCCGGCGAGCGACAACACCGGCGGCGGCGCGTACGAGGACGCCGACGTCTCCGACGAGTTCTACTGGGCCGCGGCCGAACTCCTCGCCACCACCGGTGAGTCGCAGTACCGGGACGCGGTCACCTCCTCCCCGCACCACACGAAACCGGTGGACGGGTTCTGGTGGGGCGGCACCGCGACGCTCGGCCGGATCACCCTGGCCACCGTCCCCGGCGTGGCCCTGCCCGCCGCCGACGTGGCGCGCCTGCGCGGCCTGCTGACCGCGGCCGCCGACAGCCACCTGGCCACCATGGCCGGACAGGGCTACGCGGTGCCGATCGCCGCCGACGGCTACGTCTGGGGGTCCAACAGCTCGGTCGCCAACAACGCGATGGTGCTGGCCGTGGCGTACGAGCTGACCGGTGCCGCGCGCTACCGGGCCGGCGCCCTGGAGGCGATGGACTACCTGCTCGGCCGCAACGCGCTGGACCACTCGTACGTGAGCGGCTACGGCGAGCGGGCCTCGCAGAACCAGCACCACCGGTTCTGGGCGCACCAGAACGACGCCGCACTGCCGCACCCGCCGGCCGGCTCCTTCGCGGGCGGCCCGGACGCGGCCCTGGAGGACCCGGTGGCGAAGGCCAAGCTGACCGGCTGCGCACCGGCGGCCTGCTACGTCGACGACATCGGCTCGTACTCGACCAACGAGGTGGCGGTCAACTGGAACGCCTCGCTGGCCTGGCTCGCGGCGTTCGCCGCCGAACGGCGGACGGCGCCGACCCCGCCGACGGCGTCCTGCGCGGTGGCGTACAAGGTCGACAGCGCCTGGAGCGGCGGGTTCACCGCGACGGTGACGGTACGGAACACCGGCACCGCCACCGTCTCCGGCTGGACCGTCGGTTGGAGCTTCCCGGGCGACCAGCGGATCTCGACCGGGTGGAACGCGACGGTCACCCAGTCCGGCAGCGCCGTGAGCGCCCGGGACGCCGGCTGGAACGGCACCCTGGCGCCCGGGGCGAGCGCGAGCTTCGGGTTCCAGGCGACGTCCGCCGCCGACCCGGCGCCCTCCCGCTTCACCCTGAACGGCGCCGCCTGCGCCTGAGCACCCCCGGACGCGCCCGCCCGCCGCACCGTCACGGTGCGGCGGGCGGCCCGCGCGGTCACGGCCGGACCGGGTCACCGCGACCGGCCGTGCCCGCGGTGTCATCCGGTCATCCGAGCGTCCACTGCTGGTTCCGGCCGCCGCTGCAGCTCCACAGCTGGACGGGCGTGCCGTCGGCGGTGCCCAGGCCGGCCACGTCCAGGCAGAGCCCCGACTGCACGCCGGTGACGGTGCCGTTCGCGTTCAGCCGCCACTGCTGGTTGGCCTGGCCGTTGCACGACCAGACGACCACCTTGGTGCCGTCGGTGGTGCCCTTGCCACTGGCGTCCAGGCACAGCGTGCTGCCGCCGACGGTCACGGTCAGCTGGTTCGACGCCGTACGGGTCCAGGTCTGGGCGGCTCCGCCGTCGCAGCCGTGGATCTGCTGCTGGGTGCCGGGCGTCGCGTTGTTCGCCGCGGTCAGGCACTTGCCCGCCCCCACCGCGTGCAGCGCGCCGGTCGTGCCGCCGCCGGAGGGCGCCGCGTCCAGGCCCATGAAGCGGATGGCCTCGGCGGCCATCGCGGTGCCCTGGACCGGCAGTTGGTGCCCGGCCCCGGCGATGCTGTACGCCTCGACCTGGGTGGCCCCGGCGCTGTTGTCGTACCGCGTCCGGTTCCAGTTGGCCGTGGGGGTGTCCGTGGCCGACGGCGTCCGGCTCACGCCGAGGACGTCGGTCCACTCCTTGATCTCCTCACCGAGGTTGTTGTGGCTCAGGATCGTGTCGGCGGTTCCGTGCCACAGCTGCACGCGCGGACGCGGCCCGGTGTAACCGGGGTACCCCGTGTTGCGGACCAGGCCGCCCCACTGCTGCGGGGTCATCGACACCCTGCCCTGGGCGCAGTCCGCGTTCCAGCCGCGGACGGAGCCGGTGTGGAAGCAGTGGTAGGGCACCCCCATGAAGGCCGCGCCCGCCTTGAACACGTCGGGGTAGTCGGCGAGCATGACGTTGGTCATCATCCCGCCCGACGACTGGCCGGTCACGTACACGGCGTCGGCGTTGCCGCCGTAGTGCTGCTCGGTGTAGGTGATCATCGACCTGAGCCCGATCGGGTCACTGCCGCCGTTGCGGGTCAGCGCCTGGTCGGAGGAGACGTCCCAGCAGCTTCCGCTCGGGTTCGTCGACGGGTAGACGACGAGGAAGCCGTACCGGTCGGCGAGCGAGCCGAAGTCGGTGCTGGAGTACAGGTAGGGGCCCGTCCCCTGGCACCCGTGCAGGGCCAGCAGGATCGGGGGGTGGGCCCGGACGCTGTTCGGCACGTACAGGTGCATCAGCAGACCGGTCGGGTTGGCGCCGAAGTTCGTGATCTGCGTCAGCGAGCCGGTGGTCTGCGCGGTGGCGGCCGGGGTGGCAGCCTGGGTGGCGGCGGCGGCCGGGGCCGCGGCGGCCCGCGGCGCGGCCTGAAGGCTCAGGCCGACCGCCAGGCCGAGCGCGGCGGCGATGCCCAGGAGGCGGGACGGTAACGAGCGGTTTCGGAACATGGGACCTCTCCGTCGGGATTGCCATGGGTGCGAGGAAGGTTCCGGTGCCGGCCGGCGCGGTGGTGGATCAGGTGCACCGGAAGTCCGCGTGCAGGCGCCGGGTGTGGTCCAGGACGCGGACCGGGCCGTCCAGTCGGACGGTGGCGGTGAGCCGGACGTCGGTGCTGGAGGCGGCGATCCGCAGCTCCAGCTCGCCGGGCTCGACGACGCGCCGGCCGTCGCGTCCGGTGAAGGACGCGAGGTCGGCGGGCACGCGGACGCTGATCCGGGTCCGCTCGCCCGCGTCGAGGGTGATCCGCCGGTAGCCGATCAACCGCATGACCGGCTGGACGACGGAGGCGACGGGGTCGTGCAGGTAGAGCTGGACGGTCTCGCTGCCGCCGCGCTCACCGGTGTTGCGCAGGGTGAAGGCGAGGCCGAGCTCGCCGTCGGTCGCGGCGGCGGCCCGGTCCACCTCCAGATCGGTCCAGGCGAACGTGGTGTAGCCGATGCCGTGCCCGAACCCGAACGCGGGGGTCGGGTCGGTGCTGGACACCTCGCTGGGTCCGGCCAGCCGGGCGGCGAGGTAGGTGGAGGGCTGCACGCCCGGCCGGGCCGGGATGCTGACCGGCAGCCGGCCCGAGGGGTTGGTCCGGCCGCTGAGCACGGCGGCGATCGCCTCGGTCCCGGCCTCGCCGGGGAAGAAGGCCTGCACCAGGGCCGCCGCCTCGGTCGCCGCCCGTCCCAGCGCGTAGGGGCGCCCGGCGAGCAGCACCGGCACCACCGGCTTGCCGGTGTCCAGCAGCGCGTCGAGCAACTGCCGCTGCACCCCGGGCAGTTCCAGGGACTCGACGTCGCAGCCCTCGCCGCTGGTGCCGCGCCCGAACAGGCCGGCCCGGTCCCCGAGGGCGACGATCACGACCTCGGCCTGCCGGGCCGCCTCGACGGCCTCGGCGAAGCCGGACGTGTCGGGCCCGTCGACGCTCGCCCCCGCTGCCGTGCGGATCTCGCTGTCGGGGAACTCGGCCGCCAACGCCTGCTTCAGCGTGGGCAGTTCGATGCCGACCGGGACCCCGGGGTGCTGGCTGCCGACGTGCACCGGGAAGGCGTAGCAGCCCAGCACCGAAGTCGGGGTGTCGGCGTTGGGGCCGATCAGCGCGATCCGGCGCGGGCCGCGCAGCGGCAGGGTGCCGTCGTTGCGCAGCAGCACCACCGCCTGCTCGGCGATCTCCCGGGCGAGGGCGCGGTTCTCCGGGCGGTCCAGGTCGACCGAGCCGCGCAGCGCGGCCGGGTCGTCGAGCGAGCGGCCGGCGAGCGCCGCCGGGACGGCGTCCCAGTCCTCGTCCAGCAGGCCGAGTCGGGCCTTCTGCGTCAGCACCCGGCGCAGCGCCCGGTCCACCAGCGCCTCCGGCACCGTCCCGTCCTCGACGGCGCGCAGCAGCGGCTCCCCGAAGGTCTTGACGGTGGGCAGTTCCACGTCCACGCCGCTGGCCAGGGCGAGGGCGGCGGCCTCGGCCCAGTCCCCGGCGACGCCGTGCAGCACCTTGAGGAAGGCGATGCCGAAGTAGTCGGCGACCACCGTCCCCTCGAAGCCCCAGGTGTCGCGCAGCAGCCCGGTCAGCAGCGCCTCGTCGGCGGCCGAGGGGACGCCGTCGGTGTCGGTGTAGGCGTGCATGACCGAACCGGGCCGGCCCTCGCGCACCGCCATCTCGAACGGCGGCAGGATCACGTCGGCACGCTCCCGCGCACCCATGCCGACCGGGGCGAGGTTGCGTCCGGCGCGCGAGGCCGAGTACCCGGCGAAGTGCTTGAGGGTGGCGACGATCCCCGCCGACTCCAGGCCCCGCACGTAGGCGGTGGCCACCGTGCCGACCAGGTAGGGGTCCTCGCCGATGGTCTCCTCGACCCGGCCCCAGCGGGCGTCGCGGACGACGTCGAGGACCGGGGCGAGGCCCTGGTGGACGCCGACCGCGCGCATGTCGCGGCCGACGGCAGCGGCCATCCGCCGGATCAGGTCCGGGTCGAAGGTGGCGCCCCAGGAGAGCGGCACCGGGTAGGCGGTGGCGCCCCAGGCGGCGAAGCCGGCCAGGCACTCCTCGTGCGCGAGGGCCGGGATGCCGAACCGGTTCGCGGCGGCGATGCGCTGCTGGCTGCGGGCCAGGGAGAGCGCGCCCAGCGCCGGGTCGACCGGCACCGTGCCGAAGGGCCGGGTCAGCTGGCCCAGTCCGGTGGGGAGCAGGTCGTCGAGGGCGGGCGGCTCCTCCATGTCGTGCTGGTGCGGGGCGACGTCGCCGCCCTCGTCGGAGGCGCCGACCCAGACGCCGACGAGCTGGGCCAGCTTCTCCGGCAGGGTCATCTCGGCGAGCAGGGAGTCCGCGCGTTCCTCGGGGCTGAGCGCGCGGTCGCGCCAGCGGGCGGTCGGTTCAGCGGACGGGACGGCCGGGTTCATGGTGCCGGTCACTTTCCTCCGACGCCCATCAGGCCTTGGACCAAGGCACGGCGGGCGAACAGGTAGACGATGAATACGGGGAGCGTCGACAGCACGACGGCGCTGAGCAGTCCGGGCACGTTCACGCCGTGCTCGGTCTGGAACTCGTACAGGCCGAGGGTGATGACCTTGGTGCCCTCCGACTGGGTGAGGATCAGGGGGAACAGGAAGCCGTTCCAGGCCTGCAGCGCGGAGAAGACCACGACGGAGGAGAGGCCGCCCCGGGACAGCGGCAGCACCAGCTGCCAGAACACCCGCCAGGGGGTGGCCCCGTCCATGGCCATCGCCTCGTAGAGCTCGCCGGTGATGTCCCGCATCGCGCCGGTGAGCACCAGCGTGCAGACCGGCAGGCAGAACGCCGCGGTGGGCAGGACGACGCCGAGCAGGTTGTCGTAGAGGCCGGCCTTGCTGATGACGTAGAACATCGGCACGATCACGGCCTGGGCCGGGATCGCCAACCCGAGCAGGAAGACCCGGAAGACCGTCCCGATGGCCCTGCCCCGGGCCCGGACGATCGCGTAGGCGAGCGGGGGCACCACGAGCAGCACGATCGCGACCACGCTCACGGTGACGAGGAGCGTGTTGAGGAAGTCGCGGCCGAAGCCGTTGGAGAAGTCGTCGACGTAGTTCTGCAGGGTCAGCCGCGCGGGGAAGGTGAGCGGTCCCCGCGAGGAGTAGTCGGACCGGGTCCGGAAGGTCGCGATCAGCAGCACGTACAGCGGGAAGCCGACGAGTGCGAGCCAGACCAGCGAGCCGAGCCCGGCGAGGTGGTTGGGACGCCGTCGCATCACAGTCCCTCCGTGGTGCCGCGCATCCTGTCGTAGCCGGACAGCCGTACGACGGCGAGCGAGATCAGGGTGGCGACCACCACGAGGACCAGGGCGATGGCCGAGCCGGCACCGAAGTCGAAGCTCTTGAAGGCCTGTTGATACATGTAGTAGGCGCTGTTGGTGGTGTCGGTGCCGGGGCCGCCCTGGGTGAGGATGAGGACGGTGTCGAAGGTGGTGAGGCCGCCGACCAGCATCAGGATCACCGACGTGATGACCGTGTTGCGCAGCTGCGGCAGGGTGATGTGGAAGAACTGCCGCACCCTGCCCGCGCCGTCGATCGACGCGGCCTGGTAGAGCACCTGCGGGATCGCCCGGGCGCCGCCCTGGTAGAGCAGGGCGTGCATGGGCGTCCACTGCCACATGCCGACGAAGGTGAGCACCGCGAGGGCACTGTTCTGACTGCCCATCAGGTTGCTCCGGCCGAACAGCTCTTCCAGCTGCGCGGGCACGCCGAAGTTGGGGTCGAGGATGGCGCGCCAGACCACCGAGACCGCGGTCGCGGACAGCAGCAGCGGCACGAAGAAGATCGCGGACAGCACGGCCCGGTTGCGTTGGTGCCCGGCCGCCCACACGCCCAGCAGGAGGCTCACCGGGGTCTGCACGACCACCCCGGCCACGGTCAGCACCAGGGTCAGACCGACGCTCTGCGTCATGACCGGGTCGTGCAGCAGCCTGGTCCAGTTGGCGAGGCCGTTGAACCGGGGGGCGTCGACGCCGTTCCAGCTGGTGAAGGAGAGCACCGCCACCAGGACCAGCGGCAGAACCGCGAACACCAGGAAGAACACGGTCGCGGGCAGCGCCCAGGCGAGGCCCGGGCGGGTCACCCCGACGCCGGTCCGGCGGGGCCGCGCCCCGATCGCCGGAGGGTCTAGGGAGGTAGCACTCATGGCGATCCGTCTCAGGAGGCGGGCAAGGCCTGCATGGCCTTGATGAAGCCGTCCGCGTCGAGCTTGCCGTCGAAGAACTGCTGGACGGCGGTGTGGATCGGCGTGTTGGCGGCCGGCGGGTACGCCTGGTCCCAGGACAGCTGGAACGACGGGGCGGCCTTGACCAGGTCGTACTGGTACTTCGAGTAGTCGGGGCTGTCCGAGGTGGCGAGGAACTGTTCGGTGTTGGTGGTGGTCGGCAGGTTGCCGATCACCAGCTGCGCCTTCACGAACTCGTCGGAGTACATGAGCTTCAGGAAGGCGGCCGCCGCCTCGGGGTGCTTGCTCTTCTTCAGCACCGAGTAGAAGTTGTTGGTGTTGCCGACCAGGTCGGCCGGGTCGCCCTTGCCGCCGGCGACGGCGGGGAAGCTGCTGTACCCGAGCTTGTTCCTGGTGAAGTCGGGGTCGGCGTCCCGCTGGGTGGCGTACTCCCAGGAGCCCATCAGCTCGAAGGCCGCCTTGCCCTTGGCCAGCAGGGCCGGGGAGCCGCCGTCGGTGAACTTCACCGAGTCGAAGTTCGAGCCGAACGCCCCGGCGTCGACCAGCTGCTTGAGCATGCCCAGGGCCTTCCTGGCGTCCGCGCTCTCCCAGGCGCTCCTGTCGCCGGACAGCGCCTTCCGGAACAGCTCGGGGCCCGCGACGCGGTCGAAGACGTACTCGTACCACATCAGGGTCGGCCACTGGTCGCCGCCACCGAGGGCGAACGGGGTGATGCCCTTGCCCTTGAGCACCTGAACGGCGCTCAGCAGGTCGTCCCAGGTCTTCGGGACGCTCAGGCCGGCGTCGGCCAGCACCTTCTTGTTGTGGAACAGCAGCACCGGCTGGGTGCCGCGCATCGGGATGCCGTAGGACTTGCCGTCGATCACCGCGGTGTTGAACACCGAGGGCAGGAAGCTGCTCTTCAGCGCCGGGTCCGCGGCGATCATGTCGTCCAGCGGGAGCAGCAGGTCGGACTTCACGTAGGGCTGGATGCTGCCGCCGCCCCAGTTGAAGAAGACGTCCGGGGCCTGGGGGGTGTTGATGACGGTGTTGAGCTTGGCCTGGTAGTCCGCGCCGGGGATGGTGTCCAGGACGGCCTTGACCTTCGACGTCTTGTTGAAGGTGTCGACCAGCTGCTTCTCGACCTTGTTGCTGGCGTCCCCGTACACCAGCACGTGGATCGTGCCGGCTCCTCCGCCGGCGGAGGAGCCGCCACTGCCGCAGGCGGCTGTCCCGACCATGACCGCGGCCAGTCCGAAGGCGGCGGCGAAAGCGCGTCTCTTCATCGGGTCTCCCCTAAAGTTTCGACGGGTTTCTCGAAATAACTGCATGGCGGGGACGCTAGGTTGCGGACATGTTTCGGGTCAAGCCCCCGGGCGGACGGAATGCCGAGGCGTTGCCGCGCCAACTGCCCTGTGCTGCCCGTGCCTTATGCTGCCCCCATGGAAAAGGGCGATGAACTGGGACGGGTGACCCTCGCGGACATCGCGCGCGAGGCCGAGGTCTCCGTTTCGACGGTTTCGAAGGTCCTCAACGGCCGTACCGACGTGGCGGCGGCCACCCGCGTGCGCGTCGAGCAGGTCCTGAACGACCACGACTACCGGCGCACCGCGCGCGGCGGCGGCGAGGCGCCGCTCGTCGAGATCGTCTTCCACGAGCTCGACAGCCTCTGGGCGATGGAACTCCTCCGCGGCGTCGAGGCGGTGGCGAACGAGCACGGCGCGGCGGTGGTGGTCACCCACAGCGGTTCACGCCACGCCCCCGGACCGGAGTGGATCGAGGCGGTGCTGCGCCGGCGCCCCCTCGGTGTCGTCCTGGTCTTCTCCAGCCTGCCGCCCGAGTTCAAGCGCCAACTGCGCGCGCGCTCCATCCCGTTCGTCATCGTCGACCCGGCCGGCAACCCCGACCCGGACGTGCCCTCGGTGGGCTCGGCCAACTGGGCCGGCGGCCTGGCCGCCACCCGGCACCTGATCGAGCTCGGCCACCGGCGCATCGGCATCGTCACCGGCCCCGAGGACACCCTCTGCTCGCTGGCGCGGCTGGACGGCTACCGCTCCGCGCTGGCCATGGCCGGCCTGGCGGTCGACCCGGCGCTGACCGCCTTCGGCGACTTCCACGCCGAGGGCGGATTCGCCCGGGCCGGGCGGCTGTTGGAGCTCCCCGACCGGCCCACCGCGATCTTCGCCGGCAGCGACCTGCAGGCACTCGGCGTCATGGAGGCCGCCCGGGTCCGCGGCCTGCGCGTCCCCGAGGACCTGTCCGTGGTCGGCTACGACGACCTGGACATCGCGCAGTGGACCAGCCCCGCGCTGACCACCGTCCGCCAGCCGCTGCGCGAGATGGCCGAACAGGCGACCCGGCTGATCTTCTCCCTCCGCGCCGGCGAGGCCCCGACCGCCCCCACCCGCCTCGAACTCTCCACCACCCTGGTGGTGCGCTCCAGCGCCGTGGCGCCCGGCCGGCCGTGAACCGCGCTTCGAAAGTTTCGCCGCTCCTCCGCATGGCTGACGCTGCGTCGGCTCAACCGCCACGCGCCTGACCGGCGCCGCTCTCCGACGAGAGGGCCCCGGGGCCGAGCGAAGTTGTCGCCGTTTTCGCCGAAAGCGTTGACAGCTTGACGGGCTCAGGCCAACACTGGCGCCGTCGACAAGTCCGAGGAGGTCATGGCTCCCCGGCCCCGCGCGCCGACCACCCACGGGCGCGGTCCTGTCGACGCCGTACATCGCCTGTCGGAGACCTCACCTGAACATTCCGGACAGGGCCCGCGGCCGCCGCGAATTGTTAGCGCTAACAGTATGCGCTGACCGGCAAGGCGGGCGCCACGTCCGGTGTGCAGGCATCCCCCCACCCGAGGAGAACGATCCGTCATGCCACGAATCACCACGAAACCCCGCCTCCGCAAGGCCCTGACGACGGCCGCGTGCCTGTTCGTCGGCGCGGCCGGCGCCGTCACCGCGATCCCCACGGCGCAGGCCGCCGGGGCGACCACGCTGGGCGCGGCCGCCGCCGACAGCGGCCGCTACTTCGGCACCGCCGTGGCCGCCGGCCGGCTCGGCGACTCGACGTACTCCGCCGTCCTCGACCGGGAATTCACCATGGTCACCCCGGAGAACGAGATGAAGTGGGACACCGTCGAGCCGTCCCGCGGCAACTTCAACTTCGGCCCCGCGGACTCGATCGTCAACCACGCCAACACCCACGGCCAGCGGATGCGCGGCCACACCCTGGTCTGGCACTCCCAACTGCCCAACTGGGTCAGTTCCATCGGCGACGCGAACACGCTGCGCAGCGTGATGAACAACCACATCACCGCCGAGATGAACCACTACAAGGGCAGGATCTACGCCTGGGACGTGGTCAACGAGGCGTTCGCCGACGGCGGCAGCGGCCAGCACCGCGGCTCGGTGTTCCAGAACGTGCTGGGCGACGGCTTCATCGAGGAGGCGTTCCGCACCGCGCGGAACGTCGACCCCTCGGCCAAGCTCTGCTACAACGACTACAGCATCGAGAACTGGTCCGACGCCAAGACCCAGGGCGTCTACCGCATGGTCAAGGACTTCAAGTCCCGCGGCGTGCCCATCGACTGCGTCGGCTTCCAGAGCCACTTCGGCGCCGGCGGACCGCCGTCCAACTTCCAGACCACCCTCTCCAGCTTCGCCGCGCTCGGCGTGGACGTCCAGCTCACCGAGCTCGACATCGCCCAGGCCTCCCCCACCGCGTACGCCTCCGCCGTCAGGACCTGCCTCAACGTCACCCGCTGCACCGGCATCACGGTGTGGGGCATCCGCGACAGCGACTCCTGGCGCACCGGCGAGAACCCGCTGCTGTTCGACAACAACGGCAACAGGAAGCCCGCCTACGGAGCGGTCCTCACCGCCCTGGGCGGCGGTGGCAGCGGCACGCCGAGCGGGGGCATCGTCTCCGGCACCGTCTACACGCTCTCGGCGGCGGGAGCCGGCGGGCGCGTCCTCGACGAGCCCGCGGGGCAGAACGGCAACGGCACGCCGCTCCAGGTGTGGGACGCCGCCGGTGCCGCCAACCAGCAGTGGCGGGCCGACCAGAACGGGGACGGCTCCTACACGCTGACCAACATCGCCAGCGGCCGCGCCCTGGACGAGCCGGCCGGCCAGACGGGCAACGGGACGAGGATGCAGGTCTGGGATCCCAGCGGCGGCGCCAACCAGCACTGGAAGGCCGCTCGGAACAGCGACGGCTCCTACACCCTCACCAACGTCGCCAGCGGCCGCGCCCTGGAGACCCCCGGCGGTCAGACCGCCAACGGCACGCCCGTCCAGATCTGGGACTCCAACGGCGGCGCCAACCAGCACTGGACCTTCAAGTGAGCTGAGCCGCGCGGGCGCGCGCTCGACAGGCGCGCGCCCCCGGTATGCGGGCGTTGACAGAGCTGGGCGACAGCTCCATCCATGAAGAGGGAGATCCCATGCACCAACGAAGTTCCCGCCGCAGGCAGCTGCCGGCGGTGCTCACCGCCGTGGTCGCGGCCGGGGCGGCGCTCGCGGCGACGCTCGTCGCCGCCCCCGCCCAGGCGGCCACCAGCGGCGCCCTGCGCGGTACGGGCTCCGGCCGGTGCCTCGACGTGACGGGCGCCAGTCGGACCGACGGCGCGTCCCTGCAGATCTACGACTGCTCGGGCGGTGCCAACCAGCTGTGGACGTCGACGTCCGGCAGCCAGCTGACCGTGTACGGCGACAAGTGCCTGGACGTGCCGGGCCACGCCACCACGCCCGGCACCAAGGTGCAGATCTGGGGCTGCAGCGGCGGCGCGAACCAGCAGTGGCGGGTGAACTCCGACGGCACGATCGTCGGCGTCGAGTCGGGGCTGTGCCTGGACGTGACGGGCGCCGGCACGGCCAACGGCACGTCGGTGGGGCTCTGGAACTGCAACGGCGGCAGCAACCAGAAGTGGTCCGGCCTGTCCGGGACCACCCCGCCGGGCGGCAACTGCGCCCTGCCGTCCACCTACCGTTGGTCCTCGACCGGCGCGCTGGCGCAGCCGGCCAACGGCTGGGCCGCGCTGAAGGACTACACCGACGTCGTCTACAACGGCAAGCACCTGGTCTACGCCTCGAACGTCTCGGGGTCCTCCTACGGCTCGATGGCCTTCGCCCCCTTCACCAACTGGTCGGACATGGCCTCGGCCGGGCAGACCGGGATGAGCGAGCGGGCGGTGGCGCCCACGCTGTTCTACTTCGCGCCCAGGAACATCTGGGTGCTGGCGTACCAGTGGGGTGCGTGGCCGTTCGTCTACCGCACGTCGAGCGACCCGACCAACCCCAACGGCTGGTCCGCGCCGCAGCCGCTGTTCACCGGCAGCATCCCCAACTCCGGCACCGGCCCGATCGACCAGACCCTGATCGCCGACGACCAGAACATGTACCTGTTCTTCGCCGGCGACAACGGCAGCATCTACCGCGCGAGCATGCCGATCGGGAACTTCCCCGGCAACTTCGGCTCCTCCTACACCACCGTCATGACCGACACGGTCAAGAACCTCTTCGAGGCCCCGCAGGTCTACAAGGTCAAGGGCCAGAACCAGTACCTGATGATCGTCGAGGCCCGCGGCGCGAGCGAGCAGCGCTACTTCCGCTCCTTCACCGCCACCAGCCTGAACGGTTCCTGGACCCCGCAGGCCGCCACCGAGGGCAACCCCTTCGCGGGCAAGGCCAACAGCGGCGCCACCTGGACCAACGACATCAGCCACGGCGACCTCGTCCGCGAGAACCCCGACCAGACCATGACCATCGACCCCTGCAACCTCCAGCTCCTCTACCAGGGCATGGTCCCCGGCTCGACCGCCCCGTACGACCAGCTCCCCTGGCGGCCCGGCCTCCTCACCCTGCGGCACTGATCCCCGGCGGACCGGCAACACCCCTTGTTCGCCACGGTGTTCCGGTCCGTGTGAGGTGCGTTCACGCTGTGAAAAAAGCTGCCTGGTGGCAGTAGCGGGTACCTGGCTACTCTGCGGTACGGCCGGTCCGACCCCGGCCGTACCGGGTCGTCTCGACCTTCCCCTCGCACGGACCAGAGGAGTGCTCATGCCCCGCTCTTCCCGCTCCGCCCGCACCACGACCGGCACCGACAGACCGGCCCGCCGCCGCCTGCCCGCGCCGGCCGCCCTCGCCGCCGCGACCGCCCTGGTCGCCGGCGTGGCCGCCCCCGCGTACGCGGCCGACCCCGCCCCTGTCGCCCCCGTCGTCGAAGGCCGCCCCGGCTTCCACCCCGAGCAGGACTTCGCCGGTTCCACCGTCGCCGCCCACGAGGGCCGCGACGGTGGAACCCCGTTCGCCTCCCTCGCCGCCACCCAGACCCCGGGGCTGGACGTCTCCAGCCACCAGGGCAACGTCAACTGGTCCTCGGTGGCCGCCAACGGCGCCAAGTTCGCCTACGTGAAGGCCACCGAGGGCACCGGCTACACCAACCCGTACTTCGCCCAGCAGTACAACGGCTCGTACAACGCCGGCCTGATCCGCGGCGCCTACCACTTCGCGCTGCCGAACGCCTCCTCCGGCGCCACCCAGGCCGGCTACTTCGTCAGCCACGGCGGCGGCTGGTCCGCCGACGGCAGGACCCTGCCGCCCGCGCTGGACATCGAGTACAACCCCTACGGCGCCACCTGCTACGGCCTCAGCCAGAGCGCCATGGTCAGCTGGATCCGCGACTTCAGCAACACCGTGCGCTCCCGCACCGGCCGCTACCCCACCATCTACACCACCACCAACTGGTGGACCCAGTGCACCGGCAACTACGGCGGCTTCGGCACCACCAACCCGCTCTGGATAGCCCGCTACTCCACCTCCGTCGGCACCCTGCCGAACGGCTGGGGCTACCAGACCTTCTGGCAGTTCGCCGACTCCGGCACCTTCCCCGGCGACCAGAACTACTTCAACGGCGCCACCGACCGCCTGCGCGCGCTCGCCCTGGGCTGACCGGCCGTCCGTCGGGCCCCCGTCGCCGAGGCGGGGGCCCGTCGGTGCGGACGTCCGACGTCCGGGTCTACAGCGCCCTGAGGCCGTCCAGCAGCTGCTGACCGCCGGGACTGCCGAGGCCGGTGCACGGGTCCCAGTCGGGCCCGGAGGCGTACGCGCCGTTGCTGCCCTGGGTGATGTCCCGCAGGACGCCCCTCGCGAACTTCGCGTACAGCAGCGGGTTGAGGAAGCCGACCTGGGCGGACCCGGGCAGGGCCTGGTTGACCCGGGCGAGCAGGGCGGACCACATCGGGGCGGCGGCGCTGGTGCCGCCGATCTGGTTGAAGTGCACGCCGTCGACGCTCGGGACGACCACGCCGGTGTCCGGGTCGGCCAGCGCGGACACGTCCGGCACACCGCGCCCGCGGGCGTGCGGCGGATTGGCCGACGGCGGCACCTGGGCGTCGGCCTGGTACGGCGGCACCGGGAAGACCTTGCTGATGCCGCCGCCCGTCCGGCTGCCCGGGCCGTTGTCCCAGCAGACCTCGCTGACGACCTGCCCGTGGGAGACCGCCAGCCTGGTGCCGCCGACGCCGAGCACGTGCGGGCTGGCGGCGGGGAAGTCGGCGTGGGCGCGCTCGTCGTGGATCTGGTCGCGGGAGCCGTCGTCGCCCGAGGCGCAGCAGATGCTGACGTTCTTCTCGGCCGCGCTGGCGAACGCGGCGTCGACCCGCTTCATCGCCCCGACCGTCCACCGGCTGCCGGGGTTGGCCTCGGGGTTGCCGTAGCTGGAGGAGATCACCGTCGGCCGGTTCACCGTGTCGTTGACGATCCGGGTGATCACGTCGACCCAGCCCTGTTCGGTGAACCTGCTGAAGTAGACGACGATCCTCGCCTTGGGGGCGAGGCCGCCGACGACCGCCAGGTCGAGCATGATCTCGCCGCTGGTGTCGGCCGTGTCGAAGTCGGCGTCCTGGCCGGGTTCGTTGCCGGGGGTGCCGACGCCCGGGACGACCACGTTGGTGATCTCCGGCATGTCCTGGTGCAGGACGTTGACGAAGTAGTTCCGCAGGGCTTCGAGCGAGTAGCCGCCGGACGGGACGCCCGGTGGGGTCTCGCCGTTGAAGGCGAGGACGGCGATGCACTGCCCGCTGCCGTCGGTGCCGGCCGGGTAGGCGTACGGCGCCTGGAGCTGCGGTGGCAGGAAGGCTCCGGGTTGGACCGTCGGGGTGGCGCGTGTCACCGGGACGCTGTCGGCGGCCCGGCGGATCAGCAGCCGGGTGCCGATCGGGCGGTCGTCCAGGCCGAAGACGCCGGTGACGATGCCGTCCAGCTCCGCCGGTACGTAGATCTGCCCTTCCCGGCCGCGGTAGGTCTGGGGGGCGCCGTTGGCGTCCTGGTAGCGGTAGCGGGCCAGCGTCACCTGGAAGGCGTCCGCGACGTCCCGGGTGGTGCCGGTCAGCTGGATGCTGCGGGCGAGCGGGTCGGGGTTGGCGGCCTTGAGGCCGTGCTCGGCGGCGAAGGCCTCGACCGCCTTGAGGTCGGTGTCCAGCCACCGGTGGGTGGCGGCGTACTGGTCGTCGCTGGGCAGGGTGCGCCGGGTCGGCGCCTGGAGCGCCAGCTCGTAGACGTCCGGACGCGGCTGCGCGGCCGGGTCGCGTCGCAGGTAGACGGTGACGGTCAGGGGTGTCTGGGGGTGGGCCGGTCCGATGACCCGTGCTCCGGCGAGCGGGACGCGGGTGCTGTCCGGCAGCGCCACGTAGTGGTTGGTCGACATGATCGCTCCAGCGGTCGGTCAGCGCCGGGAGCTCGCGACTCTTGGTCGTGCGCTTTCGACTGTCCGTATACGGCAGACGCTTATGTCGTATACGGACAGCGTCCTCCCGGCCCGCGGCGGCGTCAAGGGGCGTCGACGGGGGCGCTGCAGTCGGCGTCGGGGAGGCGCCGGAGGGCGCCGCCCCGGCCGGGACCGGGGCGGCGCCGCGGGGCCGCGCGGCTCAGCCGTCGATGCGGTGCTGGCTCCAGAAGGAGGTCAGGTCCACGGTGGTGGCGGCCTGGGCCGCCGCCTTGAACTCGGCGGTGGTGGAGACGCCGTTCCAGTGCCCCTGCGCGTAGTTCCGCAGCAGCGTGGTCATCGCGCTGTCGCCGATGGTCCGGCGCAGGTCGTGCAGGGCGCACTTGCCGTAGCCGTAGACGACGGTGGAGTAGCGGGAGGAGTTGGCGTCCCAGTACGCCATCGAGTTGGTGATCCGCTCCGCCGACGAGGCCCAGGAGACGCTGTTCCAGCAGCCGTTGCCGGTCTTGCCGAGGGCGAGGTCGGTGGCGTAGTCGGTGAAGGACTCGTCCAGCCAGGGGCTGGTGTACTCGTCGTCACCGACGATGCCGTACCACCACTGGTGGCCGATCTCGTGGGTGAGCGCCGTGGTGCTGACCAGGTCGAGGACGAAGCCCGGGTACTCCATGCCGCCGAACCAGAAGTTGTTGTCGATCACCGCGTCCAGCTCGCCGTACGGGTAGGCGCCGAAGCGCTGGGCGTGGGCGTCGACCGCCGAAGTGGCGGTGGAGAGCATCGACTTGGAGTCGGCCGCGCTGATCCCGGCCACCGAGTAGACGTTGACCTTCACCCCGGCCGCGGAGGTGCCGGAGATCCTGGTGAACGGCCCGGCGCCCCAGGCGAAGTCGCGCACCTTGGTCGCGGTCGCCTTGGTGACGGTCCGTCCGGCCGTGCCGGGGGTGTCCACCGAGGTGCCGGTCGCGGGCACCAGCAGGCCGGTCGGGTGGTCCAGGGTGACGGTGAAGTCCGAGGCCACCGAGTAGAAGGACTCCCCGTTGTTGGTGTACGGGTCGAGGTGCCAGCCGGCCGCGTCCCGTATCGCCAGGACGGGCAGGGCGTTGCCGAGGAAGTTGTACGCGCCGTCGTGGCCGAAGCGGTCCGCGCCGGTCGGCACGGTGATGCCGAGGTCGAAGCCGACGGTGCCGCTCTGGCCCTGGGCGAGCGGGGCCGGAAGGGTGATCTTGAGCGCGGTGCAGTTCACGGTGAGCGGGGACGGCGTGCCGCCGGTCACGTTGGTCACCGTGATCGGGGTGCTGGGGCAGCTGCCGTGGGCGTTGTCCCACAGCCGCAGGTACACCTCGTTCAGCGCGGTGGGCGAGGCGTTGGTGAAGGTCACGCTCTCGTGCCCGGTCCAACTGCCGCCGGAGGCGTCGCTGCTGAGGTCGACGGTGTACGCCGGAGCGACCGGGGTGCGGGTCGGGTCGCCGGGCTGGGGCGGGGTGGTACCGCCGGAGACGTCCAGGGTGACGTCGTCCAGCACGAAGCTGGTCTGCAGGCTGGAGTCCTCGACGCCGGTGAAGGCGAGCGTCACGGCCTGGCCGGCGAAGGCGGAGACGTCGACGGTCCGGTGCACGTACCCGGCCTGGGCGTCCAGGTTGGAGTAGGTGGCCACGGTGGTGGAGCCGACCTTCACGCTCAGCTTGTCGTAGGCGGTGCCGCCGGTCGTCTCGGCGGTGTCGACGTGCAGCCAGAACCCGAGCGTCGCGGTGCCGCACCCGGTGGGGAGGGTGACGGACTGCGAGAGCGTGTCGGTGTGACTGGAGCCGTAGCCGTCGAGCCAGGCGTAGGAGCTGCCGGAGTGCGCGCTCTGTCCGCTGTCGCCGGTGATCGCGCCGCTCGGCGCCGTCCAGGGTGAACTGCCGGACTCGAAGCCGCCGTTGGCCACCACCTGGGCGGGTGTGCAGGCCGCGGCGCTCGCCACATTGGGGGTAGCGAGCACCGCGAGGCCGGTCGCCGCGAACAGGGCGGCGCCGGTCAGGGCGGGCAGGATTCTTCTCATCGGAGCCTCTCGTGGGAGCGGGTCGGGAGCAGCAGCGTGACAGCAAACCCGCACCTTTGAAACGCTCATGACATGAGACGCATACGCCTCATCCGACGACCGGCTCGCGGAACGGCCACCTCACCGGGCGACCGGCTCGTCGGACGACCGCGTCATCCGACGACCGTCTCACCCGACGACCGCCTCATAGCCTCACCGGATCACCGGCAGCACCGCCTCCGAGCCGCGCCCGGTCGCCGCCTCGATGAAGGCCACCGGGTCGGCGACCTCCGCCAGCAGCGCGCGGGTGAAGCGCAGCGCGCCCTCCGCGGGCGGCGGGCCGCCGACGGCCGCGACCAGGTCGAGCAGGTGGACGGTCGCCTCCATCAGCGCCACCTCGCCGAGCGCGCCCAGCGCCACGCTGCCGAGCAGCGGGTGCGCCACCGTGGTGTCCGGCGGCAGGTCCGCGAGCCCGGCCAGGGCGGCCGGCCCCTCGACCCCGAACCGGGCGATCAGCACGGCGGGTTCGGTCCGCCCGGCGGCCTGCCTGGCCGTCTCGGCGATCTGCCCGGCGGCGGTGTGCGCGAGGCCGCCGGGCCGGTTGTAGGCTCGCAGGATCCCGGCGCCGGTGGTGATCTCGGCCGGCCCGTCCAGCAGCGCCCCGCGCAGCCCGCCGAACATCTCCGGCACCGGCGCGGCATGGGCGAACAGCTCCCGTACCGTCCACGCGGGCAGCCGGGTGGGACGGTCCCAGTCCTCGGCGGACAGGGCCGCGCCCCGCTCCGCCCAGGAGGCCCAGGCCTGCGCCAACATCGCTCGCACCGGGTCGTTCTGACTGCTCATCGACTCTCCTCGGGAACGGTGATCACGGGGTCGGGCCCACGCTACCCCGGGGCCCGGGAAAACCGTTTGCCGCCCCCGGGCCCGGGCCGCCACCATCGGCCCATGACCGACTCCGCCGCCCGCCCGCTGCCCGTGACCTCCGCCGCCCGCCCGGCCGCGGTCCGACAGCGGTCCGGCCGTCCCCGGAGGCCCGACGCCGCGCGCACGTGAGCGCCGCGCTGGCCGCGGGGCTGCTCGCCGGGCTCGGCGTGGCCGTCCCGGTGGGGGCCGTCGGGGCCTACCTGGCGTCGCTCACCGCGCGCACCTCGCTGCGCACCGGCGCCTGCGCCGCGCTCGGCGTGGCCACCGCGGACGGGCTGTACGCGCTGCTCGCGGCGGCCGGCGGTGCCGGTCTCGCGCCGCTGCTCGAACCGGTCGCCCGCCCGCTGCGGATCGTCTCCGCCCTGGTCCTGCTGGCGCTGGCCGCCCGGACGGCCGTCGCCGCGCTGCGCGTCCGGCCCGGCGGCGGTGCCGGGCCGCGGGCCGCGCCGCCCACCCCGGCCCGGGCCTTCCTCACCCTGCTGGGCATCACCCTGCTGAACCCGCTCACCGTGCTCTACTTCGCCGCCCTGGTGCTCGGCGGCGGCGGCCGGGACGGCGCCACGGCCCGGGCCGCCTTCGCCCTCGGCGCCTTCGCCGCCTCCGCGGCCTGGCAGCTGCTGCTGGCCTCCGGCGGCGCGCTGCTCGGCCGGGCGCTGACCGGCCCGCGCGGCCGGCTGCTCACCGCCCTGGGCTCCGCCGCCCTGGTCGCCGTCCTCGCCGTCCGGCTGCTGCTCGACTGAGCGCCGCCCGGCCGCCCGCCCCGGGCGCCCGACTACGCACCGCGACCGGTCCGGTCGTCCCGGTCACCGCTCCCGCCGCACCGCCCGGCCCCTCGACCGACCGTCACGGCGCGGTCCGTCACTCACCGCCACCGATCCCGCCGCCCCGGTCGCCGTTCCCGCCACCCGCGCCGAGCCGCCGCCGGTCGGCTGACCAGCGGGATCGGCGAAATCTGGCGGTAAAAGCGGTTCACCCGTTTACGTCTGATTCCTACCTTGTATCCTGGTCTGTATCCGCTGAGTGACGTCCGCCGAAGACCGCCCCGGCAGCGGCCCCGCGCCACCGCCGGTCCACCGAGCCGCGAGTCCGGCCCGGGCACGACCGACGACGCTGCCACCGACCCGGAGGAGTGCGGAGATGGTCGAGCAGGACGCCCCCGAGAAGCGGGGCCGGCTGAGCCGCCCGCTGGTGCTGGGCGCAGCCGTGGCCCTGGTCGACCGCGAGGGCCTGGCCGCGCTGACGATGCGCAGGCTGGCGGCCGACCTCGGCGTGGAGTCGATGGCGCTGTACCGCTACACCCCGGGCAAGGAGGCGCTGATCGACGGCCTGGTCGAGGCCTACTTCGACGAGATCAACGCCCGGCTGCGGGCCGGCGCCGGGCGCGGTTCCCACGAGGCCGGCTGGCGCACCGAACTGCGCCGGATCGCCCGGGCGTTCGCCGCCACCGCGCACGCCCACCCGGAGATCCTGCCACTGGTCGCGACCCGCCCGCTGGCCGTCCCGATCACCCGCCGCCCGGTCTCGGTGCTGGAGCTCACCGAGCACATCCTGGCCGTGCTCGGCCGGGCCGGCTTCGACGACGCTGGCGCGCTGACGGTCTACCGCACCTTCGTCGCCTGGAACCTCGGCTGCCTGCTGGTCGACAAGCGCCAGGTGGTCGACAACCCGAGCGAGCCGGACCCGGCCCTGCGGCTCGGCCTGCACCGGCTGCCCGCCACCGACTACCCGCGACTGCGCGCCCTGGTGCCCAGGTTCGCCGAGTTCGACGACGAGGCGGAGATGCTGAGCGGCCTGGACAGCCTGCTCGACGGGATGCCGGAGCCCGCCCTTGACGACTTCTACGGCGGCGACGCATCCTGAGGTATACGAGGTACACGTCGGACATACACCCTCATATCGGCGCCGCCGGGCGACCTGCCGGACACCGTTCCGGCCCCGCTCCGACGGCACCCGGAAGAAGCTCCCCATGTCCGCCGTTCCGAACGAACCGCACGAAGACATCCTGCGCCTGCGCGTGACCGCCAGGGACCCGGAGACCCTGCGCGCCGTGCTGCGCGAAACCCGCTCCGACGTCGGCGGTCGGCCGCGCGTCGAGGCGGACGGCAGCATCGGCATCGACGTCTATGCCACGGCCGCCCAGGTGCCGGCCCTCGAACGCGAGGGCGTCACCGTCACCTGGACCGGCAACGCCAGTGAGGCCGGGCGCGCCGCCCAGGCCGACATCGGGTCCGGCGACCGGTTCGCCCCCGACGACGCCGTCCCGCGCGGCCTGGCCGCCAAGTTCACCGGCTGACCCGGGAGGCCCGCCATGCCGTACCTGAACGTCACCGAGGTCGAGTCCGCCGTGACCAGCCTGGCCACCGCCTACCCCGACGTCACCCAGCTCCTGACCCTGCCCGAACCCTCGTGCGAGGGCCGCACCTCCCACGCCCTGCTGATCGGCGCCCCCGCGGCGCTCCCGAAGCCGTGCGTGATGATGATCGGCGGCGTCCACGCCCGTGAGTGGGGCAGCTGCGAGATCCTCGTCCACCTCGCCGCCGACCTGCTGGAGGCCCACCGCGACGGCACCGGCCTCGGCTACGGCGGCACCACCTTCGCCGCCGGCCAGGTCAGCGACCTGTTCCACCGGATCGACCTGGTGCTCTTCCCCCTGGTCAACCCCGACGGCCGGCACTACAGCCAGACCGTCCGGCCGATGTGGCGCAAGAACCGCAACACCGCCTACACCGGCGGCAGCCACAACCCCGACTGCGTGGGCGTGGACCTCAACCGCAACTACGACTTCCTCTTCGACTTCGTCACCGCCTTCGACCCGGCCGCCGACGCCCGGGTGTCCAACGACCCCTGCGACCCGCAGGTCTACTGCGGCCCGAGCGCGTTCTCCGAACCGGAGACCAAGAACGTCCTCGCCCTGCTGGAGAACTTCCCGCGGACCGCGTGGTTCGTCGACGTGCACAGCTACTCGCAGGACATCCTCTACAACTGGGGCGACGACGAGAACCAGTCGGACAACCCCGACATGAACTTCCGCAACGCCGACTTCGACGGCAAGCGCGGCCGGCCCGACGACCTCGCGTACGCCGAGTACATCCCCAAGGAGGACGAGGACGCCGCCGTGCTGCTCGCCGAGGCCTTCTGCCAGGGCCTCAAGGGCGTCCGCGGCCTGGCGTACAAGCCGATCACCGGCTTCCACCTCTACCCGACCAGCGGGACCAGCGACGACTACGTCTACGCCCGCCACTTCGCCGAGCCCGACCAGGGCAAGGTGCTCGGCTTCACCGTCGAGTGGGGCACCGAGTTCCACCCGCGGTGGGCGGAGATGGAGGAGATCATCCGCGACGTGGACGCCGGGCTGGTGCAGTTCTGCCTGGCCACCACCTGACGCCGGCCACCACCTGACCGGCCCCCGGACCGCAGTGCCCGACAGCAGGGCGCCCGCCACGACCGATCGTGGCGGGCGCCGTGGGCTTGCGGTTGCCGGGCGGCCCGTGCGGGTGCTCGGGCCGCCCGGCGGAACTCACGCGGCCCGGTGGAAGAAGAACGGGTCGATCGACGGCGCGATCCTGGTCACGCCGTCCGTGCTGAGCAGTTGACGGGTGGTGAAGTTGGCGTTGCGCTGGTACGTCACGCCCACCGGGAAGTTGGCCCGGTCGGGGGTGTTGTTGCCGGCGAAGATGCCGTAGAAGTCCTTCCCGACCGTGACCATCCGGATGTAGTCGCCGAGGTAGGGCAGTTGGTTCCCGGCCGGCGGGACGTCGCCCGGGGCCTGGTGCAGCACCTGGCTCTCCACGGTCCGGAAGCCGTCGTCGCTGAGTTCCAGCACCGTCGACCACTGGTTGTGGGTCAGCTGCTGGTAGACCAGCCCGACCAGGCCGTCGGAGTTGACGGCGAAGGACGGGTTCTTGCCGTTGACCACGTCCGGGCGGGCCGTGGACCAGGTCTGCCCGCGGTCCGCCGAGTGCAGGGTGTGCAGCACGTAGTCGGTGGGGACGGCGCCGCCGAGGTTGTCGCAGTAGGCGACCCAGACGCTGTTGGAGTCCGTGGGGTCCACCGCGATCGACAGGTCCGCACCGGTGCGTTCCTGGCCCAGCGTCCGCTGCTGCGGGTTGAACCGCACCTTGCGGCCGCTGACCGCGCGTTGGCCGACCTCGCCGTCCGCCGAGTCCAGGAGGTCCTCGAAGGGGCTCGGCCCGACGCCGCCCTTGTCGTCGCGGGTCACCACGACGTCGAAGGTCTTGCGGGCCCGGTCCAGCGGGGCTTCGGCGGTGATGCTCATGAACACGATGTAGACCGTGCCGTCCGGGTGCGCGGCGATCCGCACCGGCGGGCCGTCGAAGACCACCCCGGACCGCCGGTCGAGCCGGACGGGGGCGAAGCCGGCCGGGGCGGGCCCGGTCCCGGCGTCGCCCGAGACGTCCACGGTGGCGGTGTTGGCCGGCGAGGCGAAGTCGTTGCTGCCGACGTACACCCGGTCGTTGCTGTGGCCGTCCGCCGTGACGCTGACGGCGACGACCCACGGCTGGTCCTCGTCGGTCCGGTCGACGAGCACGCCCATCGGGGTGGGCGAGGCGATGTTCGGCGCGCGCAGGATCTGCATGTCGCCGGTCCGGCCGTTGAGGATGCCGGTGTAGAGCCGGCCGCCCCGCGAGCCGAAACCGATGCTGATGTCCCCGGTGCCGAGGCTCCCGTTGCCCGGGACGACGCTGTTCAGCACCCAGGTGTTCCCTCCGTCGGCGGAGACGTACACCGGGGCCAGCGGGCCGCCCATCGGATCGGGGGTGAAGGCGGTCGCGACCATCTGGTCCGGGTTCTCCGGGTTGACGGCCAGATTGGGCTCACTGTCCAGGAGCCGGTCGCCGCTCAGCGCCTTCGGGGTGATGTTGACGACCTTGATGGTGGGCATGTCGGCTCACCTCCGTTCCTGGAGCACGGCGAGCTTCTGCGCCGGCTGGTAGTCGTCGGGGTCGAGCAGCTGGAACGGCGCCCGCTCGGCCAGGTCGCCCCGGGTGGCGTGCAGCAGCCACAGGCCCAGCTGCCCGGCGACCGGCTTGGGCACCTGACGCCAGCGGATGTCCGTGCTGCTCGGGTAGACGACGGTGGTCCGGCCGGGTTCGACCTGGCCGGACTCGACGTGCGAGACGTCGATCACGGCACGCCACCACTGCGGGGCGTGCTCGGAGTACGCCGGCAGGCCGAGGTCCTCCAGAGCGACCACCGTGCCCACCACCACGGCGTCCGCCGTCGCGGCGTGCTCGGCGATGTCCTGGTTGCGGATCCGGCGCTGCACCGACGAGAAGGGCAGCTCGTCGGCGGTGGTCGCGGCGAGCGCGACATGGGTCTGGACGGCCTCGGCGGGCAGCCGGCCGATCTCCCGGACGCCCAGGCCCTCGCCGTAGACCAGGCCCTGGGTGAAGAACGCCGCCGAGTCGCCGACCTGCAGCAGGTCGGCGTCGGCGGCCAGTTGGACGGTGACCTCGCTGCCCGCGAGCTGTCTGAAGGCGTCGGGTGCGTGCAGCACCTCGTCCACCTTCACCACGGCCGTCCGTTCGTCGCGGTCCTCGGCCGGGACCGCCGCCAGCGAGGTGCCGCCGACCCGGGTCACGGTGCCGCGGAAACTGAGCGGGGCCTGCCGGACGAGTTCGGTCAGCCGCTCGCGGCCGACGTCCGGTGTTGGGTCGTTCATGACGGTCCTCCTTACACCGTCAGCGCGCGGCGCGGACCGAGGACGGGTGCGCCCGACGCCACTCGATCCGCGCGCCGAGCAGGCAGGCGGCGGTGACGGCGGCCGCCAGCGCGACCACCAGCCACTCCGCCGCACCGCTGCCGGCGTCCGGGTCGATGCCGAGGAGCGTCTCGATCCACTGCGGCCACACCAGCGTGAGCAGGAACAGCAGTCCGGACAGCCCGCCGACGGCCGTCTCCAGCCAGAAGCGGGGCCGGACCGGATGGGATTGCCGGAAGGGCATCACTGCGCCTCCCCCTTCTCTCCGACCGCCCGGGCCGCGCGCGACGCGGCGCGCGCCGTTCCCGTGCCGCCGCGCCGTGGCGGCGGCACGACCCGGCCGGTCCGGCCCGGGGCGGGGGTCGCTCCCGTTCGGCGCCGCCGGTCGGGGGCGTGGTCGCCGCGGGAGGTGGTTGCTTCGATCCGCAGCGTCGGGGCTGCGGTGGGAGTGCGCGGGGAGGGGCTCGCGGTGTCACCCTGCGTGCCGGTCCGCCTACGCTGTACGCCTACGAGGCACACGTACTTCGTATACGAGTCTGCTCGCACTCCGTGAGCAGGTCAAGGGTGGAACGGGCCCTTCCCGGAGGCCGGCCGACCGCCGCCGCGGTCAGACCCGGGCGCCCAGCATCCGCAGCACCAGGTCCCCGTAGCGGCGCCCGAGTTCCTCCGGCGCCTCGGAGGAGTTGTCGGTGTACCAGCGGGAGACGTCGATGCCCAGCGAGGTGACCGCACGGGCCGCCGTCCGCACCTCCGCCACCTGGAAGTCCCCCGCCGCCACGCCCGCCTCGATCAGCGCGCTGACCTCGCGCTCGATGTCCAGCCGCAGCGCGGCGACCACCGCGTAGTCGTCCTCGGGCAGCGCGTGCAGCTCGTAGTTGACCACCCGGCCGACCCTCCGGGCCCGGGCGTGCCAGGCGGTGAACTGCTCGACCAGGCGCCGCATCCGCTCGGCCGGGCCGCCCGGGCCGGCCGCCGCGTCCCGGACCAGGGTCAGCGTGGCGGCGTGCCCGGCCCGGCTGATCTCGGCCAGCAGCGCGGCCTTCGACTGGTAGTGGATGTACAGCGCGGCCGGGCTCATCCCCGCCGCGGTGGCGATGTCCCGGGTCGTGGTGGCGTGGAAGCCGCGCTCCGCGAACGACTCGACGGCGGCCTGGAGCAGCCGGTACGCCGCTTCCGGGCGGGCGTCGGCGCCGGGCAGGGTCGGCCAGAGGTCGGCGAGCGGGGTGCTGGTCATGGCGTCATCCTCCCAGAGAACTCGTACAGGCTTTCCCGCCGACCGGCCTGCCGGACCGCCCTGCGGACCGGGCCTGGGCGGACGTCCGACCGGCTGTTGACAGGCTCCCGCACCGACAGCATGCTGAGCAAGCGCTTAGTCAGCAGCTGGAAGAGATCCTCGCACGAAAGGCAGGACGCTCCGTGGTGCACTCCTTCAAGGGCCGGGTGGCCGTCGTCACCGGATCGAGCCGGGGCATCGGCCTCGGCATCGCACGCGAGCTGGTCGACCGCGGGGCCAGGGTCTGCCTCACCGCCCGCAACCCGGAGCCGCTGGCCGAGGCCGTCCGCGACCTGGGCGGGCCGGACAACGCGATCGCCGTCGCGGGCAAGGCCGACGACCCGGCGCACCAGGAGGAGGCGGTCGCCCGCACCCTGGAGGCCTTCGGCCGGCTCGACCACCTGGTCAACAACACCGGCATCAACCCGGTCTACGGGCCGGTCCTCGACACCGACGAGGCCGCCGCCGCCAAGATCCTCGCCGTCAACGTGCTGGCCCCGCTGGCCTGGACCCGCCGCGCCCACGCCGCCTGGATGGGCGAGCACGGCGGCTCGGTCGTCAACGTCGCCTCCATCGCGGGCATCCGCTCCTCGCTCGGGATCGGCATGTACGGCGTCAGCAAGGCCGCGCTGATCCGGCTCACCACCGAACTCGCCGCCGAGCTGGGCCCCCAGGGCATCCGGGTCAACGCCGTCGCCCCCGCCGTGGTCAAGACGAAGTTCGCCCAGGCGCTGTTCGAGGGCCGGGAGGAGGAGGTCGCCCAGGCCTACCCGCTCGGCCGGCTCGGCGTCCCCGAGGACGTCGCCGGCGCGGTCGCCTTCCTGCTCTCCGCGGACGCCGGCTGGATCACCGGACAGACCCTGGTCGTCGACGGCGGGGTCACCCTGGGCGGTGGAATGTGACCGCCTCGGCGTTCGACGGCCGGGGCGTGGTGGTGACCGGCGGCGGCCGGGGCATCGGCGCCGCGCTGGCCCGGGCCCTCGCCGCGGCCGGCGCCCGGGTGGTGGTCAACGACCAGGACGCCGCGGCGGCGCGGGCGGTGGCGGCGGAGTGCGCGGGCGCCGCGCTGCCCGGGGACGCCGCCTCCGCCGAGGGGCTGGCCGACCTGGTCGGCCGGGCCCGCGCCGAACTCGGCGAGATCGACGTCTGGTGCGCCAACGCCGGCGTCGCCCCGGTGGGCGGGGCCGACGCGCCCGCCGCGGCCTGGGCGAGCGCCTGGGAGGTCAACGTCCTCGCCCATGTCCGGGCCGCCGAACTGCTGCTCCCCCGCTGGCTGGAGCGCGGCGAAGGGCGCTTCCTGGCCACCGTCTCCGCCGCCGGACTGCTCACCATGCTGGGCTCGGCCCCGTACGCGGTCAGCAAGCACGGCGCGCTGGCCTTCGCCGAGTGGCTCTCCGCGACCTACCGGCACCGCGGCGTCCGGGTGCACGCGCTCTGCCCGCAGGGCGTGCGCACCGACATGCTCGCCTCCACCGGCGCCGTCGGCGAGGCGCTGCTCGCCCCGACCGCGCTCGACCCGGCGGACGTCGCCGAGGCGGCGCTGGAGGGGATGCGCGCGGAGCGCTTCCTGCTCCTGCCGCACCCCGAGGTCGCCGACTACTACCGCGTGCGGGCCACCGACCCGGACCGCTGGATCGCCGGGATGAACCGGCTCCAGCGGGAGCTGGAGAGGAGCGAGGCGCTGTGAGGGCCTGGCAGGTGGGTGAGCTGGGCGAGCCGGCCGAGGTGATGCGGCTGGCCGAGGACGTCGCGCGGCCGGTGGCCGGCCCGGGGCAGCTGCTGGTCCGGGTCCGGGCGGCGGCCGTCAACTTCCCGGACGCGCTGATGGTGCGCGGGCAGTACCAGGTCCGCCCGCCGCTGCCGTTCACGCCCGGGGTGGAGCTGTGCGGCGAGGTGGTGGACGGCGCCCGGCGCGGCGAGCGGCTGATCGGCAACCCGGTGCTGCCGCACGGCGCCTTCGCCGAGTACGCGCTGCTGGACGCCGCCGCCGCGTTCCCCGCGCCCGAGGCGCTGGACGACGCCGAGGCCGCCGCCCTGCACATCGGCTACCAGACCGCCTGGTTCGCGCTGCACCGGCGGGCCCGGCTGCGGGCCGGCGAGACCCTGCTGGTGCACGCGGCGGCCGGCGGGGTCGGCAGCGCGGCGGTCCAGCTCGGCCGGGCCGCCGGGGCGCGGGTGATCGCCGTGGTCGGCGGGCCGGAGAAGGCGCGGGCCGCGCAGGCGCTCGGCGCCGACCTCGTGGTGGACCGCCGGGAACGGGACTTCGTCGCCGCCGTCAAGGAGGCCACCGAGGGGCGCGGCGCGGACGTGGTCTTCGACCCGGTCGGCGGCGAGGCCTACACCGGCTCCACCCGGTGCGTCGCCTTCGAGGGCCGGATCGTGGTGGTCGGCTTCGCGGCCGGGCAGATCCCCGCCCCCGCGCTCAACCACGCCCTGGTGAAGAACTACTCGATCCTGGGCCTGCACTGGGGCCTCTACAACACCCGTGACCCGCGCGCCGTCCGCGCCGCCCACGACGGACTCACCGAGCTCGCCGCCGAGGGCGCCGTCCGACCCCTGGTCAGCGCCCGGGTGCCGCTGGCCGCCGCCGCGGACGCCGTCCACCGCGTCGCCGCCGGGCTCAGCACCGGCCGGATCGCCGTCCTGGGCGACTGACCCGCCGCGCCGCCCGGAGCGCGGCCGGGGCGGGGCCGCGACGGCCCCGCCCCGGTTCGGCGTCACCCGCCCCGGCTCGGCGTCAGTAGACCAGGATGTCCCAGTGGCTGCCCTCGTTGCAGTACAGGTTGCCCGAGGCGGCCTTCCACTGCGGGTAGCCGTCGCCCCGGTAGCCGATGTAGGTGAAGCTGTTCTGGATGTAGCCGTCGATGCAGGAGTTGCGGCTGATGTCCACCTTGTAGCCGTTGTAGTGGCTGTAGGTGCCGGAGGCGTGGCCCACCTCGGTCCCGCCCGTGATGTTGATGGCGCAGCCGCTGGCGCGCTTGAGGGTGATGACGGCGTCGACCGTGCCCGAGTTGATCTGCTCGAACGAGGTGCAGGTGGAGTTGGACCTGGTGGTGCAGCCCCCGCTGGAGCTCCAGGTGATGCCGGCGCTGCTGAACTGGGCGGCGGCCGTCGCCTGCGACAGCTTGGTGCCGCTCGCGACGGCCGGGGGCGCCGCGACGGCGAGGCCGGCCACGGCCAGGGCGACGACGGTGGCTGCGGTGCGTGGCTTCATCTGCATCTCCCGGTGAGGATGGCGTTTCTCCGAGCAGGCTCCGAGGACCGGCACCGCACCAGGATGGCGCAGCGCCGTCTATGCGGGTAGACCCCGGTCCGTGAATTTCGGGTGACGGGGGGCGGCCTTCGGTGCGTCGCCCCGGTCGCCGATACGGCTGCGGCGGGGGCGGGAGCACTGTCAGGATGCGGGGATGACACCGTTTCAGCCGCCCGCACCGGCGCCCGCTCCGGCGCCGACTCCGGGCTCCACTCCGGCGCCCGCTCCGGCGTTCGCACCGGCGTTCGCACCGGCGTTCGCACCGGCGTCCGCGACGCGCGGGAAGGCCGGGACGTCGTAGTCACCGCACCTTGACCGAACGACGGAAGCCCGGGGGGGCGTCGTGCTCACTTTCCACCTGTCCAGCGGCGATATCGGCCGCGTCCGCATGGCCGAGGGGCTCGACCCCCTCTGGGAGGTCACCACCAGCCTGTACCTGTACCAGAACCGCGAGGCGAACCTCGCCTTCGACGCGTGGCGCCGCCAGGTCACCGAGCGCATCAGGCGCGGCGGTCTGGAGCGCACCGTGGCCGCGCTGGCCCGGCTGTTCCCCATCGACGGCTACGCCCCGGACTTCCTGATCCCGCGCCAGGGCGGCACCTCGCTGGAGGAGGGGATCGACCAGGTCCTGTCCACGCCCCGCCGGCAGATCGCCGCCCAGCTGACCAGGTACGCCGGGTACCGACCGCAACTGCCACTGTGGACCAGGAAGTTGGCCGAGGGCGAGCTCGGCGCCCTGAAGGCGCTCGGCGCCGCGATCCGGCAGTACCACCGGATCGCCATCGCGCCCTACCGGCCGCGCACCGAGCAGGCCGCCGACACCGACCGCAGGCAGCGGATCCGGGCCGTGCTCTCCGGCGGCGCCGAGGGGCTGCTGTCCAGCTTCGACGAGGACGTGCTGCGCTGGCAGGACGGGACGCTCTCGGCCTCCTGCGCGGTCGACTGGGAGGTGCACACCGGCGGGCGTCCGCTCACCCTGGTCCCGTCGTTCTTCAGCGCGCACCCGGCCGCCGTCGTCGACGAGGACCTGCCGCTGACCCTCACCTACCCGGTGGCCCGGCCGCTGAGCTGGCTCGCGCCGCCGTCGACGGACGGCTCCCGCGCGGCGCTGGCCCAGCTCGTCGGCCCCGCCCGGGCGCGGATCCTCCTGCTGCTGGACGACGGGCTGAGCACCTCCCGGCTGGCGGCGGCGCTCGGCGTCTCCCCCGCCACCGCGAGCTGGCACACCGCCATCCTCCGCGACGCCGGGCTGATCACCACGTGCCGGGAGGGCAGGGCGGTGTGCCACCGGCGCAGCCGGCTCGGCACCGCGCTCCTCGACGGCGATCCGGAGCCGGCGGCGTGAGGGCGGTGGCCGGGCCCGGCTTCGAGGTGCATCGAAAGGATGGCCCGGACGCACCGCTCCCGGTGAGACTGGCCAGGCCGCGGCCGTCACACCGCCGCGGCTCCCAGGGACCGCGGCAACCTGCCCGCGGTACGGGCGATTTCAGGAGAGTGACCCCCATGCGAAACCCGCGCACCCTCGCTCCCCGGGCCGGCGCCGTGCTGGCCGCCGCGCTGATGGCGGCCGGACTGCTGGGCGCGACCGCTGCCCAGGCCGCACCGGCCGGGACCTCCGCCGGGGCCCCCGCGGTGAGCGCGACCGCCGCCGTGTCGAACGCCGACCAGACGGTCGTCCAGGGCACCGCGGGCCTGAGCCGCGGGCAGAGCTGGTCCTCGCCCGACGGCGGCACCGTGCTGTACCAGCAGGGTGACGGGCACGTGGTGCTGTACCACAACGGGGCCGCGATCTGGACCGCCCAGGGCACGTACGGCATCGGCAGCTACTTCTACATCCAGGCCGACGGCAACCTGGTCGCGTACGACGCCGCCATGCGCGCGGTGTGGAACGCCCAGACCTGGGGCCACCCGGGCGCCTACCTCGCCATCCAGAACTCCGGGAACATGGTCGTCTACTACGGAAGCACGCCGCTGTGGTGGTCCAACTTCCGCCCCGGCGGCAGCGGACCGGTCGACCCCGACCCCGAGTGCACCCCGACCCCGCACCGCCTCTGCCCGTAGCCCGTACGCGGGCGGGCGGTGCGGGAGCCCGCACCGCCCGCCCGCGCCGTGCGACGCCTCACCGGCCCCCGGCGATGACCTCCAGGGCCGGGCGGGGCTCGCGGCCGAGCAGGGCCGCCAGATCCCCCGCCCCGCCCGGGCCGGCGAGGAAGCCGTGGGCGATCGCCGAGTAGGTGCCCACCAGCATCGGCACCTGGAAGGCCGGCGCGCCCGTGGCCCCCACCGCCGCCCGGGTGTCGGCGAGCCGTCCCGGCCGGTACTCGGCGCCGAGCGCCTCGGCCAGCTCCGCGCCGCCCAACGCCCGCTCCCCCACCAGCTCGTAGGTCCGGCCCGCGTGTCCGGCGGGCGCCAGGGCGACGTTCACCGCCGCCTCCGCCAGGTCCGCCCGGGCCACCGCCGCGAGCTTCCCGTCCCCGAGCGGAGCGCCGATCACCCCGTCCGGGCCCGGTGCGGCGATCGCCCCCAGGAACTCGGCGTACAGGCCGTTGCGCAGCACCGTCCAGCGCAGCGTGGCGGACTCGCGCAGCCGCCGCTCCGTCCAGCGGTGGGCGAGGGCGTAGGGCAGGTGGTCGCCGTCGCCGGACAGACTGGTGTAGACGACGTGCTCGACGCCCGCCCGCTCCGCCGCCTCGATCGCGGCGCCGTGCCGGGCGATCACCACGTCGTCCTCGGCGGCGCCGGCCGAGATCAGCAGCAGGGTCCGCACCCCGGCGAAGGCCCGCGCCAGGGTGTCCGGCCGGTCGAAGTCCACCAGTCGGGCCGGAACGCCGTCGGGCACCTTCTCCGGCGTCCGGGAGCCGGCCGCGACGCCGTCCCGCCCGGCGAGCCGCTCCAGCACCAGCGCGCCCAGGCCTCCGTTGACTCCGGTGACGAGCAGCATGGGGTTCCTCCAGGGGTGATCGGTCGTCGGCTACCCGACCATCCTCGATAGCCTGGGCGTCCGGCGTAAGGAGGCACATTCATGTCAGCAGGGCACACCGCGGTAACCACCCCTCGCCCGGTGGTCTGGTGCGAGGACGGCGTGGACTGCGGCATCCGCGACCTGCTGGACCGCCTGGGCGACAAGTGGTCCGTCCTCACCGTCGTCGAACTCGCCCAGGGCGTACGGCGGTTCCGCGAGCTGCAGCGCGCCCTGCCGGGCATCTCGCAGCGGATGCTCACGCTGACCGTGCGCCGCCTGGAGCGCGACGGCGTGGTCTCGCGGACCGTCCACCCGACCGTCCCGCCGCAGGTGGAGTACGAGCTGACCGCGCTCGGCCACAGCCTGACCCACCTGGTGCGGGCGATGGCGGACTGGTCGTACGACCACCACGACGCGATCGTCTCCTCCCGCCGCGCGTGGGACGAGGCCAACCCGGGCTCGGAGCTCCGCTGACCCGTTCGGGCGGACTCCGGCGACCGCGGGAATGACCGCCCCCGTAAGGCTGTTGTGGCTCTCCGACCGGCAGACGACCGACGGTGGGGGGCAGGCGATGGCGCACGAGGGCAGCGGCGTTCACGGGACGGTGGCGGCGGGGCGACCGGCTCCCTCGCCCTCGCCGACCCGGATAGCGGCCTCGCCTACGCGTACACCCGCCGCCGCTTCGGCCTGCCGTCGGGGTACGGCGCGGGGCCGGAGAACCACCGGCTGATCACGGCCGCGGTCCGGGCGGCCCGCGGCCGCTAGGCCGGGACGCGGCCGGGCGGCCGGCGGACGCTGTGGCCGGGGCGGCTACCGCTCGTACGCCATCTCCGGGAAGCGCGCCGAGGGCCCGTCCAGCAGGTGGTCGTCCTGGCCGCGCAGCCAGCGGTCGAAGAAGGACGCCACGTACGAGCGGGTGGCGAGTTCGGCCCGGCCGGGGCGGATGTCGCCGACGTCCTTGCGCAGCTGCTCGGCGTCGAGCACGCCCTGCCGGGCGAGCTGCGGCAGCAGGGGCTGGGCGTCGGTGTACGAGCCGTGGCGGGAGCCGGTGAGGGTCACGTCGGCGTGCCAGCCGGTGCTGTGCTGCCACAGGGCGTTCCAGCCGGGCTGGTTCCGGTAGCTCCCGGAGTCGTCGCTCCCGGTTCCCATCAGCAGGAACGGCCGGTTCAGGCCGTCCTCGGCGACGCTGGGCAGAGTGACGCCGGTGTGGCCGTCGGGGCCGGGGAAGTGCAGCTGGCCGTCCATGTTGACGCCGGCCGCGATCCGCGGGTCGTCGTGCATGGTCTGGAGCGCGGTGAAGCCGCCCGCCGACTGGCCGACCATGCCGATCCGGCCGAGGTCCAGCGCCCGGGCCACCCCGGCGGGCAGGCCCGGCCGTTCGCCCAGCCCGGCGAGCTGGTCCAGCACGAAGCGGGTGTCGGCGACCCGGGTGTCCATGGCCTTGCGCAGCACCGCGCCGATGTCCAGCCCGGGCTGCCCGAGCATGCCGGGGAGCACCGAGGGGGCCAGGTCGCCGCCGGGGAAGGCGACTTCGGAGGCCTCGTAGGTATGGTCGACGGTGACCACCACGTAGCCGCGCGAGGCGAGGTCCTCGACCAGCGCCGTCCCCCAGGTGCGCGGGTCGCCGAGGCCGGGCGAGTACAGCACCACCGGGCGCGGGCCGCCGGACAGCGCCGGGGCGTCCCTGCGGGCGTGGGTGCGGATCGCCGACCAGTCGGTGCGGCCGGGCGCGGTGCCGTAGTTGAGCAGGCCGACGCCGTCCGGGCCGTCGAAGTGCTTCCCGGCGGCGGGCTCCATGTACGGGGCGCGGTCGTCGCCGGCGGCCGGGTGGGAGGTCGGGTACCAGAGGCTGACCATCAGCTCGCGCCGCTGCCCGGGGTGCCAGGGGTCCTCCCGTCCGGTGTCGGTGAGGTGCAGCGCGGTGGTCCCGATCGGGTACGGCCCGCTGGGCTCCGGCAGCCAGGCCCGCGCCTGCCGCCCGGTGCCTGCCTCCCCCGGCGCCGCCGCCACCGCTCCGGTCGCGCCGATCGTGCCCACGGCCGCTGCCGCCGCCAGTACCACCGCTGCCACGGCCCGTCCCGGAATGCCCATGGTGTTCCTCCGTCTTCCGATCATCGAACACCCAGGACACTACGGTCGGGGAGGGGGCGCGGCCGTCATACCAGGGGGCCAACCCGCCCCTGAGTACCCGGGTATCACTCCCCTACGGGTACCCGCCCGGGCCCCGCCCCGCGACCGGCCTCGCCCGGGCGCGCGTCGTCCGCGTGCGCCGTCCGACGGAACGCGCCGCGGTACGGCGTCGAACCGCCGCCGGGATACGGCGTCCTCGGCCACCGCCGGTGCTAGCTTCCAGCTGCCGCCCGGCCGGGGCGGCACTCTCGACCGCCATTCGAAGGAGCGACCCATGACCCAGGCCGGCGCGTCCGATTCGGACCACAAGAAGTCGCTGGTGAGGGAGGCAGCAGGCACGAAGACCTGGCGCCACGTCGTCAGGGCGGACGCGGACGCCGCGGCCGCGTACCTCAACGCCGATCCCGCCCAGGGCCCGGGCGAGGCCACCATCGCCACCCGGCCCGACGGGCAGATCGACATCCTCGCCTTCCTGTAGCAGCGGGCTCCCCGCCCTCGGGCCGGTGCCGCGGCACGCCTCCCGGCGCCGCGGCACCGGCCTCGGCGTGTCACCTCAGGCTCCGCCGTTCGGTCCCTGTCCCGCCACGATGTCGGCGAAGACGATCACGAGCGCGCTCTCGCCGTACTTCGCCGTCAGCTCCTCCCGGAAGTCGCCGCTGCGCACCAGGATCCGGTTGATGTGGATCTTGGTGCCGATGGGGAAGGTCATCTCCTCCTCGGACTGGTTGTTCCTGCCGAGCGCCCTTCCCCGGTGGTCCTCCGGGAGGCCGAACTCCCAGACGATCTCCTTGCCGGCGACGTACGTGTGGGTCAACGGATCGCCGTACGTGGTCGACAGGATCGCCGGCCACTCGATCGTCTGGTCGACCGGGACGTAGCCACCGTCCGGGTGGCTCTCCTGCTGCTTGAGGATGCCGCCGAACGACTCGTACAGGTGCTTGCTGTCGCCCCGCACCACGTTGCCGTCCGCGTTCGCGCGGGGCGTCGCGAAGTCGTCCCACACGCCGTTGATCCGGGCGAAGATGTCGAAGGTGTCCGCGAGGCTCCGCTCGTCCCACGCCCCCGTGGTCTGCTCGTCCGCGTATCCCCGCGCCATGGCGACACTGCGCCACGTCTCCAGCACCTCGCGCTCCTTCGACTTGTAGGAGAAGCCGGGGGCGGCGATCTCGCCGGGGGAGAAGCCGACCTGCCCGAGGGCCGCGAGGAGCGGGTTGATCCGGCGGTAGTCGGCGCTGAGGTAGTTCTCGCCGAGGTCGAGGTCCTTCTGCTTCTGCTTGGCCGCGAGGACCGCCGGGTCCAACTCCTGGGCGCGAGCCGCCTCGTACTCCGCGCGGGACGCCTCCCGGTCCGCGACCGTCCCCCACGACTTGTCCTTGAGGGACGCCCGGGCCTTCTTGCCGTCCTCGCCCTCGGAGATCAGATAGGACCCGAGGCTGAAACCGAGGATCGTCTGCCCCTCGATGTCCCGCTCGTCCGTGTGCTTGACGACCGGGGTCCCCTTCGAGAGCTTCGCCGCGAGGGTGCGCTGCACGGGCGCCTCCGCCGCACCGGCCGTCCCCGTCCCGGGGCCGGCCGAACGCTGCACGTCGGACGCGGCGCGCGGGGCCGGACGGCTCATCACCGCGCGGGCGTTGGCCTCGGCCTCGCGTTCGAAGCGGTCGGAGGGGTCGGAGACCTTCAGCCCGGCGCCGTTGTCGGTACCGCTGACCGGCCCCTGGCGCTGCTGGATGACATGGGTGAGCTCGTGGGCGAGGGTGTGGGCGTCGGCCCCGCCCTCGCCGATGACGACGTGGTTGCCGGAGGTGTAGGCACGCGCTCCGACCTCGGCGGCGGAGGCCTTCGCGGCGCCGCCGGTGTGGACGCGCACGTCGGAGAAGTCGGCGCCGAGGCGGGACTCCATGTCCGCACGGGTGGCCTGGTCCAGGGGCCGGCCGGGGCCGCGCAGGACATCGTGGACGGAGGAACGCTGAACGGCCGGGGCGGCGGCACGCTGGACGGCGGGGCCGTCGAAGCCCTCGTGGCCGCAGCCGTCACCATGCCGGTGCTGCTCCTCGTCCGGGCCGTGGCCGGCCCGGCGGAGCATCTGGACCACCGCCGCGTTGCCCACGGTGCCCTGGAGGGCGAGCAACCCCGACCGCGGCTGCCCGGCCCGGGCGGGCGCGCGCCTCGCTTCCTGGCCCGCCCTGGCCCCCGTGGCTTCCTCGTTCTCCCGCTTGCGCATTGGGCTCAGCCCCTCCTGGGATCGTCGGCAACCTCCCACTCAACCCGACGGCCACGGCGCGGCGGAAGGTCCTCCAGGGCAGACTCGGGGGCCCCCGCGACGGTCTCCCACGGCACTTCCGTACAGGCGGCACGGCATCAGGGTGCGGTACGCCCGCTCCTGGCGGGACGTCAGCCGACGGCGCTTCAGTGCGACCAGAGCGGGTCGTCGTGCATGAGCAGGATGTCCGGGTTGCCCAGGCGGCTCGGCGGCCCCCGAAAACCGGTGGGCCGAGGGGCTGTCCGCCGACATACTGGGGCGGTTGTCCCGTCGCCGGAGGAGATGCGCCCGTGGAGGATCCGCAGTTCACCGCGCTGGTGACCGGAGCCGGGAACGAGGGGCCGGATGCCCTGCGGGCCGTCAGGGCGGTGACCGGGCTGAGCCTGTGGCGCAGCAAGGTGCTCCTGGGCAGTGCCCCTGCGGTGGTGCTGGAGGAGGTCCCGTTCGACACCGCCGTCGGCGCGGCCCGGCGGTTGCGGGAGGCTGGTGTGCCCGCGGTTGTCCGGTGCACCTGGTGCGACCGAACGGTGCCGGGGGACGAGGCGCCGCTCGACCCGGGCCCGTGTGCGTCCCGCTCCTGGCCGTCGGCCCATTGCCTGGCGAACTCCCTCACCAGCTGCGGCTGCGAGAGCTGCGCCGCCTACGGGCCCATCCGACTCACCCTCTGAACGCCCTGGCGCCCCTGAGGGCGGCACGGGGCGCCGGAGGGTCAGCACGGGTGCGCCGCGGTACCCGGGCCGTCGAGCGGCGACGGGCCCAGGACCGGAGCACCTCCCGCCGGGCATCGGTGACGGGTGACGGCGGGAGCTTCGGACCAGGACGGCTCGCACCCGGCCGACGCCGGATCTCCGGATCAGGTCACTGGCGGTACTTCCGCAGCTCCCGGCGAGCCAGGGAGCGCTTGTGCACCTCGTCCGGGCCGTCGGCCAGCCGCAGGGTGCGGTTGCCGGCCCAGAGCTGGGCGAGCGGGGTGTCCTGGCTGACGCCGGCGGCGCCGTGGGCCTGGACGGCCTTGTCGAGGATCCACTCGACGGTGCGCGGGGTGGCGATCTTGATCGCCTGGATCTCGGTGTGCGCACCCCGGTTGCCGACGGTGTCCATCAGCCAGGCGGTCTTCAGCACCAGCAGCCGCAACTGCTCGATCCGCACCCGGGACTCGGCGATCCAGTCCTGCACCACGCCCTGCTCGGCCAGCGGCCTCCCGAACGCCACCCGCTCGCCGGCCCGGCGGCACATCAGCTCCAGCGCCCGCTCGGCGATGCCGATGGCGCGCATGCAGTGGTGGATCCGGCCGGGGCCGAGCCGGGCCTGGGCGATGGCGAAGCCCGTCCCCTCCTCGCCGATCAGGTTCTCCACCGGGACGCGGACGTCCTCGAACAGCACCTCGGCGTGGCCGCCGTGGTCGGCGTCGTCGTAGCCGAAGACCGTCATGCCGCGCTTCACCGTCACGCCCGGGGTGTCGCGCGGGACGAGCACCATGCTCTGCTGGCGGTGCGGCTCGGCGGCCGGGTCGGTCTTGCCCATCACGATGAGGATCCGGCAGTCGGGGTTCATCGCGCCGGTGATGTACCACTTGCGGCCGTTGACCACGTACTCGTCGCCGTCCCGTTCGATGCGGGTGGCGATGTTGGTGGCGTCCGAGGAGGCGACCTCGGGCTCGGTCATCGCGAAGGCGGAGCGGATCCCGCCGTCGAGGAGCGGGCGCAGCCAGCGCTCGCGCTGCTCGGCGCTGCCGAACTGGGCGAGCAGTTCCATGTTGCCGGTGTCGGGCGCCGCGCAGTTGAGCGCGGGCGGCGCCAACTGGATGCTGCGGCCGGTGATCTCGGCGAGCGGGGCGTACTGGAGGTTGGTGAGTCCGGCGCCGAGCTCGCCGGGCAGGAAGAGGTTCCAGAGGTTCTGCTTGCGGGCCTCGGCCTGGAGGTCGGCGACGACCGGGGGGACGGCCCAGGGTTCGCGGTCCCGGTCGGCGAGTTGGGCGGCGAGGACGGGCTCGGCGGGGTACACGTGCTCGTCCATAAAGGCGAGCAGCTGCTCGCGGAGTTCGTTCGTCCGGGCGTCGTAGGCGAAGTCCATCGGTGTTCGGTTCTCCTTGAGGGTGCGCGGGCCTTGGGAGCTCAGGCGTCGAGGGGTGATCAGGCCTTGAGGGTGCCCAGCCCGTGCCGGGCGAGGATCGGGGCCATCTCGCCGGCGCGCTCGAAGCCGGCGCCCAGGGTGCGGCCCTGCTGGAAGCGGAAGTGGATGCCCTCGGCGACGGCGGCGAGCTTGAAGGAGGCGAAGGCGACGTACCAGTCGAGGTCCTCCGCCCGGCGGCCGGTCGCGTCGGCGTAGCGGGAGACGATCTCGTCCGGCCCGGGGAAGCCGGGGGCCGTCATGGCGGAGGGGATGATGCCGCCGCCGACGCCCGCGAGTTCGGTGTACATCACCAGGAGGCCGACGTCGGTGAGCGGGTCGCCGAGGGTGGACATCTCCCAGTCCAGGACGGCGGCGATGTCGTCGTCCGTGTCGACCAGCACGTTGTCCAGGCGGTAGTCGCCGTGCACCAGGGCGGGCGCGGGTGAGGCCGGCAGCCGCCGTCCGAGGAGGTCGCCCAGCCGGTCCAGGTCCGCCAGGTCGCGGCTGCGGGAGGCGGCGAGCTGCTTGGCCCAGCGGCGCAGCTGGCGCTCCAGGTAGCCGTCCGGGTGCCCGAAGTCGGCGAGGCCGACGGCGGCGGGGTCGATCCGGTGCAGGGTGGCGAGGGTGTCGACCAGCCTGCGCCCGAGCGCGTGCACCCGCTGCTCGCCGAGGGCGGCGAGCGGGGCGGCGTCCCGGTGGGCGGTACCGGGGACGTACTCCATGAGGTACCAGGGCGCGCCGAGCACGTCCTCGCCCTGGTCAAGCAGGAGCGTACGGGGAACGGGGACGCCGGTGTCGCGCAGCGCGGTCATCACCCGGTACTCGCGGCTCATGTCGTGGGCGGTGGCGAGGACGTGCCCGAGCGGGGGCCGGCGCAGCACCCAGCGGGAGACGCCGTCGCCCAGGACGTACGTGAGGTTGGAGCGGCCCCCCTCGATGAGGTCGGCCCGCAGGGCCCCCTGGAGGGTGCCGGGCAGCTCGCGCTCCAGGTGGGACCGGAGTCGGGCCAGGTCCAGGCCGGGCGGGTCGGCGGGGGTCTCGGCCATCGGGCGGCTCCTCCAGGCGGGGTCTCGTTGACTAAGCGCTTGCTTAGCATTCAGCCGCGGGCGTCCGCTGTCAATGCCACCATGTCGATGCCGCCCAAGGTCGCTCAAGACCGCACATCCATGCCGTACCCGGAACCGCTCGACGAGCACGGCGGTGGCCTCGGAGTCGGGTGCGCCACCGGTACCGGCCGGTTCCGTTCACGCGTGGAGGTTGACGGAATCGATCAGACCGGGAAGATCATTTTTCCGCTGAGGGATCCGCGGAACATCCCCTACCCTGCCGGGGTGGCTGGAATGAGGATCATCGTGTGCCTGCCCGGTGCGGACGCGACCAGGGTGGACGAGGCAGTCGCGGAGGCGATGCGGCCCTTCGCGTCGGACGGCGCGGGCGCCGTGGAGCGGGATGTGTGGGACAGCTACCGGATCACCGGCGGCGGAGGGCTGCCCGTCCTGCCCGGCCACGAGGACGACCCGCGCCTGGTCGCCGGGCGACCGTTCCCCGACGGGACGCCGGACGGAGCGGAACCCGGCCTGTGCGCGGGTGGACCGCGCGAGCTGATCGACTTCCGCGACCGGCAGCGGACGGAGGCCGCCGAACACACCGGCCTGGTGTGGGACCGCTGGCGGGAGGTGGCCGCCGAACACCCCGTCGCGCACGGCGAGTCTGTGTTCTACGGGCGCCACCTCGCTGACGGTGGAACCCGGGCGTCCTACCCGGGCTCGCGGGAGGCTGTCGCCTACCGGGCGCAGCCGGCCCTACGCGCCTGGGCCGAGGTCGCGCCGGCCCTCGAACGGCGCGACCTCGGCGACCACTTCACCTTCGACTGGGACCCGGTCGGCATCGGCGAGCGCAGCCGCGAGGAGTTCACGCTGGCCTACGCGTTCAGCCTGCTGCCGCCGCGCGGTGTGCTCACCCTCGGCGGATGGTGGTGCGACGGTGACGAGGAGCCGCTGCACGGGGCCTGCCGGGGCCGGGCCACGTGCGACCACGAGCCGGAGGTCGCCGGCAGGCACCAGGATCTACTGGCCTACCTCATCGGCCTTCCCGGCGACACCCTGCTGGTCAACGTCCGCTGCCACGTGTGAGTCGAGGGGGCCGCTCCGTCGAGGGGGCCGCCCCCGGCTCAGCGGGGTTCGGCGGGCTGCGTGGCCCCGGCCACGCCGTAGATGGTGATGGCGGGCGCGGGGACCGAGCCGGGAGCGGCGGTCGCGGCACCGGCGGCGCCGACGGCGATGCCGGTGACGACGCAGGCGAGCACCGCGGCGGCTCCTGCGGCGGAGGCGAGCCGACTCCGGCGGGTCGTGGTCGCCGGACGGTCCAGCGGGCGGTAGTACGTCCTGTTCATGGCACACCAGTCCAATCGGGAAGGTCCACGGAGGTTCATGGGGCTGATGCGACCCTAGCCGGGACCGGAACGATTGGGTACGGAGCGCCGTGGCCATGCCACGAACTTGGCCGGAAAGCTGTGCGGCGCGCCCCCCTGGGGACGGATGTCGCCGAACTGGACGACGAGACCTCCGTCCTCGAACCCGACCACCGACCGGTGCTCCGCGCCGCCCTCCAGCGCGTCCTGGACCGTCACGCCGGCGCGGTTCCGGCGGAGCATCCGCCTTGTGACGTAGGGCAGTTGCTTCCTCCCCCGTACCCTCCGCAACCGTGCCGGACCCGCCTCGACAGAGGTCGATCAAAAGTGTTCTGATGATCACATCCATCGATCGTCTTCAGAACGCCGTCTGATCGAAGATCAGAGAAATGGGGTCCGGTGCGGACTGCTCGCAGCTCGGCCATCCTGCTGGCAATGGGGGTCCTCGGGGCCTCCGCCCTCGCGACAGGATGCTCCGGCGCGCAGAGCAGACCTTCCGCCGCCACCGGCACCACGCCTTCCACTCCCGCCGCGAGCACCACGACGGAGGCCCCCGCGCCGCCACCGCCGCCCGCTCCCACGCCCACCTGGGACGGCCAGGTCAAGGTCCTCGGCGACGGCTCCACCTCCGACACCGGCCCACAGCCCAAGCAACCCGTGCCCGAGCGGCTCAAGCCCGGCGAGAAACCGCCGCAGTTCGTCGTCTTCTCCTGGGACGGCGCTCTGGAGGGCGACGAGCGCCTGTTCTCCCACTTCCGCAAGCTCGGCGTGGAGAACAACGCCCAGATGACCTTCTTCCTGACCGGCCTCTACACCCTCCCCAAGTCCAGGAGCACGCTCTACCAGCCGCCGCAGCACAAGGCCGGCGAAGCCTCCATCGACTTCGCCACCGACCCCCACATCAAGGACACCGTGGAGCAGCTGCGCCTGGCCTGGCTGGACGGCAACGAGATCGGCACCCACTTCAACGGGCACTTCTGCGGCCCCAAGGGCGGCGGCGACTGGAGCACCGAGGAGTGGAAGAGCGAGCTCGACCAGTCGGTCTCCTTCGTCACCAACTGGAAGACCAACACCGGTCTCAAGGACCTCCCCCCGCTGCCCTTCGACTACACCAGGGAACTGGTCGGCGGCCGCGCCCCCTGCCTGGAGGGCCAGAAGAACCTGCTGGCGGCCGAGAAGGCGGCCGGCTTCCGCTACGACGCCAGCTCCCCGGGCGAGTTCCAGGTCTGGCCCGTCAAGAAGGAGGGCATCTGGAACTTCCCGCTGCAGATGCTCCCCTACTCCGGCAAGTCGACCCAGAGCCTCTCGATGGACTTCAACTTCCTGGCCAACCAGTCCGGGAACACCACCAACGGCGACCCCAAGAAGTACGACACCTGGGAGAAGGAGACCCGGGACAGCTACCTCGCCGGCTTCGAACGCGTCTACAACGGCAGCCGCGCCCCGCTCTTCATCGGCAACCACTTCGAGTCCTGGAACGGCGGCATCTACATGCAGGCCATCGAGGACGTGATGAAGAACGTCTGCAAGCGCGACGGCGTCCGCTGCGTCTCCTTCCGTCAGGTCGCCGACTGGCTGGACGCCCAGGACCCGAAGGTCCTCGACAAGCTGCGCCAGCTCGACCCCGCCCAGCCGGCCGACTGGTCCCGCCTGGTCAAGTGACGCGGCGGCCCCGCATGGGCCTGGGCCCTGGACCCTGGGACCTCGACCCCCACGGTCATCTCCAACGGAGATGACTGACATTCCGAAGCATCTCCTCAAATGAGGAAGCAGCGGGGGCGGATCAACGCTCGTACCTGCGGGACGGCAGCGAGGAGGCTGCCGTCCGTCCCGCCCCCGCCGGAATCCCCGGCCCGCTGCCACGAGTAGGTGCACATGTCCGCATCGCCGGATCTCCCGACCGCCGCGCGCCAGCGCGAGACCGCGACCGCAGGCGCAAGCTCGACCACGACCGCAGGCGCGAGCACGACCGCCGCTCCGGCTGCCGCCCCGCACGGCGTGCCGGGCTGGCTGATCGCGCTCTTCGCCGTCGCCTCCGGCATGACGGTCGCCAACCTGTACTACGCCCAGCCCCTGCTGTCCTCGCTGAGCGAGGTCTTCCACACCAGCACCGCCACCACCGGGGCCCTGATCACCCTCACCCAGGTCGGCTACGTGATCGGCATGCTCTTCCTCGTCCCGCTCGGCGACCGGCTGGAGAAGCGCAACCTGATCACCGCCCTGCTGACGGTCACCACCCTCGCCCTCGTCGCGGCCGGGCTCGCCACCAGCTTCCCCATGCTGCTCGTCGCCTCCCTGATCAGCGGCGCCACCTCCGTCGTCGCCCAGGTCCTCGTCCCCTTCGCCGCGAGCCTCGCCCCCGACCACGCCCGCGGCCGCATCGTCGGCCGGGTGATGAGCGGCCTGCTCACCGGCATCCTGCTCTCCCGCACCCTGAGCAGCCTGGTCTCCGACCTCGCCGGCTGGCGCACCGTCTTCCTCGGCTCCGCCGTCCTGATGGCCCTCCTCGGCATAGCGCTGCGCATCGCCCTGCCCACCCACGCCCCGACCACCACCATCCCCTACCACCACGTCCTGCGCTCCACCGCCCGCCTGGTGCGCACCCACCCCGCCCTGCTGCGCCGCGGCCTCTACCAGGCGGCGATGTTCGGTGCCTTCAGCGCCTTCTGGACGACCGTCTCCTTCGTCCTGACCGGCCCCGGCTTCCACTACTCCCCCGTCGGAGTCGGCCTGTTCGCCCTGGTCGGCGCCGCCGGCGCGGCCGTCGCCCCGTTCGCCGGACACTGGGCCGACCGCGGGCTCGTCCGCCCCGCGACCGGCATCGCCATCGCGGTCGCCGCCGTGGCCTTCGCCCTCGCCGGCTTCGGCGGGCGCAGCGTCGTCCTGCTCGCGCTCGCCGCCGTCCTCGTCGACATGGCCGTCCAGGCCACCCTGATCCTCGGCCAGCACACCGTCTACCAGCTCGACCCGGCCGCCCGGGCCCGCCTGAACAGCGCCTTCATCGCCATGTTCTTCGTCGGCGGAGCAGCCGGGTCCGAACTCGGCTCCGTCCTCTACCACTCCTGGGGCTGGACCGGCGTCACCGTCCTCGGCACCGCCCTGCCGCTCCTCGCCCTCCTCTACTGGACCACCGAACGCCGGCCGGAGGCGGACGCGGGCGCCGGCACGGCGAAGGCCTGATCCCGTCGCGACCGCCGGTCCGTCCTCTCGCCGGGGGCCGGGCCGGCGCCGCCCGCCCACCGCCTACGATGCGGTGACGACCGACAGCACGCCGCCTCCGGACCGGACGGAACGCGGCCCGACCAGGAGTGGACGATGGACCTGCGGCAGATGGAGGTCGTGGTCGCGGTGGCGGACACCGGCGGCTTCACGGCGGCGGCCCGGCGGCTGCACGTGGTCCAGTCCTCGGTCTCCAGTACGGTCCGCGCCCTCGAACGCGAACTGGGCACCCCGCTGTTCGACCGCACCACCCACCGCGTCGCCCTCACCCCGGCCGGCGAGGCGTTCGTCCCCGCCGCGCGGGCGACCCTGCGCGCCGCCGAGCACACCCGCGAAGCGGTCAACGCCGTACGGGGGAAGCTGTGCGGCCGGGTGACGGTCGGCACCATGCAAGGGGTCTGGGCCGGACTCCACCACGCGCTCGCCGCCCTGCGCGCCGAGCACCCGGGCGTGGTCGTGCAGCTGCGTCAGGCCGCCGTCGCCGAGATCCGGCAGGCACTGCGCGACGGCACGGTGGACCTGGCCGTGGTGGCGCTCGACCGCCGGCAGCAGCGCGGGCTCACCACCAGGCTGCTGTCCCGCGAGGACATGGTGCTGCTGGCGGCGCCCCGGCGGGTACTCGCCGGGGCGACCCCGGAAGGCGAGGTGCGACTCGCCGACGTCGCCCGGCTGTCCATGGTGGACTTCACCCCCGGCTGGGCGATCCGCCACGCGGTCGACCGGGCCTTCCGGGCCGCGGGCGTCGACCGCAGCACGACCTTCGAGGTGAACGACATCGTCGCGGCGGCCGAGCTGGTCCGCAACGACCTGGGCGTCTGCATCATGCCCAGGTCGATCGCGGACCGCTTCCCCGATCTCCCCCGGTACCGCTTCGAGCGGCACGCACCGCACTGGAAGGTCATGGTGGTCCGGCCGCCCGGCGAGGCACCGCCGGCGGTCGCCGCGCTGCTGCGGCACATCACCTGACGCCGGGACGGCGGGGCCTCACTGCTGGACACCGGCCCGAAGAACCGGGTCATCCTGCCCGTCGATCCGTCGGATCCGGATCCGGCCCGCGTTCGCGGGGCCGCTGGACGCGCCTCCGGCCGGGTCCGTCCCCTGCGCGGACCCGACCGGCTGCTCGTGCGGCGGGTACCGGACGGGCGCGTCGACCGGGCCTGGGGCCTGGTTCGTGTGCCTGTCCTGTGCCGTGGGGATCGATCCTAGGCAGGGGCGTCTTACCGAATGCTTACCGATTGGCCGGCGACCGGTACGACGACGGTAAGGCGGTAAGACGGGGCGGTAGAGCGGTAAGGGCGTAAGACGGTGGGACCGCCGGCGCCCCCGTCCGCTACCGGATGTCGCTCAGCTCCCGCGCCTCCGCCAGCACCCGCGCCGCCGACTCGGGCAGCCCGGCCGCCCCGTACGCCCGGCCGAGCGCGCGCAGCGCCTCCGCGAGGAAGGAGCGCCAGCCGCGGGCACGCCACACCAGGACCGACTCCTCCAGGTGCGCGACCGCCGAGGCGTGGTCCCCCGCCGCCAGGTCCAGCTCCCCGAGGATGCCGAGCGCCTGGGCGAGGTGGTGTCCCAGGTCGAAGCGGCGGGCGATGGCCAGCGCGGCCTCGGCCGTCCCGCGGGCCCGGCCGTCGCCGGTGGCCGCGTACAGCATGGCCAGGTAGAGCAGCGAGAACGCCTCCACGTAGCGGTCCTTGAGGGAGCGGGCCATGGCGAGCGAGCGGAGCAGCAGTTCGCCGCCGCGCTCCACCTGGCCGGCCCGGCCGTGGGCGGCTCCCAGGAACTGGATCGCGGTCGCCTCGAAGCGGGTGTTGCCGATCAGCCGCGCCAGCCGCAGTGTCTCGGTGAGGTGCTCGATCGTGCGGTCGAGGTCCGTCTCCCCGTAGGCGATGGCGATGATCTGGTGGGCCCGGGCCTCGCCGCCCGGGTGGTCGTGGGCGGCGGCGAGGTCCAGGGCGCGGCGGCCGGCGTCCAGGGCCTCTCGCTCGCGGCCCTGCGCCACCAGGCTCCAGGCGGTCAGCACGAGGGCGTCGGCGGTCCCGCGCGGTTCGCCCACCTGCTCGAACAGGTGCTGGAGCTGCCGGGCGCGGTCCGCCAGGGCGACCATCGTCTGCGAGCCGTCCGCCAGGTCGACGGCCGTCCCGGCGCCGTCGGCCGGGGTGGTCCAGGTCGTCACCTCGATCAGGCCTCGGGTGAGCACCGCCGTGCCCAGGCCGTCGCCGGCCGAGCGGCAGGCCTGGAGGACGGCCAGGTGGGTGGTGCGCCACTCGTCGTACAGGCCGCGCACGTCGCAGTACTTCTCCTGGCAGGCGGCCAGGTCCCAGGCCATCGGCACCATGCGCAGCGCGGCGGCCTGCCGGGCGCCGGCGTTCAGGGCCGGCTGCTCGGCGTCGAACCAGGCCATCGGGTCGTCCAGCAGCGCCGCCGCGAGGCCGGACGGCATCGGGTGGCGCGGCGCGGGGCCGTGGATCGGCGCGAAGCACGGCCCGGGCACCTGGTCGGCGGCCTGTTCGGCCAGCCAGAGCCAGGCGCCGAAGGCCCGTTCGAGCGCGGCCGCGCGTACCGCCGGTTCGTCCGCGGCCTCGGCGTGCTCGCGCGCGTACAGCCGGACCAGGTCGTGGAAGCGGTAGCGCAGGTGCGGCTCGGTGCCGGTCTCCTGCAGCAGTTGGGCGTCGATCAGTTCTTCCAGCTGCCGCTCGGCCTGCTCCGGCGGGATGCCGGCCAGCGCGGCCGCGACCCACGGTGCGAAGTCGGGCGCGTCGAGCAGCCCGAGCAGCCGGAACGTCCGGCGGGTCGGCTCCGACAGCCGGGCGTAGCCGACCGCGAAGCCGGCCCGTACGGCCAGGTTCCCGGCCGACAGCTCGTCGAGCCGCCGCCGTTCGTCGCGCAGCAGGTGCGCGAGCCGGGCCAGGGTCCAGCGCGGCCGGGCGGCCAGCCGGGCCCCGGCGATGCGGACGGCCAGCGGCATGCCGCCGCACAGTTCGACGATCTGGGCGGCGGCCACCGGTTCGGCGGCGACCCGGTGGTCCCCGAGGATGCGGCGCAGCAGCGTCCGGGCGTGGGGGGCGTCGAGCTCGTGCAGGTCGACGAGCCGGGAGCCGGGCAGCGCCGTGAGCGCGGCGCGGCTGGTGACCAGGACGGCCGGGCGGGGCCCGGGGTGGTCGCCCGCGCCCACCGCGTCACCCGTACCGGCCGCGTCCCCCGGGGTCCCCGGGAGCAGCGGCCCGATCTGCTGCTCCCCGGCGGCGTTGTCGAGGAGGACGAGCGTACGGCGGCCGGCGAGCAGGGTGCGGTACAGCGCGGACCGCTCCTCCAGGGAGGCCGGGATCTCCCGGGGGTCGGCGCCGAGGGCGCGCAGGAAGGCGGCCAGGACGCCGGCCGGGTCGGCGGGCGTCTCGTCGGCCCCGCGCAGGTCGGCGTACAGCCGGCCGTCGGGGTAGTCCGCGGCGGCGCGGTGCGCGGCGTGGACGGCGAGCGCCGTCTTGCCGATGCCGCCCATGCCGGCGATCACCGGCACCCGGCCGGCCGCCAGGGCGTCCAGGACGATCCGCACCTGTTCGTCGCGCCCGGTGAAGTCCGGGAGGTCCCGGGGGAGTTGGGAGGGAACGCGGGCCGGGCCGGGGTCCGTGTGGGCGCCCTCCCGGTCGTGCGCCAGCAGCGCCAGGAAGACGTTCTGCACCTGCTCGCCCGGCTCGATCCCTAGCTCCTCGGACAGCCGCCGGCGCAGCGCCTGGAAGCGGCGCAGCGCCTCGGCCGCCCGCCCGTCCGCCGCCAGCAGCTCCAGCAGGGCAGCCTGCACGGGCTCGTCGAACGGGTGCTCCTCGGCGAGCGCCGTCAGGGCGGGAACGGCGGTCCGGGCCATCCCGGCGGCGGGTGCGGCCCGGGCCAGGGCCAGGACGGTGGCGCGCACCTCGTCCGCCACGGACGTCACCAGCGGGTCCTCGCGGTTGATCCGCTCCACCCCGGCCAGCACCGGGCCGCGCCGCAGGCCGATCGCCCCGGCCGGGTCCCCGTCGGCGGCGAGCCGGCGGAACCGTCCGAGGTCCACCGCGTCCGGCCCGGTCACCAGCCGGTAGCCCTGCGCGTCGGACTCCAGCGCCACCGCCTCGTCCCCGAAACGTCCGAGCCAGGTGCGCAGCCGGGACATCCCGGTGTGCACCGCGCCCCGCCCGACCCGGTCCGCCTGCCCCGCCCACACGAGGTCCAGCAGCCGCCCGACAGGCAGCCGCTCCCCCTCCGCGAGCAGCAGCGCGCCCAGGAGCCCACGCAGCACGGTGGCCCGCGGCAGCGTCTGCGGCACCGAGTCCACGGCGACCGTCAGGGGCCCCAACAGCCCGAACGTCATCTTCATCCGCTTCAGCCTAGTACCGCGCGGCCCGCCGCCCGATACCGCGGAGCCCGCCGACCCGGTACCGCGGAGCCCGCCGCTCCACGGGCCCCGCAGCGGGTTACCGGGCGGCCGTCGACTTCATGAAGGCGGACCAGATGCGGGCCGGAAGGGCGGCGTCGGAGGCGTCCGGAGCGGCGCCGCCGAGGCCTTCCAGGGAGAGCAGCTTCATGTCCTTCAGGTCCGCGCGGAACACGGTGACCGCCGTCGACGACTGCCCGTCGTAGCCGACGAACCACCCCGCCGTACGGTCCGCGGTGGTGCCCGGCTTGGCCGCGAGGTTCGGGCCCGCGTCCGCCGCGGCCTTGGCGGCGCCGTCGCGGACCGAGCCCTTGAGCGCCGCGTCCACCTCGGCCGCGACCGCCGGGGCCAGCGCCTGGACGGCGGCCGGCAGGCGCAGGGGCAGCTGGACGCCATTGCGGGAGACCTTGAGCACCGAGTACGGGTCGGTGTGCCGGCCGCCCGCCGCAAAGGTGGCGTACGCGTCGGCGGTGCGGACGGCGCTGGGGGTGGAGTTGCCGACGCCGAGGGCCGGGACGAGTTCGCCCAGGCTGGTGGGAAGCAGGCCGAGCTCGGTGGCGGTCCGCTGCACCCGGTCCAGGCCGACGTCCATGCCGAGCTGCATCAGCGGCCCGTTGACGGACTGCTCGACCGCGTTCCGCAGGGTGATCGTGCCCCAGCTCCGCCTGCCCTCGTTGACGGTCTTGACGATCTTCCCGTCCCTCCCCCAGTACGGCCCCTCCGGGGTCATCACGTTCACCCCGTCGTCGCCGTTGTAGGGGGTGGCGGGGGTCACCGGGGTGCGGTCGCCGTCCCGCCGGCGCTGCGCCCCCTCGCCGAGACCGGCCGCGTACACCACCGGGGTGAAGGCCGAACCGATGGGCACGGTGGTGGTGTTGGCGTTGTTGAAGCCCTGTTTCAGGTAGTCGGGGCCGCCGTGCAGCGCGACGATCCTGCCGTCCGGGGCCACCGAGGCGGCGCCGACCTTGAGGAACCTGTCGGCCTCCCGGTTGTCCGGGTCGATCCCCGCGGTGGCCTCCCGCACGGCGGCGGCCAGGGCGTCGACCTTCGGCTTCTCGAAGGTGGTGCGGATCTGGTGGCCGCCGAGGTCGAACTGGGCCGGGGTGATGTCGCTGTGGCTCTCCACGTACGCGCGGGCCATGTCCACCAGGTACCCGATCTGGCCGCTCAGCCCCGCCGACTTCGGCTGCGGCCTGGGCTCGGGGAAGACGGTGTACCGGGCGCGATCGGCGGCGGACAGCTTTCCGACCTTCACCATCCGGTCCAGGATCCAGGACCAGCGCTCCTCGGCCCGCTCGTGGTTCTGCGGGCCCACCGCCGGGTCGTACTGCCCGGCGCCCTTCAACACGGCTGCCAGCAGGGCGCCTTCGCTCGGGTCGAGCTGGGAGACGTCCTTGCCGTAGTAGGCCGCCGCGGCGCGCTCGATGCCGTAACTGCCGCGCCCGAACCAGCTGGTGTTGAGGTAGCCGGCCAGGATGTCCTGCTTGGTCATCCGGTCGTCCAGCTTGACCGCGATGACGATCTCGCTGAGTTTGCGGGAGATGTCCTGGCGCTGGTTCAGGTAGATGTTCTTGACGTACTGCTGGGTGATGGTGGAACCGCCCTGGGTGTCACCGCCCATGACCATCTGGGAGACGGCGCGGCCGATGCCGGTCAGGGAGATGCCCGGGTCGGTGTAGAAGGTCTCGTTCTCGGCGGCGAGCACCGCCCACTGGACGTGCTCCGGCACCTGGCCGAGCGGCACCTCCTGCCGGTTGGTCGGGCCGATCCGCGCCATCTCGGTGCCGTCCGCCCAGTAGTAGACGTTGTTCTGCTGGGTGGCGAAGGAGTTCAGGTCCTCCGGGACCGCGGTGTTCACGTAGAACCAGACCAGCCAGCCGACCAGCGCCGCCGTGCCGGTCCCGGCCACCAGCAGCAGCTGCCGCCAGGACGGGAGCCAGCGGCGGATCCCGCGCCGTCCGCGGCGCGGGTAGTCGATCCGCAGCGAGGGGCGCCGCCCCTTCGGCGGACGCGCCTCCCGGAGCGGCCCGCGTCGCCGCGGTAAGCGCCACCGGCGGCGTCCGGGCTTCTCGTCCTCGGGCCCGTCGTCCTGCTGAGCACGCACAGTCCGGTCTCCGATTCGCTCGTGGGACTGATCCTCCGCACTCAAGACGCGATGAGAACATCAGTACGTAGGCCTGGCCGCGGTGTGATCATGGTCATACTCCGAGCCCCTGACACGGGTGACGGGTGGGGCGCGTGGCGGGCGGGCGCTCTGGGACGGGGCTGGCCAGCGGCGGGGCGGGCACCCGGCGGCGGAGCGGGCGGCCGTGCGGAAGCCGGTCCGCCGCACCCCCGGGCTACCGCCAGAATGGCGCCATGAGGATGATCCAGACCGCGCTCGGCGCGCTGCTGCTCCTACTGGTCGTCGGCAGCATCCTGCGCACGCTGGTCGTTCCGCGCGGGCTCTACTCGGCGCTGGTGATGCGGCTCTGGCGGGTGCTGCGCACCCTGCTGCGGCTGTCCGCCGTACCGGCCCGCGGGTACCACGCACAGGACCGGGCGCTCACCTGGCTGGCGCCGCTGGTCCTGCTCGGCATGCTCGGGGTGTGGCTCGGCTGCATGCTGACCGCCTACACCCTGCTGCTGCACGGCACCTCCGAACTCAGCTGGTCGGTGGCCGTGCGCGAGGCCGGGTCCAGCCTGTTCACCCTCGGCTTCGCCAGCGGCGAGCGGCTGCACCTCTCCGCGATCGACTTCCTGGCCGCCGCCAGCGGTCCGCTGGTGATCGCCCTGCAGATCTCCTACCTGCCGACCCTCTACGCCGCCTACCAGCGCCGCGAGACCGAGGTGACACTGCTCCAGTCCCGGGCCGGCGAGCCCGCCTGGGGCCCCGAGCTGCTGGCCCGCCAGTCCCTGGTGGACACCGAGACCGCCCTGCCCCAGCTCTACCGGGACTGGGAGCGGCTGGCCGCCGACATCGGCGAGAGCCACTCCAACTACCCGGTGCTGCTCTCCTTCCGCTCCCCGCAGCCCAACCGCAGCTGGGTGGTCGGGCTGATCGCCGTGATGGACGCCGCCGCCCTGCACCTGGCGCTCTGCCCGCGCTCGGCCCCGCCCGAGGCCCGGCTGGTGCTCCGGGCCGGCTTCACCGCGATGCGCGACATCGCCCGCTCGCTGCGGATCGGCTTCGACCCGGACCCGGACCCGGACCTCCCGATCCGGCTGACCTACGCCGAGTACCTGGGCGCGGTCGCGATGATCACCGCGGCCGGCTTCCCGCGCGAGCGCCCGGTCGAGGACGCCTGGGCGCACTTCCACGGCTGGCGGGTCAACTACGAGGCACTGGCGTACGAGCTGGCCCGCCGCAGCGACGCCGTCCCCGCGCTGTGGACCGGCCCGCGCGACTTCCACGCCCCGGTCATCCCCCCGGCCCGGCCCCCGGACCGCCGGCCTTCCTCGGCTCCGCCGCAGCTGCCGCCGTCCTGAGGGGCGGGACGCGGCGGGGCCCGGTGCGGATCTCCTCCGCACCGGGCCCCGCCGTCTCAAGCGCTCAGCCGTCCAGTCGGTCAGCCGTCCAACCGCCCAGCCGTTCGCTCGATCACTCGATCGCTCAGGCGCTCAGAAGCTCAGACGTCCACCGTGGCACCGCTCGCCAGCGAACGCTCGGCGGCGGCCAGAATCTCCACCACCCGCAGGCCGAAGTCGGCCCCGCAGGGGTGCGGCTCGCCGGAGGCCGCCGAGGCCTGCAGGGCGTCCAGCGCCCGGTGCAGCGCCGCGACCGGGCCCTCGCCCCGCGCGGGCAGCTGCACCACGCCGTGCTCGCCGCGCAGCTCCATGCCCGTCCCGCCCGCGGCGAGCGGCGCGGTCAGGCTGAGCGCGAGCGTGCTGGAGGCGCCGCCGGCGTGCCGCACCACCAGGTGCACGGTGTCCAGCGGGCCGGCCGCCGCCGTCACCCGGGTGGCGTCGCCCAGCACCGGCAGCAGCACGGACAGCGCGTGCGGGCCGACGTCCCACAGCGCGCCCTTCTCCTCCCGCCACGGCGAGGCCGCGTACGGGCTGGTGCTGCCGGGGGCGAACACCGAGCCGAGCCAGTCCGAGCGGCCGGTGAACCAGCCGCCGAGCTCCGCCTGCCGCTCGATCCACGGGATCTGCTCGCCGCCGAAGCGCACGGTGAAGAAGACCACCGAGGCGACCTTGTGCTCGCGCACCGCCACGGCCACGGCCTCGGCGTCCGGCACGGTCAGCGCGACCGGCTTGTCCAGCAGCAGGTGGCAGCCGGCCTCGGCGGCGCGCACCGCGAGGCCCGCCTGCACGGTCGGGGGCAGCGCGATGGAGACCGCGTCCACGTCGGCCAGCAGCCGGTCGAGGTCCGCGTACCCCGGCACGCCGTACCCGGCGCCCAGCGCCTCGGCCGCCTCCGGTCGGCGGCCCCAGACGCCGGTGAACTCCAGCCCGGGGTGCTCGGCCAGGACGGGCGCGTGCACCCGCTCCGCCCAGGGGCCGGTTCCCAGCAGTCCGATCCGCACGATGTCTCCGTTCTCCGGTGTTCGAGTATCCGCGTGTTCGCGTGTCCGCCTGTTCCTGGCGGGCATCCCCCATGAGGGTCCCCCGGCGAGGCTTCAGCCCAGGACGCGGGCCAGGGTGAAGCCGTCGTAGCCCTTGCTGCCGACCGTCTGCACCGAGGTAGCGGTGACCGTCGGCTCGGCCGCGATCAGCTCGTGCAGCGCGCGGGTGCCGAGCACCGCCGGGTCGGTGCTGGCCGGGTCGGCGACCGCGCCGCCGCGCACCACGTTGTCGACGATGATCAGCGAGCCGGGCCGGGTCAGCTGGAGCGCCCGCCGGAAGTACTCCGGGTTGCTCGGCTTGTCGGCGTCGATGAAGACCAGGTCGAAGGGCTCCACGCCCTGTTCCACCAGCGCGGCCAGCGAGTCGGCCGCCCGGCCCGCCCGTACCTCGGCGACCCCGGCCAGCCCGGCGGCCGCCAGGTTGTCCCGGGCGACCTCGGCGTGGTGGGGGTTCAGCTCCAGGGTCAGCAGGGTGCCGTCCGCGGGCAGCGCCCGGGCCAGCCAGATCGCGCTGTAGCCGCCGAGCGTGCCGACCTCCAGGATCCGCTTCGCGCCCTGGGTCAGTGCCAGCAGCTGGAGCAGCTTGCCCTGGTTGGGCGCCACCGCGATCTTCGGCAGCCCGGCCGCGTCGGCGGCGGCCGTGGCCCGCTCCAGCACCGCGTCGGGCCCGACCAGCTGCTCGGTGAAGTACGCGTCCACGGCGTCCCAGGTCGGCTGCAAAGACATCGGGCCCTCCGGAGTGCAAGATCGGCAGGTACCCGGCCGATGCTACTCCGAGGGCCCGAGGGCACCACGACGACGGTTGTGGACGACCGGCCGAGGACCGACCGACCGGACGACCGGCCGAGGACCGACCGACCGGACGAACGGTCGGACGAGCGACCGGTCCTCGACCGGCTACCCGGCCGGTTTGCCAGGCCGGGTAGCAGACCCGCTACTCGGCGGCGGCGCCGGCCTTGGCCGCCTCCGCCACCTCCTCGGCCTCGATCCTGGCGTGGGTCTTGGCGGCACGGCGCTTCATGATCCAGGCCGAGAGCAGGCCGATCACCAGCGCCGCCCCCAGGCCCGCCCAGGAGAACCGGGACAGCCAGGGCTCGATGCTCTTGCCGACCTTGTAGATCAGCAGCGTGGTACCGCCGGCCCAGACGATGCCGCCCAGCACGTTGGCGATCAGGAACTTCCAGTACGGCATCTTCAGCGCGCCCGCCAGCGGACCGGCGAAGATGCGCAGCAGGGCGATGAACCGGCCGAAGAAGACCGCCCACATGCCCCACTTCTGGAACGAGCGCTCGGCGGTGGCCAGGTGCGAGGGCCCGAAGTGCTTGGGGAACTTGCGTCCCAGCTTCTCGAAGAGCGGCTTGCCCCCCTTGCGTCCGATCGAGTAGCCGATCGAGTCGCCGATGATCGCGCCGGCGATCGCACAGATCGCGACGCCCCACGGGCTCACCACACCCTTGACGGCCATGAGGGACGCCGTGACCAGGGCGATCTCGCCGGGCAGGGGAATGCCCAGCGATTCCAGGCCGATGATCAGACCGACCACGGCGTACACCGCCGTGGGCGGAATCCCCTCGATCCAGGCGTCGATGTGCAAGGCCAGTCCCTCCGTGGCAGGACGGGACCGGCAGCGCTCCCCCTGGAGCAGCGTGCCCGTCCCGGCATTTCGTCCGATGGCGGCACCCAGGCCGCTCCCCCAGAGCGAGCCTAACGTGCCGGGCGGCCTGTCCCCCCGGCCGATCACCCGTGGTTACGACGTACGCCCCGAGGCCATGGTTCCAGGTCGGCCGGCGTTTCTTCAAGATTCGGCAAAACGCAGTGCGACCACGGACGGGCGCTGCTTGATCCGGCGCGCGAGCGGCAGCAGGGCGCTCACGGGCCAGCGTCCGCCCTCCGGGTACACCTCCCGCAGGTCGGTGACCCCGGGGTGCGCGGTGGCCAGCCGGCCGCGCTCGTCCGCGTCCATCCCGAACGGCATCGGCGGGGCCTGGTAGTGCCGGTCCCGCAGCTTGCCCTCGACGGCCCGCCGACTGAACCAGCGCGGCACCGCGTCCAGCACCATGGCCCCGCCGGGGAAGCGCTCGGCGCAGGCCGCGATCAGGTCGCGGACCTCCTGCGGCCGCAGGTACATCAGCAGCCCCTCGGCGCTCAGCAGCACGCCGTTCGCCGGGTCCACCTCGTCCATCCAGCCCGGGTCGGTGACCGAGTGGGCGACGATCCGGTGCCGCTCGTCCGGCGGCAGCAGCCGCCGCCGCAGCGCGGCGGTCTCCGGCAGGTCCACCGACAGCCAGTCCGCCCGTCCGTTGTCCACCCGCCAGGCCTGGGTCTCCAGCCCGTCGCCGAGCCCGACCACGGTGCCGCGCGGGCAGCGGATCAGGAAGTCGGCCACCTCGCGGTCGAAGCAGGCCGCCCGCAGCGCCTGGAGCTGGCTCACCAACGCGTTCCGGCCGAACCGCCCCGCGAACGGGTAGTCGATCCGGTCCACCAGCTCGACCGCCTTCGGGTCCGGCAGCACGGTGTCCGCCCGCCGCGCCTCCAGCGCCCGGTGCCACAGCGTCCACAGCGCCGTCTCCGGCACCTGCCCCAGCTCCGGCCGCACCCCGCCGCCACTCATCGCGCACTCCTTCGGACGTGGTCCCGTCATGGGCATGAACCCGCCGATTCTCACACCCCGCCCGCCCCTCCCCTCCCGCCGACGCGCCGACCACCCCAAGGGGGCGCATCCACCCCGACAGGGGCGCACACCGCACAGCGCACGCCGTCGCCCTTGGTCGCACAGGGGCCGGACACCGGCGATGGCCCTGCACGATCCGCAGGAGTTCCAGCGGCCGCAGCCGGTCCGCCCCGCCGAGACCGTCACACCCGGGTACGTGCTGTGCTACGAGTACGACGGCCTGGGCTGGTGCCATGGCTGCGAGGGACGCGGCCGGCTGCCCGACCCGACCGGCGGGCGAATCAACTGCCCCGCCTGCCACCGGAGCCGCGTCTGCGTGATCTGCCGGGGCGCGGCGGAGCTCGCCATCTCCCAGCTGTCCCCTGCCAGCGTGGCCACTACCCGGAGTTGGACCGCTAACGGGCCCGACCGACTCGGCGGTCCGCACCCTCGACGACCGTGAAGGTCGGCCCGCGCCGGCCCGCGGGTCAGCCCGCCGCTGCGGCGAGGCTCTCCCGGGCGGCCGCGGCCACGGCCTCGGCGGTGAGGCCGAACTCCCGGTACAGCCGCTCGTAGTCGGCGGAGGCGCCGAAGTGCTCGAGGCTGACGATCCTGCCGTGCTGCCCGACCAGCTCGCGCCAGCCGAGTGCCACGCCCGCCTCCACGCTCACCCGCGCCGTCACGGCGGGCGGGAGGACCTCGTCGCGGTACTCCCGGGGCTGGGCGGCGAACCACTCCAGGCACGGCAGCGACACCACCCGGCTCGCCACGCCCTCGTCGGCCAGCAGGTCCTGGGCCGCCGACGCGAGGTGGACCTCCGAGCCGGTGGCGAGGAGCAGCACCTGCGGCGCGGCGCCGTCCGCCGGGTCCCGCAGCACGTAGCCGCCGCGGGCGGCGCCGTCCGCCGGCGCGTACCCGGCCGCGCCGCGGTCCAGGACGGGCACCTTCTGCCGGGTGAGGACGAGGCCGGTCGGCCGGTCGTGCTGCTCCAGCACCGCCCGCCAGCAGGCGGCCGTCTCGTTGGCGTCGCAGGGGCGCACCACGTCGAGGCCGGGGATCGCGCGCAGCGCCGCGAGGTGCTCCACCGGCTGGTGGGTGGGGCCGTCCTCGCCGAGGCCGATCGAGTCGTGGGTCCAGACGTAGATCGTCGGGAGCTTCATCAGCGCGGCCAGCCGCACCGCCGGCCGCATGTAGTCGCTGAAGGTCAGGAAGGTGCCGCCGTAGGGGCGGGTCAGGCTCTGCAGGGCGATCCCGTTCAGGATCGCCCCCATGGCGTGCTCCCGGATCCCGAAGTGCAGGGTGCGGCCGTACGGGCCGCCCTTCCACTGCGCGGTCTCCACGCCTTCGGGGAGGAACGAGGGCTCGCCCTCCATCGTGGTGTTGTTGCTGCCCGCGAGGTCGGCGGAACCGCCCCACAGTTCGGGCAGCGCCGGGGCGAGCGCGGTCAGCACCCGGCCCGAGGCGGCGCGGGTGGCCAGCCCCTTCGGGTCCGCGGGGAAGTCCGGAAGGCGGTCCGCCCAGCCGTCCGGCAGCCGGCGCTCCGTCAGCCGGTCCAGCAACGCGGCACGCTCGGGGTGCTCGGCGCGCCAGCGCTCGTAGCGCGGGGTCCACGCCTCGTGGAGCTCGCGGCCGCGCACCCGTGCCTCGCGGGTCCGGGCGAGGACCTCGTCCTCGACCGTGAAGCTGGCTGCGGGGTCGAAGCCGAGGAGTTCCTTGGTGGCGGCGACTTCCTCGTCGCCGAGCGCGGAGCCGTGGGCCTTGCCGGAGTTCCGGAGGTTGGGGGCCGGCCACCCGATGACCGTCCGCAGGACCAGCAGCGAGGGCCGGGTGGTCTCCGCGCGGGCGGCCCGGAGCGCTTCGAGGACGGCGTCGACGTCCTCCACGTAGCGGCCGGTGCGGGTCCAGTCGACGGTCTGCACGTGCCAGCCGTACGCGCGGTAGCGGGCGGCGACGTCCTCGCTGAACGAGACGTCGGTGTCGTCCTCGATCGAGATGTGGTTCTGGTCGTAGACCATGATCAGGTTGCCCAGCTGCTGGTGGCCGGCGAGCGAACTCGCCTCCGCGGTGACGCCCTCCATCAGGTCGCCGTCCGAGGCCAGGACGTAGACGTGGTGGTCGAAGGGGCTCTCGCCGGCCGGGGCGTCCGGGTCCAGCAGGCCGCGTTCACGGCGGGCCGCCATCGCGATCCCGACGGCCGAGCCCAGGCCCTGGCCGAGCGGACCGGTGGTGATCTCCACCCCTCGGGTGTGCCGGTACTCGGGGTGGCCCGGCGTGGCGGAGCCCCAGGTCCGGAGGGCCTTCAGGTCGTCGAGCTCCAGGCCGTAGCCGGTGAGGTAGAGCTGGATGTAGAGGGTGAGGCTGGTGTGGCCGCAGGACAGCACGAACCGGTCCCGTCCCAGCCACTGGTCGTCGGCGGGGTCGTGGCGCAGGACGTTCTGGAACAGCAGGTGGGCCAGCGGCGCCAGGCTCATCGCCGTCCCGGGGTGGCCGTTGCCGGTGCGCTGCACGGCGTCGGCCGCGAGCAGCCGGGCGGTGTCCACGGCCCGGACGTCCACGGCGTCCCAGCCCGACTGCGCGGCGACGGGGTCGGCCAGCGACTGGTGGCGGCTCGCGGGGTGCTTGTCGGGGGGTGTCACGGGTGTCCTCCCAGAGGGCCGGTCGGGTCGGTGAGGTCGCCGGGAACGGCTCGGGGCCGCCGCGCGGCCCCCAGCGTCTACCCGGTGTCCGGACCCGCATGGCCCGAACCGGTCCGGGATTCACCCTCCCGGGACGGCCGGCGCTCACCTGGCCCGCCGGCGCTCAGTGGGACGGCCCCACGCCCGGCGGGTGGAAACAGGCGGTGACCGTCTTGCCGTTCTTCTGCCGGCGGGTGTGCCAGTGGTCGGCGAGCGCCTCGACCAGCTTCAGGCCCCGCCCGCCGACGGCGTCGGGGGCGGCCGATCGCGGACGGGGGAGCCGGGGGCTGTGGTCGTGGACGCTCAGGTGCAGACAGCGCCCGTCCCACGTCAGCACCAGCTCCGCGTCACTGCCGGCGTGGACGTGGGCGTTGGTGGTCAGTTCGGACACGGCCAGCACCACCGCGTCCGCGACCGCCGGCGCGTCCCGGTTCCAGCCCAGGGCCTCCAGATGCGTCCGCGCCCACTCCCGGCCGGCCCGTACTCCCGCGCCGAGCGGAAGGCGTCGGGCCCACCCCACTCCGTGGATCCTGGCCATGCAGACCTCCCTCCAACCTTCGGATGCCTTCGAGAACCTCCGGATGCGTGCGTCCAGCGCCTGCCCGCATCCGGTCACCGCATGCCGACGCACCTCACGGTCCGTCGGCCGTCGGCCGACGGCCGGAGACCGGCGACCGGTCAGGCGCACCGGCGTTCCCGCCACTCGGCCGGAAGCGCCGCAGGGCCCCGACCTGGTGGTCGGGGCCCTGCGGGGCGCGCCGGTGAGGGGCGGTCAGAGAGCCCCGCCGTAGTACCCGCCGATCGCCCGGTGGTAGTCCGGGTCCGCGGTGTGCCGGTCCTTGTGGAACTCGGGCGAGTTCTTCACCTCGTCCTTCGTCCGGTTCACCCACACCGTCCGCTCGACGGTGTCCACGCGCCGGATGGTGCCGGCGGGCAGCAGCACTTCACGGCCGAAGATCCACGGGCCGGTGTCGACGACGATGTGCGCGGAGTCCACCTCCTCGGTGTGCCGGTCCACCTTGCCGATGTGACCGTCCTCGGCCTCGACCCGGTAACCCGTCAGGTCGGTGCCCGGGGCGTAACCCTCGGCGTTGCCGTAATCCCACAGTCCACTGGTCACAACTGCCTCCTCGTCGGACGGAGTTACCGTCTTCCTGGTGTGGCTGCCGGTTTCCCCCGTCCCGGCGGAACATTCCCCCGTAATCCGCACTTTCTCCCAGAGACGGGGCCCGTTGCGGGCGCCCGGCATCCGCTCGCGCCGGGCGCCCGCGCGCACGGGCCGCTGACGCATGAATCCGCAGATCAGGGGCAGACGGACGCGGAGAGCGGCCGGCGCATCCAGGGCCCGGCCCGACGACGAAGGGAGCAACCCGCCGTGACCGAGCAGACCCGGCCCCTCGAGGCCGCACCCCCTCCCGACCCCGGCGGCCCCTCCCGCCCCCCGCTGGTACCGGACCCACCGCCGCCACCCGGCGCCCCCGTACCGCCCCCGGAACCGCACCCGCGTACCCCGGCCCCACCGAACCCCGAACCGGCCCCACCGGGACCGGGCGAGCCCCACGCCCCCGAGCCGCCGGACTGACCCGGACCGATCCCGCCCGACGGGCCGCCGGGCCGGTCGGGCCGCGGGCCGTCACTGGGGTATCGGATCCGAGCCCGTCGGAGCCGCTCCGGCTTCCTTCCGCGGGGGCTCGGAGTCGAGCCGGCGGTGCAGCGCGCCCGCACCGGACGGGGCGCCCGAGGGCCGCCGACCACTCCCTCCTGCGCCCCTACCCGGGCTCCCGGGGCGCCCCTGTCGAGCTGACGCGCACCACCGCCCTCACCAACGCGAACGCCGCCGCCGGGACGGCGGCCACGGCCAGACGGCGGCGCCAGACGCGCTTGCGGCCGGGAACGTGCCGGCCCTGCGCAGGGTCGCCGCGACGGCGCCGCAGCCGTCGAAGGGCCCACCCGGCCGCCACACCGCTCCACGGCCCCGGTACCAGGCCGAACGCCTTGAACGTCACATCTGCAGGCTTCACGGTGCCCGCCTCCTTTCGCACAACGGCCCGGACGACCAACGAGGGCGTCCCGGGCCCGGCAGGCCGACCCGGCCCCGAGTACGAGACCCCCGCCGCCCACCGCTTCGACCCGCCCCGGCCCCGCCCACGGCGAGCCGGGGCCGGGGCTCATGACGCGGCGCCGCCGCTCACCGCGGGGCCGTCCTCCTCGCCGCCGTCGCCCGCGTCCCACACGTACTGGCCGTAGTCGTGGCCGGCCTTCAGAGCGTGGTACTGCACGGGGATCGGGTGTACGCCACGTCGCTGAACCCGGTTTCGCCGGTAGCCGTCGCGGGGCCTCCCTTCTCGGCGTTCGTCGCTCCGGTGCCCGGGCGCGTGCCCGGCGGGCGGGGCGGCAAACCCGCAGGCCCACGCCCCGCCGGAGGGACGCCGAGGGACGTCGCCCTCGTGGCTGCAGACGGCCCCCGTCCAACCCCGAATGGCCCCGCCGATCACCCGCAACCCGAGGTCAGGACCGGCCCCCGCCCTGGAGCGGTCATCCGCCGGCGCCCCCGTGTCGCGGAGCCCGGCGGCTTCCCGCGAGCACCGGAGCGGCGGGCCGCGCCGAGTGGACGTCAGCCCTCGAAGTCGGACCAGAAGTTGCCGACGCCCATGCAGCACAGACCGGCTCGACCGCCTCCGTCAGCGGCCCGGACCGCCCTTCACGCACCTGTCCGAGCGGTGCGGTCAGACTCCCCTGGCAGTCAGGTCGAGCCGCCAGTCGTTGGACTCCGACCAGGTGCCCTTGGGGTATTCGAAGGAGGTCGTGCCGACCAGGTCGAACCCGGCCTTGCGGCACACCGCGTTCGACGCCGCGTGTTCCACGTGGGGAAACGCGTGCAGGTAGCGCCGGTCGCCACGCGCCGCCGCCCGGTCCGCAGCCAACCGCAGGGCCTCGACCGCGTATCCGTTACCGCCGAACTCCGGAAGGATCCCGTACCCGGTCTCGTACACGTCCTCGCCGTTCCACTCCCGCTCCCAGTACCCGACCGAACCGATCGCCACCTCACCGAGGTGGACGATCAGCATCTCGCCGCCGTCAAGGCGCAGGTAGCGCGCATGACGATCGGCGATCGCCTGCTCGGTCTCCGGTCCGCCGAGGTGCTCGGTCATCTCGGGAGTGTTCTGGCGGTGCAGGATCTGCAGACCCTTTTCGGACCATGGTGCGAGGTGAAGAGTGTTCATGGCGCGGACAGTACGCCCCGCCACTGACATGACCGACCGCACCGCCGCCCCGGCGCACAGAGCCGCGCCCGCATGTCCTCGACTCGGACGCCACCACGCCGGGCGGAATCGGCTTCCGACGCCCGATGACTACCGGTACACCTGCCACGGCGGCGGCCCCGGCCACCCCGGCCAGGGTGGGGGCGGAGGCGGAGCGGGCTGCGGGAGCGGCGGGGGCTGGTAGACAGGCCCATCATGGTGACGCGGATGATCCGATCGACCATGACCAGGAGGTCCGGGCAAGTGGAGAACGAGGACCGTGGCGATCACCGTGAACAGGACGAGCAAGAGCGTGCGTGGCACTCGGAACTTGCTCCACATGTCCTCATTGTGCCCCGGCGGGAACGCGGTCACCCATCGTTTTAACTCGCGGAAATAACAAGTGAGTTACCACGTGCGACAGATTTCACGCGACGTACGCGACACGGACGCCGCGTCCCACACGAGGTTTTCCCCAGCGGGCGGCGATGGCGTCGCGGCCGCGCCTCGGTGCTCAGCCCTTCAGGCGTACGACCGCGTCGATCAGTGCGGTGCCTCCGGGCGAGTCCGGAGGCGACGATGCCGTAGCGCCAGCGTTCCAGGGCCCGGACGCGGTCCTCGTGGTCCATGAGGGTCTGGTCCACGGCGGCGCTGCTCTGGGGACGGGGTGGGCGATGCCGGCCGTGGGGATGGTGGCGACGTCCAGGCCGGGGCGGTAGGGGGTCATCGGCAGGACCGCGCCGAGGGCGCTGGCGGTGCGCTCCATCGCGGCCAGGCGGTGTCGATGCCCTGGAACTCGTCCACCAGGGTGGCTGCCGCCTCGTCCCCGCCGAAGCCCGTCTACGCCCTGTCCAGAGTCCAAGCGCCGCCGCGCCCCCGGCTCCGGCACCGCAGTCGTCCGAGGTGCGCCATCGGCGGACGCCGGGAGAATAGGAGCGGACCGGTCCTCCAGTACCCCCGCCCCCCGCTGCCCCGACCACCGGGCCGCGGGGCGTGAACGAGAGGGATGGCCATGGCCGTTTCCACCACCCCGATGAACCTCACCCGGGCCGCCCATGTCGGCATCTCGGTCTCCGACCTGGACGCGTCGATCGCGTTCTACACGGCCCTCACCGGACGGGAGCCCGTCGCGGAGGGGACCATGCACAGCGCGCCGTTCGGCCGGTCGCAGGGGCTGCCCGTCGCGAAGCTGCGGTACGCCACGATCAACCTGGACAACAGCCTCGGCATCGACCTCATCCAGTTCCAGGAGCCGGTCGGCGAGCGGACCAACGGGGTGGCCAACCGGCCCGGCTCGATGCACCTGTGCCTGCGGGTCGACGACTTCGACGCCGTGTACCGGCGGATGAAGGAGGCCGGCTACGAATTCCTCGGCGAGGACTACACCTTCATCGAGGGCGAGGTCACCCCGAACGCGGCCCTCGGCACCCGGGTCGCCTACTTCAACGACCCGGACGGCACCAACCTGGAGATCATCCGCCCCCAGGGCGGCTTCGCCAGCTAAGGGACCAAGGGCCGCCGGGCGCGCTGCCGCGTGGTCGAGCTGGTCATCGCCGCCGGGTTCCTCCACCAGGCCGGCCGGCGACGTCGCGGCCACCCTGGACGGCCGCGTCATGCTCACCATCTGGCAGCACCACCCCCCTGGAGCTGGAGCGCCAAACCGCCGAGAGCCGGGCCTCGTTCCTGCGATTGCGCGAGCAGGCCGATCGACACCCCAGGCTGAACCGGCGGCCGAGCGCCGGCGCACAGCCGACGAGCAGGCCGAACGCGAGCGCGCCCACCTGGCCCGCACCGGCGCGGACATCGACCTCACGTGGTCCGCGGCGGGTGCCGACCGCTGGAGCGTCACCGGCAGCGGCTGCGACCGTCGGCTCGACGTGGTTCTCAACGACTGCGACTTCGCATCGGACATGTACGAGATCCGGGAGAACGGCCACTTCCACTCCCGCCACCCCTACCGCCACCAAGCCGAGGCCGTCGTCCGGCAGTTGCCCGCCCATGGAGTGGAGATCGGAGGGCGGACACCAGAGCCCACCTCGAAGCGATCCATGCCATCTTCCCGCCCCACAAGGAAGCCCTCGGCGTGCTCACCTTCGAGATCGAAAGGGTGGACCCCGCGTGAGCCCGGCACGCCGCAAGGTCCTGGTGATCTGCAAGGGCAACCACTGCCGATCCCCGATCGCCGCGCTGATCATCGCCGAGCGGTCCGGAGGCACCCTCGACGTCCGCTCGGCCGGCATCCGGGACTGGCACGTCGGCACGGTCCGGCCCGACGAGGGCCCGGACGGCCCCGGCGGTCTCGTCGTCGACCGCGAGCAGGTCGTCCGCCCAGTCGAGCTGTTCCTCGTCCAGGAACGGACCCGTGGGCCGTCTCGGAGATCCAGGACGCCACGAGGCTCTTCCACGCCGCGTAGCGGTCCCCGGGATGTTGTGACAAAGGCGGGGAGCGGCCCGGCCCTTCCGCTCAGCCGAGCCCGTTCGACCAGTCCGTCAGCCGGGCGAAGTCCTTCGTCGTCAGGCCGGTCTTCGGGTCGACGTGGTGGAGGAGGGCCGGGCCGTCGTGGTGGGCGGCGACCCAGGTGCGGTCGGCGTCCGTGATCAGGTCGTCGACCCAGGCGAACGGGCGGCCCTGCGCCCAGGCGACGATCTCCGGGGTCTTCCAGAACACTCCGCCGTCCGGCTCGGGCCGGGGTTCGGGCCAGGCGAGGTACGGCAGGGCGGGCAGCCGCAGGAGGGGCGCGATGAAGGTGTTGGCCTCCTCTTCCCAGGTCGTCGCCCAGACCAGGTCGAAGGGCAGCGCGGCGAGGGCCGGCCCGTGGGCCGGGTTGAGCCAGACCCGCAGCGGCTTCGGGGGTTTGTGGGGAAGGCCCCACGCGGTGAGCCGGCGGCGCTCGGCCGCCGCCCAGCGCGGCGTCATCAGGCGGTGGGTCTCGTACCCCTCGGGCCGCCGATACGGCTTCGCCGCGTGCGGGTTCAGTGGTCCGTCGACGTCCACCAGCAGCAGCGGCCGCATCGTCTCGCCTCCTCCGGGTTCGTCCCCGCACGCTATCGGCGGGGACCGGGGAGGCCCAACGGATTTCCGGGCCCGGGACGGGGGGACGGTGGGCCCCGGGGCCTCGGGGCCCCGGAGCCTCAGCCGATGCTGAAGGCGCCGTCCGGCGGGGGCGGGGAGTCGGTGGCCTCGGCGTCGGTGACCGGGGCGATCCGGCCGACCAGGGCCGCCAGGTCCTCCCCCTCGGTGAGCCGGGCCGGGAAGATGTCGCCCGCGAGCAGCCGGGTCAGCTCGGCGACCGGCAGCGGCGCCGTCGAACCGGCCAGCAGGATGTTGCCGTACCGGCGGCCGCGCAGCACCGGCGCCTCCGCCACCAGGCAGACGTACGGGAACACCGCCCGTACCGTCGCCGCCTGGGCCTTGGCGAAGGCCAGCGGCGGGCCGTCCGCCAGGTTCGCCGCGTAGCAGCCGCCGGGGCGCAGCGCGGCCGCCGCCAGCCGCAGGAACTCCACCGAGGTGAGGTGGGCGGGGGTGCGCGAGCCGTGGAAGACGTCGGCGATCACCAGGTCCTGGGAGCCGGCCGGCACCTCGGCGAGGGCCGCTCGGGCGTCGCCGACGGTCGCGGTGATGTCCGCGCCGGGGCCCTGCCAGGGCAGTCGCTCGGTGACCAGTTCCAGCAGCGGTCCGTCGACCTCCACCACCCGCTGCCGCGAGCCGGGCCGGGTGGCGGCCAGGTAGCGGGGCAGGGTGAGGGCGCCGCCGCCGAGGTGCAGCGCGTCCAGCGGCCGTCCGGCGGGGGCCAGCGCGTCCGCGAGGTGGCCGAGGCGCCGGGTGTACTCGAACTCCAGGTGGGTGGGGTCGGCGAGGTCGACGTACGACTGCGGGGTGCCGTCGAGGGTGAGCAGCCAGCCGCCGTCGCGGTCGAGGTCGGGCATCAGCTTGGCGAAGCCCAGGTCGGTCTGCCGCCCGACCGGCAACGGATCGTCGTGCGAGTCGAACGAGTGGTACGAGTCGTCGGAGTCGCGCGAGTCGGGCTCGTGCTGCTCGGAGGTCACGCGTGCTCTCCGACGGCCCGCCCGGCCACGGGCTCGACGTCCAGGTAGGCCGCGAGCCAGTGGTCCAGCTCGGCGAACACCTCGGTGCGGGCCGCCTCGCCGGAGAGCACCAGGTCGTGCATGCCGCCCTCGATCCGCACGATGGTGACGTGCCGGCCCAGCCGGGGGCCCTGCGCGGCGATGTCGTCGGCGCGCAGCACGGCGTCGGCGTGGTGCAGCGCGTTGTGCCACTTGGTGGTGGAGATGGACCGGGTCGAGGCCATCAGCAGCACCGGCACGTCGATCCCCAGCCCGTGCCGCAGCCGCCGGTGGCCCTGGTGGATCGCCGACAGCCACCCCGCGAACAGCGGGAAGCTCTCGGGGCGCTTGAGGGTGAGGTCGAAGTCCCACTCGCCCCGGTGGTCCTTGTGCAGGCTGTGGGTGTAGTGCGGGTTGAGCGCGGACGGCAGGACGCGGGTCGGCGCCATCCGCCCGAGCGCCGTCAGGGGCGGCCCGCCGAGCGCGCGGACGGCCGGCCCGGTCGGCATCGACAGGAACGGCGAGTTGAGGAACAGCCCGTCCACCACCCCGCGCCCGGACCGCCGGCCGGCCCACAGTGCGGCGACGAGGCCGCCGGTGGAGTGCCCGTTCAGCAGCAGCTGCCGGTGGCCGTCCACCTCGCGGATGATCCGGACCGCCTCGTCGATCTCCTCGTCGTACTCGGCGAGGTGGCGGACGAAGTTCGGCGACTGGTGCGGGCGCAGCGAGCGGCCGTACTTGCGCAGGTCGAGGGCGTAGAAGGAGAACCCGAGCGCGGTGTAGTGGTCCGCGAGGTTGGTCTGGAAGAAGTAGTCGTTGTAGCCGTGGATGTACAGCACGGCCCGCTCCGACCCGGGCACCAGCCGGCGGACGAGCGTCGCGCACACCGGCCCCTCGCCGTCCGGCCGCAGCGTCAGCTCGGCCGCCTCGTAGGGGGCACCCAGGATGTCTTCACGGAAATCCATCAGCTCGCCGCACCCGTCCTCTGCTCCGCCTGCCCGGATCGGCAGGCGACCACCCGTTTCCGCCCCTGACCATACCGGCCGGTAGCCGCGGAGCGCTCGGCGGCCGGGGGTGTCACGCGTCGGTCCGCTCCCCGGCGCCGCGGACGGGGCCGGGATTCCACCTCGCCGGGGGTGAACAGGGCGACCATTCGGACGGAGGAACGAGGACGGCCGGGCGCCGCGGGGGGAGGGTCTCCCGGGAGGTGACCAGGAGGCGGCGGCGGGCGGACGGGGCCGGCGGAAGGCGGACCTGCTCGGGGGCCGGGCGGGGAGGCCGGCTGCGCCGTGTGCACCTGGACGACCGGGGCGTGGACGTTGCCGCCCCGAATGCCGTCGTGCACGCCGCCAGGGTAGCCGTCCGCCCCTCGTGCGCCTGCTGTGCGCCGGTGGTCGTGTGGAACGCTTCCCGGACGGACAAGGCGAGTTGGGGAGTCTGCATGCGGCACGGGCACATCGATCCGTCGCTCTACCGGTCGGCCGCCGAGGCGATCGCCGCTCCGCCGGAGAAGCTGGCGTACGTGGCCGGCTTCGACCGGTCGGGGCGGCGGCCGGACGCGCTGCTGAGCGTCGACACCGATCCGGATTCCGCGAGCTACGGGAAGGTCCTGAACTTCGCCGAACTTCCCACGCTCGGCGACGAGTTGCACCACTTCGGCTGGAACGCCTGCTCCAGTGCCCTCGCCCACGCCTGCCACGAGAACCCGGAGCGGCGCTACCTGCTGCTGCCCGGGCTGCGCTCCTCCCGGCTGTACGTGCTGGACACCCGTCCCGACCCGGTCCGCCCGCGCCTGGTCAAGACGGTCGAGGCCGGGGAACTGGCCGCCCGGGCGGGCTACTCGCGCCCGCACACCCTGCACTGCGGCCCCGACGGCGTCTTCCTGTCCTGCCTCGGCAGCGGCGAGGGCGACGACGGCCCGGGCGGGGTGGCGCTGCTCGACCACACCACCTTCGAGGTGCTGCGCGCCTGGGAGACCGAGCGCGGGCCGCAGCACTTCGCCTACGACGTCTGGTGGCACCTGGGCACCAACGTGGCCGTCACCAGCGAGTGGGGCACCCCGTGGATGGTCGAGGACGGCGTGGTGCCGGACCTCCTGCTGGGGCGCAGGTACGGCCACGCGCTGCACTTCTGGGAGTTGGACTCCGGCCGCCACCTCCAGCGGGTGGACCTCGGCGACCAGTACCAGATGGTGCTGGAGCTGCGCCCGGCGCACGACCCGCAGGCGGAGTGGGGCTTCGCCGGGGTGGTCACCAACGTGGAGGACCTCTCCTCCTCGGTCTGGCTCTGGTACCGGGAGGGGCCGGCCTTCACCGCGCGCAAGGTGATCGAGATCCCCGCCGAGCCGGCGAAGGCCGAGGACCTGCCGCCGGCGCTGCGGCCGTTCGGCGCGGTGCCGCCGCTGGTGACCGACATCAACCTGTCGGTGGACGACCGCTGGCTGTACGTGTCCGCCTGGGGCACCGGCGAGTTGTTCCAGTACGACGTGTCGGACCCGTTCCACCCCCGGTTGGCCGGTTCGGTCCGGCTCGGCGGGATCACCGCCCGCACCCCGCACCCGGCCGAGCCGGGCCGTCCGCTGAGCGGGGCGCCGCAGATGGTGGAGATCAGCCGGGACGGCCGACGGCTCTACCTCACCAACTCGCTGTACGGCGCCTGGGACGACCAGTTCTACCCGGACGGCATCGAGCCGTGGATGGTCAAGCTGGACGCGGACCCGGAGGCCGGCGGGCTGAGCGTCGACGAACGCTTCTTCCCGCACGGCGCCGACTTCCGGGGCCTGCGCGTCCACCAGACCCACCTGGCGGGCGGCGACGCCTCCTCCGACTCCTACTGCTACCGCTGAGCCGTCCGCACCGCCGGCGTCACCGGAACAGCGCCTGGTCGAACCGTACCCGCGCCGGCGGCAGCCCGGCCGCCGCCAGCCGGGTGCGGACGGACCCGACCATGCCGGCCGGCCCGGTGACGCAGGCCAGGTGCTCGCGCCAGTCGCCGGCCGCCGCGACGGTGTCGGCGAGTTCGCCGACGGTGACCGGGGTGACGGTCAACCACGGCTTGTGCAGGCCGAGTTCGGCCAGGGACTGCCAGTCGTAGAGGTCCGCGCGGTCCCGGGCGCCGACGAACAGGTGGACCAGGCGGCCGGTCGGCCGGTGGGCGGCCTGCTGCTCGACGATCGCCTTCATCGGGGCGAGGCCGGTGCCTCCCGCGACCAGCAGCAGGTCCCGGACGTCGTCGTCGGGCAGCAGGCTGCCGCGCGGCGGGCCGAGGCGCAGCCGGTCGCCGACGGCGGTGTGCTCGACCAGGGCGGCACTGACCCCGCCGGGCCCGGTGCGGCGGACGTGGAACTCCACCTCGTTGTCGGCGCGCGGGGCGCAGCCCATCGAGTACTGCCGCCAGGTGTGCGGCAGCGCCGGGTGCTCGACGGTGCCGTACTGCCCGGCCCGGTACGGGTACGGTTCGCCGGTGCGCACCCGCAGCACGGCGAGGTCGGGGCGGCGGCGCTCGTGGCCGGTGACCACGGCGTGCCAGTACGGGGGTTCGGTGAGCGCGGAGTCGGCGCCGGCGACCATCGCACCGACGGCGAAGCGCAGCATCCGCACCCAGGCGCCCTCCAGTTCCTCGCTCCAGCGCTCGCCGGCCCGGTGCCGGACGGCCGCGCACAGGGCCTCCTCGAACGCCTCGTAGTGCACCGGCCGGACGCCCAGTTTCCGGTGGTCGCGGCCGAGTTGGCGCAGCGTCCGCTCCAGTTCGGCCGGCCGGTCGAGGTGGTCGATCAGGTGGTGGAAGATCCGTTCGAGGTGGAGCTGCTGGAACTCCATGGAGTCGGGGAAGAGCGGCCGCAGGTACGGGCGGTGGTCGAACATCACCGCGTAGAGGTGGTCGATCAGGTCCGCGAGCGGGGAGATCAGGTCGAGGTCGCGCCGGATCAGGTACTGGTCGGCGGCGCCGTCGTAGCCGCTGTCCCCGCCGTGGGCGCCGTACCCGAGGTCGCCGCCGCCCGAGGAGGACGGGGCCAGGAGTCGGCGTCGCAGGCGCATCGCGTGATGGCGGGCGATCAGGCGGTCGTACTCGGCGGTGGCAGTGGCGGTGCCAGTGTTCGTGCTGCTGCTGTTGTCCATGTCCTGTTCAGTCAACTGCCCGCCCGCCGAACGCGAGAAGGGCCGATCGCCCCGGGCGGACCCGGGACCATCGACCCCTTGCGTCGGTGCCGACGGACCGGGAGGGTTGACGGCGGCCGGGACCGCGGCCGGAACCGCGGCTGGGACCGCCCGGAACGGGCGGGCACGACCGGAGGGTGCCCCCGCGCCCCGGTGCCCCGGCGCCCCGCGCCCTGGTGCTCTCCCACCACCAGGACCCCGGGGCGCCGCCGTCACGAGCCCCTGGCCGTCCGGCTGCGGCCCGCCAGGCGCCGGCCCCGACAGGCCGTGGAGACCCGTCAGGCCCGTCAGGCGCCCGCCCGGCGCGCCTCCCGGCGGTCCAGCCGCCGCTGCCGGCCCTGGCGCAGCGGCTGGTCGGGCAGCCATCCGAAGGTGAGGCAGGCGCCGACCACCCCGAGCAGCATCCCGATCACGAAGCCGCCCAGGTTGGAGGTGATCCAGCTGCCCAGCGAGGCCAGCAGGGCGAGGATGGAGTAGAACAGCCGCTGCGCCGGGTTGAACAGGATCAGCAGGCCGCACAGCACCATCACCGCCGGCACCAGGTACCCCGCCAGCCCCTGCATCCCGATGTGCAGGATGACGGGCAGCGGGGCCTTCAGGGTGAACAGGATCTCGGCGCCGCCGAGCGTCACCAGCAGCCCGCCCCAGAACGGTCGCTTGCCCCGCCAGTCGCGCTTGGCCGGGCGTGCGGCGGGCTCGGCGGCGGGGGCCGTCACGGCCTGGGCGGGCGCGGCCGCCGTCCCCTCGGCGGCCACCCCCTGGGCCCGTGCCGCGGTGTCCCCGCCGGTGCGGGCCGGCTCCGGTTCGGACTCCGTCATGGTCAGCAGCCCGTGGAGCTGAAGCTCAGCCGCAGGTTGGGCAGCTTGAACCCGACGGCGGTGCTCGCGTAGTTGTGCTGGTTCAGGTTGGTCAGCGTGACGTGGTCGGCCTGCTGGCCGAACACGCCGGGGTTGCCCTTGCCGATCGGTCCGGCCTTGGTGTACGTGCTGGCGTCGCCGCCGATCTCGATGTTCCTGAACTCCGCGTTGCCGGAGAGCAGGTCGGAGTCGGTGGTGAGGTCGGAGGCGGTGACCGGGGTGCCGCCGTCGCCCGCGTGGATCACCAGGTTGATGCCGCCGAGGTCGACGCTCTGGCAGAGGTTGGTGATCTCGGCCTTCTTGATCGCCGACACCGCGACCAGCACCTGGCCGCCGGTGGACCCGGCGTTGGGGCTGTCGGGGATCATCGAGTCCAGCGCGCCGAACTGCGCGAAGCCCTCGCCGTCCAGCTTGTCGGCGGTGATGGTGAACGGCATGCCGGAGATGGAGAACTGGGCGGCGAGCACGCCCTGCGCGGTGAGCGCCATCAGGACGCCCCCGGCCGCGACGGCCGGCACGGCCATCAGGGCGGTGCGCTTCATCCGAACCCGGCCTCTTCTCGGCGCGCTCGGCGTCTGCGGGGTCTCGGCCGCCGTGGCGGCGTCCTCGGACATGGCCATGTGTGCTCCCTGTGGATGGAATGGGTGTGCAGGCACTGGCACGTTGTCCTGGCGCGGACAGCGTTACCCGGCCCGACCGGGCCGTCCGCCCCTTGGCAGCGGGGCGGGCCCGGTCGGCGCTCGGTGAGTAACTGGGAAGCTACTGCCCGGTATTGGCCGGGTCAATACGGGTGCACGGAGGAACTTCACCAGTCCGCGACCCGCTTCGGCCAGTCCCGCACCCCCAGCCGCTCGGCCGCCTCCGCCGGACCGAGGAACGGCGACAGGCAGAACATGCTCAACACCGGTAGCAGTTCCATCAGTTGTTCCGTCCGGCCGGAGTCGATCCGCCGGTAGATCGCGCTGTAGACGCCGCCCACCACGGCGTCCACCATCTCCTTCGCCTCGACGCTGCCCGGCAGTTGGGGCACCTCGGCGAAGAACCCCCGGAATCTGGTGAGCAGTTGGGCCCGCTCATGCCGGCCGGCCGGACCGACGGCCTCGACCTCGATCACCGCCATGGTGGCGAACGCCGGTGTCCCGGCGAGCAGTTGGAGCATCACGCCGAGGGCCTTCCGGATGCCCCGGCACCAGTCGGATTCGGCCGTGAAGGCCTCCGCCATCCGCCGGATCACCACACCGGTGCCGTGCCGGTGCGCGGCCAGGAAGGCGTCCTCCTTGCCGCTGAACAGCTCGTAGAAGACCGGCCTGGTCACGCCGGCCGCCCGGCAGATGTCGCTGACCGTGGCGTGCTGGTAGCCGCGCTCGGCGACGGTCCGCACCAGACCGTCCAGCAGCCGGTCGCGCTGGGTGGCGGCGATGACGCCGGCGGGCAGTCGGCGCGGGCCGGGCTTGATCGAGCGGGCCGGGTCCCGGCCGGTCCGGGCGCCCGGCAGCAGGACCACGTCGGCTCCGCGGAGGTGTTTCCGATCCATCACCAACTCCTGTGTCCTGTATTGACATTGACGTAACACCGGGTTTACAACACTGACAGGTTTCCAACCGGTGGGCGAGCAGGCCCCCACCGGTCGAACCTCCGGGGGCCCCGGTCGGCCCGAGGCGAACGCCCGGGCCGTCGGGACCACGGCGGAGGCGGGACCGCGACGGTGGCAGCCGTCGACGTGCCCCCACGGCACCGCACGTCCCCGACCGAACGGCGCGGTGCCGCTGGTGGTCCACGCCGCCGTCCGTACGCAGGGCCGCACGGCAGCACCACTGCGGCCGGTACCACCACCGCACCACCGCACGCCGGTACCGCCGCACCACCACCGCACCACCCGCACCGCAGCACCACCCGCACCTCCGTACGCCCACCCTCGCGTACGTCCGCACCGCCGTACCGCACGGACGGGCCCGTGGCGCCGGGCCCGCCCTCCCTCGGCACCGTCCGAAGCCCGCGCGACGCAGCCTGCGGGACACCTCCCGCGGGACGAACCGGCTCGACGGAGCCTTCGGCACGAGGCCACCGGTACCAAGCCTCCGGCACGCCATGCACCTCCCCCGCCGTGCTCACCACCACACCCGCACGCCGGGATTCCCCCACCCGTCCTCCGGACGGAGAGAGGTACCCTCATGCGCATCCGCCGCACCCTCGCCACCACCGCCCTCGCCGCGCTCGCCCTCACCGGCGCGGCCGTCTCCCCCGCCCAGGCCGCCGGCGCGGTCCTGACCACCGGCAGTCCGACCGGCCCGGCCGTCGCCGTCGGTGACGTGCTGACCGCCAACCTGGTCTCCGGCACCTCCGCGACCTTCTACAACAGCGCCACCGGGACGACCGGCGTCAAGTGCGCCGCCTCCTCCTTCTCGGCGACCGTCACCTCCAACCCGGCCGCGCCGGGCAGCGCCGTCGAGCGGCTCGACACCCAGACCTTCGGGTCCTGCACCTCCAACGTCGTCGGTGTCACCGGCGTCAAGAGCGTCACGGTCACCAACCTGCCGTTCACCAACACGGTCAGCGACGCCCCCGGCAACCCGGTCAAGCTCACCCCCGGCGCGGCCGGCGTGATGGGCACCACCGTGGTGCTCAACACCATCCTGGGCAGCATCAGCTGCAACTACCAGAACACCACCGGGATCAACGGCACCACCTCCAACACCGGCAACACCATCGGGTTCGCCGGCCAGGCGTTCACCCTGGCCTCCGGCCCGAGCCTGTGCTTCTCGACGGGCTACTTCAGCGCCACCTACGGCCCGGTCGTCGACAGCTCCGTCGCCGGCAGCCCGGTCCTCTTCGTCAACTGACGCCGGGACGCGGCTGAGGGCCCCGGGTCCACCGCCCACCAGGCCCGCCGGCACCACGGCGGCGTACGGCACCTTCACGGGGCCGTACGCCGCTCCGCCGTACCCGCCCCGTAAGCGCGCCCTGACCGAACGCCCCCCGTCACCCGTCCCCGGACACCCGCCCCCGCCCCAACCCCCGAGACAGCGAAGTGACCGGCCGGTAGGGTGGCGCCGCACGCAGACGGCCAACCGGAACGGGGCAGGCGGATGAGCGACGACAGCACGGGCTTCTTCACCTCGGTGGCGGACGCCGCCGAGCAGTTGGCCGCCACCGGCTACCTGGCCTCCACCGCCGTGGCCACCACCGTCTTCCTCGCCGACCGGCTCGGCAAGCCGCTGCTGGTCGAGGGCCCCGCCGGGGTCGGCAAGACCGAACTCGCCAAGGCGGTCGCCGAGATCGGCCGCGCCCGGCTGGTCCGGCTCCAGTGCTACGAGGGCATCGACGAGGCCCGCGCCCTCTACGAGTGGAACCACGCCAAGCAGCTGCTGCGGATCACCGCCGGCCGCGACGAGGGCTGGCAGGAGGCCCGCACCGACATCTTCGGCGAGGAGTTCCTGCTCACCCGCCCGCTGCTCACCGCGATCCGCGGCGAGGAGCCGACCGTGCTGCTGATCGACGAGATGGACAAGGCCGACGTCGAGGTGGAGGCGCTGCTGCTGGAGGTGCTCAGCGACTTCCAGGTCACCGTCCCCGAGCTGGGCACCATCACCGCGACCCGCCGCCCCTTCGTCCTGCTCACCTCGAACGCCACCCGCGAGCTCTCCGAGGCGCTGCGCCGCCGCTGCCTCTTCCTCCACCTCGACTACCCCGACGCCGAGCTGGAGCGCCGGATCGTCCGGCTCAAGGTGCCCGGCCTGGACGAGACGCTGGCCGAGTCGCTGGTCCGGATCGTCGGCGCGCTGCGGGCGATGGAGCTGCGCAAGGCGCCGTCCGTCGCCGAGACCATCGACTGGGCCCGCACCCTGCTCGCCCTGGGCGCCGACACCCTGGACGAGGCCGTCGTCCGGGACACCCTCGGGGTGATCCTCAAGCACCAGGACGACGTCCGCAAGGCCGCCCAGAAGCTCACCCCGGCGTGACGGCGCCGCAGCCGGCCGACACCGCAGCCCGCCTCACCGGCCTGGTCCGCGCCCTGCGCGGCCACGGCCTGCGGATCGGCCCGGCCGAGACGGTGGACGCCGCCGCCGTGCTGGACGTCCTCGGCTTCACCGACCGCGAGCGGATGCGGGCCGGCCTGGCCGCCGCCCTGCTGCGCTCGGAGGGCCAGCGGACGGTCTTCGACGCCGCCTTCGACCTGTTCTTCCCGCTCGGCGTCGGCACCTTGGAGGCCGTCCGGGCGGACCCGCCGCCCGTTCCCGACGACCCCGAGCCGCCGCGTTTCGGCCGCCCCGACCCGCTGCGCGAGCAGCTGCGCGACCGCCTCGCCGCCGCGCTGGCCGCCGACGACCGCGCCGCCCAGGCCCGGCTGGCCGGCGAGGTGGTGGAGGCCTTCGGCCGGTACGGCACCGGCGGCTCGCCCGGCACCGGCGGCTCGCCCGGCACCGGCGGCTGGTCCGCCCAGCAGGCGCTCGGCCGGCTCGCCCCCGAGACGCTGCTGGCCCGCGTCCTGGCCGCCCTGCGCGAGGGCCAGGACGCCCCGGACCTCTCCGACCTGGTGCTCGCCGACGAGATTCGCCGCCGCATCCGGGACTTCCGCGCCCTGACCGCCGGCGAGGCCCGCCGCCGGGTCGCCGAGCTGCGCGGCCCCGAGCGGATCGCCGAACGCGCCGTCGCCCCCACCCCCGACCTGGTCGACTTCCTCTACGCCGGCCGCGACCAGCTCGCCGAACTGCGCCGCACCGTCCACCCGTTGGCCCGCAAGCTGGCCACCCGTCTGGCCGCCCGGCGCCGCCGCGCCGCCCGCGGCGAGATCGACCTGCGCCGCACCCTGCGCCGCTCGCTGACCACCGGCGGGGTACCGCTGCGCCCCGCGTACCGGCTGCGCCGCCCGGCGCGCCCGGAGCTGGTGCTGCTGTGCGACGTCTCCGGCTCGGTGGCCGGCTTCGCCGACTTCACCATGCTGCTGGTGCAGGCGATGAGCGAACAGTTCAGCAAGGTCCGGGTGTTCGCCTTCGTCAACCGCACCGCCGAGGTCACCGGCCTCCTCCGCGGCGGCGACGACCCGGCCCGCCTGGCCGCCCGGATCCTCGCCGAGGCCGAGGTCACGGGCTACCACGGCAACAGCGACTACGGCTCCGCGCTGGGCGGGTTCGCCGAGCACCACCTGGACGCGGTCGGCCCGCGCACCTGCGTCCTGGTCCTCGGCGACGCCAGGAACAACCAGCGCGACCCCAACCTGGACGCGCTGCGCCGGATCGACGCCCGGGCCCGCCGGGTATTCTGGCTCAACCCCGAGCAGCCCTCGCTCTGGCCGACCGGCGACTCCGCCGCCCTGGCCTACGCGGGCGTGGTGGAGATGCACTCCTGCCGCAACGCCCGCCGCCTCGGCGAGCTGATCGCCCGCCTGCTGCCGGTCTGACGCCGACCGGGGCCACTGGTCCGCGCCGAGGCGGAACGCCGGCTCCGGGCGGGCGGCCGCGACCGGCGTTCCGTCGGCCGATCACTTGTCCAGGTGCGCCAGGAAGTCCAGCAGCGCCTCGGTCACCTCCGCCGGGCGTTCCTGCTGCGTCCAGTGCCCGGTGTCCGGCAGCCGGACGTGGCGGTGCAGCCTGGGCAGCCGCCCCAGCAGGTGGTCCAGCACCGGGGGCGGGACCATCGCGTTGACCAGGTCCTGCTCGCCGACCACGAACAGCGCGGGCACGTCGACCGTCACCCCGCTGAAGGCGGCCAGCAGTTCGGCGTTGCGGTCGAGGTTGCGGTACCAGTTGAGGCCGCCGGTGAAGGCCTTCGCCCCGTGGGTGGCGTAGTCGGCCGTGAAGACGTCCAGGTCCGCGTCGGTGAGCCAGTCCGGCAGCCGCTCCGGCTCCGGGACGGTGTCCAGCAGCCCCTTGCCCTCGGGGATGATCCACGGCCGGGGCACGCCGTCCGGCTGCCTGCCGCAGAGGATGCGGCGCAGGCTGGACTTCACGTCCGCGGCCAGTTCGGCGTCGGCCTTGCCGGGCTCCTGGAAGTAGACCTGGTAGAAGCCCTCGCCGAAGGCCGCCCGGGCCGCCTCCAGCGGCGGCGGCCCGCCCACCGGCAGCGGCGGTACGCTCAGCCCGGCCACCCCGCGCACGAGGTCGGGGCGCAGCGCGGCGGTCGTCCAGGCCACCGGCGCGCCCCAGTCGTGCCCGACCACGACCGCCCGCTCCTCGCCCAGCGCGCCGATCAGCGCGGTCACGTCGCCGACCAGGTGCAGCAGGCTGTAGGCGTCCGCCCGCTCCGGCTGCGCGCTGCGGGCGTACCCGCGCTGGTCCGGCGCGACGACCCGGTAGCCGGCCTCGGCGAGCGGCCCGAACTGGTGCCGCCAGGAGTACCAGCTCTCCGGGAAGCCGTGCAGCAGCAGGACCAGCGGCCCTTCGCCCTGCTCCGCGAAGTGCAGCCGTACGCCGTTCACCTCGGCCTCGCCGTGCTTGATCGCCTGGTTCAACTCGAAGACTCCCCATCCGGTGACGACATCCGTTCACTCCCGACCCTGCCCAGCCGACCGGCCCCGGAACCCACCGGTGCCGCGCCGGTACCGCGTTGGTGCCCGCACGGCCCCACCCGCAAGGTGTCCGGCCCGCAAGGTGTCCGGCCCACCGGACGCGGCCGAGGCCGCCCCGGCGATCCGGGACGGCCTCGGTCTCGACTCCGGTGGAACCGGCGTGAGGTCAGCCCACCGTGTAGCTGTACGGGATCGCCGCGAGCACCGAACCGGTGGTGTTCAGGACGTTGTTGGCGGTGGCCACGCCGGTCGGGCCGGAGACCAGGTACAGCACGCCCCTCACGGTGCTGCCCCTGGGGCCGGCCGGGGTCAGCGTCACCTGGAGCGAGCCGGTGGCGCCGGGGGCGACGGTCACCGGGACGGCGGCCGCGGCCGAGGCGTCCACGGAGGCGGCGTACGGGTCACCGGTGCTGGAGGTCAGCGCCGGGTCGAAGGCCAGGGTGTGCGCGGTGGCCGTGACGGTGGAGGTGCCGGCCGGCGCCCCGCCGGTGCCGAACGGGCCGATCTGCTGGACGAAGGTGCCCCAGTTGCCGGGGACGACCGGCTGCTCGGCGGTGCCGTGGTCGGTCGCGACCGAGACGGCCGAACCGTCCTGGGCCTTCCTCAGGTCGCCGAACAGGTCCGGCGAGCCGGCGGTGGCGCTCAGCTCGATCTGCGCCGGCGTGGAGGACGCCGCCACGGCCTGGAGCCGGTCGGTGCCCGGCGGCACCAGGAAGGACGGCACCGCGGAGTCGAGGCTGAGCGGCAGGCTGACGGTCGCGGAGGCGCCCCGCGGTACCAGCGGCAGGTCCACCCGGCGGTCCAGCCGGCCGTCGGCCGCGATCCGCTGGGTCGCGACGGTGTTGTTGGTGTAGTCCACCTGGACGGTGACCGGCTTGCCGGCCGCCAGCCTGGTGCGGGTGTCGTTCGGCAGCCCGGCCGCGGTGGCCTGGTTCCGGTCGAACGCCACGGTGCCGGTGAAGTCCTGGGCGAGTTCCTGGCCGCTGACCGGGCCGAGCACGTTCAGGACGAACCGCCAGCGGCCGGCGGCCGGGGCGACGGCGGTGGCCGAGACGCCGTCACCGGTGCCGGCCGGGTTGCCCTGGGCGTCGAACAGCCCGTTGCCCTCGATGTCGACCGGGGTGCCGTTCGGGCTGATCAGCGCGCCCTGCATGAGCAGCTTCGGGTCCTTGCCGACAGTCACGCCGACCCGCAGGTCCCGCTGCCCCTTCGGGACGTCGAAGGCGTACGAGAAGCTCTGCGTCGGCGAGGCGCTGCGGGCGTTGCCACCGGTGACGGTTCCGGTGAAGGTGCCCTTGCCGTGGTCGACCGGGACGAGGCTGCGCAGCACGACCGGGACGCTGGTGGTGTGGCCGTCGGAGCTGGAGACCAGTACGGCCTGGCTGGAGTCGCCGCTGGTGGCCGGGGTGGTGAGCTGGACCTTGAGGGTCCTGGTCTGGCCCGGCTTCAGGTCGGTGGTGCTCGGGCTCACGGCGCCGGCCGGCACCGCGCGCTGGGTGGCGGTGCCCAGCTGGACGTCGCCCTTGTAGCCGGCGGGACCGGCCGGGGTGTAGAGGACGGCGGTCCACTCGCCGGCCACCGGGTGCGGGACGTCGACCAGGCCGAAGTCCGCCGGGGTGGCGCCGCCCTGCGGGCGGGTGTTGGTCTCGAAGCGGCCCGAGGGGTCGAGCAGCGTCATGCGGACCACCGGTCCGTTGGTGACCGGGTCGGGCGCGCCCTGCCAGGCGATCGAGGCCGCGAGGCGGTCGGCGCCGGCCGGGACGGTGAACGTGACCTGCTTGCGCACCCAGTCCGCGCCGTTGGTCGCGTACTTGAAGGTGTCCGTCGAGGACGGGTCCAGCTGGACGGTCTGCCGCTCGCTCGACTGCGGGGCGAAGGTGCGGGTCGCGGCGCTCACCGTCTGGGTGCTGTCGCCGGTGTTGGTGACGGACACCTCGGCGGTGTGGGTCGAGCCGGGGGCGCCGGCGATGTCGACCTGGCCGGTGCCGACCACCACGGTCCGCGCGCCCCCGGTGCCGTCCCCGTCGTCGTAGCCGCGGGCGGCCTCGACGGCGGCGCGGACGTTCAGCAGGCCGGCGCCCTGCTCCTCGGCCGGCACGCCGAGGTCGGTGGCGGTGCCGGTGAGGAGCTTCTTCACCAGGGCCGGGGACGGCGAGTCGCCGCCGTGGGTGTCCCGGTAGGCCTGGATGACCAGGGCCGCGGCGCCCGTCACGAAGGGGGCGGACTGGCTGGTGCCGCCGAACGGCTGGATCGGCGAGGGCCGGCCGTTGTAGCCCTTGCAGTCGGTGTACCTGCTGGTGTCGGGCGTGCACAGCGCCCAGTCCGACTCGCCGGGCGCGACCAGGTCGACGGTCCGGCCGGCCTGGGTGAAGCCGCCCGAGGAGAGCGCGGAGATCCGGTTGTCGCTCCAGGTCCGGTTGGAGAACTGGGAGGCCGCGTAACCGGTCTGCTGGTAGTTCTGGTTGTCGGTGGAGGCGCCGACCGCGATCACGTACGGGTCGGTGGCCGGGGTGCCGATCGTGCCGCTGATGCCGGCGTCACCGGTGGAGACGGCGACGGTGACACCGGCCTTGACGGCCTGCTCGTTGAAGAGCGAGATGGTGTCGTGGGCGCCGCTGTCCGGGGTGACGTTGCCGCCGAAGGACTCGTTCAGCACGTCCACGTGGGCGACCCGCACCGCGTAGTCGATCGCCTGGAGGATCGACGAGTTGGACATCATCTCGCCGCCGGCCTTCAGCGCGACCAGGTCGGCGTCCGGGGCGAGGCCGCGGATGCGGATGGTGCAGCCGGTCGGCAGCGGGTGCGAGGCGTTGACGAACGCGGAGACGTCGTAGACCTGGCGGCCCTGGGCGATGACCGCCGAGGCGTCGCCGAAGGCCTCGGCCGCGCCGGTCGGCGCGTCCCAGCCGTCGCCCGCGAAGTCCTGGTGGTCGACCACGGCGTGCGAGCCGTCGGCCCGGATGAAGTCCGGGTTGTCCGGGTCGAGGCCATCCGCGATGTAGGCGACCTTGACGCCCTTGCCGGTGGCCAGGTCCTCCACACCGGGCTTGCCGTTGCCGGTGACGGCCCGGGTCGAGTACAGGGCCTCGGGCTCCAGGAGCGGCTTGCCCGGGTCGGAGGGGCAGACCGTGTTGGTCGCGTTCTCCTCGGCCGCCTGAGCCTTGCCGCTCTGCCCCTTGCCGTCCAGAGCCTTGCCGTCCTGAGCCTTGCCGTCCTGACCGTTGCTGCCCGGAACGGCCTGCGGAGCGGCGTCGGCCTGTGGCGAGGCGTCGGCCTTGGGCGCCTTGGCACCCGCGGCGGCAGCGGCGGCCTTCGCCTTGGCCGCGGTCGGCGGGGCGACCTGGACCTGGCCGTCCGCCACCACCGCGGCGACCGCCGGGTCTGCCTGGAGCCGGGCCCGCAGGGCGGGACCGACCGTGGCGGAGAAGGCGTTGCCGACCACGAAGGTCTTGATGTCGGTGCCGCCGCCCGCCCTGACCCTGTCCAGCAGCGGCGCCTGGGCGTCGGCGGCCTTCTGCTGCCGGGCGCCCAGGTGGCGGTGGTCGGCCGGGGCGTCCGCGATCTGGTCCTTCAGGATCACGATCACCGGCACCGGGGCCCCGTCCGCGGGCGCCGCCTGGGCGTTCTGCGGGGCGGGGGCGGCCGGGGCCGCTCCGGCGACCGTCCCGAGGCTCAGGACCATGGACGCCGCGGTGACCGCGACGGCGGCTGTTAGCCGGGTTTTCCGCCAGCTGATCATATAAATCCTCTCGTCAGATGGACAGCTGACGCATTTCAACGCACCTGAGAGGATCACGACAAGGGGGTAAATCCCCATCAGAAAGTAAAGTTGACCATCGATCAGTAAAATTCGGAGCGGAAATCGGGCCGAACCCCCCGCTTTCAGCCGATCGGCCCTTTCCGAGCCCCGCTCAGCGGCCGGCCGACCGCTCCCGGGCGTCCGCCAGGTCCTCGGGGGTGGGCGCGTCGTCCTGGGTCAGCCGGTGGCGCCAGTAGCCGGTGAAGTCGATGTTCCCCTTCGGCACCCCCTGCTCCTCGACCAGGCACCGCCGGATCGCCCGGACCGCCCCCGCCTCCCCGGCCAGCCAGACGAAGGGCTCGCCCGCCGGCAGCACACCGTCCCGGAACGCCTCGGTCAGCACCGCACCCGGGGTCGCGCCGTCGCGGTACAGCCACTCCACCTCCAACTCGGCGCGGCTTTCCAGGCTTTGGCGCTCCGCCCGGTCGGCGACCTCGATCCAGGCGTACGCCCGCACCCCCTCGGGCAGCGCCCCGACCAGCGTCGCGAGCGCCGGCAGCGCGGTCTCGTCACCGGCCAGCAGCACCCAGTCGGCGGCGGCCGCCGCCTCGGCGAACGGCACCGCCGGGGCGTACAGCGCGGACGGACCGACCATCCCGAGCCGGTCCCCCGGCGCGGCCCGCAGCGCCCAGGCGGCGGCCGGGCCGGTGTCGCCGTGCAGCACGAAGTCGATCTCCACCAGTCGGGTGCCGGGGCGCCGTCCGCGCAGGGTGAAGCTGCGCAGCAGCGGGCGCCGCTCCTCCGGGATCGCCAGGTAGGCCTGGTACCAGCCCATCGGGTCGTCCTGCCGGGCGGGCAGCACCGGTTCGCGCTGCCCCGGGCGCGGGAAGCAGAGCTTGAGCTGCTGGTCGGGGGCGGTGCCGACGGTGTCGGGCAGATCGTCGGCGGCGAAGGTGATCCGGGCGGTGCGCGGGGTGATCCGGCGGACCTCGACGACCTCGACGAAGGTGACGGGCAATGTCATCGCGAAACGCCTCCGATTGATAGCCTTACGGCATAAAGAATTGCTCAGGAGAGATACTTTACGACATAAGGAGATGCCGGATGACCGTCTACGCCGGGCAGGGCGACGCCCACCGCTCGCTCGCCCTGCTCTGGGGCGCGCCCGAGGAGCCGCGCACCGGGCGCAGCGGCCCCAAACCGGGCCTGAGTGTGGACGCGATCGTGTCCGCCGGCATCGCGGTCGCCGACGCCGAGGGCATGGCCGCCCTGTCGATGCGCGCCGTCGGCGAACGGCTCGGCCGCACCGCGATGGCGCTCTACACCTACGTGCCCGGCAAGGCCGAACTCCTCGACCTGATGCACGACCGGGCGCTCGCCGAACTCCCCACCGCCGTTCCCGCCGAAGCTCCCGCGCCCGACGACTGGCGGCAGGCCGTCACCGGCTGGGCCGAGGAACTGTGCGCCTGCTACCTGCGCCACCCCTGGGTGCTCCAGGTCTCGCAGGCCCGCCCGGTGCTCGGCCCCGCCGAACTCGCCGCGATGGAGGCGCTGTTGAGCGCGCTGCGACCGGCCGGCCTGACGCCGCCGCGACTGCGCGGGGCGGTCGCCGCCCTCTGGCAGTTCGTCCGCGGCCTGGCCGCCACCGCCGCCGACGCCCGCGGCGCGGCGGCCGCGACCGGGGTCACCGACGAGGACTGGTGGGCCACCCGCTCGGCCCGACTCGCCGAACTGGCCCCGGACTTCGCGCAACGCTTCCCGCTGCTGGCCGCCCTCCAGACCCCCACCGGCGACGCCCCGGAGGACCCCCACCGGGAGGCCTTCCGCACCGGCCTCGCCGTGCTGCTCGACGGCATCGCGGCGGAGGAGGCCTCCGAGGCGCACCGGGCCCGGGGGGCCTCAGGGGCGGACGGTGACCCGGGCGCCTGGGCGGTTGGTTTCGATCATGGCGAGGGCGAGTGATGACGGCGGTTCCCGGGTGGCACCCTGGTGCGATGCGACCTGGAACCGACGCCACCGAGAACGACCTGCGGCAGCTGCTCAATCAGTGGGATCCGATCGGCGTCGCCGACGAGGTGCGGGACGAGTATGACTGCATGCTCGCCCCTCTGCTCCAGCGCCTCCGTGGTGGCGCGGACCAGCTGGAGATCGGTGCGCTTCTGCGGCAGGAGCTGGAGGAACACTTCGGTCTCGACCCTCTGGGCCTGCGACCTGACGCGATGGCAGCCCGAGTGATCGGCTGGTGGGCAACTGTCGGCAGGGCTGATGGCACCAGCTGCGTCTAGGCTGTGTGGCGAAAGTGGATCTGGTGCTGTGGATGATCACGGTTCATGGGTCGGGGAGATCTCACGGACGAGCAGGGCGGTGCTGGAGCCGTTGTTGCCGAAGGGCACGAAGGCGGGCCGGCCACCTGTCCGGCCTCCGCGGCGGTTGATCGATGGCATACGGTTTCGGGTCCGTACTGGGGTTCCGTGGCGGGACGTGCCCGTCGAGTACGGGCTCAACGCCCACATCGCCCGGTTCCTCGGACACTACGGGTAGGCTCGTAGGTATGGGAATTGACTGGGAGAACATACTCGACGCAAGCGGTGACGACCTCGACGATGCCTACAACAGGGCGGTCTCCGCGGCCATCCACAGCGATGACCCGGCGGAGGACCGTCGGCCACTCCCAGTCGGCGAAGAGCACGACGACACAGACGGCTTGCGCTGAACCGAGGAAACGCCCCGGCAAGCCGCGGCGTTTCGCCATCGGGTCAGAGGTCAGTCAAGAGGCGGCGAGCTCGACTATGCGGCTCGCTCGCCGCCTTCACCGAACTCGTCATCCCCGGCAACGGCACGGGTGACGGCCGGCACTACGGCACGGGGGTGCTGCCCGAGCACCGAGGTCACGGCTTCGGCCAGATGATCCGAACGGAACGACTAACCGCGGTGGGCGGCGGGGAGGGCCAGCACGACGCCGAGCACCACCAGCGTGGCGTACCCGGCGACCTCGTGGCCGACCGGTACCAGGACCCGGACGAAGCCGAACAGCCGGAAGCCGTCGATCCAGGTGGACAGCAGGCCGGAGGTGCCGCCGACGATCAACACGGAACCGAGGTAGCCGAGCAGGGTCTTCATGATCCCGAGCCTAGGAAGCCGCCCCTCGGCCGGGCATCCGACTTTCGGCGCGGCCGGGCACCACCAAAGTCGTGGTTTCCGCGCGGCCGCGCACAGCTCCGCACGGCTCCGCACGGCTCCGGACGGAGCAGCCGGCCCGGCGGCCCGGCGGCCGCCCGGGTACGTTCGCCGTGTGCTCCCCACCCGCATACCGCCGAAGCCGCCGTACGTCGCCAGGGCCGCGGCCACCGCCGGTACCGCCCTGGCACTCGCCGCCGTCGCCCCGTCGGCCCTCGCCCAGGACGCCGTCCCCGCCGTCGGCGGCGAGCGGCTCGGCCTCTCCGCCGTCCAGGTCGCACCGCTGGCCGGGGCCCCCGCGCTGCCGTCGGCGCTGACCGGCCGCTCCTGGCTGATAGCCGACGCGGCCACCGGCGAGGTTCTCGCCGCCCGCGACGCCCATCTGCCGCTGCCCCCGGCCAGCACCCTCAAGATGCTGTTCGCGGACACCGTGCTGCCCAAGTTCGACCGGGCGCTGGAGCACCGGGTCACCACCGCCGAGCTCGCCGGCCTCGGCGCGGGCAGCAGCCTGGTCGGCGTCAAGGAAGACCTCCCGTACCGGGTCGAGGACCTCTGGCGGGGTGTCTTCCTCAGCTCCGGCAACGACGCCGTCCACGTCCTCGCCCACATGAACGGCGGCCTCCAGCGGACCGTCGCCGAGATGCAGGAGCGCGCCCGGGCGCTCCAGGCCCGCGACACCAGGGTGGTCTCCCCCGACGGCTACGACATGGACGGCCAGGTCTCCTCCGCCTACGACCTCACGCTCTTCGCCCGGGCCGGGCTGCGCAACGCCGACTTCCGCGCCTACTGCGCCACCCGCACCGCGCGCTTCCCGGGCGGGCTGGACAAGCTCACCGGCCAGCGCGCCAGCTTCGACATCGCCAACACCGACCGGCTGCTGGGCAAGTACCCCGGCCTGATCGGCGTCAAGAACGGCTACACCACCAACGCGGGCGCCACTTTCACCGGCGCCGCCGAACGCGGCGGCCGCACCCTGCTGGTGACGGTGATGCACCCGGAGGTGCAGAGCAAGGTCTACGACGAGGCCGCCAGCCTGCTGGACTGGGGCTTCGCCGCCGCCGGGAAGGTCCAGCCGGTCGGCCGACTGGTCGACGAGGTCGCCGCGCCCTCCCCCACCGCGCAGGCCGGGGCCCAACCCGGGGCCGACGCCGAGACCGACGCCGTCGAGCAGGTGCCGCCCTGGTCCCGCCCGCCGGTGACCGGCGGCTCCGGCACCGGCCTCGCCCCCGCCGCCTGGACCGCCGCCGCCCTCGGCGCCGCCCTCGCCGCCTGGGCCACCGCCCGTACCGCCGCCCGCCGCCGCACCGCACCCGCCCGGGCCGTGGCCGCCCCGGCGTACGGCGGGGGCGGCGCGACCGCCCTCGGGGGCGCCACCACCGTCGGCGGGCGCGGCCGGCGCCGCCTCACCCGTCGCGCCCGCGCCCTGGTCCACTCCGCCCGGAGCCACCGGCACCGCCCGCCGCGCTGAGCGCCGGCCGGTCCCCGCTCGGGAGCGGGTCGGGCAGCCGCCCCGCCGTGGCCGGCCGGAGAAATCGGTGGCCGGACACCCGGCTCCGCGGGCACCATCCAGGGGTGACGACGTTGTTCCTGATGGTCGGCCTGCCGGGCGCCGGCAAGACCACGGAGGCCCGGCGGCTCGCGGCGGAGCACGGCGCACTGCGCCTGACGCCCGACGACTGGATGCTCCCCCTGTTCGGCACGGCGGAGGCGGACGGGAAGCGCGACGTGCTGGAGGGGCGCCTGCTCTGGCTCGCCCTGGAGGCGGTCCGGCTGGGCACCGACGTCGTGGTGGACTACGGCTGTTGGTCCCGGGACGAGCGCTCCGCGATCCGCTGGCTGGTGGAGGCGGAGGGCGCGTGCTTCCGCATGGTCTACCTGCCGGTGGACGACGCCACCCAGCGCGCCCGGATCGCCCACCGCTGGGCGACTTCCCCCGAGGAGACGTTCCCGATGACCGAGGCCGACATCCGGCACGGGCGGGCGCACTTCGAGGAGCCCGACGCGGCGGAGCTGGAGGGCCGCGGGCCGGTCGGCCCGCCCCCCGGCCCGGTGGACTGGCGGCGGTGGGCCGCCCACCGGTGGCCGTCGTTCGGCTGACCCGCGCCGACGCGTGGGAGGCCCGGGAGACAGGCCCTAGACTTCCGGCCATGACCACGCCCGACCCCTCCGCCGCGGACCGGCTCGCCCGGATCGTGCAGCTCTCCTCCGGGAGCTACCTGCTCGTCACCACGTACAAGAAGGACGGCACCGCCGTGCCGACCCCGGTGTGGGTGGTGCGCGACGGGGAGGCGCTCGGTGTCTGGACCGTCGCGGACTCCTGGAAGGTCAAGCGGATCCGCAACCGCGCCGACGTGCTGGTCGGTCCCTGCGACGTCAAGGGCCGCCCGACCGGCGAGCAGTACCCCGCCACCGCCGAGATCCTTGGCCCCGAGCGCACCGGCGCCTACCGCACGCTGCTGCGCCAGAAGTACGGCTTGCTGGGCGTGCTCACCCTGCTCGGCAGCCGGCTGCGGCGCGGCGAGCGCGGGACCGTCGGCATCCGGATCACGCTGACGGACTGACGGCGGCCCGGACGCCATCCGCCGCCGGGACACCGACCGCCGCCGGGACGCCACCCGTCGGCCGGACGCCTGCCACCCCACCCCGGCAGGCCGACCGCCGCTGCGCGGCCGTCCGGGCGTGGCAGGCTGGCGGCCATGGAACAGAACGAGGCCGCGCCGCCGCCCCTGCTGGTGGTCGACGGCGCGAACGTGGTCGGCTCCGTCCCGGACGGCTGGTGGCGGGACCGGCGGGGCGCCGCCGGGCGGCTGCGGGACGCCCTGGTCCCACTCGCCGCCCGGGGCCTGCCGGAGCTGCCCGGCCCGCTGGAGGTGGTCCTGGTGGTGGAGGGCGGCGCCCGGGGTGTCGCCGGGCTGCCCGAGGTCCGGGTGGTCGAGGCGGACGGCAGCGGGGACGACCGGATCGTGGAGCTGGTCCGGGCGGCGCGGGCCGAGCACCCGGAGCGGGCCTGCCTGGTGGCCACCGCCGACCGCGGACTGCGGTCCCGGGTCGGCGCCCTCGGCGCCGCCGTGACCGGGCCGCGCACTGTGCGGCCGTAGCGCCGGGCCCCGACCAGGTGACCCGGAGCCCGGCGAGGAACCGTACCGCGCCTGCGGGGAACGGTCCGGCCGGCGAAGCGGGCGCTTCGCCGGCCGGATCACCTCGATGAGGCGTGACGGTCAGAAGACGAGCTTCCAACCGTCGAGGCGGCCCGAGTCGCCGCGGTACACGTCCTGCACCCGGAGCCGCCAGGTGCCCTTGGCGGGCTGGGCGGAGGCGTCCACCGTGTAGGTCGCGACGACGTTCTCGGCCGAGTCGCCGAGGTTGCTCTTCTTCAGCGGGTACACGGTGCCGTCCGGGCCGACCAGGTCGATGGCCAGGTCACCGCGCCAGGTGTGCTTGATGTCCACGGACACCCTGAGGTCGCTCGGCGCCTGGCCGGGGAGCCGGTCGACGGCGATGTCCGAGAAGACCGCCGGGCCGCCGTCCGGGATCGGCAGGGGGGTGGTGTTCGCGAAGATGCCCGCGGAGACCTTCCAGGAGAACGTCGTCGTCAGGCTGCTGTGGTGGGAGGCCTTGGCGGTGAGGGTGACCGGGTACGTGCCGGGAAGGGCCGGGACGCCGGTGACGCGGCCGGTGACCGGGTGGAGCGTCAGGCCCAGCGGGAGGCCGGTCGCGTGGTAGGTGACGACGCCGGGGTTGAAGTTGACGGCCTTCACCTGGAGATCGGCGGCGGTGCCGATCGCGGTGATCTGGCTGTCGACGGGGTCCAGCAGGAGGCCGTCGACGACGCGCGGGCCGACGTTGATGGCCGCCCAGGCGTTGGCGACGTTCTGGTAGGTCGCGCTGGTCGACCCGTAGAGGTCGGCGGTGGCCTTCAGAGTGGCGACCCGGGCGGCCGCGTAGTTGGTGGACGAGGTCATGTAGGTGGTGAGCGCCCGGTACCAGATCTTGGTGGCGGCGTCCCGGCCGATGCCGGTCACCGGCAGGCCGTCGGAGGTCGCGGAGTCGTAGGCGACGCCGTTGACGGTCTTGGCGCCGCTGCCCTCGGAGGCCAGGTAGAACCAGTGGTTGGCCGGCCCGGAGGAGTAGTGCACGTCGACGGAGCCGAGGTCCGCCGACCAGTAGTCCCTGGACTTGCCGTCCTTGGACGGCTTGTCCATGTAGCGCAGCGGGCTGCCGTCGCCCCTGATGTCGATCTTCTCGCCGATCAGGTAGTCGCCCTGGTCCTGGGGGTTGTTCGCCCAGAACTCGATCGCGGTGGCCATGATGTCGGAGGTGGCCTCGTTCAGGCCGCCGGACTCGCCGCTGTAGACCAGGTTCGCGGTGGCGGAGGTGACGCCGTGGGTCATCTCGTGGCCGCCGACGTCGATCGAGGTCAGCGGCTTGACGTTGCCCGCGCCGTCGCCGTACGTCATGCAGAAGCAGGCGTTGGACCAGAACGCGTTGACGTAGTTCTTGCCGTAGTGGACCCGGGTGTACGCGGCGACGCCGTCGTCCTTGATGCCGTTGCGGCCGTGGACGTTCTTGTAGTAGTCCCAGGTGAGTTGGGCGCCGTAGGCGGCGTCGACGGCGGCGGTTTGCCGGTTGGCGACGGTGCCGTCGCCCCAGGTGTCGGTCGGGTTGGTGAACAGCGTCCTGGTGCCGGTGGTGCCGTTCAGGTCGTAGGTGCTGTGGCCGCCGCGGGTGTTGTCGGTCATCGCGAAGCCGCCGCCGGCCGCCGTGGTGCCGATGTCGACCTGGCCGGAGTACTTGCTGTTGCCGACACCGGTCTCGATGCCCTGGTACTCGAAGATCTTCTTGCCGGATGCGGCGTCGGTGATGACGTGCAGTTCGGACGGCGTGCCGTCCTCCTGGGTGCCCGTCACGACCGTCTCCCACGCCAGGCGCGGGGTGCCGGAGGCGGCCCAGACCACCTTGCGGGCGTCGTCGGCGGCCGGCTCCGCGACCTTCGCCTCCCCGGCGCTCTCCAGCGCGAGGCCCTTCGCCGCCTCCGCGCTCTCCTTGGGCGCGGTGTCGACGGCGATGCTCGCCTCGGTGGCCTTGTCGACGCCCTTCGTGGAGCCGTCCGGCGCGGTGTGGACGACCAGGTCGCCACCGAGCACCGGCAGTCCGTCGAAGGTCCGCTCGTAACGGGTGTGCACGGTGCCGTCCGCGTCCTTGGTGACGCCCCGGACGACCAGCGCCTCCTTCGACTCCAGGTTCAGCGAGGCGGCGGTCTTCGCCAGCGACGCGTCGGCGGAGGCCAGCAGATCACCGCGCTGCTCCGGCGAAAGCTCCACCGGCAGCGCGCCGGCGAAGGCCCGGGCCTCGGCGGAGGCCACGGCGGGAGTCTCGTCGGCGGCGGCGACGCCGGACGTCAGAGCGGTCACCACCATCGCGGCGCTGGCTATCAACGCGCCTGCGGCGGTGGCCTTTCGGAAGGATCGAGTCACACGGAACTCCTTCTGCGACGGCCGGGTTCGGGGCGGCCGGAGTCAGCCGGGCGGCGAGCGTGGTGCCGCCCGGTAGAGCTGGTGGTCCGAACGGGTGGAACGGTGTGTCCGACCCGACCCGACGCGATCGCCGCGTCGGGTGGTGCGCGTGCGACGGCAAGGGCCTCTGCCGCGATGGGACGGTACAGTGCCAGCTTTGGTGGGAACGCGTCACCCCGTGCGGCGACAAGTTGGCCGAAATCCCTTCGCCATCAACCTAATGTCGAGGTGATGATCCGTCAGCAGACGGGCAAATGCGGGAGAAAAGGCGGGCAGCGCCGACGGCGCCCCACCGTCCCCGGCTCCTCGGCCGTCATCCGATTGTTCGCGCACTGTTTCCGAGCTTCCGGGAACCGGCCGGGGTGGCCGTCCGACTGGTGGGGCGTGAGTGCGAAGTCGCCGGGTGTCCGGCCGTTGAGTGTGCTGGCGGGGTTCCTCCTGCTGCTGGTGGTGGTGTTCGCGGTGGCCTACGGGGTGGGGCGGCAGGTGGGGCCGGTGTCGCCCGGGCTGCGGCCCGCCGACGGGGGCGGCGCGCCGCCCGGGGCGGGTGGGCACGACATGGGCGGCATGCGGTGAGCGCCGTCGCGGAGCCCGTGGTCGCCACCGATCTGGCGGTCGGCGGGATGACCTGCGCCGCCTGCGTGGGCCGGGTCGAGAAGCGGCTGGCCCGGATCGAGGGTGTGACGGCCGGGGTGAACCTGGCGACCGGGCGGGCCCGGGTTCTGCACCCGGCCGGGGTGCCGGTCGGCGAGCTGGTGGCGGCGGTCGAGCGGGCGGGCTACACCGCCGCGCCGCTGCCCGCGGGGGCGCCGGTCGGGGTGGCGGCCGAGGAGCCGGACGAGCGGTGGCGGCTGCTGGTCACCGCCCTGCTGGCCGTCCCGGTGCTGGTGCTGTCGATGGTGCCGTCGGCGCAGTTCACCGCCTGGCAGTGGGTCTGCTTCGGGCTCGCCGTGCCGGTGGTGACCTGGGGGTCGGCCGGCTTCCACCGCCGGGCCCTGCGGGGCCTGCGGCACGCGGCGGCGACCATGGACACCCTGGTCAGCCTGGGTGTGGTGGCCTCCTTCGGCTGGTCGGCGTACGCGCTGTTCCTCGGCGGGGCCGGGGATCCGGGCATGCGGATGCCGTTCTCGCTGACCGCCGACGGCGGCGGCACCGCGCACGTGTACCTGGAGGCGGCGGTCGGCGTGCCGCTGTTCGTGCTGGCCGGGCGGCTGCTGGAGGGCCGGGTGCGCCGGCGCAGCGGCTCCGCGCTGCGGGCGCTGGCCGAGCTGGGCGCGAAGCAGGTCTGCCTGCGGGACGCGGACGGCGAGGAGCGCCTGGTGCCGATCGAACTGCTGCTGCCCGGGCAGGAGTTCGTGGTGCGGCCGGGCGAGCGGGTGGCCACCGACGGGGTGGTGGTCGAGGGCGGTTCGGCGCTCGACCTGAGCCTGCTGACCGGGGAGAGCGTGCCGGTCGAGGTCGGCCCCGGGGCCCTGGTGGCGGGGGCGACGGTGAACGTCGGCGGCGCGCTGGTGGTCCGGGCCACGGCGGTCGGCGCGGACACCCAACTGGCCCGGATCACCGCGCTGGTGGCGCAGGCCCAGGCGGGCAAGGCGCGGGCGCAGCGGCTCGCGGACGCGGTGGCCGGGGTGTTCGTGCCCTGTGTGCTGGCGGTCGCGGCGAGCGTGCTGGGCTTCTGGCTGGGGGCGGGCGCCGAGCCGCAGGCGGCGGTGACGGCGGCGGTCGCGGTGCTGGTGGTGGCCTGCCCGTGCGCGCTCGGGCTGGCCACACCGACGGCGCTGCTGGCGGCGACCGGACGGGGCGCGGAGCTGGGCGTGCTGGTGCGCGGCCCGGAGGTGCTGGAGAGCCTGCGCCGGGTGGACACGGTGGTGATGGACAAGACCGGGACGCTGACCACCGGCCGGATGGAGCTGGCCGCCGTCACCACCGCGGGCGGTCTCGCCGAGGACGAGGCGCTGCGGCTGGCCGGCGCAGTCGAGCACCGCTCGGAGCACCCGATCGGCCGGGCCGTCGCGGCGGCCGCCCGGGAGCGCTGCGGGCCGCCGCCGGCCGTGGAGGGCTTCGCGGCCACCACCGGGCTCGGGGTGTCCGGGACGGTCGGGGGCCGGGCCGTCCGGGTGGTGCGGCCGGACGACACCGTCCTGCCGCCGGCCCTGGCCGAGGCGGTCGCGCGGGCCGGGGAGACGGGCCGCACGGCCGTCGCGGTCGAGCTGGACGGGCGGCCGGCGGCCGTCCTGGAGGTCGGCGACACCGTGCGGTCGGGCAGCTGGCGGGCGCTCCACCGGCTGCGCGGGCTGGGCCTGGAGACCGTCCTGCTGACCGGGGACGGCCCCGGCGCCGCCCGCGCGGTGGCGGCCGAACTGGGCATCGGGCGGGTGCACGCCTGCGCCTCCCCCGAGCGCAAGGCCGAGGTGGTGGCCGAGCTGCGCGCCTCCGGCCGGACGGTGGCGGTGGTCGGCGACGGCGTCAACGACGCGGTGGCACTGGCCTCGGCGGACCTCGGGGTGGCCCTGGCCTCCGGCAGCGACGCCGCGATCGGTGCGGCCGGGCTGACCCTGGTGCGCGGCGACATCGAGGCGGTGGTGGACGCCGTACGGCTGGCGCGGCAGACCCTGGCGACCATCCGGGCCAACCTGCTCTGGGCCTTCGGCTACAACCTGGTGCTGATCCCGCTGGCGGCGGTCGGGCTGCTCAACCCGATGCTGGCGGCGGTCGCGATGTCGCTCAGCTCGCTGCTCGTGGTGGGCAACAGCCTGCGGCTGCGCACCTGGGAGCCCGGGCACGGACGGCGCCGGGGAGGCCGTCGGTGAAGGCGGTCGGACGGCTCGGGGTGGTCGGCCCGCCGGTCGGCGCGGCGGCGCTGGCCCTGGTCCTGCTCTCCGGGTGGACGGCGGTCGGCGGGGCCGGCCGCGCCCGCCCGGTGGAGGCCGGGCCGGGCTGGGTGCTGCTGCCCGCGGCGGGCGCGGCCTCCGCCACCGCGGCCTTCTTCACGGTCCGCAACCCGGGCGACGTACCGGACGAACTGACCGGTGCCAGTTGGCGGTTCGGCGGCCGGATCACCCCGAAGCGGCACCTGCACCAGGGCGCGGCGGGCCGCTGGGAGGCGGCCCCGGCGCTCCCGGTGCCGGGCCGCGGCGAGCTGCGGATGACCCCGGAGGACGCCGACCTGATGATCGCCGACCCGCCGCCGCTGCGGGCCGGCCAGTGGGTGGAGTTCACCCTCACCTTCCGTCACAGCCCGCCGCTGCGGCTCGCCGCCCAGGTGCTGCCCGCGGCCGAGCGGCCGCGCTGAGCGGGGCACGGGCCGAGCCGGCTGCTGGGCGACGGCCACTGGGCAGCGGCTACTGGGCGACGGCTGCTGGGGAACGGCTGCTCAGGAACCCCCGAGGGTCTCCTCGGCGGACCGCCGCGGGGTGGCCGCACCGGGCGGGCCGTAGCCGGCCCGCAGCACCAGCTGGACGTGGCCCGGCCCGGCGGCCGGGTCGCGCAGCGCCCAGCGGGTGTCCGGCCACTCGATCGCCTGGTGCCAGACGGTGAGCCGCACCCCGTGCACCGTGGCCAGCAGCCACACCCTCTCCAGCGCCTGCCCGGTGCGCAGCCAGTCCAGCGGGCCGTCGCCGGGGGTGCTGAGCGTGCACAGCTGGGGCAGCGCCTCGAAGCGCTGGGACGGCTGCTGCCCGGGGGCCACCGGCGGGCGGCCCGCGAACCCGCGCATCGGCACCCGGGCGTCGTGGTCCTGCGGGCCGAGCGCGGCCTGCGGGATGCCGTCCCCGGCGGTGCCGTCGTCGGGCCGCAGCCAGGCGCGGGACTCGGCGGTGCGGGCCGGGTCGGCGGCGTTGCGGCGCTCGGCCTCGGCGGTGAGCGCCTGCACCCGCCGTACGCCCTCCTCCTCCAGCACGGTCAGCACGACGCCCTCCTCGCGGGCGGCGTCGATGAGCTCGCCGACCACCGTTTCGGGCACGTCGCGCTGGGTGAAGGGCAGGCGGCTGGAGTGCCGGGCGGCGACGGCGGGGTAGAGGTCGCGGCCGAACGGCGTCTGCTCGGCGGCCGGGCGGGAGAGGTCCAGCACGGCGAGCAGCCCGGGCTCGGCGGCGTCCGGCAGCAGCCGCACCAGCGGTTCGCGGTCCAGCCGCCCGGCCGCCACCCGCAGGTTGAACACGGCCGCGCCGACCGCGATGTGCACCGCGGCGCCGACCGGGTCGGCCAGCGGTACGGAGCGCCCGGTGTCGGCGTACACGGCGAGCCCGCGCCCGTCCGGGGTCGGCGTGAAGCGCCAGGGCTGGCTGTTGTGCAGCGACGGCGCGGCGCCGCCGGCCGCGGCGAGCAGGCGCAGGTCGGCGGCGCTGAGCATCGGGGTGAGGGCCGGGTCGAGCGTCATGGCGATGCACTCCTTCAACCGCGGGGCTTCGGCTTCGACCGCCGGGTCCGCGCGCGTGCCCGGAGGTCCCGCTGCTTCCGAGGGTGCGCGCCCGGCACGGGCCGGCGAAAGGGCCCTTGGGCCTGTTCCTCCGGCCGCCCCCAGGCGTTCGCAGGCCTGGGGAGGGCCCGTCCGGTGGATCGGGACGGGGGCGGATCCACCGGACGGGCCGCCCGTCACCCGTGCGGAACGACCGCGACGGGGGCCTCGGTGTGGTGCAGGACGGCGTGCGCGACCCGGCCGAGCCGGGGGCCGAGCTCGATCGGGCGGCGGCCCCGGCCGACCACGACCAGCGCGGCGCCGGCCGAGGCCTCGACCAGGGCGCGGGCGGCGCCGAGCTGCACGTCCTCGACCACCTCGACGTCCGGGTGCCGCTCGCGCGGCCCGGCCAGGGCGAGCGTCAGCAGCTTGGCCTCCAGCGCCTCCAGCTGCGCGAGCTCGGCCGCCGGGACGGCGCCGCCCGCGTAGCCGAACACCGGCGGCAGCTCCCAGCCGTGCACCGCCCGGACCCGGGCGCCGCGCAGGGCCGCCTCGCGGAAGGCGAAGTCGAGCACCTCGGCCTCCGGGGTGTGGGCGTCGACGCCCACCACCACCTCGCCCGCGCCCTCCGCGCCGGCCTCGCGCACCACGACCACCGGCACCGGGCTGCGCCCGGCCACCGACCTGCTGACCGAGCCCAGCAGCAGCCCGGTGAAGCCGCCGCGGCCGCGCGAGCCCAGCACCAGCAGCTCCGCCTCCTCGGCGGCGGCCACCAGACCGTCCACCGGTGCGTCCAGCACGGCGTCGGTCTCCACGGCCAGCTCCGGGTGCGGACCGCGGACGTCCTCGGCGGCCTCGGCCAGGATGCGGCGGACGGCCTCGGGCAGCGTGTCCGGCTCGGCGAAGGACGACACGCCGTCGGTCAGCCACGGCCAGGCGTGCACCAGGCGCAGCGAGGCGCCCCGGCGCGCCGCCTCGGTGGCGGCCCAGCGGGCGGCCGCGGTGCTCTGCGGCGATCCGTCGACCCCGGCCAGCACGGTTGACGTCATGAGTCCTCCTCCACACTGTCGACACGCTGTCGACGCTCGGCGGTTCGGTGCGGGCCGCGGTGCGCTCTGACGCCCCGTCCGCTCCTCCCCCACCCTGGCAGCGGTGCACGGCCCGGCGGCAGAGGCCGCAGGACCCTCCGCGACGGGACGAAAGGCCCGCCCGACGGAGCCTACGGCCGACCCCGCCGTCCCCACCGCCGACACGATGGCGCTGCCGGGAACACGGCGGTCCCGCCGATCGGACGGCACTCGGTCCCGGCCGGGCGCCGGGGCCGTCAGCCGTCAGCCCCGCAGGGCGCGCAGGAAGCCCAGGAGGTGGGCGTTGAACTCGGCGGGCCTTTCCATGTTCGGGTAGTGCGCGGTGCCCTCGACGGTCACCGCGCGGCCGTCGACGACGGTGCGGCAGACCCGTTCGGCCAGGCCGATGTGGTCCACCGAGTCGATGCCGCCGTTGATCGCCAGCAGCGGGACGGTGATGCCGGTCAGCCGCTTCCAGGTGTCGGTCACCGGCACCAGGTACTGGGGCTCGTCGGGGGTGTGCTTGGCGACGGTGTGCCGGGTCATCTCCTTGAGCCGGCGCACCACTTCGGGGTCGACCTCGTCCAGGCCGCGGTACGGACCGGAGGCGAGCCGGGTGAACGAGTCGAGCCAGCGCTCGCCGTCCCCCTCGGCGAGCGCGGCGCCCTGCTCGGCGGCGAGTTCGCGCAGCCACGGGTCGTTGAACTCGGACTCGCCGGTGCCGTTGCCGCTGATCACCAACGCGCGGACCAGCTCGGGGTGTTCGAGCGCCAGGTCGAGGGCGATCGTCCCGCCCATGGAGAGCCCGACCACGGTGACCGGGCCGAGGCCGAGGTGGCGCAGCAGGTCCGCCAGGTCGTCGGCGGGGCGGAACGGCCGCCTCGCGTTGTCGGAGGCGCCGTGGCCGCGGGTGTCCGGTGCGATCACCCGGTGTTCGGGCAGCAGGGCGGGGAGCTGGTCCGCCCAGCTCCGGTGGTCCAGCAGGCCGCCGTGGAGGAGCACCAGCGGCTCGCCCGAGCCGGCGTCGAGGTAGGCGAGGCGGCCGTGGCCGCTGTCGAACGAATGCAGGTCGAAGGTCGATCCGGGGGCAGCGGAGTACGTCATGACGACAATTTTAGGTCGGACGACCTATATTTGTCTCCCATGAGCACCGACCCCGTGGGCGACGGCCTGCCCGTACACCCCACCTTCCCCTCAGACCGCCTCAGCCACAACCCCGACGGCCCCGTCCTGCTGGTCGGCGGCTACGGCACCGTGGGCGCCGAACTCGCCCGACTCGCCTCCCCCGCCTGGCCGTTGCTGCTCACCGGCCGCTCCGAACGGCGCGGCGCCGCCCTGGCCGCCGAACTGGGCGACGCCACCGTCCGGCGCTGGGACCTCGCCGACCCCGAGCCGTTCGGCGCCGCCGTCCGGGCGGTGGTCGGGGTGGTCAACGACCCGGACGACCGGGTGCTGCGGGCCGCCGTCCGCGCCGGCGTCCCGTACGTGGACGTCACCCGCTGGACCGCCCGGCTGCAGCGCGCGGCCACGCTCGCCGCCCTGCTGCGCCCGACCGCCCCGGTGCTGCTCTCCTCCGCCTGGATGGGCGGGGTGACCAGCCTGGTCGCCGCCGCCCTGGCGGACCGGCTGGGCGGCGCCGAGCGGATCGAGACCGCCGTCCGCTGGGACCTCGCCGACCGGGCCGGCGCCGACTCGGTGGAGTTCATGGACCGCCTCGGGCTCGACTACGAGGTGGTGCAGGACGGCCTGCGCCGCTCCGTCACCCCGCTCAGCCGCCCCCGCACCGTCCGGATCGGGGACTCCCCGACCCTGGTCGCCGGGATCGACACCCCCGAGCAGTTCACCCTCCCGCTCACCCTGGGCGCCACCACCGCCACCACCCGGATCGGCTTCAGCTCCCGCTCCTCCACCACCGCCCTGCTGGCCGCCCGCCGCGCCGGGTTCTTCCGCTGGGGGCGCGGCGAGCGCTGGCAGGGCGCCCGCCGCGCCCTGCTGTACTCCCCCGGCGAGGGCGGCACCGCCCGGCTGCGCGTCGACGTCGGCTCCGGCGGGCGCACCCTCACCGCCACCGTCGAGGACCGGGCCGGACAGGCCCGGCTCACCGCCGTCGGCGCCCTGCTCGCGCTGCGCCGGACGCTCGGCACCGACGGCGCCCCGCCGCCCGCCGGGGTGGCCTTCCCGGAGCAGACCCCCCTGCCCGGGCGAGTCCTGGGAGCCCTCGCGGCCCTGGACGTCACCGTCACGGTCTCCGCGGCCGACGGGCGGCCCGGTACGGAGGCGGCGGCATGAGCAACACCCGGGGCCTGAGCGGCAAGGGCGCCCAGCGGCGCGAGCAACTGCTGAACACGGCCGAGGAGTTGCTGGTCACCACCGGCGGCAGCGAGCTGTCCATGCGGGCGGTGGCGGCTGCCGCGGGCGTGCGCCTCGGCCACCTCCAGCACTACTTCCCGACCCACGCCGAGCTGGTGGGCGCCGTACTGGAACGCGTCCTCGGCCGCTCGGCGGAACGGCTCGCCCCGCTGCTCGACCCCGGCCGCGACGAGGACGACCTGATCCGCGCCCTCCTCGCCGAGCAGCAGGACGCCCGCCTGGTCCGGCTGTTCGCCGAGCTGTGGGCACTGGCCGCCCGCGACCCCTCGGTGGCCACCGCCGTCCAGGCCTTCTACACCCGCTACCGGGACCTGGTCGTCTGCTTCCTCGCCGAACGCCGCCCGGCCCTCGGGGAGGACGAACGCCGGGCCCGCGCCCAGGTGTTCATCATGCTGATCGAGGGCGCCTCGCTCTTCCGCTCCGGCCTGGCCGGCGCCCCGGAGACCTCGGCGGACACCGAACTCCTGCGCACCGCCCGGGGGTTGCTGGGACTGTGAGGGAGCCGAACCGCCCCGGAGGGAGCCGGGCGGCCGGGTCAGAACCGGCCGGCGCGCAGCACGGAGGACTGCGGGGCGGCGGAGGCCTGGCGCAGCTCGGTGGCGATCAGGGCGGCCTGCACCCGCCGCTCGACACCGAGCTTGGCGAGCAGCCGCGATACGTGGTTCTTGACGGTCTTCTCGGCGAGGTAGAGCCGCTCGCCGATCTGCCGGTTGGTCAGGCCCTCGCCGATGAGCTCCAGGACCTCCTGCTCGCGCGCGGTCAGGCCCGGCCCGGTGGTGACCGGCTGGGCCGGCTCGGCGTCGCTGCGCAGCCGGTTGAGCAGGCGGGTCGCGGCGCCCGGGTCCAGCATCGAGCGCCCGGAGGCGACGGTGCGGACGGCGGCGACCAGGTCGGTCCCGCTGATCTGCTTGAGCACGTAGCCGGCGGCACCCGCCATCACGGCGTCCAGCAGCGCCTCCTCGTCGTCGAAGGAGGTCAGCATCAGGCAGGCCAGCCCGGGCATCCGCGAGCGCAGCTCACGGCAGACCGAGACGCCGTCGCCGTCGCCCAGCCGGACGTCCAGCACGGCCACGTCGGGCCGCAGGGCGGGCACCCGGACGAGCGCCTGCTCGGCCGTCGCCGCCTCGCCGACCACCTCCAGGTCCGGCTCGCTGTCCAGCAGGTCGTGCACGCCGCGGCGCACCACCTCGTGGTCGTCCAGCAGGAACACCCGGACCGGTGCCGAGGCCTCGGCACCCTCCGTCTTGGTCGCCATCATGATGCGGCTCCGCCTTCGTCACACCCCCGCACACTCCCAGCGGGGCCCAGGGCATCCTCCCCCGGATCCGGCCGCCGCCCCAGGGCCCAACGGCCCCATTCGGACCGGGCCCCGGTGCCCTGGGCCCGGAGCCCCGCCCCCGCCCCCGCCCCCGCCCCCGCCCCCGGCAACGGGCACCCGGCTGTCGGCGCGGGCGCCTCAGCGCCCCTGCCGCCGTACATTGCCCAGCCCCATCAGCAGGAAGGCGAGCGCGACGCCCGCGCCGCTGACCGCCGCGAGCACCACCCGGGGCACCACCGCGCCGCCGCCGGACAGCAGGATGGCCGCCGCCCCCAGCGAGGCGACGGCCGCGCCGACCACCAGCCACCCGGCCAGCACCAGCGCCGGCGGCCGGTCGGAGCGCGGGGCGGGCCCGGCGTCCAGGGCGGCCCAGCGGGCGGCCGCCTCCCGCACCTCCCGGCGGCGGTCGCCCAGGGCCCGCAGCCGCAGCGCCGCGCCGCCGACCAGGCCGGCGAGTGCGATCTGCGCGGCGGGCCGCCAGTCCGGCAGGACGAGCAGCAGCCCGCCCGCCAGCGCGAGCCCGGCCCACCACAGCACGCAGGCCGCGGCGGCCGTACGGGTGGAGCGCGGTCGGTCGGCGCCGGCCTGGAGGTCGGCGATGGCGGGCAGGTACCAGACACAGCCGCTCGCGGTGAGGGCGGCGGTGCCGATGGCGAGAACGGTGTGGTTCACGACCCGGCCTTCCTGGTCACGAAGGGGTGGCGAGAGTGGACGGGCCGTCCCCGCCCGCCCGGCGGCGGCGAGGCGGGCGGGGACGGCGTTCGGTACGGCGGAACTCAGCCGCCCGACGGCGGGTCGGCGGGCCCGGCGGCCGGGGCCTCGGCGGCGAGGGCGGCGGCCGCCCGGTCCGCCCGGCTCAGCGGCCGGTCGTACTTCGCCGGCTCCACGCCCTCCAGGTGCTTGGCGGGCTCCCCGCTGTGCTCCAGCACGTCCCGGGCCGCGATGTCCGGGTGGTGGAGGTCGAAGGCCGGGGATTCGGAGCGGATCCGCGGCAGCTTCACGAAGTTGTGCCGCGGCGGCGGGCAGGAGGTGGCCCACTCCAGCGAGCGGCCCCAGCCCCACGGGTCGTCCACGGTGACCTTCTCGCCGTACTTGGCGGTCTTCCAGACGTTGTAGAGGAACGGCAGGATCGACAGGCCGAGCAGGAACGAGCCGATGGTGGAGACGGTGTTCAGGGTGGTGAAGCCGTCCGACGCCAGGTAGTCGGCGTAGCGGCGGGGCATGCCCTCGGCGCCCAGCCAGTGCTGGACCAGGAAGGTCGAGTGGAAGCCGACGGTGAGGGTCCAGAAGGTGATCCGGCCCAGGCGCTCGTCGAGCTTCCTGCCGGTCATCTTCGGCCACCAGAAGTGGAAGCCGGCGAACATCGCGTAGACCACGGTGCCGAACAGCGTGTAGTGGAAGTGCGCGACCACGAAGTACGAGTCGGAGACGTGGAAGTCGATCGGCGGGGCCGCGAGCAGCACGCCGGTCAGGCCGCCGAACAGGAAGGTGACCAGGAAGCCGACCGTCCAGAGCATCGGGGTCTCGAAGCTCAGTGAGCCCTTCCACATGGTGCCGACCCAGTTGAAGAACTTCACGCCCGTCGGCACGGCGATCAGGAAGGTCATGAAGGAGAAGAACGGCAGCAGGACCTGCCCGGTGACGTACATGTGGTGCGCCCACACCGTCACCGACAGGCCCGCGATGGCCACCGTCGCGGCGATCAGGCCGGAGTAGCCGAACATCGGCTTGCGGCTGAACACCGGGATGACCTCGGAGACGATCCCGAAGAACGGCAGCGCCAGGATGTACACCTCGGGGTGCCCGAAGAACCAGAACAGGTGCTGCCAGAGCATCGCCCCGCCGTTGGCCGGGTCGAAGACGTGCGAGCCGAACTTGCGGTCGCACTCCAGCGCCAGCAGCGCGGCTGCCAGCACCGGGAAGACCAGCAGCACCAGCACCGAGGTCAGCAGCACGTTCCAGCAGAAGATCGACATCCGGAACATCGTCATGCCCGGGGCGCGCATGCAGATGATGGTGGTGATGAAGTTGACGGCCCCGAAGATGCTGCCGAAGCCGGACAGCGTCACGCCCATGATCCACATGTCGGCGCCGACGCCGGGCGAGTGGATCGCGTCGGACAGCGGCGCGTAGAGGAACCAGCCGAAGTCGGCGGCGCCCTGCGGGGTCGCGAAACCGGCCGCGGCGATCAGCGAGCCGAACATGAACAGCCAGTAGGACAGCATGTTCAGCCGCGGGAAGGCGACGTCCGGGGCGCCGATCTGCAGCGGCATGATCCAGTTGGCGAAGCCGGTGAACAGCGGCATCGCGAACAGCAGCAGCATCACCGAGCCGTGCATGGTGAAGGCCTGGTTGAACTGCTCGTTGGAGAGGATCTGCGTTCCGGGCCGGGCGAGTTCGGCGCGCATGACCAGGGCGAGGATGCCGCCGATCAGGAAGAACGCGAACGAGGACACCAGGTACATGGTGCCGATCGTCTTGTGGTCGGTGGTGGTCAGCAGTCTGACCAGGGCCGAACCGGGCCTGCTGGGCCTGACCGCCCCGGCGGGGAGGGCCGTCGGCGGTGAGGTGGGGTCGCCCTGTGCCTGGGTGGCGCTCAAGGACGCGCTCCTTCGGAACGTCGTGCGGATGGGTGGCGATCCATGATCCGAACAGACCGCCTCCGCACCCCAGGGCCCTTCGGCCCGCCCGCCCGGGGCCGCTGGGCCCGAGTTCCCGGGCCCCGACCGGGACCTCCCGACCGCGTGCCCGGGGCCTCACCGGCCGCGCACCCGGGGCCTCCGCACCGCCCGCGCGGGACCTCCCGACCGGCCGTCAGGCTCCAGGCCGCGCCGGCGCCAGCCGGGCGATCTGCCCGCGCTCCAGCGCCGCGTACACCGTGCCGTCCGGGGCGACCGCGATGCCGTGCGGCTCGGCGCCGTCGCCCGGGACCGGGTGGCCGTCGAGCCGCCCGTCCGGGGTGAGCACCCCGATCCGCCCGGCGCCCCACTCGGTGAACCAGAGCCGGCCGTCCGGCCCGGCCGCGATCGCGTGCGGCCGGGCCGAGCGGTCGGCCAGCGGGAACTCGGTCACCCCGCCGTCCACGGTGATCCGCCCGACCAGCCCGCCGCCGATCCCGACGTACCAGAGCGCCCCGTCCGCCCCGGCGGTGATCCCGACCGGCGCGGTGCCCGCGGTGGGCAGCCGATGGACGGTCACCTCGCCGTCGGTGGCGACCCTCGCCACCGCGTCCGCCTGGTTGAGCGTGCACCACAGCGCTCCGTCCGGCCCGGCGGTGATCAGCGACGGGAACGCCCCTTCGACCGGTAGCGGGTACTCCGTCACCTCGCCCCGCACGGTGATCCGCCCGACCCGGTTCGCGTTCAGCTCGGTGAACCAGAGCGCCCCGTCGGGCCCGGCCGCGATGCCGTACGGCCCGGCGTCCGCCGTCGGCACCCCGTACGAGCGCGCCGTCCCGTCCGCGCCGATCCGCCCGATCCGGTGGTCCCGCATCCGGCAGAACCACATCGCCCCGTCCGGCCCCGCCGTGATCACCGAAGGCCCGCATCCGGGCGCCCCGAGGCCGTGGAGCTCGACACCGCCGCCCGCGTCGAGCCGCCCGACCTGCCCGCTGTGCACCAGCGTGAACCAGACGCCCCCGTCCGGCGCCACCGCCACCCCGTACGGCCCGGCCCCCGCCTCGGCGACCTCGATCAGTTCCATGCGACCCCTCCAAGCGCTATCGCGACTCTCGTCGCATTAGCGATCTTCGCACAGCGGTCAGGCCCCGGCAACCGACTTCTCCGCCGCCGGTCCCGGGTCGCCCCGCAGGACCGAGACGACGCCCATGCCCGCGGCGCAGACCGGGACGGCGAGCAGGGCCCCGATGATGCCCGCGATGCCGGAGCCGGCCACCACGGCGACCATGATGGTGGCCGGGTGCAGCTCCACCGTCCGGCTCTGGATGACCGGTTGGAGGATGTTGCCCTCGATCATCTGCACCGCGAGCACCACGCCGAGCGCCCACAGGGCCGTGCCGAGACCGCCGTCGGCGAGGGCCACCAGCACCGCCACCGTGCCGGACAGGAAGGCGCCGACGAAGGGGATGTAGGCGCCCATGAAGACCAGCGCCCCGAGCCCCGGCGCACCCGGAACACCGAGGGCGACCAGGCCGACGGTGATGAAGCCCGCGTCGATCAGGGCGATCAGGGTGGTGCCGCGCATGAACCCGGCCATCGCGGCGAAGGCCCGCTCGGCGCAGGCGATCACGGTCGTGGCGCTGCGCTCGGGCAAATAGGAGCGGATGGCGTCGCCGGTGCGGTGGCCGTCCCGGAGGAAGAAGAACACCAGGGCGAGCGACAGCACCCCGCCGGCGATCAGCTGGGTGAGCAGGCCCAGCCCGGAGAGCACCCCGCTGGTGAGGGTGGAGACCAGCGAGTCGGTCTCGCCCTTGGCGTTGCTGAGCGCGTGCTGGATCTTCGCGCCGAACGGGCCGAGCCAGTCGGCCAGCCGCTCCCCGGCCTCCTGGAGCGAGGAGGCGATCTGCGGGGCGCTGTGCACCAGGGAGTTGACCAGCAGCGCCAGCACCCCGCCGACCGCGCAGACCAGCACGGTGCAGGTCAGTCCGGCGGCCAGGCCCCGCCCGACGCCCCTGCGCACCAGCCAGGGCACCACCGGGTGGAGCAGCGAGGCGCCGAGCAGCGCCAGGACGAACGGCACGGTCGCGGCCCGCAGTTCGACCAGCGCGAAGACCGCCAGCGAGGCGACGGCGATCAGCAGGATCACCGCCACCGACCAGGCCGCCGCCTGCCGCAGCGCGGGCGGCAGCATCAGGTACGGCCTGCGGTGGTCCGGCGGCCGCTGCTCGCCGGGCTCGCGCTCCACGGACACGGCCACCTCCGCCGGGGTCGTCGGGGATTCCGGACCGCCCCAGCTCAGCAGAGGTTCCGACGGCCCGCGCGGCGGACCTGCCGGGAGTACCCGAACGGACTACCCGGGCGCCTGGAACCGCACCACGCCGTCCTCGCCCGCCCCCGCGAACGCCAGCACCCGCCGCGCCTCGGCTTCCGCCGCCTGCCGGTCGGCCCGCCCCAGCGGCGCGAACGGTACGACGTCCACCTCGCGTTCGCCGGTCAGCCGCCAGGTGCCGGCGACCAGCCCGTCCACCAGCAGCGTCCCGGGCACGATGCCGTTGCGGGTCATCACCCGGCCCCGGTGCTCCTCGGGCAGCACCCGGGTGCGGTCGGCGTGCGAGAGCAGCAGGTTGTCGAAGGGCGCGACCAGCCGTACCGGCGCCGGGGTGTCCGGGTCGGGGCGGGGCGCCTCGGGCAGGTCGTAGAGCTGCCGGCCCCGCTCGTCGCGGAAGGCCAGGAGCCGCGGAGCGAGCCGCCGCAGCACCGGGGCGAGGCCGGCCAGGCCGCACCACTGGCGCAGGTCCGCCGCGGAGGCCGGGCCGAAGGCGGCGAGATGGCGCAGCACCAGGCCGTCCGGGTCGGGCGACGGATCGAGCGGTCGGCCGAGCCAGGCTTCGGCGGTGGTGTGGGCGGCCGGGCCGCCGCGCCCCCACAGCCCGCGCGGTGGGACCTGCACCAGCGGCAGCCGGCAGCGGGCGGCCTGGGCGAGGGCGGCCGGGTCGCGGTCCGGCCGGCTCTGCGCGAGCAGCGCGCCGAGCTGCTGGAAGGTGCGCGGCTCCGCCTCGACCAGGGCGCGGGCCTCGGCGGCCAGCGCGTCCAGGTCCAGCCCGGCGAGCCGCTTGCCGTAGGTGGTGCGCAGCGCCTGGTCCAGCATCGGCTGGAGGAGCGGGCGCAGTGTCCGGCAGTCCTCGGCGGTGACCAGGTGGATGGTGCCGCGGTGGAGGGCGATCCGGACCGCGGCCCGCTGCTCCAGCAGCGTGCTCAGCCGCTCGGGCGTGAAGCCGTCGAGCCGGGCGAGCAGGCCGAGGTAGGGCGGCTGGGGCGCGGCCTGGGCCTGGAGTCCGCCGAGGTGGTGGATGACGGCGGCGGGCGGCTGGTCAGTGCGGGCGAGCAGGTGCTGGCGGGCCAGCAGGGCCCGGCCGAGCGCCCGCCGCCCGAGGACCGGGCCGGTCACCGGCGGCCGTCCAGCACCGAGCGCAGGACGCCGATCCGGTTGGAGGTGATGGAGGCGACGCCGCTCCCGCGCAGTCGGCGCATGGTGCGGCGCAGGTCGGCGGTCCAGGTGGAGACGGCGAGTCCCTCGTCCGTCGCGGCGGCGGTGAACTCGGGGGTGACCAGCCCGAACGGCGGGTTGAGGTAGCGCGGGCGCAGGTCGTCCAGCAGGGCGCGCACGGGCATCCGGGGCTGCTTCCAGGTGAGCGCGAGCTCGGCGTCCGGGCTCAGCTCGCGCACGGCGAGCATGGCGGCGGCGGGGCCGCAGAAGGCGACCGCCCGTTCGGCGCCGAGCGCGGTGACCACCGACCAGGTGGCGGCGGCCGGCGCTGCGTCGTCCAGGTCGATCAGCAGCCGGCGGCCGTCGACGGCGGCCACCGCCTTGACCGCCTCGGCGAGGGTGGGGACGGCGAGCGGGCCGTGCCGCAGCTCCGCCAGCTGGTCGGCGGTGACCCGGTCGATCGGGCGCGGGTCGCCCCACAGCCGCTCCAGGGTGCGGTCGTGCAGCAGCACGGGCACCCGGTCGCGGGTGAGCCGGACGTCCACCTCGACGGCGTCCGCCCCGGCGGCGAGCGCGGACTCGACGGAGGGCAGGGTGTTCTCGCGGAACCGGTACGGGTCGCCGCGGTGGGCGACGGCGAGCGGCTTGGCTGCGGCGTTCATCGGAGGCCTCCAAGGAAGCCCCGGCTTCAGGCCGGGGAGGAATTGGACTTCCCGCGTGGCGGGATACGGGATAGCCACGCCACCATCAAGGCGGTCCGGCAGCTGGAAAATGATGATCCGTCACACACCCACAGGCCCAGGCGATACGGTGTGAGCGATGACCACTCACGTGAAGAGGGCGTACAAGTTCCGCTTCTACCCGTCCGATGCGCAGGCAGCTGAACTGTCGCGCACGTTCGGGTGTGTGCGAAAGGTCTACAACCTGGCTTTGCAGGCCAGGACTGAGGCGTGGGCGCTGCGCCGGGAGCGCATTACCTACAACCAGACATCGGCCATGCTCACCGCTTGGAAGAGGACCCAGGAGCTGGCGTTCCTCGACGAGGTGTCGTCGGTGCCGTTGCAGCAGACATTGCGGCACCTGCAGACCGGCTTCACCAACTTCTTCGCCAGGCGAGCGAAGTACCCGAGCTTCAAGTCGAAGAAGAAGTCCCGCGACAGCGCCGAGTACACCACCAGCGCGTTCCGCTACCGAAATGGCGGACTGACGCTGGCGAAGATGGCGGAGCCCCTGGACATCGTGTGGTCGCGCCCGTTGCCCGAAGGGTCGTCGCCGTCGACGGTCACCGTCTCCCGGGATGCCGTCGGCCGGTGGTTCGTCTCGATACTGGTCGACGACCCCGGCATCAAGCCGCTGCCCGGGCTTGACACGGCGGTAGGGATCGATCTCGGAATCACCAGCCTGGCAACGCTTTCCACCGGCGAGAAGATCGCCAACCTGGGCCATGAGCGCAAGGACCGTGAGCGCCTGGCCAAGGCGCAGCGGGACCATGCCCGCAAGGCCAAGGGCTCGAACAACCGCGAGAAGGCCCGGCGCAAGGTCGCCCGCATCCATGCCCGGATCGCCGATCGGCGCGGGGACTTCCTGCACAAGCTCACCACTCGACTCGTCCGTGAGAACCAAACGGTCGTGATCGAGGACCTGTCGGTCCGCAACATGCTCGCCAACCACAAGCTCGCCCGCGCCATCAGCGACGCGAGCTGGGCCGAGTTGCGAACCATGCTGGAGTACAAGGCGCGGTGGTACGGGCGGGACCTGGTCGTGATCGACCGCTGGTTTCCCTCGTCCAAGCTGTGCTCGGCTTGCGGCACCCTGCGAGGCAGTATGCCGCTGAACGTCCGCGAGTGGACGTGTGGCTGCGGGACGACCCATGATCGGGACGTGAACGCGGCCAAGAACATCCTGGCCGCCGGACTGGCGGTTGCAGCCTGTGGAGACGGTGTAAGACCTCAACGGAGCACTCCGGGCGGGCAGTCGTCGGTGAAGCAGGAAACCTCCCGACCGCAGCACACACGCGCAGCGGCTCAGCCGCGAGGCTGAGGGGACTCCCCCTCCTTCGGGAGAGGGAGGAAGTCAACGGATCCTTCGGGTGAGCCAGGGGGTGAGGCTGTGGACGCCGACGTCCTCGCGGTAGCTCGGCTCCCCGGGGACGGTGACGATCAGCGTGGTGGACGGCGGGAAGGTGCGCGCCCGGACGTGCACCAGGTCGGACCAGACGGCGTTCAGGAAGCCGGGGACGCGGTCGCGGTCGACGTCGAAGGGGACGCCCTCGACGGTCACGGTGACCTCGTCGTGGGTGAACAGCCGGACGGTGACGGCGGGGCGGCCGTCGAACTCCAGCAGCGCCTCGTGCGGGAGGCCGGCCGGCTCGTCCGCCGGGCCGTCCGGACCGACCAGCCCGGCGAAGGTCCGGTCGCGGCCGATGTCGTGCTCGGCGCGGACGGTGCGGCCGTGCCGGCCGGCCACGGCCTCGATCGCGAGCACGGCGCTCTGGGTGGTCGGCAGGTGCGGGGGCGGCATCCGGGCCTCTCCTTCGGTTCCGGGACTCGGGCGGCTCGTGCGGGGAGGGCTAGGGAATTGTCAGACACGCCCTAGCGCAGTTCGACCATCACGTTGGTGGACTTGACGACCGCCGTGGCGGGTGCGCCGGGGACCAGCTTCAGCTCCTCCGCCGACTCCCGGCTGATCAGCGACACCACCCGGAACGGCCCGGCCTGGATCTCCACCTGCGCGGCCACGTCGCCGAGCACCACGTGGGTGACGATCCCCGGGAAGCGGTTGCGGGCCGAGGACGGCCGGCCCTCCGCCTCGGCGTTCTCCGGCCGGGCCAGCTCCCGGGCGAAGGCGGCGAGTTCGGCGCCCGGGATGATCCGGTGCCCGTTCTCGTCCCGCGCGGCGGCGACCCGCCCGGCGTCCACCCAGCGCCGCATGGTGTCGGCGCTGACGCCGAGCAGCGCCGCGGCCTCGCCGATGCGGTACGGGTTGGCCGGCACCTCGGGCTGGCCCATGTGCGTCTCCTGACCGTGGTTCGGGATCCGGGGACGGGTGCCCCCGCGCCATCCTGCCGTACCGGCGGCGCGGGTGATCACCCGAGGGCGGCGGACCGGCGCTACGGCTCGCCGAAGAGGTCGCGCCGCACCGCGTCCCCGGCGGTGAGCACCGCCCCGGCGAGCACCGCGCCGCCGCCCGCCGTGCCGGCCCGCACCTCGGTGCTGAGCGGGGAGAGCCGGGCCAGCCGCCGTTCGACCCGCCGGGCCAGCTCCGGTCCGCCGGCCCGGCCGGTCTCGCCGCCGAGCACCACGCAGCCGGGGTCCAGCACCACGCAGACGCCGGCCGCGCCGATCGCGATCCGCTCGGCCAGCTCGTCCAGGAAGCCGTCGCCCGCCGCGCCGGCCGACAGCGCGGCCCGGACGACGGCCTCGGCGGCGGGGGCGTCGTCCGCCGGGTCCGCCGGCAGTCCGTGGGCGCGGGCCAGCGCGCAGATCGCGGCGCTGCCGACCAGTCCGTGGAAGCCGCCCTCGCAGCTGTCGGCGCTGGGCAGGCCGACGGTGCCGGGGACGGGCAGGAAGCAGATCTCGCCGGTGCCGCCGGAGAAGCCCCGGCGCAGCCGCCCGTCCAGGATCACGGCGGCGCCGACGCTGTGGCCGAGCCACATCAGGACGAAGGTGTCGCGGTCGCGAGCGGCGCCGACCCGGTACTCGGCCCGCCCGGCCAGGTTGACCTCGTTCTCGAGGATCACCTCGGTGCCGGGCAGGTCCCGCAGCGCGGCGAGGAGTTCGGCGTGCCAGGCGGGGAGCTTGCCGGTGCTCTGCAGCCGTCCGGTGGCCGGGTCGACCAGCCCGGGGGCGCCGACGGCGACGGTGTGCAGCCGTTCGACGCCGGCGCCGCGGGCGGTCTCCCGCAGGGCGGCGACGACGGCGCCGGCGGTCTCCGGGCCGCCGTCGCCCTCGACCGGGACCTCGGCGGTGGCGAGGCTGCGCCCGGCCAGGTCGGCGACGACCAGGCTGACGCCGCCGGAGCGGACGTCGAAGGCGGCCAGGTGGGCCCGGGACGCGACCAGCGCGTAGAGCCGGGCGTTGGGGCCGCGCCGCTGTTCGCCGCGCTCGCCGACGACGGCCACCAGGCCGGTGCGCTGGAGGCGTTCGAGCAGGTCGGCGACGGTCGGCCGGGACAGGCCGGTGAGGTCGCGCAGCTCGGTCGCGGTCAGGGGGCCCTGTTCGAGCAGCAGGTTGAGTGCCAGCCGGTCGTTGATCGCCCGGGCGGTGCTCGGCGTGGCCGTACGCGCGATGGTCATGGCAGATCATCCTTCCAGAGCATTTCTATCAGGGTCCCTTCCTGATAATTTATCCACCGTCACAGGGCACTGTCGCGCCCCTCGTCGCGCGACCGGGAGGGAACACCGAATGAGCGGGACCACCGCACCACCGCCGGAGCCGCTGACCGCCCCGCGCCGGGCCCGGGCGGGCATCGCCCTGGTCTTCTGCGTGCACGGGGCCGTCAGCGGCAGCTTCGTCACCCGCATCCCGTGGATCCAGGACCGCCTCGACCTCTCCGCCGGCCAGCTCGGCCTGGCCCTGGTCATGCCCGCCATCGGCTCCTCCCTCGCCATGCCGCTGGCCGGCCGCTTCGTGCACCGCTACGGCGGCCGGGCGGCGGTGCGCGGGCTGATCTCGCTCTGGTGCCTGGCCCTCGCCCTGCCCGCGCTCGCCCCCTCGCTGCCCGCGCTGTGCGCCGCCTTGCTGGTGTACGGCGCCACGGCCGGGATGGCGGACGTCGCGATGAACGCCCAGGGCGTGGAGATCGAGGAACGGCTCGGGCGCTCGATCATGTCCGGACTGCACGGGATGTGGAGTGCCGGCGGCCTGCTGGCCTCCCCCTTCGGCATCCTCGCCGCCCACCTGGAGCTGGACGCCCGGCTCCAGCTGGCCGTCACCGCGCTGATCCTGCTCGCCCTCGCCCAGCCCGTCTGCCGCGCCCTGCCCGACATCCGGGCGCACGAGGGCGCGGAGGAGCCGCCCCGGTTCGCACTGCCGCCGCGCAGCTCGCTGGTGATCGGGCTGGTCGGCTTCTGCGCGGTCTTCGCCGAGGGCGCCTCGATGGACTGGAGCGGCGTCTACCTGCGGGACGTCACCGGCGCCTCGGCCACCGTCGCCGCCGCCTCGTACACCGCCTTCTCGCTCACCATGGCGGTCAGCCGGCTCGCCGGGGACGCCGCGATCCGCCGCCTCGGCGCCGTCCGCACCACCCGCATCGGCGGCGCCGTCGCCACCGCCGGCGGCCTGCTGGTGGTCGCCGCGGACAGCCCGGCGCTGGCCATCCCCGGGTTCGCCCTCATCGGCGTCGGCATCGCGGTGATCGTCCCGCTCGCCTTCGCCGCGGCCGGCCGGATCGGCACCAACCCCAGCCAGGCCATCGCGGGCGTCGCCACCGTCACCTACACCTCCGGCCTGATCGCCCCCGCGGTCATCGGCGCCCTCGCCCAGGCCACCTCGCTGACCGTCTCCTTCACCCTGGTCACCGCGCTCGCCTGCGCCCTGCTGCTGAGCGCCGGGGCGCTGAAGCTGGCCGAACGGAACTCCGGCGACGGGAACGTGACCGCAATGTCACCGGAAAAGCCTTCCGGAAAAGATCTCTCCGCGATATGATGGTGAATTCCCGAGGGAATTCCCCGCTAAGGTCTCGAACCGCCGGGCGCACACCGCGCCCGGCGGTTCTCGCGTTCCACGAGAGGAATTCCCCGTGTGCTACGACCCGAATGCCGCCCCGCCCGCCTTCAGCCCCGCCCGGTGGCCGCCGGCCGAGGCCGCCCCGCTCACCCTGACCTCGGCCGACGGCACCCGCTTCGGCGCCTTCCTGGCCCGCCCCGAGGTCGCCACCGGGCCCGGCGTGCTCGTCCTGCCGGACAACAAGGGCCTTTCCGCGTTCTACCGGCAGACCGCCGCCCGGCTCGCCGAACAGGGCCACCCGGCCCTCGTCCTCGACTATTACGGCCGCACCGCCGGGGCCTTCCCGGAAAAGCGCCCGGCGGAATTCGGCGAAATGCCGGGCCTGCTCCCCCACCTGCTCGCGCTCACCCCCGGGGGACTGGACGACGACATCACCGCCGCGCTGGAACGGCTGCGCGCGGTCGGGCCCGCCGAGGTGGTCGCGCTCGGCTTCTGCTTCGGCGGCCGGCAGGCCTTCCGCACCGCCGCCCCGCGCTTCGGCCTGGCCGGCGCGGTCGGCTACTACGGCTACCCGGACGCCCTCCACGGCGCCCCGGGGCCCACCCAGCTGGCCGGGGAGCTGACCGCCCCGGTCCTCGCCTTCTGGGGCGGCGCCGACGAGCACATCCCGGCCGGCACCGTCGACGCCTTCGACGCGGCGCTCACCGCGGCCGGCTGCCCGCACGAGTTCGTCCGCTACCCGGGCGCACCGCACAACTTCTTCGAGAGCGCCGCCGTCGAGCACGCCGACGCGGCCCGGGACTCGTGGCGGCGCCTGCTGGCGTTCCTCGCCGGGCCGCGCTGAACCGGGGCCGCACCGAACCCGGGCGGCGCTGTTCAGCGGCTCCCCGGCCGAGAGCCGCCGGACGGCGGAGGCCGGAGGCTCACGGCGAACCGCTCCTGCGCCGGTGCCGGTCGCCGCTCGCGGTCGCCACGAGGGTCAGGGCCGTGGTGCCCGCGAGGGCCGCCCAGGCCGGGGTGAAGCTGTGCGTGGTGTCGCGGAGCAGCCCGAGTGCGGGCGGGACCAGGATGACGGCCAGCTGGTTGACGGCCATGACCAGGCCGAGCGCGAAGCCGGTCCGGCCCGGCGGGGCGGACTCCGCCAGGTGGGCGACCCAGGGGCCGTACCAGCCGATCCCGAAGAAGCCGAGCCAGGTGAACACCAGGGCGGCCACCGGTGGGGACTGGCCCGCCGGCGTCATCAGCACCGTCAGGCCCGCCACCACCGCGCCCATGCTGACCAGGACGGGCCGGTACCGTCCGCCGCGGCTGCGGTCGCTCCAGGCGGCCAGGCCGATCCGGCCGGTCGCACCCGCCACCTGAGCGGCCACCAGGACGGCGGCCGTCGGACCGGCGCCCAGGCGCGTCACGTCGTGCAGGTACAGCGCGCCCAGGAGGCCGACGCCGCCGTGCACCGCCACCATGCTCGTGCCGGACAGCAGGATCCTCACCATGGCCGGTTCCCGCAGCATCCGCAGCCGGGAGCGCGGCGCGGCGGACGGGGCCCCCTCCCGGAGGTCGGACCGCGTCCGGCCGGGGTCGGCGACCGGAACGACCGCGACGGCGGCGGCGGGCGGCCTCCGGTAGAGGGCCATGAAGACCACGGCTCCCGTGAGTGCCGCGAGCCCGCCCACCACCAGGGCCATCCGCCACCCGTACGCCGCGGCCACGGCCGGCAGGACGGCGGCGGCGACCGCCGCACCCAGTGGCAGTCCGGCCTGCCGCACGCCCATCGCCAGCCCGCGCTGCGCGGGGGCGAACCAGGCGGCGACCGACTTGCTGCCCCCGGGCTGCGCCGTGCTGTACCCGGCGCCGACGACCAGCAGCACGGCCAGCAGGGAGGCGTACCCCTGCGCCAGGCTGCCGAGGAGCAGGCCTCCGGCGACCACGGCGGCGCCGATGCCGACGACCCAGCGCTCGTTGTGCCGGTCCAGCAGCTCGCCGGCCACCAACAGGCCTACCAGGGGGACGAGTTGGGAGGAGGACAGGAGCAGTCCGAGCTGGCCGGTGCCGATGTCCAGTGAGCGTTGCAGGTCGACGGCCATCGCTCCGATGCCCTGCACGAAGAAGCAGGAGGTCGCCTGGGCGAAGGTGGCGATGCCGAGGATCGTCCAGCGGTACCGCCCGGCGGGAGCGGCGCGCCCGCGGTCGTTCCGGACCCTGGTCGCGGTGCGGCCGCTCACCGGCACCGGTCCGGGGCCGGGGACGCCGGGGACGCCGGGGACGAGACCGGGACTGGGACCGGGGCCGCGCCGTCGAGGGCGGGAACCCGCGTCCCGAGTTCCGGGTGATCGTCAACTTCTTTGGCGGGCACGGCGGTCGATCGATCGGTTCGGGGATGTGCCCGGGCGGTGACCGGCCGGCAGGCCGGGCCGGACCTCCGGCGGTGACGGGGGTGGTGACTCATGCCGCCCAGCCTGGTGTCATGGTCTTATGCATCTCAACCCTTACGGCGGGGACGCCGTGAAGCTCGCCGCCGAGCTGGCCAACCGACGTCCGCAGACCGTCGAAGACCTGACGGACCGCTGCCGAGCCGCTGGGCTGGTGATCGACGGGCCGGTGCCGCAGGCCGACCTGGCGCACACCCTCGCCCTCCTGGACACCTGGGAGGGAGTCGTCGACGCGGCCACCGAAGGCGAGCGGGCCGAGCGGCTCAACCGGATGCTGGCCGCCGGCGCGTCCCACCCCCGGCTGACCGACCACTCCGGCGGCTGGCACCTCCACTACCGCGACGACCGCCTGCCGTTCGCCGCCGTGCTGTCCTCGCTGATCGCCGTGGGCACGGCGTTCCACCTGGTGGGGCGCGGCATGCACCGGCTCGGCCGGTGCGCCGTCGCCGGGTGCACCACCATCTACGCCGACACCACGCGCACCGGCCGCCAGCGCTACTGCTCCCAACGGTGCGCCAACCGGGACGCGGTCCGCCGCCACCGCGCGACGCGGTCGGCGGCGGACCCGGCTCGCGCCTGATCCCCGGGGGGCGTCACCCGGGGACCGGCCGGCGCGCCCGACCGGCACCCGGCGCGACGACCCGTGGTGGGACTCATGCCCCCGCCGGCGGTCGGGGCCGGGAAGCGGGGCGCGGCCGGGTACCGGTTAGGCTCGGGCGGTGTTCGAGCCCGATGCCGCCGTCCCCGCGCCGCCCGCCGTGCCGCCGCAGGCCCCCGCCGCGGCGCCGCAGCCCGTCGCCTCGCCGCGCTCTCCGTGGTGGCGGTTCGCGCTGCTGGTGGCGGTGCTCGCGGCGGCGGCCGGGTCGCTGTTGCTCTGGAGCCCGACGGACCTGCTCTCCGGCGGCCTGGCGGACCGGATGCCCGGGTACTGGTTCGGCCCGCTGTTCGCCCTGGTCTACGCGGTGGGCACGCTCGCCTTCGTGCCCCGCCCCGCGCTGAACGCGGCGGCCGGGCTGCTGCTCGGCATCCAGCAGGGCGTGCTGCTGTCGGTGCTCGGCACCACGGTGGGCGCCGCCCTGGCCTTCGGGCTCGGCCGGGGCCTCGGCCGCGAGGCGCTGCGCCCGTACCTGCGCGGGAAGGTGCTCGGGGCGCTGGACCGGCGGTTCACCGAGCAGGGTTTCCGCAGCGTGCTGGTGCTGCGGCTGCTGCCCGGCATGCCGTTCCAGGCGGCCAACTACGGCGCGGCCTTCTCCGGGGTCCGCTTCCTGCCGTTCGTCCTGGCCACCGCGATCGGCGTGGTGCCGACCACCGCGGTGTACGTCACGGCGGCGGCGAGTGCGGGCCGGCCGGGCTCGGCGGCCTTCCTGCTGTCGGCGGGGGTGATCGCGCTGCTGGTCCTGGGCAGCGTGGTGGGGCTCTGGCGGACGGCCCGGACCCGCCGCCGGGCGACGGCCGGCTGAGCCGCCCTAACCGGCCGAACCGCCCGCCGGGCCGAGACGGGCGGGGCGAAGCCGGACGAGGCGGAGACGGGCAGGGGGACGGAGCCGGACAGGGCGGAAACGGGCAGGTCCGGGCTAAATCATTCGCGCCCGTGCACCACCAGACGCCAGGATGGCGGGCATGACCGAACTCGACCCGCGGGTGGACCCGCCGACGACGGCCGACGAGGCCGCCACCCTGATCGCCTTCCTCGACTACCACCGCGACACCCTCGCGCGGAAGTGCGAGGGCCTGACCGACGACCAGCTGCGGCTGCGCTCCGCCCCGCCGTCCAAGCTCTCGCTGCTCGGCCTGGTCCGGCACATGGCCGACGTGGAGCAGCACTGGTTCCGGTCCATGCTGCCCGGCCGGGAGATCACCGCCTGGCACTTCTGGACCGACGAGAGCGAGGACGGCGACTTCGACGGCGTCGACACCGCCGACGTGGCGGCCGACTTCGCCACCTGGCGCGCCGAGGTCGAGGCGGCCCGCCGGGCCACCGCCGGCCTGCCGCTGGACACCGTCGCCAAGAAGCTGCGCCACGGCGAGCCGGTGACGCTCCGCTGGATCCTCACCCACATGATCGAGGAGTACGCGCGACACAACGGCCACGCGGATCTTCTGCGCGAATTGATCGACGGTTCGACCGGGGAGTGACGCGACGGGTGAAATCGTTCCCGCATTGTTGACAGAAGGTCAATTGCGCAGTGACCGCGACCGATAAGGTCAACGCGCGCAACCGTACGGCGCTGTGCCGCGTCCATGGGAGTGCCCGGGTTCGCCCGGGTTTCCGGCGCGGCACGACTCGTACGGGGGTTGCGAGCGGGCACGGGACCGGTGAACAGTGCGATACTCGGACAGTTCCGACGAGTGGATGACGTGTCAAGAACGGCACGCGACCCCGGGGGACCAGGACGGGACGAGGCAGGGAGGCGCGGCATGGGAGCACTTCGCGACGAGCACCACAACGGGTGGCTGATGCCCTCGGGGAACTACCCGGCCGCGGTGTACGACGACGAGTGGGTCGACCAGGAGACGGTTCCGACCGCCCCCGCGCCCACGAAGATCGTCTCCCTGCGGCCGACGGGCTTCGAGGCGGCCCGGACGGTCGGTGAGCACATCCGGGCGAGCATCCCGGTGGTCATGGACCTCACCGAGATGGAGGAGGCCGAGGCCAAGCGCATGGTCGACTTCGCCTCCGGGCTGATCTTCGGCACCCGGGGCGGCATCGAGCGGATCGCCCGGAGGGTCTTCCTGCTCACCCCGGCCGACGTCGAGGTCATGGTGATCGACCGCCCGATGGACGACACCGGCTTCTACAACCAGAGCTGAGCCGACAGGCCCGGAGCCCGGCCGAGACCGGGGACGGTACCCACCGTCCCCGGTTTTTTGCGTGCCCGGCGGCCGGGGCGCCGCGTCTCGCATGAGAGACGGAACAAAAGAATGAGACATCCATGTCTCACATGACCTAGACTCGACTCATGGCCACCGATCGCGACACCGTCCTGGAAGCCGCCGTCGGCGTGCTCTCCCGCCGCCCCACCGCCCACCTGGACGAGATCGCGCGCGCCGCCGGCATCAGCCGCGCCACGCTGCACCGGCTCTTCCCGGGCCGCGAGGCGCTGATCCGCGAGGTCGGCCTGCTCGGGCTGCGCCGGTTCGCCGCCGCACTGGACACCGCCGAGGTCGAGCGGGGCGACGCCGAGGCCGCGCTGCGCCGCCTGGTGGACGCCTCCGTCCCGGACGCCATGCTCTGCGCCTTCCTGGCCGGCGAGAACCAGCTCTACGAGAACGACGACATCAACGACCTCTGGGAGGTCCAGATCGCCCGGCTGCACGCGCTCTTCCTGCGCGGCCAGCAGCAGGGCGCGTTCCGGATCGAGCTGAGCGCCGCCTGGCTGAGCGAGGCCTTCTTCGACCTGGTGGCCGGCGTCGGCTGGGCCATCCAGGACGGCCGGCTCGCCCCGCGCGACGCCGCGTTCTCGCTCGCCGAGCTGTTCCTCGGCGGCGCGCTGCGCAGACCGGACGCCCGCACCGCCGCTGCCGCCTCCGCCGGGAGCACGACCGCCCCCGGCGCCGCGCCGCACGTCACCACCACCCACGGCACCACCACCCACGGCTCCACCCCGCACGGCACCACCTCCCCCAGTACCGCCGACCACAGGCCGGACACCGATAAACCATGAGCACCCTGACCGCCCGCCAGCGCTGGACCGGCCTCGCCGTCCTCGTCCTGGCCGTGACCGTGGTCGCCCTGGACGCGACCGTCCTCTCCCTCGCCATCCCGTCGATCAGCGAGACGCTGCGCCCCAGCGGCACCCAGCTGCTCTGGATCGGCGACTCCTACTCCTTCGTGCTGGCCGGCCTGCTGGTCAGCATGGGCGCCCTGAGCGACCGGATCGGCCGCAAGAAGCTGCTGCTGGTGGGGTCCGCCGCCTTCGGCGCCGCCTCGCTGCTGGCCGCCTACGCGCCCAGCGCCGGCTGGCTGATCCTGGCCCGCGCGCTGCTCGGCGTGGCGGGGGCGACCATCATGCCCTCCACGCTCTCGCTGATCCGCGGCCTCTTCCCGGACGACCGGGAGCGGGCCACGGCGATCGGCATCTGGGGTGCGGCCGCCACCGCCGGCGCCGCCCTCGGGCCGGTGGTCGGCGGGGTGCTGCTGGAGCACTTCTGGTGGGGTTCGGTGTTCCTGCTGAACATCCCGGTGCTGGTCCTGCTGCTGGTGTCCGGCGCCTGGCTGCTGCCGGAGTCCAAGGACCCGGCGCCGGGCCGCTGGGACGTACTCAGCGTGCTGCTGTCGATGGCCGGGGTGATCGGCGTGGTGTACGCCGTCAAGGAGGCCGCCGCGCACGGCGTGGACCGCTGGGACGTACCGGCCGCCTTCCTGCTGGGCGCCGCCGCGCTGTTCGTCTTCGTCCGCCGCCAGCTGCGGCTGGAGTCCCCGCTGCTCGACGTCCGGCTGTTCCGCGACCGGCGGTTCACGGCGGCCGTCTCGGCGTCGCTGATCTCCCTGGTCGGGCTCTCCGGCGTGATCTTCGTGGTCTCGCAGTACCTCCAGCTGGTCCGCGGCTACCAGCCGCTCCAGGCGGGCCTGGCCGAGCTGCCGGCCTTCGCGGGCTCCGTGGTCGGCGGTCTGCTGACCGCCCGGATCGCCCGGCGCTTCGGCGCCCGCAGGGCGCTGACGGCCTGCCTGCTGGCGATGGGGCTGGGCGTGGGCGCGCTCGGCTGGCTGGCGCAGGACACCACCTACCTGCTGCTGGCCGCCTCCTTCCTGTTGGTCGGGACGGCCGAGGGCGTGGTCTACACGCTCGGCGCCGACCTGGTGCTGGGCGCCGCGCCCGCCGACCGGGCCGGCGCCGCCTCGGCGGTCTCGGAGACGGCGTACGAGCTGGGCACCGCGCTCGGCATCGCGCTGGTGGGCTCGGTGGTCGGCTCGGTCTACGCGAACGGGCTGGCGGTCCCGGCCGGGACGGACCCGGCGGCCGCCGCCCGGGCCGGCGAATCGCTGGGATCGGCCGTCGAGACGGCGCAGGGGCTGGCGCCGGAGCTCGCCCAGCCGCTGCTGGCGAGCGCCCGCGACTCCTTCGTCCACGGCATGAACAGCGCCGGGCTGCTGGCCGCCGCGCTGCTGGTCGGTGCGGCCGTGATGGCCTGGCGGCTGCTGCGCGGGCTGTCCGACCCGAAGGCCGGGACGGGGACCGGCGCGGGAACGGACGCGGCGGACGTGGTCGCCGTGCCGGCCGCCCAGCCGAAGGTCGACGCGTAGCGGCTCGGACGCGTCGGCGAGAACAACGAGAACGGCCGTTTCCCCCAGGGGAACGGCCGTTCTCGTGCTTGCGAGGGCCGTTCTCGTGCCTGCGAGGGCCGTTCTCGTGCCTGCGAGGGCCGTTGTCGTCCGTGCGGCGAGCGTTCCCTACAGGGTCCCGAAGGGCAGTTCCAGCTCCGCCCAGACCACCTTGCCGTCCCGGGTCAGCCGGCTGCCCCAGCGCTGCGCCAGCTCGCTGACCAGGAACATCCCGCGGCCGCCCTCGTCCTGCTCGGCGAACGGGCGCAGCTGCGGGGTCTGCCCGCCCGCGTCGGAGACCTCCACGGTGAGCACCCGGTCGCGGAACAGCCGCAGCCGGCGCGGGGCGTCGGCGTGCAGCAGGGCGTTCGTGACCAGTTCGCTGACCAGCAGCTCCGCGTAGTCGGTGAGCGTCGACAGGCCCCAGGCCTCCAGGGTGGCGCGGGTGAAGCGGCGGGCCTTGCCGGGCACCCGGCCGCCGCCGGACAGCGGCAGGGTGGCTATCCGGTCGGCGGGCAGCGGCAGCACCCGGGCCATGATCATCGCGATGTCGTCCTCGGTGCCGTCGGTGACCAGCGCCCCGAGGACGGCGTCGCAGCTCTCCTCCAGGGTCCGGCCGGGGCCGGCCAGGGTACGGGCGAGCAGGTCGATCCCGGCGTCCAGGTCCTGGCCGCGCCGCTCGACCAGGCCGTCGGTGTAGAGCGCGACCATGCCGCCCTCGGGGATGCCGAACTCGATCGACTCGAAGGCCACCCCGCCGACGCCCAGCGGCACCCCGGGCGGCACCTCCACGACGGACGCGGTGCCGTCGGGGGCGACCCGGACCGGCGGCAGGTGCCCGGCCGAGGCGACCTGGACGGTGCGCTCCAGCGGGTCGTACACCGCGCAGATGCAGGTGGCGAACTGGCCCTCGCCGATCCCGGAGGCGGTCTCGTCCAGCCGGGTGAGGACCTGCTCGGGCGGCATGTCGAGGGTGGCGAGGGTCCGGGCGACGGTGCGCAGCTGGCCCATCGTGGCGGCGGCCCGGATGCCGTGGCCCATGACGTCGCCGACCACCAGGGCGACCCGCCCGCAGGACAGCGGCACCACGTCGAACCAGTCGCCGCCGACCTCGCTGACCACGCTGCTGGGCAGGTAGCGGTAGGCGATCTCCAGGCCGAGGGTGCGGTGCACCTCCTGCGGCAGCAGGCTGCGCTGGAGGGTGAGCGCGGTCTCCCGCTCGCGGCGGTAGAGCCGGGCGTTGTCGAGGGCCAGCGCGGTGCGGGCGACGAGTTCCTCGGCGAGGGCGACGTCGGCGGCGGTGAACGGCTCGGGGTTGCGCATCCGGATGAACTCGGAGCCGCCGAGCACCATGCCCCGGGCGGTGATCGGCACCATCAGGTACGAGTGGATGCCCGCCGCCATCCCGGGGGCCACCCGGTCCTCGCTGGCCACCAGTCCGCGCAGCGCCTCCTCGTCCACGTGGGCGCGCAGCAGCGGCTTCCCGCTGCGCAGGCACTGGACGTAGCTGCGGTCGGGGGCGTACTCGGAGGTCTCGCCGACCACGTCCACGGCGTGCGCGAGGCCGCTCTCGTAGGACTCCCCGACGGCGACGGCGCGCAGCTTGATGTTGCGGTCGGAGGGGATCGCGGCGGGTTCGGCGCCGCGCAGCACCGGCTCCAGCAGGTCGACGGTGGCGAAGTCGGCGAACCGGGGGACGACGGCCTCGATCAGCTCCTCGGCGGTGCGCTGGAGGTCGAGGGTGGTGCCGATCCGGGCGGTCGCCTCGGCGATGGTGGCGAGCCGCTCCTGGGCGCGGGCGGCGCGGGCCTCGGCCTGGAAGCGCTCGGTCACGTCGATGATCGAGGAGCAGACCCCGAAGATCCGGCCGGTGGAGTCCTCCAGCCGGAAGTAGGAGGCGGACCAGGCGCGGTCCCGCTTGGGGTCGCCGGGGACCCTGCCGTGCGAGCGGGCGTCCACCACCGGCTTGCCGGTCTTCAGCACCTGGCGCATGATCTGCTCGATCTCGACGCTGTTGATGCCGGGCAGTACGGCGGATATCCGGCGGCCGAGGTGGGCGGCGACGGGCACCCCGTTCATCCGGGCCAGCGCCTCGTTGATCCGGATGTAGCGCAGCTCGGTGTCGTAGACGGCCATGCCGATCGGCGAGCGGCCGAAGATGCCGTCCAGCACCGCGAGGTCGGCCTCGACGGCGTGCAGGGCGCGGGTGTCGGAGGCGGTGGCGAGCAGCAGCAGGGTGCCGGCCGGGCCGGCGATCGGGTAGGTGCGGAACTCCAGGTCGACCGTGTGGCCGTCGCGGTGGCGCACCGGGAAGACGCCGGACCACCCGGTGCCGCTCATGATCCGCTGGAAGAGGCCGAGCACCTCGGCGCGGTCGGACTCGTCGGTGAGCAGCTGGGCGGCGTAGCTGCCGACGGCCTCCTCGGCGGGGTACCCGAGCAGGGCCTCGGCGTCCTCGCTCCAGTGCAGGATCAGTCCGTCGCCCTGGAGCAGCGCCGTCGCGAGCGGGACGAGCCGGTGGCCGGTGGGCCGTTCGCCCTCGGAGCGGGCGTCCTCGGGGCGCACCTGGGTGCCGCCCGGTGCCGGGTCGGCGGCGTCGGTCGCGTCCCACTCGTGTCCGTGCATGATCAGGCAGCACCCCGGTTCGGCTCGTGCCCGGCCGGATGGGCCTCGCGGTCCGCGCCGGCCGGGGTTCTTCTCCAGACTGCACGGACATCGGCCGCCCGGCGACCCCTTGGTCAGGGGGCGTCCGGCCGCTCCGGGTGTACGGGCGTCATGGGCGTACCGGCCGCAGCGTACTCTCCAGAACGCCCGCCCACTGCCGGATCACTCCGGAACGTCGGTGGCTGTCGTCGGTGAGCAGGTTGGCGAGGCCCAGTCCGCGGGCGAGGTCCAGCGTGGCCTGCACCGATTCGCGCACTCCGGGGCGGCTCTCGTCGGCGTCCAGGAACTCCACGGCGGCCCGGTGGGCCTCCCGGCCGACGTGGCCCTCCAGGGCGATGATCCGCTCACGCAGCGCCTCCTCGGTGGCGGCGGCGGTCCACAGGTGCAGGGCGGCGCGGAACAGCGGGCCGGTGTAGAGCCGCACGATCATGTCGACCACGGCCCCGGTGCGGTCCGGCCCGGCGGCCGGCAGCTCGTCCGCGTGGGCGCGGACGGCGGCCAGCCGCTCGGCGGTGACGTGCTCGACGGCCGCGGTGAAGAGGTCCTCGCGGGTCGGGAAGTGGTGCTGGGCCGCGCCCCGGGAGACCCCGGCCCGCTCGGCGACGACGGCGACGGTGGAGCCGTGCCAGCCGAGCTCGGCCAGGCAGTCCACGGCCGCCGCGAGCAGCCGGGCCCTGGTCGCTCGGCTGCGGTCCTGCTGCGGGGTGCGGACGGCGGGGTGGCTGGTCATGGCGGCGGGCGGTTCCTGTTCCGGTCGGGGCGCGGCGGGTCCCGGTCGGGGCGCGGCAGGAAGATCCTCACAGACGGGCGCCGGTCTTCGGCCGCCGGGGCGGCCCGGGCCGGTCAGCGGGCGGCGGCGCGGCCGGCCTCGCGGGCGCGCAGTTCGCGGCGGAGGATCTTCCCGGCGGCGGACTTGGGGACGGCGTCCACGAACTCCACCACGCGGACCTTCTTGTACGGGGCGACCTGCCGGGCGACGTAGCCGGTGACCTCCTCCTCGGTGAGGGCGCTGCCCGGGGCGCGGACCACGAAGGCCTTGGGGCACTCGGTGCCCTCGGCGTCCGGGACCCCGATCACGGCGGCGTCGGTGATCTGCGGGTGGCCGAGCAGGACGGCCTCCAGCTCGGCGGGGGCGACCTGGTAGCCCTTGTACTTGATCAGCTCCTTGACCCGGTCGACGATGTGCAGGTAGCCGCGCTCGTCCACGAAGCCGACGTCGCCGGTGTGCAGCCAGCCCTCGGCGTCGACCACCGCGGCGGTCTCGGACGGGCGGCCGAAGTAGCCCTTCATCACCTGGGGGCCGCGGATCAGCAGCTCGCCGCGCTCACCGGGCCCGAGGTCGCCGTCGGAGCCGTCCAGGGCGGCGATCCGCAGCTCGGTGGAGGGGACCATCCGGCCGACCGAGCCGGGCGGGGGGTCGCCCTCGCGCGGGGAGACGACGTGGGTGACCGGGGAGAGCTCGGTCATGCCGTAGCCCTGGAGCAGGTGCGGCAGGCCGAGCCGCTTGGCGCAGGCGTCGGCGAGCTCGTGGTCCAGCGGGGCGGCGGCGCACAGCAGGTACTCGACCGAGGAGAGGTCGTACTGCTCCACGACCGGGTGGCGGGCCAGCGCGAGGGCGATCGGCGGGGCGACCACCAGGGCCTGCACCCGGTGCTCCTGGATCGTGCGGCAGAACTGCTCCAGGTCGAAGCGGGGCAGGACGACCACGGTGGCGCCGCAGCGCAGCGGCTGGTTGAGCAGCGCGGCCAGTCCGTAGATGTGGAAGAACGGCAGGACGGCGAGCACCCGTTCGCCCTCGGCGGGCCGGTAGAGGGCGTCGCACTGGGCGAGGTTGGTGGCGATCGAGCGGTGGGTGAGCATCACGCCCTTGGGCAGGCCGGTGGTGCCGCTGGAGTACGGCAGCACGGCGATGTCCTCGCCCGGGTCGATGGCGACCTCGGGGGCGGGGCCGGCGGAGGCCAGCAGGTCGGTGAGCGAGCGGTGGTCCTCGGCGCCGTCCAGGACGATGATCTCGGCCAGCGGGTGGCCCTGTTCGACGAGCAGTTCGGCGGCCGCACGGGCGGTTGGCAGGAAGCGGGAGACGGTGACCAGCCAGCGGGTGCCGCTGTCGCGCAGCTGGCCGGCCAGCTCGGGGGGCGTGGCGAAGGAGGAGACCGTGGTGACGGTGGCGCCGGCCCTGGTCGCGCCGAAGTAGGCCATCGGGTAGGCGGTCGAATTGGGGCTGAAGAGGGCGACGACGTCACCGCGGCGCACGCCTGTCTCGGCCAGCCCGGCGGCCACCCGCTCGACGGCGGCGGCGAGTTGGGCGTAGCTGGTGCTCTCGCCGGTGATGCCGTCGATCAGGGCCGGACGGTCGCCGTACCTCCGTGCGGCGCCGAGCACCGCCTCGTGGATCGGCAGGTCGACCACGGGGACGTCGGGGAACTCGCTTCGGAACACCAAGGTGAGCCTCCAGTAAGGAAGTTGACGTAGCAACAAAACCGGTGAGCGTTTCGGTGCGGTGCGCGTTCAGGAGCATACGGACAGTCAGGGGTCCGGCTCGGCCATTGTGGGGAACCGGGGACGGGGGATGCGGGGCGCGGTTGCTCCCGGGGGGCGCCCGACCGGGCGGTGCGCACCTCGTCCACCCGCCCCCTGGCGCTCCCCCGCCGGGTGACCCCCTCCCCCGCCGCCGGCCCGGGCCCCGACCGTGGACGCCGCACCGGCCGCGAGGACGGCACCGTGGTGTTCGCGCATCCGTGCGACGGCCGGTGGCTCAGTACGACTTGGGCAGCCCGAGGGTGTGCTGGGCCACGTAGTTGAGCACCATCTCCCGGCTGACCGGGGCGACCCGGCCCACCCGGGTGGCGGCCAGCAGCGCGCCCAGCCCGTACTCCTGGGTCAGGCCGTTGCCTCCGAGGGTCTGCACCGCCTGGTCGACCGTGCGGGCGGCGGCCTCCCCGGCGGCGTACTTGGCCATGTTGGCGGCCTCCCCGGCGGCGACGTCCTCGCCCGCGTCGTAGAGCAGCCCGGCCTTCTGGGTCATCAGCCGGGCCAGCTCGATCTCCACCGCGCACTGGGCGAGCGGGTGGGCCAGGCCCTGGTGGGCGCCGATCGGGGTGGACCAGACGGTGCGGGTCCTGGCGTACTCGACGGCCTTGCCGAGCGCCTGGCGGGCGAGGCCGAGCGAGAAGGCGGCGGTCAGGACGCGCTCGGGGTTGAGGCCGGCGAACAGCTGGAGCAGGCCCGCGTCCTCGTCGCCGACCAGGGCGTCGGCGGGCAGCCGGACGTCGTCCAGGAAGACCTGGAACTGCTTCTCCGGGGCGACCAGCTCCATCGGGATCGCCCGGTACTCGAAGCCGGGGGTCTCGCGCGGGACGACGAACAGGCAGGGCTTGAGCCGACCGGTGCGGGCGTCCTCCGTACGGGCGACGAACAGCACCGCGTCGCAGTGGTCGATGCCGGAGACGAAGACCTTGCGGCCGGTCAGCAGCCAGTCCTCGCCGTCCCGGCGGGCGACGGTGGATATCCGGTGGGTGTTGGAGCCGGCGTCCGGTTCGGTGATGCCGAAGGCCATTTTGCGGCTGCCGTCGGCCAGGCCGGGCAGCCAGCGGCGCTTCTGCTCCTCGGTGCCGTAGCGGGCGATCACGGTGCCGCAGATCGCCGGGGAGACGATCAGCAGCAGCAGCGGGCAGCCGGCGGTGCCGAGTTCCTCCAGGACGATGGCGAGGTCGGTGACGCCGCCGCCCCCGCCGCCGTACTCGGCGGGCAGGTTGACGCCGAGGTAGCCGGCCTTGCCGGCCTCCGCCCACAGTTCGTCGGCGGGCTCGCCGGCCCGGGCCTTGGCGAGGTAGTAGGCGGAGCCGTAGCGGCGGCCGAGGTCGCCGACGGCCCGGCGCAGGGTCCGGCGTTCGGGGGTCTCCAGGAGCTGGCTGCCGATGGTGGACATGCGGGTCCTTCCTCAGGCTTCGGTGGGCCGGACGACGGCCGGGGCGGGCTGGGCGGCGGTCGGGGCGGGCTGGGCGGCGGTCGGGGCGGGCTGCACGGCTGGCACGGGCTGCACAGCCGGGGCGGGCTGGACGACGGCCAGCAGGGTGCCGGTCTCGACCTGCCGGCCGGGGGCGGCGAGCAGTTCGACGAGGGTGCCGTCGGCCGGGGCGGCGACGCGGTGCTCCATCTTCATCGCCTCCAGGACCAGCAGCGGCTGCCCCGCGGCGACGGTCTCCCCGACGGCGGCGACGACCCGGACGACGGTGCCGGGCATCGGGGCGAGCAGCGCCCCGGGGTCGGTGCGAACGGCGGGGTCGGGGAAGCGCGGCAGGGCGGTGAGCGCGGTGCCGCCGGCCGGGGTGTCGACGTGCACCCGGTCGCCGTACCGGGCGATCCGGTAGGTGCGCCGGAGCCCGCCCTCGGACAGCACCACCCGGTCCGGCGCGGCCTCCACGAGTTCGACCTCCGGGTGGCCTTCGGCCAGCAGGCCGGCACGGGTGAGCCGGTAGCGCACGGTCACCTCGGCGCCGTCCTCGGTGTCCGCTTCGGCGCCGCTCTTCGTGCCGCCCTCGGCCCGGTAGCGCCTGAGCTGCGGCTGGGAGGGCAGGTTGCGCCAGCCGGAGGGCAGCGCGCCCCGGCGGCCGGCCGCGTCGGCCAGGGCGGCGGCCAGCGCGGCGCGTTCGGCGCCCCCGGTGTCCGGGGCGGTGAGGTCGTCCGAGTGCTCGGCCAGGAAGCCGGTGTGCAACTCGGCGGCCAGGAAGGCCGGGTGGCGCAGCGCGCGGACCAGCAGCTCCCGGTTGGTGGCCGGGCCGTGGATCCGGGCGCGGGCGAGCGCGTCGGCGAGCCGGCGGGCGGCGGCGGCGCGGGTGGGCGCCCAGGCGATCACCTTGGCGAGCATCGCGTCGTAGTGCGGGGTGATCTCGCTGCCGGCCTCCACGCCGGCGTCCAGCCGGAGCCCGGCACCGGTGAACTCCTGGTACGGGACGGTGAGTTCGAGCCGGTGCAGGGTGCCGGTGGCGGGCCGCCAGTCCTGGGCCGGGTCCTCGGCGTAGAGCCGGGCCTCGATCGCGTGGCCGCTGGGGGCGGGGGGCTCGGGCAGCAGCCGCTCGCCCTCGGCGACGGCGAGTTGCAGGGCCACCAGGTCCAGGCCGGTGACCGCCTCGGTGACCGGGTGTTCGACCTGGAGGCGGGTGTTCATCTCCAGGAAGTAGAACCGGCCGTCCTCGGCGAGCAGGAACTCGGCGGTGCCGGCGCCCGTGTAGCCGATCGCCCCGGCCGCGTCGCGGGCCGCCGCGTGCAGTGCGGTGCGGACCTCCGCCGGCAGGCCGGGGGCCGGGGCCTCCTCGATCACCTTCTGGTGCCGCCGCTGCAGCGAGCAGTCGCGGTCGCCGACCGCCCAGACGGTGCCGTGGGTGTCGGCCAGCAGTTGGACCTCGACGTGGCGGCCGGCGGGCAGGTAGCGCTCGCAGAACACCTCGTCCGAGCCGAAGGCCTTGGCCGCCTCGGCGCGGGCGGCCGCCAGTTCGCCGGGGAGGTCGGCCAGGCTCCGGACGACCCGCATGCCGCGTCCGCCGCCGCCCGCGGCGGCCTTGACCAGCAGCGGCAGGTCGGCCTCGGTGGGCTCGGTGAGGGCTCCCAGCACCGGCACCCCGACCCCGGCCATCAGCCGCTTGGCGGCGGTCTTGGAGCCCATCGCGGCGATCGCGGCCGGCGGCGGGCCGACCCAGACCAGGCCGGCGTCCAGCACGGCCCGGGCGAACCCGGCGTTCTCGGACAGGAATCCGTACCCGGGGTGGACGGCGTCGGCCCCGGCGGCCAGCGCGGCCCGGACGATCAGGTCGGCGCGCAGGTAGGTGTCGGCGGGCGCGGCGCCGGGCAGCCGGACGGCGGCGTCGGCCTCGCGCACGTGCGGGGCGCCCGCGTCCGGGTCGGAGTGGACGGCGGTGGTCGCGATGCCGAGCTCCCGGCAGGTGCGGAAGACCCGGCGGGCGATCTCACCCCGGTTGGCGACCAGCAGGTTGGTGATCATGTCTCGGGAGTCCCTTACAGTCGGAAGACGCCGTAGCCGCGCGCGCCCTCGACCGGCGCGTTGTGGATCGCGGACAGGCACAGGCCGAGCACCGTCCGGGTGTCGCGCGGGTCGATGACGCCGTCGTCGTAGAGCCGGCCGGAGAGGAACGCCGGCAGGGACTCGGCCTCGATCTGCTGCTCGACCATCGCCCGGATCGCCGCGTCCGCGTCCTCGTCGTACGGCCGCCCCTTGGCCGCGGCGGACTGCCGGGCGACGATCGACAGCACCCCGGCGAGCTGCTGGGGGCCCATCACCGCGGACTTGGCGCTCGGCCAGGCGAACAGGAAGCGCGGCTCGAAGGCGCGGCCGCACATGCCGTAGTGGCCGGCGCCGTAGGAGGCGCCCATCAGCACGGACAGGTGCGGCACGGTGGAGTTGGCGACGGCGTTGATCATCATCGCGCCGTGCTTGATGATGCCGCCCTGCTCGTAGTCCTTGCCGACCATGTAGCCGGTGGTGTTGTGCAGGAACAGCAGCGGGGTGTTCCGCTGGTTGGCCAGCTGGATGAACTGGGCGGCCTTCTGGGACTCCTGGCTGAACAGCACGCCCTGGGCGTTGGCCAGCACACCCACCGGGTAGCCGTGCAGGCGGGCCCAGCCGGTGGCCAGGCTGGTGCCGTAGAGCGGTTTGAACTCGTCGAAGTCGGAGCCGTCGACGATCCGGGCGATCACCTCGCGCGGGTCGAAGGGCACCTTGAGGTCCCCCGGGACGATGCCGAGCAGCTCCTCCTCGTCGTACCTGGGCGGCTCGGCCAGCGGGTCCGGGTCGGGGCCGGGCTTGCGGTGGTCGAGCCGGGCGACGATCCGGCGGGCGGTCCGCAGCGCGTCCGCCTCGTCCACGGCGAAGTGGTCGGCCAGGCCGGAGACCCGGGCGTGCATCTCGGCGCCGCCCAGCGACTCGTCGTCGGCCTCCTCACCGGTGGCCATCCGCACCAGCGGCGGGCCGCCGAGGAACACCTTGGCGCGCTCCTTGACCAGCACGGTGTGGTCGGACATGCCCGGCACGTAGGCGCCGCCGGCCGTCGAGTTGCCGAACACCACGGCCACGGTGGGGACTCCGGCGGCGGAGAGCCGGGTGAGGTCGCGGAAGAGGGCGCCGCCGGGGATGAAGATCTCCTTCTGGCTGGGCAGGTCGGCGCCGCCGGACTCGACCAGGTTGACCAGCGGGAGGCGGTTGACCAGCGCGATCTCGTTGGCCCGCAGGGCCTTGCGGAGGGTCCAGGGGTTGCTGGCGCCGCCGCGCACCGTCGGGTCGTTGGCGGTGATCACGCACTCCACCCCCTCGATCACGCCGATGCCGGTGACCAGGGCCGCGCCCACCGGGTGGTCGCTCCCCCAGGCGGCCAGCGGGGACAGCTCCAGGAACGGGGAGTCCGGGTCGACCAGCAGCTCGATCCGCTCGCGGGCCAGCAGCTTGCCGCGCCCGCGGTGGCGCTCCACGTACGCGGGGCCGCCGCCGGCCAGTGCCTTGGCGTGCTCGGCGTCGAGCTCGGCGAGCCTGGCGAGCATCGCGGCGCGGTGCTCGGCGTACTCGGGACCGGCCGGGTCGACGCGGGTGGTCAGGGCGGTCACAGCAGGGCCTCCGGGATGTCGAGGTGGCGGGAGCGCAGCCACTCCCCGAGGGCCTTGGCCTGCGGGTCGAAGCGGTGCCGGGCGGCGACGCCCTCGCCGAGCAGGCCGGTGAGGGTGAAGTTGACCGCGCGCAGGTTCGGCAGCAGATACCGGGTGACGGGCAGGTCGGCCGTCTCGGGGAGGAGTTCGCGGAGCCTCTCAACGGTGAGGGTGTGCGCCAGCCAGCGCCAGCCGTCCGCCGAACGGGCCCAGACGCCGAGGTTGGCGTCGCCGCCCTTGTCGCCGCTGCGTGCGCCGGCCACCAGGCCGAGCGGGGCCCGCCGGGTGGGCCCGGCCGCCGGCGGCTCCGGCAACTCGGCTTCCACCGGCTCCGGTTGGGCGGTGGTGACGGGCGCCGGCGGTACGGCGATCCGGCGGCCGTCCGGCAGGACGGCGGTGTGCTCGACGGCCTCGGCGTCGACGTACGCGGCGCTGAACACCCCGTACGGCGCACCCGGCCCGGGCGGGGCGGCGAGGTGGAAGCCGGGGTACCCGGACAGCCCCGACTCCACGGCGGCCCTGCCGAGTTCGCGCCCGACCCGGGCCGGGTCCGGGTCGCGGGCGGCCAGCCGGAGCAGGGCGGAGGCGGCCTCCTCGGTCGGCGCGTCCGGGTGGTCGGTGCGGGCCAGCGTCCAGCGCAGTTCGGCGGGGCGGGCGCCGGGCGGCAGCGCCTGGGCGAACTGCCGCCGCACCAGGGCGGCCTTCGCCTCGATGTCCAGGCCGGTCAGCAGGAACACCACTTCGTTGAGGTGGCCGCCGAGCCGGTTGAGGCCCGCCTTCAGGGTGGGCGGCGGGGCCTCGCCGCGCACGCCGTCGATCCGGACCCGGTCCGGGCCCTCCTCGGTGAGCCGCACGGTGTCCAGCCTGGCCGTGACGTCCGGGCCGAGGTAGTGCGGTCCGCCGGTCTCGTACAGGAGTTGGGCGGTGACGGTGCCGGTGGTGACGGCGCCGCCGGTGCCCGGGTGCTTGGTGATCACACTGGAGCCGTCGGCGTGGAGTTCGGCGAGCGGGAAGCCGGGGCGGGTGACGTCGTGCTCCTGGAAGAAGGCGTAGTTGCCGCCGGTCGCCTGGGCGCCGCACTCCAGGACGTGCCCGGCCACCACCGCGCCGGCCAGGGCGTCCAGGTCCTCGTGGGTCCAGCCGAAGTGGGCGATCCCGGGGCCGACGACCAGCGCCGCGTCCGTCACCCGGCCGGTCACCACCACGTCGGCGCCCGCGGCCAGGCAGGCGGCGACGCCGAACCCGCCGAGGTAGGCATTGGCGGCCAACAAGCCGTCGGGCAGTCCGAGTTCGGCCCGGCGTGGCAGCAGGTCGTCACCCTCGACATGGGCGACGGAGGCCTCCACGCCCAGCCGCCGGGCCAGCGCGCGCAGCTCCTCGGCGAGCCGGGCCGGGTTGAGGCCGCCGGCGTTGACCACGATCTTCACGTCCCGCTCGCGGGCCAGGCCGAGGCACTCCTCCATCTGCCGCAGGAAGGTCCGGGCGTAGCCGAGCGACGGGTCCTTCAAGCGGTCCCGGGCGAGGATCAGCATGGTCAGCTCGGCCAGGTAGTCCCCGGTGAGCACGTCCAGCGGCCCGCCGGTGAGCATCTCCCGCACCGCGGCGAAGCGGTCCCCGTAGAACCCCGAGGCGTTGCCGATCCGCAGTACCGTGCCGTCGCGCGCCAATGCGCCTCCCCTGCCGGTGAGTTGACGGCATCCTCGGACGGGCGCCGCCGGGCAGCAGCGTGGCACCGCCCGAAGAAAAAAGCAATCATGCTTGCTTGTTTTCGGGCATCCGTTTCCCGCCCTCCGGAACGGGAACGGGCGGGACGGCGACCGCCCGGGTGTCCGTGCCCTGACCGCCGACGGCGGCCTGTCGAGTCGCCGTCCCGCTACTCCGCGGCGGGGGTCAGCCCCTGCTCCGCCGCCCAGGTGCGCAGTGCGGCTTCGGCTTCCGCGCGGGACTGGGGGCCTCGGTCGAGGTGGAGTTGCTGGAGGTGGCGGATGGCCGCTCCGATCGTCCGGCCCGGCGGAAGGCCGAGCAGGGCGATGATCTCCCCGCCGTCCAGCGGCACCGGGACGCCGGGCAGCCGCCGGTGGACGGCGCGCTCGGCTGCGGCGCGCTCCCCGCGCTCGCGCTCGGCCCGCTTCCCGGCGTGCCACTCGTCGTAGTCGGCCACGTCGCGGGCCTTCAGCGCGGCCCGACGCCAGTCCTCCTCGTCCCGTCCCCGGCCGAGCCCCACCTCCAGGAACAGGTCGCGGTGGTCCGGCGCGCCGGGGCCAGCCGGCGCCACCCCGAGCCGGGCGAGCGCCGCGTTGATCGGCCACTCCTCCCGCGGACCACTGAACTCCGCGGTGTGCACGGGCCCCCACTCCCGCGCACCGGCCCGCCAGACGGCGGCGGTCTGGTCCCCGTCGCCGCCCCAGAAGTCCGCTTCGACCCGGGCCACCGGCCCGCTCCGCGAGAGCTCACGAAGGATCCGCGGCAGCTCACCGCGGAGCGCGGTGGACAGCGGCAGCAGCCCCAGGCGCTGCCCGAGCGGGGCGACCACCGCCCCCGGCACGCCTTGGGCCCAGCTCCGCAAGCGGTCGAAGTCGCCGATGACGGCGTCGAGTCGGTACGACATCCGCGCACAGTAGCCGCGCTCCCCCGGCGTCGGCCACCCGCCTCCGGCGCCGACGGACGACGGTGGCACCGGGTGGGTCCGCGGATTGCGCCAGGGCGCACACCGGTGCCGCGCCGGACCGGCCGACGCACGTGCTCAGCGGCGGTACGCGGCCGTGGCGGTCTCGACGAAGGAGCGGACCAACGGGTTGGTGTCCCCCGCGTTCCACACCGCCACCACTCGGCTCGGCGCCATGTCGGCCAGCGGCACCAGGGCCACTCGTGCTCGCCACCGGCCGGCCGCAGACGCCCCGGACCACCCTCGACGCGATGAGCCGCTACGCGACCGAGCCCGCCACCGGCCTAGGGTGAAGGGCCCCTCCCGGCGAACCACACCATCGACGGGCCGCCGTGGACCGGCGGCCCATGAACGGGAACCATGAACGCCGTCTACTGGATCGTCGCGGGACCGCTCGCGCTCTTCTACTGCTACGCGGGCACGCTGAAGGCGGTCCGCAGCCGCGATGAACTCCGCCCGATGATGGCCTGGGTCGACCGCCTGCCCCTGCCCGCCCTCAGAGCCCTGGGGACGGTCGAGATACTCGGCGCGACCGGCCTGCTCCTGCCACCGCTGACCGGCGTCGTCCCCTCCCTGGCACCGGCCGCGGCCATCGGCTTCGTCCTCCTGCAGATCGGCGCGATCACCGTCCACCTCACGGGCGGAGACCGCCGGATCGCACTCAACGCCGGGCTCACCGTCACGGCGGCCGCGGCCGTCTGGCCGGCCACCGGGCCGTGACCGGGCACGGCCCTCGGCCGGTTGGCGCGGCGGCGGGGTCGGCCCCTGACCTGCGGCGAGATCCGATGCCTCTCCCCACCCAGCGGGCGGCCGGGTCAGGCCGGGTGGACGAGGCGGGACTCGTAGGCGAAGACCACGGCCTGGATGCGGTCGCGGAGTTCGAGCTTCTGCAGGACGCGGCCGAGGTGGGACTTGACGGTGGCCTCCGCGAGGTGGAGGGTGGCCGCGATCTCGGTGTTGGACAGGCCGCGGCCGACCTGGACGAGCACCTCGCGTTCGCGGGGGGTGAGCCGTCGCAGGCGCTCGTCGCGGGCGGTGTCGCGGGCGGTGTCCCGGCTGCCGGGGAGGTGAGGGCGGAAGTTCTCCAGGAGGAGGCGGGTGATCCGCGGGGAGACCACCGCGTCGCCGGCGGCCACGCTGCGGATCGCGGTGAGCAGTTCCTCAGGCCTGGTGTTCTTCAGCAGGAAGCCCGAGGCTCCGGCGTCGAGTCCGGCGAAGGCGTACTCGTCGAGGTCGAAGGTGGTGAGGATCAGCACCCTGCTCTGCGGGGAGGCCCGCACCAGCCGTCGGGTCGCCTCGATCCCGTCGGTGCCGGGCATCCGAACATCCATGAGGACGACGTCGGGCCGCAGTTCCCGGGCGAGGCGGACGGCCTCGGCGCCGTCCGCGGCCTCGCCGACCGGGGCCATGTCGGGCTGGGCCTCCAGGACGGTGCCGAAGGCCATCCGGAGCAGCGCCTCGTCGTCGGCGATCAGGATGCGGATCGTCATGCGGGCGCCTCCGTACCGCCGCCGAGGTCGAGGCGGGTCCGGACGCCCCAGCCGCCGTCCGGGAGCGGTCCGGCCCGCAACGTCCCCCCGTAGGCGGCGGCGCGCTCGCGCATGCCGGGGATGCCGTGGCCGGAGGGAGTGGCGCCGGAGGGGGTGGAGCCGGAGGACGGCGGGCACGGGCCGCTGTCGGTGACGTCGACGGTGACGTCCACGGCCGAGCACCGCACCCGGACGTTCGCCCGGGTGCCGGGGGGTGTGTGCTTGAGGGCGTTGGTCAAGGCTTCCTGTACCAGGCGGTAGACGGTCAGTTGGGCGGTGGCGGGGACGTGGGTGTGGCTGCCGTGGACCTCCAGCCGGGTCGGCAGCCCGGCGGCGCACATCTGGTCGGCCAGGGCCCGCAGTTGGGCGATGCCGGGCAGCGGGTGGCGCTCCACGTCCGGTTCGGCGTCCGGTTCGTCGGTGCGCAGCAGGCCCAGGGAGCGCCGCATGTCGGTCAGGGCCTGTCGGCCGGTCTCGGAGATCTGGAGCATCGCGGCGGTCGCCTTCTCGGGCGACCGGTGCTGCGCGTAGACGGCGGCGTCGGTGAGCGCGACCATGACGGACAGGTTGTGGGTGACGATGTCGTGCATCTCGCGGGTGATGCGGGCCCGCTCCTCGGCGACGGCCAGCCGCGCCTGCTGTTCCTGCTGCTGCTCCAGGCGGGCGGCCCGTTCCTCCACGGCCGCGAGGTAGGCACGCGTGGTCCGCACGTTCACGCCGAGGACGGCGGCGGCGACGGCCATCGCGCTCGCCGCGACGAAGGGGGTGAGGAACGCGCCGTCCGCCGTCCAGCGCAGGCAGGCCAGCAGGGCGCCCGCCTCCACGACGGCACCGGCGACCAGGGTGGCGCGCCGCCCCGCGTTCGCGGCCACCGTGTAGAGCGCCACCAACAGGGCGATGTCCGCGGGCAGTTGGACGTCCATCAGCCACTGGACGAAGGCCACGGCCGCAACGGTGCCGAACACGGTGAGCGGCGCCCGGCGCCGCCACACCAGGGGCAGCGCGAGCGCGGCCGTGAAGCCGGCGGCCTCCGGCAGGTCCTGCGGCCCGCGCGTGGTCGCGATGTTGAGGACGAGCAGCGCGGGCAGCAGCGAGTCCCACACGGTGGGCGGCAGCCGGGAGCCCCGGCGCCGGGCGGCGCTCAGCGCTCGCGCCGCCCAAGCGGAGGACGCGGCGCCCGGGTCGGCGTACTCCGCCGGCCGTACGGCCGCCCACGCCCGGAGCACCCGGCCCGGCACCCTGTCCCGCCGCCGCACCGGACTGGCACCGCCGGTGCCCGCTGCCGCCTCGGTCATCGCACGTCCCTGTCGATCCGGCGTCATGGCGGCCCGGTCGGGCCCGCCTCCGCGTACCGCGGCCCTGCCACCGTAGGGCCGCGCGCAGGCGGAGCGCATGAGTCCACCGTCGGAGGGCGGCGGTCCGGAGTACGACCGCAGGAGGAGTCCCACCACCTCCCGGGGTCGCAGAAGGACCGCTGATCAGGCGTGCCGGACTGCGACTCCGGTCGCACGGGCGACGCTTCCGGGTGCGGCCGCGGTCGGCGGGGGACGTGCCGCCGGTTGCGGCTCCGGTCGCACGCGGTGGCGACCCGGGATCGATGTGGCGGCGCGCACCGCGCGCCGACGATGGCCGGGTGACCGACATCATCACGGGACCGCAGATGTCCCCCCTGGAAATCCTCGCCCTGCTGGCAGCCCTCGCACTGGTCGTGGCGCGCTGGCTTCCGCCCGCCGCCCGGCCGCCCGTCACCGTCGCGGCGGGACCGGTCTTCGCGCTGTCCGCGGCAGCACTGGGTGTGTCGGGGCTCCGCTGGCAGCTGCTGCCGGTCCTGGCGGGTGGCGCCCTGGCGCTGCCGTTCGCCGTCTCCCCGCTGCTGCGCCGGCGTGCCGGCCGACCGGTCAGGCGGGCCCGCTGGTGGGTGGCGCTGCCGGGTTCGCTCGTCTGCGCCGCCCTGACCGCCACGGGCCCGGCGGCCGCCTGGGCCTTCCCCGTCCCCGTCCTCCCCGAGCCGACCGGCCGCTTCGCGGTCGGCACCCGGGTGGTGCAGTGGACCGACCCGGAGCGCCCCGAGACCGCCACGCCCGAACCCGGTGACCGGCGCACGGTCGTGGTCCAGCTCTGGTACCCCGCGCAACGCAGCCCCGCGGGTGCGCAGCGGGCCCGGTACCTCGGCCGTACGGAGCAGGAGGCGCGGACCGTCGCCGGCGCCCTCGCCCGCTACTCCGGCCTCCCCGGCTTCCTGGTCGACGGGGTTCCGCGCGCCCACGGCCACGCGGTGGTCGACGCCCCGGTGGCCGGCGACGGCGGACGGTTCCCGGTCGTGCTGTTCTCCCCCGGACTGGGCGGCGTGCGCACCCAGAACACCGCCTGGGCGGAGGAGCTGGCCAGTCACGGCTACGTGGTCGCCGCGCTCGACCACCCGTACGACTCCGCCGCCGTCGTGCTCGCCGACGGCCGGACGGTCGGCACCGCGCTCGCCGCCACCGGCGACGACGCCGAGGACGACCGGCGGGCCGCCGAGACGACCGGGATCCGGGCCGCGGACCTCGGCTTCGTCCTCACCCAGCTGGGACGGCTGGACCGGGGCGAGATCGACGGCCCGCTGGCCGGACGGCTGGACACCGGCCGGGCCGCGGCGACCGGCCACTCGCTGGGCGGCGCCGCCGCCCTGCAGGCAGCCCGCCAGGACCGCCGGTTCGCCGCCGTCATCGACCTGGACGGCTACCCCCGCGACCCCGAGCCGCTCCCCTTCCACCAGCCGGCACTGGCGCTCACCCAGGCCCTCGGCCCGACGACCGACCCGCGGTACCTCCCCCGCCTCAACGAGGTCCTCGGGCGCAGCACCGCGACGGGCTACCGGCTCACCGTCCCCGGTGCCGCCCACCTCACCTTCACGGACGCGCCCCTGTACCTGCCGCCGGTGCCCTCGCTGGTCGGCTCCCTGGGCCGCACCCGGGGTCCGCGCGTCGTCGCCGCGACCACGCTCGCCTTCCTGGACGCCACCCTGCGGCAGGAACCCGGCGACCTGGCCGGCGCGCTGTCGGCCTACGGCGACCTCACCGTCCACCGCCCGGGCACCGGCGGCTGACCGGCCGAACCACCAGGGCCGACCCACCAAGGGCCGACCGCCCCCGACGCCGCCCGCCCGGGCACCGACGCCGCCCGCCCGGGCCCTGACGCCACCTGCCCGAACCGCGACAGCCGCCCGCCCGAACCACGTGAGCCGACGCCCGGTCAGGGCCGTCGGCTCACGCCTGCCCCAGCGGGACCCGTACGGAGTCCCACGCCATCCCCGCGACGGTCCGCGGCGACCGGGTGGTCGTCAACCCGACCCACCCCGGCGACCCCTCCTTCCTCCTCGGCCACAACGTGCCGGGCCTGTTCCAGCAGCGCGTCCTGATCGGCGCCTCGGCCGTCCGCGGCGGCCTGGTCTCCCACCTGCCCGAGGACCTCCCCGCCGCCCGCGCCACCCTGGTCGAGCCGTACGCCGTCGTCCGCTACGCCCTCTCCTGCCTGGCCGCCTCGGCCCCCGACACCCTCGTCGTGCACGGGGACGGCCTGACCGGCAACCTCGCCGCCCTGCTCGCGCCCCGCTTCCTCCTCCCGACGGTCCGGGTCGTGGTGGTCCACCGCGGCGAGGCCGGTCTGCGCTGGACCCGGGCCCACCTGCCGCACGCGGTGGGCGTCCTGGACACCGAGCCGCTCGACCGGCACGCCGGCGGCGCCGTCGCGCTCCTGGTCACCATCCATCGCGGCGGCACCGTCCCCGCCGTCGAGGCCGCCCTCGGCTCGCTCGTCGTCCGCCTGGTCATCGACCTGGGCGGCGACCCGGCCCGTCCGGGCGCCGGGCTGCGGTAGCCGGGCCCCCGCCGCCTCCGGTCGGGCCGGACGCCGGCCGGATGCCGCGCAGTTGCCGGTCGGCGTGCCCGGAACACCCGGACCGGCAACTGCGCGTAACCACGGGACGTAGGTGGGGCACGGCCATTGACCCGGAGTCAGCGGTTCGGAAAGGATGCGCGACCATGACTACGCGCGTAAACCTCCTGTCAGGACGGCTGATCGCCTCCCTGCGGTGGGCGGCCCTGCTGTCGGTCCTGGTGTCGGTCGGAGTGTTCTTCGTCGCCGCCGGAGCGGCCCAGGCCGCGCCCGCCTGCGGGGTGCTCTCCACCGGCGGGGCGGCGCAGGCGGACGCCGCCGTCCGCTCGGCCTGCGGGCTGATCGGCACCCCGTACTCGTGGGGCGGCGGCCACGGCTCGCAGCCCGGCCCGACCTACGGCCTCTGCGACCCCGCCAACGGCGCGCCGAACGACTGCCACGTCCGCGGCCTGGACTGCTCCGGCATGGTCCGCTACGCCTACGACCTGGCGGTCGGCGAGGACGTCGTCAACGGCACCACCCGGACCCAGTGGCCGACCTCCCGCGCGGTCGCCCGCTACTACCGGGCGGACGGCACCGCACCGCTGCTCCCCGGCGACCTGGTGTTCTTCGGCAACACCGCCTCCACCATCCACCACGTCGCGATGTACCTCGGGCAGGGCTGGATCGTCGAGGCCCCCTACTCCGGCGGCCACGTCCAGGTGGCGGCGCTCTCCTCGCACGGCGACTACTACGGCGCCATCCGGCTGTACGGGCCCGGCAGCACGACCCCGCCCACCACGCCCCCGTCGAACAGCGGCCAGTACTGGGTGGACACCCTCGCCGACGCGCCGGTGTACGGCTCCCCGACCTCCACCACCAGCACCGGGACGCTGTACCAGGGCACGAACTACGTCTTCTGCAAGGCCTGGGGCCGCGAGGTCTCCAACGGCGGCGCCTACAACCACTGGTGGCTGAAGACGGACCCGGACGTGGGCCCCGGCGGCCAGTGGGTGTCGGCCTTCTACCTGTCCCGCTGGGGCAACGACGTGGCCAAGGACAACAACGGCACCACCATCCCCACCTGCGCGGGCGGCGGCACCCCGCCCGCCACCGGCAAGTACTGGGTGGACACCTTCGCGAGCGCGAGCGTCTACGCCTCGCCGACCTCCACCAACGCCACCGGCACGCTGAACCAGGGCACGAACTACGTGTACTGCAAGGCCTGGGGCCGCGAGGTCTCCAACGGCGACGCCTACAACCACTGGTGGCTGAGGACGGACCCGGACGCCGGCCCGGCCGGCCAGTGGGTGTCGGCCTTCTACCTGTCCCACTGGGGCAACGACACGGCCAGGGACAACAACGGCACCACCATCCCCGACTGCTAGGTCGTGTCCGCCGGGACGAGGCCCGGCTCCCGGGCCGTGGCCTCGTCGCCGGTGGGGGTCGCCGGGCGAGTCGGGGCCGCGCGGGACCGGTGGCCGACGCGGGACCGGGTCAGCCCCAGAACTCCCGCAGGGCGGCGTTGACGGCGGCGGGCTCCTGGGTGTGCGGGTAGTACCCGGGCACCCGGAGGAGCCGGCCCGCGAGGGACTCCGTGAGGGACTCGGCCACGGCCATCAGGGGGAGCCCCACGTGCTCGCGGTACGCGGCGGGCGCGCCCTCCCAGGTCCCGCAGATCACCAGGACCGGCAGGGCGGCCCCCCGGATCGCCTCCAGCGGGATCTCCGCCTCCCAAACAGGCCGCTCGCCCATGGACGTGGCCACGGCGCGGAGCCGGCGCTCCGTGGGCTCGGGCATCTCCATCCCCAGCCCCTCGGTGGACGCACGCAGGTACTGCTCCGGCGTGACGTCGTCCGGGATGCCCGGGGCGCCGTCGCGCACCCGGTCGAGGAGGGCGGCGACGACCGGATGGTGCGCGGCGGCGGTGAAGGCGGAGGGCTGGACGAGGGCGAGCGAGCGGACGAGGTCGGGCCGGCGCGCGGCGGCGAGGAGCACGGCGACGGCGCCGTTCCCGTGCCCCACCAGGTGGGCGCCGCCGGGCCCCGCGGCCCGGGCCCCGCCTTCGAGGACCTCCACGACGTCCTCGGCGTCGACCTCGAAGTCGCTGCGCGCGGTGTCCGGGCTGTCGCCGTAGCCCCGGCGGTCCACCAGGAGGAGCCGCCGGCCGTCCGCGAGGGGCCGCTGCCCGGCGAACCCGTACGCGGGGTCGCTGCCCCAGCTGAAGATGTTGTGGACGAAGAGGGCGGGGGCGTCCGGGTCCACCGAGGTCGCCGGGCCCGCCGGGGCCCGGTCCGCTCCGGCCCGATCGCGGTCGTCCCACACGGTCACGTGCACGGCCACAGGTCATCCTCCCCGGCTCCGAGGGACGTCAACTCCCCTGAGAATAACGGATCGTCGCGGATCGACCCGGTCCAGCCGCCCGGCCGACGACCCCGGCCGACGGCCCCGACCAGCACGGTCGCGTCCATGCCGTGACGATCACCGCCCCCAGGGCGGCCGGGCGGACCGATCAGGATTCGAGAAGCGCCCCGCCGGGGTGCGCGCCTAGCGTTGCAGTCATGAACGAGATCACCATTCACTGGACCTTCCTCCCGCACACCGACCCCGAGGCCTCCCTCGCCTTCTACCGCGACCTGCTCGGCTTCGAGGTGCGCAGCGACGTCGGCGGCGGCGCGATGCGCTGGATCACCGTCGGCCCCGTCGGCCAGCCCGACGTCTCCCTGGTGCTGGAACCGGCCTCCGCCGCCCCGGGCCGCACCGAGGAGGAGCAGCGGACCGTCACCGAGATGATGGCCAAGGGCACCTACGCCCGGCTCGTCCTGGGCACCACCGACCTGGACGGCGTCTTCGACCGGCTGAAGTCCGGCGGCGCCGAGCTGGTCCAGGAGCCGACGAAGCAGCCGTACGGCGTCCGCGACTGCGCGTTCCGCGACCCGGCGGGCAACATGGTCCGCTTCAACGAGCTGGGCTGAGCCGGGCCCGGCCCGGGCCGCACCGCGCCGAGCCGCCGGGCACCGCGCCCGCCCCGCCCCGCCGTCGCCCCCACCCTCGCCCTCCCTCCCGCCGTCGGCCGTACTCGAATCCTGTTCGATCCCGGCCGGATCGATGGTTGGATCGGGGGGTCCGAGCACACCGACGGCGGCCGCGGGGCGGGCCCGCCCGGCCCCCTCCACCCAGACCGCCGAGAGCCAGGGAGCGAAGAGAACGATGCCCAAGCGGACGGACGCGCAGCCGCACGTCGCCGACAGCCACGACCTGATCCGCGTGCACGGCGCCCGCGAGAACAACCTCAAGGACGTCAGCGTCGACATCCCCAAGCGCCGGCTGACGGTGTTCACCGGGGTGTCCGGCTCGGGCAAGAGCTCGCTGGTCTTCGACACCGTCGCCGCCGAGTCCCAGCGGCTGATCAACGAGACCTACAGCGCCTTCGTCCAGGGCTTCATGCCCACCCTGGCCCGTCCCGAGGTGGACGTCCTGGAGGGCCTGACCACGGCGATCATCGTCGACCAGCAGCGGATGGGCGCCGACCCGCGCTCCACCGTCGGCACCGCCACCGACGCCAACGCGATGCTGCGCATCCTGTTCAGCCGCCTGGGCACCCCGCACATCGGCTCCCCCAAGGCCTTCTCCTTCAACGTCCCCTCGATCAGCGGCGCCGGCGCCGTCACCGTCGAGCGCGCCGGCCGGACGGTCAAGGAACGGCGCAGCTTCAGCATCACCGGCGGCATGTGCCCGCGCTGCGAGGGCCGCGGCACCGTCTCGGACATCGACCTCACCCAGCTGTTCGACGACGGCAAGTCGATCTCCGAGGGCGCGATCACCATCCCGGGCTGGAAGACGGACAGCTGGTGGACGGTCGGCGTCTACGCCAACTCGGGCTTCCTCGACCCGGACAAGCCGATCCGCGAGTACACCGAGCAGGAGCTGCGGGACTTCCTGTACCGGGAGCCGACCAAGGTCAAGGTCAACGGCGTCAACCTCACCTACGAGGGCCTCGTCCCCAAGATCCAGAAGTCCATGCTCGCCAAGGACAAGGAGGCGCTGCAGCCGCACATCCGGGCCTTCGTGGAGCGGGCCGTGACCTTCACCGCCTGCCCCGACTGCGGGGGCACCCGGCTCAGCGAGGCCGCCCGCTCCTCCAGGATCGCCGGGATCAGCATCGCCGACGCCTGCGCGATGCAGATCAGCGACCTCGCCGACTGGGTCCGCGGCCTGGACGAGCCCTCGGTGGCGCCGCTGCTCGGCACGCTCCGGCAGGCCCTCGACTCCTTCGTGGAGATCGGCCTCGGCTACCTCTCCCTCGACCGCCCCTCCGGCACCCTCTCCGGCGGCGAGGCGCAGCGGGTCAAGATGATCCGCCACCTCGGCTCCTCGCTCACCGACACCACCTACGTCTTCGACGAGCCCACCACCGGCCTGCACCCGCACGACATCGACCGGATGAACCGGCTGCTGCTGCGCCTGCGGGACAAGGGCAACACGGTGCTGGTGGTGGAGCACAAGCCGCAGACCATCGCGATCGCCGACCACGTGGTCGACCTCGGCCCCGGGGCCGGTACGGCGGGCGGCACGGTCTGCTACGAGGGCGACGTGGCGGGGCTGCGCACCAGCGGCACGGTGACCGGCCGCCACCTGTCCGACCGGACGCCGCTGCGGGCGACCGTGCGCAAGCCCACCGGCGCGCTGGAGATCCGCGGCGCGAGCACCCACAACCTGCGGGACGTGGACGTGGACGTCCCGCTCGGGGTGCTCACCGTGGTGACCGGCGTGGCGGGCTCCGGCAAGAGCTCGCTGATCCACGGCTCGATCCGCGCCGAGGAGGGCGTGGTCTCCGTCGACCAGGGCGCGATCAAGGGCTCCCGGCGCAGCAACCCGGCCACCTACACCGGGCTGCTGGAGCCGATCCGCAAGGCCTTCGCCAAGGCCAACGGCGTGAAGCCGGCCCTGTTCAGCGCGAACTCCGAGGGCGCCTGCCCGACCTGCAACGGCGCGGGGGTGGTCTACACCGACCTGGCGATGATGGCCGGGGTGGCCACCACCTGCGAGGACTGCGAGGGCAAGCGCTACCAGCCGGCGGTGCTGGATTACCACCTGGGCGGGCGGGACATCGCCGAGGTGCTGGCGATGCCGGTGACGGAGGCGGAGGAGTTCTTCGGCTCGGGCGAGGCGAAGCTCCCGGCCGCGCACCGCATCCTGGAGCGGCTCGCCGACGTCGGGCTCGGCTACGTGAGCCTCGGCCAGCCGCTCACCACGCTCTCCGGCGGCGAGCGGCAGCGGCTCAAGCTGGCCACCCACATGGCGGACAAGGGCGGGGTGTACGTGCTGGACGAGCCGACCACCGGCCTGCACCTGGCGGACGTCGAGCAGCTGCTCGGGCTGCTGGACCGGCTGGTGGAGTCCGGCAAGTCGGTGATCGTGATCGAGCACCACCCGGCGGTGATGGCGCACGCCGACTGGATCATCGACCTCGGACCGGGCGCCGGCCACGACGGCGGGCGGGTGGTCTTCGAGGGCACCCCGGCCGAGCTGGTCGCCGCCCGGTCCACGCTGACCGGCGAGGCGCTGGCCCAGTACCTGGGCTGAGCCACACCCCGGCCGATCCGCGCCCGGGCCGGGCCGCCGTGCCCGGACGCGGCGGCCCGGCCCGGGCCCGGGCCGCCGCGCGCTGGTCAGCCCAGCGGCAGGGCCATCTCCAGGATCCGCGCCGAGGCGTCCAGCACGTACGGCGTCGACTCCCCCGTGTAGGCGAACCCGCGCCGCCGGTAGAACGCGGCGGCGCGGGGGTTCGCCTCGTGCACCCCGAGCAGCATCCGCCCGGCGCCCCGGACCCGCGCCCAGGCGAGCACCGCGTCCAGCAGGCCGTCGGCGACGCCTCGCCCGCGGCCGCGGTGCGACGGGTCCACCCAGACGCCGATCAGGTCGAGCGCGCGGGCCTGCGTCCGGTTCGGGGCGGACAGCATGGTGCCGACCCACTCCCCCGCGGCGTCCACCGCGACCAGCCCGAGCCGGTCGGGCTCGTTGAGCCAGTCGCAGCGGGCCCGCCACTCGCCCTCGCCGTGCCGGCCGGCGGCCTCGTGGGTCTCGCCGAACGCCAGGGGCGTGTCGAGGAGTTGGGCCAGCCGCACGGCCCGCAGGCGCTGCCAGTCGGCCCGCCCGATCCGCTCGACCCGGTACTCCGTCGGCATCGACATCGGCTCCGCTCCCCGTCACACGGCACTGCCTCCGCCGCCGGCGGTCACCGGTGGCGGAGGCAGGATAGCCGTGGCCGGTACTACGGCTTGATGCGGACCACCTGCGGGTCGTGGTCGCTGGCCTGCTGGGCGAACTCGGCGTTGATGTGCACCACGTCGTACTTGGCGTAGCCGACCTCGGGGCTGACCAGGATGTGGTCCAGCACCTGCGAGTTGCCCTGGAAGACGTACGAGTACTGCTCGGTCTCCGGCAGCTCGTTCACCAGGTCGCGCAGCACGCCGTCCTTGGTGAGCGCGGCGAGCGCGGGCGAGAACTGGTAGTCGTTGAAGTCACCGAGGGAGACGACCTTGGCCTCCTTGTCGGCGGCCAGCAGCCCGGCGACGAAGGCCTGTTCGACGGTGGCCTGCCTGGTCCGCTGCACCTCGGAGCCGCGGGTCGGCTGCTGGAACCGGCTGTCGATGCCCTGGTCGCCGCCCTTGCTGTTGAAGTGGTTGGCGATCACGAAGACCTTCTTGCCGCGGAAGGAGAACTGGCCGACCAGCGGCTTGCGGCTGTTGGTCCAGGCCTCGTCGTTCGGCTCGATCCGGCCGGGCGAGGCGGTCAGCGCGGTGTCCGCGCCGGTGCCGGTCACGCCGACGGCGGTGGTGGCGGTGCCGCCGGGGATGTCGGTGAAGGACACCCGCTGCGGGTTGAACAGGAAGACCTGGCGGATGTTGCCGCCGGGCTCGCCGCCGTCCTTGCCGTCCTGCGGGTCGATCGAGCGCCAGTCGTAGGACGGGCCGCCGGCCGCCCTGATCGCGGCGGTGAACTTGGCGACGGTCTGGCTCGCGCCCACCGTGCCGTCGTTCTTGGCGCCGTTGTCGTCCTGGATCTCCTCCAGGGCGATGATGTCGGGCGAGCGCAGGTTGGTGACGACGCCCTGGGCCAGCTCGGCGAACTTGGCGTCCGGGTTGCCCGGGGCCAGGTTCTCCACGTTGTAGGTGGCGAGGGTGAGTTCGCGGTCGCCGGGCTGGGCGGTGACCTCGCGCTGGAGGTGGTTGTCCTTCAGCGTGCCCATGGTGCCGGCGACCAGGGTGTAGCCGCCGAAGTTGTTGTAGTCCAGCGGGCCGCTGGTGGTACCGGTCAGCTCGTCGCCGACGTTGGCCACCGGGAAGGGCTGCTGGGAGACCGCGGCCTGCTGCTGGACCATCAGGCGGCCGACGTTGGGCTCGCGGTAGGACTCGTACAGCACGCCGCCGCGCTTGCTGCGCTGGTCCTGGCGGTCGGCGGCGACCCACAGCTCGTTGTACTTGTCGGTGGCCTGGATCACCCGGACGTCCTTGACCTGGACGAGCATGCCCTCCAGGGACTCGTAGAAGTCCAGGGTGTACTTCTCCGGGCGGAGCCCGACGCCGTCGATGGAGCCGTCCGCGCCGGCCGCCGGGCTGTAGGTGCCGGGGATGTTGCGGGTGTCCACGACCACCGGGGCGGGCAGCGGGTTGCCGGCCGACAGGACGGTGACGCCCGGGGCGGAGATCTCGGTGAGGGACTGCGAGCCGCCGTTGAAGTTCGGGTAGTACTCGGTGACCTTGCCGCTCACCAGCACCGAGTCGCCGACCTTCACGGTCGGGTTGCCGCCGGTGAAGACGAAGACGCCCTCGCTGGTGGCCGGGTCGGCGTCCGGGTTCGGGTCCTGGATCCAGAAGCCCTTGGAACTGCCGTACGCGCGCACGCCGGTGACGATGCCGGGCACGCCGGTGACGGGCTTGCCGGCCTGCGGGGATATCCGGGTGCCGCCCTGGACGTCGTGGATCCGCAGCGGGCCGGCCTCGGTCGGGGCGGGGGTCGCGGGGGCGGCGGCGTTCGCCACCGGCAGTGGGACGAGCACCAGCGAGGCGGCCAGCGAGGCCGGGATCAGGGCGGCGCGCAGCAGGGCTCTGCGGGGGCGGGGAGCGGGGGCGGTGGTCACCGGGCAGGACTCCTAGCTCCGCCGTGCGGCACGGTCGTGGCACGGCGGTCCGGGCGGAGGCGCGCTTCGGGCGCGGCTACTCGCGTGGGGAAGAAGCGGGGGAACGGACACCCGCCCCCCGCGGCGCCCCTCAAGATACGCGCGTAGAAAACGCCCCGACAAGACCTCTCCGGTGAACTGTCGGTTCCACCGGGGTGACGTGACTCACGGTCAGTCCGGGCTGCTCACAGCCCGCCCCCGGCGGACTCCCAGGAGGCCTCGATCCGCTCCACGACCAGCTCGCACAGCTCGTGGGTGCGCAGCGCGTCGTGGGCGTCCAGGGTCTGCCCGGCCCGGACGGCCGCCAGGAAGGCCAGCACGCACTGCTCGATGCCGCGCTGCCGGGCCACCGGCACCCAGTCGCCGCGGCGCCGGACGGTCGGCTGGCCGCGGTGGTCGATCACCTCGGCCAGGTTGCGCACCTCGCGCTTGGAGTCGCCGCCGGAGACCTCCAGCACCTCCTCGGTGGAGCCGGACAGCCGGTTCATGATGCCCAGCGCGGTGAACCCGGCCCCGCCGAGGGTGAGCACCACGTGCTCGACCAGCCCGTCCCGGGTGCGGGCCCGGACGTCCACGTGCTCGATCTCGCCGGGGGCCAGGAAGCGCAGCAGGTCCACGACGTGGATGAAGTCGTCGTACACCAGGGTGCGGGCGGTCTCGGGCAGGCCCTCGCGGTTCTTCTGGAGCACGATCAGGTCGCGCGGGCGCTCCTTGGCCTGGGCGTAGCCGGGCGCGTGGCGGCGGTTGAAGCCGACCATCAGGGAGCGGCCGGTGCGGTCGGCGAGGTCGACCAGTCGGCGGGCGCCGTCCAGGGTGTAGTCGAGCGGCTTGTCGACGTAGACGTCCACCCCGGCGGTGAGCAGCTGCTCGACGATCGGGACGTGCTGGTCGGTGGCGGCGTGCACGAAGGCGGCGCGGATGCCGCCGGCGATCAGCGCGCCGAGGTCGGTGAAGCGGTGCTCGGGGGCGATCCGGTGGGCCTCGCCGAGCCGGTCCAGCTTGGCCGCGTCGCGGGTCATCAGCCGCAGGTCGAGCCCGGGCAGTGCGGTGAGCACCGGCAGGTAGGCCTTCTGCGCGATGTCGCCGAGGCCGATCACCCCGACCGGGAGCCGGGTGTCGGGTGCGGCTGTCGAACTCATGGGGACTCCTGTGGTGCGCGGTCGTCGGCCGCCCCTACCCTATGCGTCGCCGATCCCGCCCGATGCGTCCGGGCGGGCGGCCAGCAGGGTCTCGGCGATGCCGCGGGCCCGCAGGGCGGCGTCCGGGGTGCCCTCGCGCAGGGCGGTGACGATGGCGCCGTCCATCAGGAGGGCGAACTGCCGTGCCCGCTCGGCGGGTTCGGGGATGTCGGCGTCCCGCATGAGCTGCTCGACCAGCTCGATGACGCGCCGTTTGTGGAGCGCCGCCATCTCGCGGGCCGGGCTGGCGCGGTCGGAGATCTCGGTCATCGTGTTGATGGCCACGCAGCCGCGGTAGTCCTGGGCCGCGAAGCGTTCGGCCAGCGCGTCGAAGACGGTCAGCGGGTGGCCGCCGTGGGCCGCGACCCGCTCGGAGAGCCAGGCGCGCCACCGCTGGTCGCGGCCTTCCAGGACGGCCGTCACCAGCGCCTCCTTGCCGGCGAAGTGCCGGTAGAAGGAGGCGCGGCCCACGCCGGACTCGGAGAGGATGCGCTCCACGCCGACCGCGTGGATCCCGTGGGCGTAGAAGAGGGACTCCGCCGTGCTCAGCAGGCGCGCCCGTGCGTTGACTGCCATGCCACCGATCCTAACCGCCCTTGACGCCAAACGGCACCGATCGGTACCGTTTTCGAGTCGGAACCGATCGGTACCGCCGGACCACCCCTCGACACCGGGTGCCGGCGGCCGGGCACCGGACCGACCCCGAGGACCTGCGGCTGCCCGGCCGCCCGGGCCGGGACGCCACGCCAGCTGCACACGGCGCGGCCGCCCGACCCGGGACGCCGAGCAGCCGCACAGCCTTTTCCGAACCTCTTCCGGGCAGCGCCGCTCCCGCTCCGGGCCCGCTAGGGTCTGTCTTCAAGCTCCCGTCGTTCGCCCGGAGGGCGGGCGGGGCGGCGTTGGGGTGCGTGCATCGCAAGGCGGAGGAGGGAGCCACTGCGGAGCATTGGCGACCGACGACAACGCGGCGAGGTGCGTGCCCCGGCGTCGCCCCGCAGACGCGAGTTTGAAGACAGACCCTTAAGAGCCTGCGGCCGCCTCGGCGAGGGAGTCCAGGACCGGCCGGATCAGCGGATGCCCGTCGGCGCCCGCCCGGACGGCGGCGAAGACCCGGCGGGTGGCCAGCTCGCTGTCCACCGGGCGCACCGCAACCTCGCCGAGGTCGACGCCGCGCAGCGCCGAGCGCGGCACCAGCGCCACCCCCAGGCCCGCCGAGGCGAGCGCCACCACGGCGCGGAAGTCGTCCGAGGAGTGCAGCAGCCGGGGCTGGAACCCGGCGTGCTCGCAGGCCAGCAGCACCACGTCGTGGCAGGGGTTGCCCGGGTACGGCCCGATCCACGGCTCGTCGGCCAGCGCGGCGACGGCCAGCGGGCCGGCCTCCCCGGCCAGCCGGTGGCCGAGCGGCAGCACGGCCTCGAAGGGCTCGGCGTACAGCGGCACCCGGGTCAGCCGGGCGTCGTCGGCGCGCGGGGCGCCCCGGTACTCGACGGCCACCGCGAGGTCGGCGCGGCCGTCCAGCACCATCGGCAGGCTGGCGTCGCCCTCGGCGTCCAGCACCTTGAGCCGCACCCCGGGCGCGCGCCCGGCGAGCAGGCCGACGGCGGGGGCGAGCACGGAGGCGATGGCGGTCGCGAAGGAGGCGACGGTGACCTCCCCGGAGACGCCCGCGCTGTACGCGGCGAGGTCGGCCTCGGCGCGCTCCAGCTGGGCGAGCACCACGTCGGCGTGGCCGAGCAGGATCTCCCCGGCGGCGGTCAGCCGTACGCCCCGGCCCTCCCGGGCGAGCAGGTGGTGGCCGGTCTCCTGCTCCAGAGCGGCCAGCTGCTGGGAGACCGCGGAGGGGGTCAGGTAGAGGGCGGCCGCCGCGGCGGTCACGGTGCGGTGGTCCGCCACGGCCCGCAGGGTCCGCAGCCGTCGTGCGTCGATCACGGATCAATTCTGCCAGCGCGGCGCGGTGCGGCGGACCGGCCGCAGCGCGGGCCCGGCCCCACCGGAGCGGCGGTTTCGGCCGCGGGCACCGCCGGTGGCGCATTTCCGGACGAGATCGCCTCCGCTCGTTGACCGCCCGCCCGGCCCGGCGCTTGGCTCGTACCGACCGGGCCGCGGGGGCCGTGGGCCCGGCACCGTCACCAGGGGAGGACGATCCATGACGCACCCACCCACCCGACGCCGGCTGGCCCGCACCGCCGCCGTGCTGGCGGCCACCGCCGTGGCGACCGTCGCCGCCGTCGCCGCGCCGCCCGCCGCCGAGGCCCGGCCGCCCAAGGGCGACACCGCCCGGGTCAGCGAGGGCTCCAAGGGCGAGGCGCCGGACGGCCCGTCGACCGCGCTCGGGCTGAGCGAGGACGGCCGCGCCGCGCTGTTCACCTCGACCGCGACCAACCTGCTGCCCGGGCCCGCCACGCCCGGCGCACCGGACTCCGGCGAGGTCTACGTCCGGGACCTGCGCAACGGCCACCTCGAACGGATCAGCGTCGCCGACGACGGTTCCCGGCTCGACGCCCCCACCACCGACGCCGCGATCAGCGGCGACGGCCGGTTCGTGGCGTTCAGCACCGCCGCCACCAACGTGCTGCCCGGCCAGCCGAAGCACGCCGGCGACGTCTTCGTCCGCGACCGCCGGACCGGCCGCACCGAGCTGGTCTCCGCCGGAACCCTGCCGAGCACCGACGACCAGAGCATCCGCGACGCGACCAGCCCCAGCCTCAGCCGGGACGGCCGCTACGTCGCCTACGCCTCAACCCGCACCGACCTCGCCCCCGGCGTGAAGCGCGGCAAGTCCAACATCTACGTCACCGACCGCTGGACCGGCACCACCCGGCTGGTCACCGCCGGCACCGAGGGCGAGGGCGCCGACAACCACTCCTTCACCCCGACGATCAGCGCGGACGGCGCCACCGTCGGCTTCGCCTCCCGCGCCGGGAACCTGCTCCCGGGCACCCCGGCCGCCGACGCCGACGCGCCCGCGCTGACCGGGCCCCGCTACCGCCCGTACTACGTCTGGAAGGCCGGCACCGGCACGATCACCGGCGCCAGCCTGGACGCCGCCGGCGAGCTGGTCGGCGTCGCCCACGACGGCCGGATCAGCCCGGACGGCCGCTACGCGGTCTACGGCGTTCCGGTGGCGGTCGGCGGCCTCCCCGGCCCGAGCCACGGCGACCGGCTGGACGTGTACGTCCACGAGCTGGCCACCGGCACGCTCACCAAGGCCAACACCGACCTCCCGGGCACCACCGCGAAGTGGTCCGCCACCAGCGGGGTCATGACGGCCGACGACCGCTGGGTCTACTTCGACTCCGCCGCCGACAGCCTGGTCCCCGGCGACACCAACGACACCAGCGACGTCTTCCGCCGCGACCTGTGGACCGGGCGGGTCGAACGGGTCAGCCTCACCCGGGACGGCGGGCAGAGCACCGCGTCCTCCTACGGCCCGGTCGTGGACGCCACCGGCGACACGGTGCTCTTCACCGCCGACGACGGCAACCTGGTGCCGGGAGACGCCGACACCTTCCTCGACGTCTTCCGGCGCCGCCTGTGACGCGCTGAACTCCCCTGGGGGATACGACCGGTGGCGTATTTCCCGACGAGATCGCCGCCGGTCGTTGACCAGCCCCGCGCAGGAGGCTTGGCTCTCTCCCGACCGGGCCGCGGGGGCCGTGGGCCCGGCACCGTCACCAGGGGAGGACGATCCATGACGCACCCACCCACCCGACGCCGACTCGCCCGCACCGCCGCCGTGCTGGCGGCCACCGCCGTGGCGGCCGTCGCCGCCGTCGCCGCGCCGCCCGCCGCCGAGGCCCGGCCGCCCAAGGGCGACACCGCCCGGGTCAGCGAAGGCTTCAAGGGCGAGCAGCCGAACGGCTACTCGTCGGCGCTCGGGCTGAGCGAGGACGGCCGCGCCGCGCTGTTCACCTCGACCGCGACCAACCTGCTGCCCGGGCCCGGCACCCCGAACTCGGACGAGGTCTACGTCCGGGACCTGCGCAACGGGCACCTCGAACGGATCAGCGTCGCCGACGACGGCTCCCGACTCGACGCCCCCACCACCGACGCCGCGATCAGCGGCGACGGCCGGTTCGTGGCGTTCAGCACCGCCGCCACCAACGTGCTGCCCGGCCAGCCGAAGCACGCCGGCGACGTCTTCGTCCGCGACCGCTGGACCGGCCGCACCGAGCTGGTCTCTGCCGGAACCCTGCCGAGCACCGACGACCAGAGCATCCGCGACGCGACCAGCCCCAGCCTCAGCCGGGACGGCCGCTACGTCGCCTACGTCTCCAACCGCACCGACCTCGCGCCCGGGGTGGAGCACGGCCGGTTCAACGTCTACGTCACCGACCGCTGGACTCGCACCACCCGGCTGGTCACCGTCGGCGCGAACGGCGAGGAGGCCGGAAACAACTCCTACCGCCCGACCATCAGCGCGGACGGTTCGACCATCGGCTTCACCTCCCGCGCCGGGAACCTGCTGCCGCCCGACCCCGCCGGAGCCGCCGACCAGGGCGCCGACGACACCGACGGGCCCGCGCTCACCGGCCCCCGCTACTACCCGTACTACGTCTGGACGGCCGACACCGGCCGGATCACCGTCGGCAGCGTGGACGGCACCGGCGCCCGGCGCGGCGTCGGCCTGGCCGCCCGGATCAGCCCGGACGGCCGCCACGCGGTCTACACCCTCCCGGTCTTCGGCGCCGGGATCCCCACTTCCAACCACGGCATCCGGCTGGACGTGTATGTCCACGAGCTGGCCACCGGCAGGCTCACCAAGGTCAACACCGACCTGCCCGGCACCACCACGAAGCGGTCCTCGGGTTCCGCCGTCATGACGGCCGACAGCCGCTGGGTCTACTTCGAGTCCTACGCCGAGACCCTCGTTGCCGGCGACACCAATGACAGCAGCGACATCTTCCGCCGCGATCTGTGGACCGGCCGGATCGAACGGGTCAGCCTCACCCGGGCCGGCGGGCAGGGCACAGCCGACGCCCGCACCCCGTACGTGGACGCCACCGGCGGCACGGTGCTCTTCGACGCCGAGGACGGCGACCTGGTGCCCGGCGACACCAACGCCGCCACCGACGTCTTCCGGCGCCGCCTGTGACGGCCGGCCCCCGTTCCACGTCGCCGCCCCTGACGCCCGACCCCCGTTCCGCATACGTCCGTTGACGTATTTTCCGCCGAGATCACCCACGGACGTTGACCACCGGCCCTCCCGACGATTGGCTCTCCCGAAAAGCCCGTCGCCGGGAGGGAGCCCGGCCGGGCGATCGGAGGGGGACCACCTCATGACCCGTACCATCCGCAACCGGTGGCTGGCGGGCGGCGGCAGCGCCCTGGCCGCGGCCGCCCTGCTCGCCGTCACCGCCGCACCCGCCCAGGCCGCACCGCCGCCGCGCGGCACCACGCAGGTCAGCACCGGGCTGAACGGCGCCGTGCCCGACGACCAGTCCTTCGGCCAGGGCGTCAGCGCGGACGGCCGCTACGCCCTGTTCACCTCCTGGGCCTCGAACCTGGTGCCCGGGACCACGCCGGGCTCGCGCGACGCCTACGTGAGGGACCTGCGCACCGGCCGCACCGAGCAGGTGAACCTGTCCGACTCGGGCGAGCGGCTGAACGGCTGGACCGAACAGGCCGCGATCAGCGCCAACGGCCGCTACGTCGCCTTCGAGAGCGACGCCGACAACGCGGTGCCCGGCATGCAGGTCAAGGGGCGCACCGAGGTGTACGTCCGGGACCTCAGGACCGGCCGCACCGAGCTGGTCAGCGGCGGGCTCACCGCCACCGACACCGACCGGTTCCACGGCTCGTACGCGCCCTCGATCAGCGCCGACGGCCGCTACGTGGCGTACGTGTCCTCCCGGACGGACCTGGACCCGACCGTCGTGGACCCCGGGCCCGAGCCCGAGCCCGGGGTGTCGCTCGCCAGGCCCTACACCTGGAAGATCAACGTCTACCTCACCGACCGCCGGACCCACACCACCCGGCTGGTCTCCCACGACGTGCAGGGCAGGCCGGGCGAGCTCACCTCCTTCCGCCCCACGGTCAGCGCGGACGGCCGCACCGTCGGCTTCGGCTCCATCTCCGACCTGCTGCCGCCCGAGCAGACCCCCGCCCTGGCCGCCGCGGCGGCCGCGGCCGCCGACACCGAACTCACCCCGGGCGCCGCCGAGGCCGCGCGCCGCAGCGTCCCGCAGTCCGTGGCGAAGTCCCTGCCGCAGCCGCTGCTGGCCCGCCCGACCTCCGCCGTCTACTACGCCTACGACGTGCCCTCCAGGACGCTCACCCCGGTGAGCGTGGGCCTCGACGGCGCCGTCGGCAACTCCAGCTTCGAGGCGACGATCAGCCCCGACGGGCGGCGCGCGATCTACACCCTGCCCGAGCCCGGCGGCTCGACCGGCGGCCACCGGTACCACACCGTGCTCCACGTCCGGGACCTGCGCACGGGGGCCGTGACGAAGGTCAGCGGCGGCCTGCCCGGCACCACCTCGACCGGTTCCTCCGACCACGGCTCGATCACCGCCGACAACCGGTGGCTCTACTTCGAGTCCGCCGCCGACAACCTGGTGGCCGGGCCGCAGCACCCGGGCTGGGACGTCTACCGCCAGGACCTGCGCACCGGACGCACCGAGCGGGTCGCCACCGCGCCGGACGGCTCGTCCGGCAACGGCTCGTCCACGCAGCCGTTCGTGTCCGCCGCCGGCACCACCGTGGTGTTCGACTCGACCAGCGGCAACCTGGTCGCCGGCACCGGCACCCCGGCGGCCGAGGGCTACCAGGTCTTCGCCAAGCCCACCGGGTTCCACCGGGGCGACGGCGACGACCAGGGCGAGGACGGCGACGAGCGGTAGCCCGGAGCCACGACGGAACCACGACGGGGGCGGGACGTCGGCGGGGCCGGCGTCCCGCCCCCGCAGCGGGAGGGTGGGGCGGATGGTCTCTGGTCCGTGCGGCGGGGGCGGATCGGTTCGCCCCCGCCGCACGGGAGTCGTGGGCCCGTGGGCCGGTCCGGTTCCGAGCGGTCCGGCCCACGGGCGGCTGGTGGCCGGGGGTTACTCCCCCAGCGCGGCGCGCGCGTCCACGAAGGCCGCGACGGCGCGCTCGACGTCCTCGGTGGAGTGCGCCGCGGACAGCTGGACCCGGATCCGGGCCTGGCCGTGCGGGACGACCGGGTAGGAGAAGCCGATCACGTACACGCCGCGCTCCAGCAGCAGTTCGGCGAGCTTGCCGGCCCGGGCCGCGTCGCCGATCATCACCGGGGCGATCGGGTGGTCGCCGGGCAGGATCTCGAAGCCGGCCTCGGTCATCCTCGTGCGGAACAGCGCGGTGTTGGCCGCCAGCCGCTCGCGCAGCTCGTTGGACTGCTCGACCAGGTCGAGCACCTTGAGCGAGGCGGCCGCGATCACCGGGGCCAGCGAGTTGGAGAACAGGTACGGGCGGGAGCGCTGGCGCAGCAGGGCGACGATCTCGCGGCGGGCGGCGACGTAGCCGCCGGAGGCGCCGCCGAGGGCCTTGCCGAGGGTGCCGGTGATGATGTCCACGCGGTCCATCACGCCGTGCAGCTCGGGGGTGCCGCGGCCGCCCGCGCCGACGAAGCCGACGGCGTGCGAGTCGTCGACCATGACCATGGCGTCGTAGCGGTCGGCCAGGTCGCAGATCTCCCGCAGCGGGGCGACGTAGCCGTCCATCGAGAACACGCCGTCGGTGACGATCAGGCGGCGGCGGGCATCCTGGGTGTCCTGGAGCTGCTTCTCCAGGTCGGCCATGTCGCGGTTGGCGTAGCGGTGGCGGCGGGCCTTGCTGAGCCGGATGCCGTCGATGATGCTGGCGTGGTTCAGCGCGTCGGAGATGACGGCGTCCTCGGCGCCGAGCAGGGTCTCGAAGACACCGCCGTTGGCGTCGAAGCAGGAGGAGTAGAGGATCGTGTCCTCCTGCCCGAGGAAGGCCGAGAGGCGGTCCTCCAGCTCCTTGTGGACGTCCTGGGTGCCGCAGATGAACCGGACCGAGGCCATGCCGTAGCCCCAGCGGTCCAGGGCGTCCTTGGCCGCGGCGAGCACCGCGGGGTGGTCGGCCAGGCCGAGGTAGTTGTTGGCGCAGAAGTTCAGCACCTCGCCCGGGCGGCCGCCGCCGGTCACGGTGACCGCGGCGCTCTGCGGGGTGCCGATCACCCGCTCGGGCTTGAACAGGCCCGCCTCGCGGATCTCGTCCAGGGTGGCGGCGACGTCGGCACGCACGTTGTCGAACACTGCGGTCTCCTTCAGCAGTTCGGCGGGAGCAGTTCGGCGGGGCCCGGGCCGGGCTCAGGCCGTCCAGTCGAGGATGATCTTGCCGCAGTTGCCGCTCGCGGCGTCGTCGAAGGCGGCCTCGAAGTCGGCGGCGGCGTAGCGGCCGGTGATCACCGGGCTGAGGTCCAGGCCGCCCTCCAGCAGCACGGACATCGCGTACCAGGTCTCGAACATCTCGCGGCCGTAGATGCCCTTGACGGTGATCATCGAGGTGACGATCGAGGCCCAGTCCACCGGGAACTGCTCGGCGGGCAGGCCGAGCATGGCGATCTTCCCGCCGTGGGTCATGTTGGCGATCATCGACTGCATCGCCTCGGGGCGGCCGGACATCTCCAGGCCGACGTCGAAGCCCTCGCGCAGGCCCAGCTTCTGCTGGCCCTCCTCGATGGTGTGCTGGGAGACGTCGAGCGCCAGCGTCACGCCGACCTTGCGGGCCAGGTCGAGGCGGTACGGGGAGACGTCGGTGATCATCACGTTGCGGGCGCCGGCGTGCTTGGCGACGGCGGCGGCCATGATGCCGATCGGGCCGGCGCCGGTGACCAGCACGTCCTCGCCGACCAGCGGGAAGGACAGCGCGGTGTGCACGGCGTTGCCGAACGGGTCGAAGATCGCGGCCACGTCCAGGTCGACCGGCACCCGGTGCACCCAGACGTTGGAGGCGGGCAGGGCCACGTACTCGGCGAAGGCGCCGTCGCGGTTGACGCCCAGGCCGACGGTGTTGCGGCACAGGTGGCGGCGGCCGGCCAGGCAGTTGCGGCACTTGCCGCAGACCAGGTGGCCCTCGCCGCTGACCAGGTCGCCGACCGCGATGTCCGCGACGCCGGCGCCGGTCTCGGCGACCTCGCCGACGAACTCGTGGCCGAGCACCAGCGGGGTCCGGATGGTCTGCTGGGCCCAGCCGTCCCACTTGCGGATGTGCAGGTCGGTGCCGCAGATGCCGGTCCGCAGCACCTTGATCAGCACCTCGCCGGGGCCGATCTCGGGCTTCGGGACATCGATCATCCAGAGGCCGGGCTCGGCCTGCTGCTTGACGAGTGCCTTCACGGCGACGGCTCCTGACGTGCGCGGGGGACGGCCTTCGGGGGTCGGGCAGGCCGAGGTGGCCCGGTTCGGCCGCTCCTGGCGGGCGCGCTCCGGGCAGGCAGCAATCTGCCTGGTCGGAGGGGGTGCGGTCCATCGAGGAATTCTTAAGGGCGGCCACAGCTGGGCTGAACGATCGTGCCCGAGCAGCGGCCGGCGGCGGGTGCGGCGTGCCGGTGCTCACCCGTCCGGCCGAGCGCGGGACGGCCGCCACGACACCAACCGGCGGTCCGGCCGGGGTACTTGACAGCACGACACCAGCCGGTTGCGGCACTCGGCTGACCCGCTCTCCCGTTCGGTCCAGTCGGGCCGCGACCCGCGCGCGGCCGTCCGGCGGCGGTGCTTACGGTGGCGGCGATCCCCCGCGCCCCGTGGAGCGGCGCTCCGGCCCGGCCGAGCCGCACTCCGGGGCCCTTCGCCACGGGGCCGTCCGCCCCAGAGAGGCCGCCTGCGCCGATGACCGACACCCGACGGCCCCGACCGGCCGTTCCCCGCTGCCCGCGCCCGGCCGTCCCCCGGTCCGTACGGGTGGCCTCCGCCGCCCTCGCGCTGACCGGACTGCTCGCCGTCTCCGGCTGCTCCGGTGACGCGAAGCCCGCCCGACAGGCCGGCCCGGCGGTCACCGCCGAACCGGCCGCGCTCAGCCCGACCGCCAAGCCGACCGGCAGCCCCTCCGGCGCAGTGGTGGCGCTCACCCCCGACGTCGAAGCCCGCCTGGACAGCGCGATCAAGCAGGTGATGAGCGAGGTCGACATCCCGGGGGTGATCGTCGGCTACACCACCCCCGACGGCAGCTACCAGCGCACCTTCGGCGTCGCCGACCGGAGCACCGGTACGGCGATGTCCCCCGACCTGTACATGCGGATCGGCAGCGTGACCAAGACCTTCACCACCACCGCCGTCCTGCGGCTCGTGGACCAGGGCAAGCTGCACCTGGACGACCCGGTCTCCAAGTACGTCCCGAACGTGCCCGGCGGCGACGGGATCACCCTGCGCCAGCTCGGCGAGATGCGCAGCGGACTGTTCAACTACACCCTGGACGACGACTTCCAACAGGCGTTCTTCAAGGACCCGAGCCGCCCGTTCACCCCGGACCAGCTGCTCGGCTACGCGTTCAAGCACCCGGCGAACTTCGCGCCGGGCGCCAGGTTCGAGTACTCCAACACCAACCTGATCCTGCTCGGCCTGGTCGTCGAGAAGGTCGGCGGCCGGCCGCTCCAGGACTTCCTCAAGCAGCAGGTGTTCACCCCGGCCGGGCTCTCCCGGACGAGCCTGCCGACCGACGCGGCCTTCCCGGACCCGCACGCCCACGGCTACACCGACCAGACCCTCAGCGGCAAGGTCGAGGACTCCACCACCTGGAACCCGTCCTGGGGCTGGGCGGCCGGCGCCGCCATCTCCAACCTGGCCGACCTGCAGACCTGGTCGAAGGCGCTGGCCACCGGCGAGCCGCTGCTCAAGCCCGCCACCCAGGCGGAGCGGCTGAAGTTCAAGTCCGTCGGGGACTCCCCCGACCTCGGCTACGGCTTCGGCATCTTCACCACCCACGGGTGGATGGGCCACAACGGCTCGCTGCCCGGCTACGAGAGCGTGGTGCTCTACCTGCCGCAGGCCAAGGCCAGCCTGGCCATCCTGCTCAACACCGACATCACGCACGACGAGTCGGAACCCTCGACGTTCCTGGCCCGGGCGATCACCCGGATCGTCTCGCCGGACAACGTCTACACGCTGCCCACCCCGCCCGGCACGGGCTCCCCGACGGCCTCGCCCACGGCTTCCCCGTCACCGACCGCCTCGCCCACCGGGTCCGCCTCGCCGAAGGCCTCGCCGACGGCGACCGCGCCCGGCACGCCCACCGGCACCGCCACGCTGCACGTCTCCTGAGCCCCACCCGGACCACACGCGAGAGGCCCGACCCGGCCCCCCGGATCGGGCCTCCCGTGCGCCGTCAGCCCCCCAGCACCTTGCCGAGGTCGTACGAGACCGGCTCCTCCAGCTGCGCGTAGGTGCAGCTCTCCGGCGTGCGGTCCGGCCGCCAGCGGCGGAACTGCGCGGTGTGCCGGAACCGGGTGCCCTCCATGTGGTCGTACGCCACCTCGACCACCCGCTCGGGGCGCAGCGCGATCCACGAGAGGTCCTTGCCGCCGGTCCAGCGGCTGACCGCGCCGGGCAGCCGGCCCTCGGCGTGCGCGGCCTCGTCCGCCCAGCCGCCCCAGGGGTGCCGGGAGAGGTCGTCCATGCGCAACGGCGCCAGCTCCTCGGCGAGTTCGCGGCGGCGGGCCATCGGGAAGGCGGCGCAGACGCCGACGTGCTGGAGCCTGCCGTCGTCGTCGAAGATGCCCAGCAGCAGCGAGCCGACCACCGGGCCGCTCTTGTGCTCTCGGTAGCCGGCCACCACGCAGTCGGCGGTGCGCTCGTGCTTGACCTTGAACATGGTCCGCTCGCCCGGCCGGTACGGCTGGTCCAGCGGCTTGGCGACCACCCCGTCCAGCCCGGCGCCCTCGAACTCGTCGAACCAGCTCCGGGCCAGGTCGAGGTCGGTGGCGGCGGGGGCGGTGAACACCGGGTCGGCGGCGCCCGCGAGCGCGGCCTCCAGCGCCGGGCGGCGCGCCGACAGCGGCTCGTCCAGCAGGGAGTCGTCGCCGAGGGCGAGCAGGTCGAAGGCGACGAAGGAGGCCGGGGTCCGCTCGGCGAGCAGCCTCACCCGGCTCGCGGCGGGGTGGATGCGCTCCAGCAGTTCCTCGAAGCGCAGCCGGCCGTCCCGGGCGATCACCACCTCGCCGTCCAGCACGCAGCGCGGCGGCAGCTCCCGCCGGAACGCCTCGACCAGCTCGGGGAAGTACCTGGTCAGCGGCTTGCCGGTGCGGCTGCCGAGCTCCACCTCGTCGCCGTCGCGGAACACGATGGAGCGGAAGCCGTCCCACTTGGCCTCGTACTGCATCCCGGGCGGGATCTTGGCCACCGACTTGGCGAGCATCGGCGCCACCGGCGGCATCACGGGCAGGTCCATGCGTCCGATCCTCGCCCGGTTCGCCCCGGGGCGCGCGCCGGGCGTACGGCGCTTAGCGTGTGGGGCATGGGCTCAGCCGTGGAACTGGATGTCGCCGGGCGCACCGTCCGGCTGTCGAACCCGGACAAGGTGTACTACCCCGAGCGGGGCTTCACCAAGCTGGACGTCGCGCAGTACTACCTGGCCGTCGCCGACGGGGTGCTGCGCGGGCTGCGCGAGCGGCCGACCACCCTGCAGCGCTTCCCGGACGGGGTGGAGGGCGAGTTCTTCTACCAGAAGCGCGCGCCCAAGGGCCTGCCGGAGTGGCTGCCCACCGCCCGGATCGAGTTCCCGTCCGGCCGCTCCGCCGACGAGATCTGCCCCACCGAGCCGGCCGCCGTGCTGTGGGCGGCCAACCTGGGCTGCCTCACCTTCCACCCCTGGCCGGTGCGGCGCTCCGACACCGGCCACGTGGACGAGCTGCGCATCGACCTCGACCCGCAGCCCGGCACCGACTTCCACGACGCCGTCCGGGCCGCCCACGAGCTGCGCGCCCTGCTGGAGGAGTACGGGCTGCGCGGCTGGCCCAAGTCCTCCGGCGGGCGCGGGCTGCACGTCTACGTGCCGCTGGCACCCGAGTGGACGTTCACCGACGGACGGCACGCGGTGATCGCGCTCGGCCGGGTGCTGGAGCAGCGGATGCCCGGGAAGGTCACCACCGCGTGGTGGAAGGAGGAGCGCGGCGAGCGGATCTTCGTCGACTACAACCAGATGGCCCGCGACCGCACCATCGCCTCGGCCTACTCCCTGCGCGCCCGTCCCCGCGCCACCGCCTCCACCCCGCTGCGCTGGGAGGAACTGGACGACGCCGTCCCGGAGGACTTCGACCTGCGCACCGTCCCCGCCCGTTTCGCCGAACTCGGCGACCTGAACGCCGGGATGGAGCAGCACGCGTTCCGCCTGGAGCCCCTGCTGGAGCTCTACGACAAGCAGTTGCACGACGAGGGCCTCGGCGAACTCCCCTACCCGCCCGACCACCCCAAGGCGGCCGGCGAGCCCACCCGGGTCCAGCCCAGCCGGGCGAGGAAGAAGTAGCGCGCCTGCGCCCCGGCTCACCCGCCCCGGGCCACGGCGTCGCCCGCTGGGGCCTCAGCCCCGCGCGCCGGCCGGGGCCAGTTCGGCGACGATGCGCACGGCCTCGGCGATCTGCCCGTCCGTCAGGTCGCCGCGGGCGGTCAGCCGCAGCCGGGAGACGCCGTCCGGGACGGAGGGCGGGCGGAAGCAGCCGACGGCGAGGCCGGCCCGGCGGCAGTCGGCGGCCCAGGCGACGGCCGCCTCGGGGCCGGGGGCCCGGACGGAGACCACGGCGGCCTCGGGCTCGCAGCTGCGCAGCCCTTCCGCGGTGAGCTGCCGGGCCAGGGTGCGGGCGACCTCGCGGGCGCGCTCGGCGCGGGCGGGCTCGGCGCGCAGCAGCCGCAGGGCGGCGAGGGCGGCGCCGGCGGCGGCCGGGGCGAGGCCGGTGTCGAAGATGAAGGTGCGGGCGGTCTCGGTGAGGTGGCGGATCACCCGGCGCGGGCCGAGGACGGCGCCGCCCTGCGAGCCGAGCGACTTGGAGAGGGTGGCGGTGGCCACCGTGTCCGGCTGCCCGGCGAGCCCGGCCGCGGCGAGCGCCCCGGTGCCGCCGGGGCCGAGCACGCCCAGCCCGTGCGCGTCGTCCACCAGCAGCGCGGCGCCGTGCGCGCGGGCGGCGGCGGACAGCGCGGGCAGCGGGGCCGCGTCGCCGTCCACCGAGAACACCGAGTCGGTCACCACCAGCGCCCGCTGCCGGGCCCGCCCGGCGAGCGCCTCGGCGACGGCCGCCGGGTCGGCGTGCGGGGCGCGGTGGACGTCGGCGCGGGAGAGCCGGCAGCCGTCGATCAGCGAGGCGTGGTTGTAGGCGTCGGAGACGATCAGGGTGTCCGGGTCGGTGAGCGCGGTCAGCGCCGCGAGGTTGGCCGTGTAGCCGGAGGAGAACACCAGCGCGGCCTCCACCCCGCAGAACTCGGCCAGCTCCTCCTCCAGTTCGGTGTGCAGCGCGGTCGTCCCGGTGACCAGCCGCGAGCCCGTCGACCCGCCGCCCCAGCGCAGCGCCGCGTCGGCGGCCGCCCGGGCGACCACCGGATGCCTGGTCAGCCCCAGGTAGTCGTTGCCCGCGAGGTCCAGCACCCCGTCGTCCGCCGCCCGGCTGCGCAGCGTGCGCGTCAGCCCCGCCTCCGCCCGCATCGCGGCCGTCTCGTCGAGCCAGTCGAACACGTGCGCGGGGGCGGGGGCGGCGGTGCGCGGCTCGGCCGCGAGCGGATGGTTCATGCCCGGCACTCTGGCACGCGCCGTGAACGGGGATCAATGTGCCTCTCGGCACATGATCGGCGCGACCGGCCGGCCGGTCGCCACAAGCCGGTCCCCGGCGTCCGCCCGCCCGGGGCTTTGCCCGGGGTGGCGGCGAGCAGGCAAGATAGCCGGGTGACCCTCCTTGATCTGATGCCGAAGCCCGCCACCCCCGACGCGCTGTACGAGACGTTCGCAGCCTGGGCGGAGGAACGCGGGATCACGCTGTACCCGGCGCAGGAGGAGGCGCTGATCGAGCTGGTGTCCGGGAACAACGTGATCCTGGCGACGCCGACCGGCTCGGGCAAGAGCCTGGTGGCGGCGGGCGCGCACTTCGCGGCGCTGGCCGAGGGGCAGCGGACGTTCTACACCGCCCCGATCAAGGCGCTGGTGTCGGAGAAGTTCTTCGACCTGGTGAAGATGTTCGGCACCGAGCAGGTCGGCATGATGACCGGCGACGCGAGCGTGAACCCGACCGCGCCGATCATCTGCTGCACCGCCGAGGTGCTCGCCCAGATCGCGCTGCGCGACGGCGCCCGGGCGGACATCGGCCAGGTGGTCATGGACGAGTTCCACTTCTACGCCGAGCCGGACCGCGGCTGGGCCTGGCAGATCCCGCTGCTGGAGCTGCCGCAGGCGCAGTTCCTGCTGATGTCCGCGACGCTCGGCGACGTCCGCCGCTTCGAGGAGGACCTGACCCGCCGCACGGGCCGGCCGACCACGGTGGTGCGCAACGCGACCCGCCCGGTGCCGCTCTTCTACGAGTACCGCCGCACCACCATGCACGACACCCTGGAGGAGCTGCTGCAGACCGGCCAGGCGCCGGTCTACGTCGTGCACTTCACCCAGAAGGAGGCGGTGGAGCGGGCCCAGTCGCTGATGAGCATCAACATGTGCTCGAAGGCGGAGAAGGAGGCCATCGCCGACCTGATCGGCAACTTCCGCTTCACCACCAAGTTCGGCCGCAACCTGTCCCGTTACGTGCGCCACGGCATCGGCGTGCACCACGCGGGCATGCTGCCGAAGTACCGCCGACTGGTCGAACGCCTCGCCCAGGCGGGCCTGTTGAAGGTCATCTGCGGCACCGACACGCTCGGCGTCGGCGTCAATGTGCCGATCCGCACGGTGCTGTTCACCGCGCTGTCCAAGTACGACGGCAACCGGGTGCGCATCCTGCGCGCCCGCGAGTTCCACCAGATCGCCGGCCGGGCCGGCCGGGCCGGCTTCGACACCGTCGGCCAGGTCGTGGCGCAGGCGCCGGAGCACGTGATCGAGAACGACAAGGCGATCGCCAAGGCCGGGGACGACCCCAAGAAGAAGCGCAAGGTCGTCCGGAAGAAGGCCCCGGAGGGCTTCGTCGGCTGGACCGAGGAGACCTTCGACAAGCTGATCGGCGCCGACCCGGAGCCGCTGGTCTCCCGGTTCAAGGTCAGCCACGCGATGCTGCTGTCGGTGATCGGCCGCCCGGGCAACGCCTTCGAGGCGATGCGCAAGCTGCTGACCGACAACCACGAGGACCGGGCCGCGCAGCGCCGCCACATCCGCACCGCGATCGCCATCTACCGCTCGCTGCTGGAGGGCGGCGTGGTGGAGCGGCTGCCGGAGCCGGACGCCGAGGGCCGGATCGTCCGGCTCACCCTGGACCTCCAGGAGAACTTCGCGCTCAACCAGCCGCTGTCCACCTTCGCGCTGGCCTCCTTCGAGCTGCTCGACCCGACCTCGCCCTCGTACGCGATGGACGTCGTCTCCGTCGTCGAGGCGACCCTCGACGACCCGCGCCAGATCCTCGCCGCCCAGCAGAACAAGGCGCGCGGCGAGGCCGTCGGCGAGATGAAGCGGGACGGCATCGAGTACGAGGAGCGGATGGAGCGACTCCAGGAGATCACCTACCCGAAGCCGCTGGAGGAGCTGCTCACCCACGCCTACGAGGTGTACCGCCGGGCGCACCCGTGGATCGGCGACCACCGGCTGCAGCCGAAGTCGGTGGTCCGCGACCTGTACGAGCGGGCGATGACCTTCTCGGACTACGTCGGCTTCTACGAGCTGGCCCGCACCGAGGGCATCGTGCTGCGCTACCTGGCCGGCGCGTTCAAGGCGCTGGAGCAGACCGTCCCCGAGGACGTGAAGACCGACGACCTCAAGGACGTCATCGCCTGGCTCGGCGAGCTGGTCCGCCAGGTCGACTCCAGCCTGCTGGACGAGTGGGAGCAGCTGGCCAACCCGACCGAGCCGCAGGCCGCCGAGGTGCGCCTGGACGACAAGCCGGCGCCGGTCACCGCCAACGCCCGCGCCTTCCGGGTCCTGGTGCGCAACGAGATGTTCCGCCGGGTCGAGCTGTGCGCGCTGGAGAACTGGGACGCGCTCGGCGAGCTGGACGGCGAGTACGGCTGGGACGCGGACCGCTGGGCGGACGCCATGGACGGGTACTGGGAGGAGTACGACGACCTCGGCACCGGCCCGGACGCACGCGGCCCGAAGATGCTGATCATCGAGGAGGAGGACTCCTCCTGGCGCGTCCGGCAGATCTTCGACGACCCGGAGGGCGACCACGACTGGGGCATCAGCGCCGAGGTCGACCTCTACGGCTCGGACGAGGAGGGCCGGGCGGTGCTGCGGGTGACCTCGGTGGACCGGCTCGGCGGCTGAGCCGGCGCCCGAACGCGCGGATCCCCCCCGGAGGCCGAGGCTTCCGGGGGGATCCGCGCGTTCGGCGGGCCGTCACATCCAGACGAACGGCGAGCCCGCGGCGTAGGAGAGCGCGCGGGTGGCCTCGTCCAGGCCCTGCTCGGCGCCGGGCGTCGCGCCGGCGGTCGGCGGGACCGGCGCGGTCGGCGCCCCGGTGCCGACCGTGGGGGAGCCCGCCGGTCGCTCGTCGCCCGGCCGGGAGCTGGTGACGGTCACGTAGTGCCCGACCGCCTCTATCCGCGGCTCGCCGCCCGGCTTGGCGCCGCCGGGAGGCAGGCCGGGGGCGGTGCCGGCGTTGGCGAGGGTGAAGGCGACCGCGCCGGGCTTGGCCCGCAGGGCCTCGGCGGCCCGGGCGGCGGAGGCCTGGTCGGGGAAGCGCAGCAGGGTGACGCTGCTGAGCACCGGGCGGTCCTGGCCGCTGAAGCTGACGGCCAGGTAACCCTGGCAGCCGGTCTCCTTCAGCGGGTCCTGGGTCCGGTCCTGGAGCGCCTCGGCGCAGTTCTCGCCCTGCCGGACGCCGTTGCGCCGCGCCTTGTAGGCGCCGACCTCGACCGGCCGCTGGGCGGGGAAGATGTTGTCGACGTTGAGGGCCTCGGGGTCGGTGAGCGGCGGCGGGGTGCCCACCACGCGCGGCGTCGCGGAGGAGTCCTTGCTGGACGGGCCGAGCCCGGGTATGTAGTCGCCGGGCATCGGGCGGGTGATGATCCATCCCCCGCCCGCCACCACGCCGACCACGACGATCCAGCCCGCCGCCCGACGGGCCGTCAGCCGTCGGCCGCGCCGCCCGCGGTCCGTTCCCCCGTCGGCGTCGGCGCCCCCGCCGACCCGCTGTCCTGCCCGGCCTTCCCGGCCCTCTCCCGGAGTCGGGGTGCGCTCCCCCTGCGTGGTCATGGCGCAGATTCTAAGCACCCCCGGGGTGGCGTGGATCACTGGGTCGGGAGTTGTGGATCATCGCCCGCCGGAGCCGTCCGCCGTCCGTCCCACCACCCGCCGGTAGGCGGCGCCCGGGCGCGACGTCAAGCGCGTGACCTGCGGCGGAGCCGTGAGCTTCGACACTGTGGCAATCGGCACATCCTCACACGGATCTTCTGGCGGGTTTGCTCTGGCGCCGCCCGATCACCACCAGGCAGGATCGCCCCATGGATCTGCTCGATACCCTCACCGCCAAGGGCCTGCGCGGCGAAGTCCCGACCCGCGAGGAGGCCCTGGCCGTCCTCGCCACCACCGACGACGAGCTGCTCGACGTGGTCGCCGCGGCCGGCAAGGTGCGCCGCCGCTGGTTCGGCCGCCGGGTCAAGCTCAACTACCTGGTGAACCTGAAGAGCGGACTCTGTCCGGAGGACTGCTCGTACTGCTCGCAGCGGCTCGGGTCGAAGGCCGAGATCCTCAAGTACACCTGGCTCAAGCCCGACCAGGCCGCCGACGCGGCCCGCGCCGGGGTGGCCGGCGGCGCCAAGCGGGTCTGCCTGGTCGCCAGCGGCCGCGGCCCGACGGACCGCGACATCGACCGGGTCACCGACACCATGGCCGCCATCAAGGACGCCGACCCCGAGGTCGAGATCTGCGTCTGCCTCGGCCTGCTCTCCGACAACCAGGCGGAGCGGCTCAAGGCGGCCGGCGCCGACGCCTACAACCACAACCTCAACACCTCCGAGGGCACCTACGGCGACATCGCCACCACCCACACCTACGCGGACCGGGTGGACACCGTGCAGAAGGCGCACGGCGCGGGCCTGTCCGCCTGCTCCGGCCTGATCGCCGGCATGGGCGAGAGCGACGAGGACCTGGTCGACGTCGTCTTCGCGCTGCGCGAGCTGGGCTCGGACTCCGTCCCGGTCAACTTCCTGATCCCGTTCGAGGGCACCCCGCTCGCCAAGGAGTGGAACCTCAGCCCGCAGCGCTGCCTGCGCATCCTGGCGATGGTCCGCTTCGTCAACCCGGACACCGAGGTGCGGATCGCGGGCGGACGCGAGGTGCACCTGCGCTCGATGCAGCCGCTCGGCCTGCACATCGCCAACTCCATCTTCCTCGGCGACTACCTCACCAGCGAGGGCCAGGCCGGACAGGCCGACCTCGACATGATCAAGGACGCCGGCTTCGAGGTCGAGGGCGCCGGCGAGGCCACCCTGCCGCGCCACCGCGCGGACGTCGCCGAGGCGGCGGCCGGTGGCGGCTGCGGCACCGCGGCCCCGGCCTGCGGCAGCGGCGGTGGCTGCGGGCCGTGCGGCGGGCACGCGCACGGCTCCGAGGCCGCCTCCCCGGAGGCCGTCGCCCCGCAGACCCCGGACGGCGACGAGCTGCGCAGCGACCTCGTGAAGGTCCGCCGCCGCGGCGCCGGCACCGAACTCGCGCCCAACGCCTGACAGTTCCGACCCTCCGGAGAACCGCCATGCTCCAGCCGTCCGCAGCCGCCCTGCTCGACCTCGACCGCGCCCATGTGTGGCACCCGTACGGGCCGATGCCCGGGACCGTCACCCCGTACGTGGTCGAGTCCGCCTCGGGGGTGCGGCTGCGCCTCGCCGAGCCGGTCGCGGGCGGGCGGCGCGAGCTGGTCGACGGGATGTCGTCCTGGTGGGCGGCGATCCACGGCTACCGGCACCCGGTGCTGGACGAGGCGGTGCGCGACCAGCTGGGGCGGATGAGCCATGTGATGTTCGGCGGGCTCACCCACGAGCCCGCCGTCCGGCTGGCCGCCACCCTGGTGGAGATCACCCCGGAGCCGCTGCGGCACGTCTTCCTCGCCGACTCGGGCTCGGTGGCCGTCGAGGTCGCGATGAAGATGTGCCTGCAGTACTGGCAGTCCGTCGGGCGGCCGGCCAAGCGCCGGCTGCTCACCTGGCGCGGCGGCTACCACGGGGACACCTTCCACCCGATGTCGGTCTGCGACCCGGACGGCGGGATGCACCACCTGTGGGGCGGGGTGCTGCCCGGCCAGCTGTTCGCCCCCGAGCCTCCGGCCGGCTTCGACGCCCCGCTCGACCCCGGATACGCCGCGCGCTTCGAGGAGTTGATGGCCCGGTACGCGGACGAGCTGGCCGCCGTCATCGTCGAGCCGGTGGTCCAGGGCGCGGGCGGGATGCGCTTCCACTCCCCCGCCTACCTGCGGATGCTGCGCGAACTGTGCGACCGCTACGGGGTGTTGCTGGTCTTCGACGAGATCGCCACCGGGTTCGGGCGCAGCGGCGCGCTGTTCGCCGCCGACCACGCGGGCGTCTCGCCGGACGTGATGTGCCTGGGCAAGGCGCTGACCGGCGGGTACCTGACGCTGGCCGCCACGCTGTGCACCAGCGGGATCGCCGACGGCATCAGCCGCGGCGAGGTGCCGGTGCTCGCCCACGGGCCGACGTTCATGGGCAACCCGCTCGCCTGCGCGGTCGCCAACGCCTCGCTGGAGCTGCTGCTCGGGCAGGACTGGTCGACCGAGGTGAAGCGGATCGGGGCCGGCCTGGCCGAGGGCCTCGCGGCGGCCGCGGACGTCCCCGGCGTGCTCGACGTGCGCACCCGGGGGGCCATCGGCGTCGTCCAGTTGGACCACCCGGTGGACGTCCGCGCGGCGACGGAGGCGGCGGCGCGGGAGGGCGTCTGGCTGCGGCCGTTCCGGGACCTGATCTACACCATGCCCCCCTATGTGACGGAGGACGAGGACGTGGCACGGATCGCTGCCGCCGTGACCGCCGCGGCGGTGGCGGGATGAGCGCGCGCATCCTGTTCGTGACGGGGACCAACACGGACGTCGGCAAGACGGTCGCCACCGCGGCGGTCGCCTCGGCGGCGCTGCGGGCGGGCCTGAAGGTCGCGGTGCTCAAGCCCGGGCAGACGGGCGTGTCGCCGGACGAACCGGGCGACGCCGCCGAAGTGCGCAGGCTGGCGGGCGATCTGACGGTCCGTGAGCTGGTGCGCTATCCCGAGCCGCTGGCTCCCGACACCGCCGCCCGGCGGGCCGGGATGCCGTACCTCTCCCCCGCCGCGGTGGTGTCCGAGGTGGCCGACCTGGCCGCCGGCCACGACCTCGTCCTGGTGGAGGGCGCGGGCGGGCTGCTGGTCCGCTACGACGACGAGGGCCGCACGCTCGCCGACCAGGCCCGGGCCGTGCGCGAGGCCGGGCTGCCGGCCGAGGTCCTGCTGATCGCCTCGGCCGGGCTCGGCACGCTCAACATCGTCGCCCTCACGGCGGAGGCGCTGGCGGCCCGCGGCCTGCCGCTCGCGGGTGTGCTCGTCGGGTCCTGGCCCGCCGAACCGGGCCTCGCCGAACGCTGCAACCTCGCCGACCTGCCCCGCTCGGCCGGCGCCCCACTGCTCGGCGCCCTGCCGGAACGGGCGGGCGGCGCCGAGGACTTTGCCGCCCTCGCGTACGCCTCGCTGGCCCCCGAGCTGGGCGGCGGCTGGGACGTGGAGCACTTCGCGCGCCTCCATCGGCCCGAATCGGCCCCGCTTCGCTCGAAGGGGTGATCCGGGCGCCCGGGCCTGTCGGAAGCCCAGGCGGCTCAATACCGTTCCTTCCATGACAGACGGGCTGACCGTGGACGAGGCCCTGCGGGCCCTGGCCGCCCTGGAGGCGGCGTGGAAGGACGACGACGAGGCGCTGTCCGCCCTGGCGGCGGGCGGCGCCGGCGAACGGCCGCTGCCGGCGCTGGTCGCCGCGTACGGCGAGCACGCGATGGACACCCTGATGGCGCTGGCCTTCGGGCTGCGCGCGACCATGAGCGACGAGGAGCTCGCCGAGATCTCCGACGCCGTCAGCTCCAACATCGGCGCCCGGATGAGCGCGCTGCTGACGCAGACGCTGAGGGCCTGGGGCACCCTCGCGCCCTCGGACGACCTCTCGGTGACGAAGATCATCGCCCACACGGTGATCGACGCGATGCGGGCCGTCACCGAGGACCCCGACAAGACCGAGGTGCTGCCCCTGCTGGCCACCTTCCGCAGCTACGCCCTCAACGAGGCCTGAGGCCCGGGGAGTTCGGCGTCTTCTGATCCCTCTCCCATCCGCGGCCTTCCGGGACCAGGAAGCGGCCGGAGCGCCACCGCAGGCTCGCCGGGCCGCCGGTGGGCCAGTCGTGGTCCAGGTGGCGGCGGTCGCGGCCGAGTCCTCCGAGCTGCTGCGGGCGCAGCGTGCCCTGCCTCAGGCCGGCGGCCTCGTCGGCGGTCACCGGCATGATCGTCACGTACTGGGCGTCGTCCCCGCCCATCCAGTCGACGACCTCGCTGAAGATCCACACGAACCGCTGCGCGCACTCCCGGCAGCGCCGCAGACCGACGGAGAAGTGCGAGCCGTCCACCACCTCCGCCTCGTGCTCGAAGCCCTCCCGCTGCCGCCCCCACACGGCCTTCTCGTCCTCCCCGTAGCACTTCGCGCAGCCGAACTCCGCCCTCGGCCTTCCCATCGGTCGACTCCCTGTTCCGCGACGTCCCGGTCGCGGCCCATGATGCCCGCAGGGCCCGGCGGCCGGCCGGGGAGTCCACCCGGCCCGGGAACAATTCACGGTCCGTTCCCGCACCGTTCGCGCCCCGAGGCGTAATCCCCGGATGCCGGTTGACGAAGCCCCCGCCCCGGCCTCGGACCGCACGACGCGACTGAGCGCCCGCCGGGCGGGCGCTCAGTCGGCCTCCAGCAGCACCGCCGGCAGCGCGGCCTCCCGCACCAGGGTGCGCGGGAGGGTGAGCCCGAAGTGGCGGCCGAGCACCTCCAGGCCGGCCCGGTGGAGGTCGTCGCCCGCGCGGTCGTGGTCGGGCAGGCCGGCCGCCGCCAGCTCGGCCGTCAGGGCGGCGACGGTGGCCGGCTCGCCCGCGACGCCGTCGGGGCCCCAGCTGCCGTCCAGGTGGAGGTTGAGGAAGCAGATCTCCCGGCCGTCCCGGTAGCCGTGGAAGAACGGCGGCACCGGCTTGCCGTTCTCCTCCTCGAACTCCAGGTGGAAGACCTCGGCGCCGCCGCGCGAGGCGGCCGGCGGGACGCTCAGCTCGCCCTGCCAGTAGCCGTACACCACCGCGAAGGCGAGGTCGCCGGTGCGCCCGTGGTGCAGCGCGATGTCCTCGATGTCGCCGGGGAACTCGAGTTCGTACTCCTCGACCAGCTCCCGAGCGGTGAGTTCGCCGAGCGGCCGCGCGGTGCACCTCGGGAAGCCCTCGGCGATCCGGGCCACCAGCTCCTCCGGCGCCAGGCCGCGGGCCAGCACGACGCTGTAGCCGCCGAAGGCGATCGACTGGGGTTCGGCGAGCCAGGTGAGCGTGTCCGTCATGCCGGCCATCCTGCCGCACGGCACCGACAACCCGGCCGATGCGGCCCCGCCGGTCAGCTCGGGACAGCCGCTGCCGGCCGCCTGCCGATCTGCAGCAGCGCCGGGGCCGGGGCCGGGCGGTCCATCGCCGCGTACGGGCAGTGCACCGCGCTCTCGTCGCCGGTCGCCCAGCCGCGCACCCACGGGGCGAGCCGCTCGTTGTCGATCCGCAGGGTGCCGTCCGGCAGCAGCCGGCCGACCGCGTTGGCGGGGTCGGTGAGCGCCACCGTGCACTTGCCGACGGTGCCGTCGGCCCGGATCACCAGGGAGTTCGGCCGGGCCGCGTAGCAGACGGGCAGCTCGTCGGGTTCCGGCGCGGCCGGGAGCCCGTCGTACGCCACGGCGGTCAGCTCGTCCAGGACCTTCGGGCGCAGCCCCTGTTCGAGGATCTCCATCGTCCGGTCGTTCGGCCCGCCCATCCGCTCGACCGGCTTGAGGTGGAGCGTGAACCGCTCGTCCCGCAGGAAGGTGTCGCGCAGCCGGGCGAGGAACCCGGGCATGAGCGGCAGGTTGGCGGGGGTGAGGTGGACCCGCAGCAGCACGCGGACGGGCAGCGCGCTGTCCCGGATCGCCAGCAGGTTCCGCCAGATCCGGTCGAACGAGCCGCGGCCGTCCGCGCGCAGCCTGGTGGTGTCGTGGGCCTCGGCCGGGCCGTCCAGGGAGATCTGGTACCGGTCGACGCCGAGGGCCGCGAGCCTGCGGGCGGTCCCGGTGTCGAGCAGGTAGCCGTTGGTGGTCATGTCAGCCTGGTATTGCAGACCGGGCCGGGCGGCGGCCAAGTCGGCCAGGTGGGCGGAGAGTTCCTCGACGATCGGGCGTGCGAGCAGTGGCTCCCCGCCGAACCAGGAGACGTCCAGGCGCCGCAGGTCCGCGGCGCGCCGGTCGATCAGCCGCTTGATGCCGCCGACCACGGCTTCGTCCATCCGTCCGACGGTGAAGTCCTCGTAGCAGTAGGTGCAGCGGAAGTTGCACTGCTCGGTGGGGAGGACGATCAGGTGCAGGGCGCGGTCGGTCAGTGACTCCGCGAGCTGCACCCGGAACGCCGGGGAGGTGCTCCCGCCGGTACCGGGCGCGGTGAGGGTCTGCGTCATGGGTGCGGTTCTCCGTCGGACGGGTCGGTCGGACTACTCGGGCGACTCGGTTCGACTACACCGGCGGAGAGCCGCAGCCGGCCACCATGTTGGGACAGACGTTGGTGACGTGGCCGTGTCGCCTCTGGATGTCGGGTGTCTCGCCGGTGCTCGCCAAGCTCGCCAGCTGGGGCGACACGACGATGCGGCCCTGCTCGTCCAGCTTGACGTCGACGCCGCTGGGGCTGTTCTGCGGATCGTTCTGCGGAGCGCTCATGGCGACTCTCCTCGGGGGTGGGCGCGAGGGTCGGGTCCCCTCGCCGTGCCGAGGACTCTTCCGTACACCACCGGCCGCTGCCACTGCTGACGGCCACCCGGAGGACGTGCCGGGCCGGGGGCGTGCGGGCGACGGACCGTTCGGCAAACCGAACGTGCGAGTCCAGCCCCGGCGAACCGCCGGGCTCAGTGCCCGTGCCCCTGCGGTAGACCGGGCTGCGGCCGTTCGCCCGCCGGGTCGCCCGTCGCAGCGGCGAGGTGCAGGCGCTGCTCCGAGCGGTGCTGCAGCAGGAGCACCGAGCGCACCGGCTCGCCGCTCACGGCGGTGTAGCTGTGCGGCAGGGCGGCGTCGAAGCCGACGTAGTCGCCCGGGCCGAGTTCCACCTCGCGGCGGCCCGCCCGGACCCGCAGCCGGCCGGCCTGGACGACGGTGTGCTCGGTGCCGCCGTGGCCGGCGGAGATCTGGGTGCCGTCGATCCGCACCACCTGGTCGTAGACCTCGAACACCGCGTCGCCGCACTCGATCCGGCGCAGCGGGCGCAGGTCGACGCCCCGTCCGCTGAGCACCTCGGTGTCGGCCGCGCGCACCACCGTGACCTCGTCGGCGGGCCGGGCCTCGACCAGGTCGGAGATCGGCACGCCGAGCACCCGGGACAGCCCGAGCACCGTCTCCAGGGTGGGGTTGCCGGCCCCCGACTCCAGCTGGGAGAGCGTCGCCTTGCCGACCCCCGCCTGCCGGGACAGCTCGGACAGCGACAGTCCGCGCTGGGCCCGCACCCGCTTCAGGTTGGCGGCGAGGACGCCCCGGACGGATTCCTCGGCATCGTTCATGCTGGACCTCTTCTCTCCCGAGACCGTTCGGTATACCGTACGGGACGCACACCGATGGACGGGGCAGCGTAGCGAAGCACCGCGCCTCCCTCACCCTCACCTGGAGACCGCAGTGACCGAGCCCGCCGAGACCGCCGAGCCCACCGAGACCATCAAGTACCGGAAGAACGGCCTGACCCGCGGCGTCACGGACGAACTCGCCGAGAGCATGACGCGGGGCTGGGCCGACACCGAGCGCACCACCCTGGAGCCGGTCCCGCAGGCCGCGCACACCGCCCGCCGCCGCGCGGAGCTCTCCGCCGCCTTCCCCGGCGAGCTGCTGGTGGTCCCGGCCGGCAACCCCAAGGTGCGGGCCAACGACACCGACTACCCGTTCCGCCCCTCCTCCGACTACGCCTACCTGACCGGCGACCAGTCCCAGGACGGTGTCCTGGTGCTCACGCCGACCGGGGAGAGCGGCCACGAGGCCGTGCTCTACCTGCGCGGCCGCTCCCGCACCGACAACGGCGAGTTCTGGCTGGACGGCCACGGCGAGCTGTGGGACGGCCGCCGCAACAGCCTGACCGAGAGCGAGCGGCTGTTCGGCCTGCCCTGCCGGGACGTGCGCGCCGTCGGCGCCGACCTGCGCGCCGCCACCGGCCCGGTGCGGGTGCTGCGCCGCCACGACGCGGGCGTGGAGGCGGCGCTCGCGGACCGGGCGGACGCCGAGCGGGACGAGGAGTTCGAGGTCTTCCTGTCCGGGCTGCGCCTGGTCAAGGACGAGTGGGAGATCGCCGAGCTGCGCTTCGCCTGCGAGGCGACGGCCCGCGGCTTCGAGGACGTGGTGCGCGTCCTCGGCACCGACACCGAGACCGCCGAGCGGCTGATCGAGGGCACCTTCTTCGTCCGCGCCCGGATCGAGGGCAACGACGTGGGCTACAGCACCATCGCCGCCGCCGGCCCGCACGCGACCACCCTGCACTGGGTGCGCAACAACGGCCACGCCCGGCCCGGGGACCTGCTGCTGCTCGACGCGGGCGTGGAGACCAACCACCTCTACACCGCCGACGTCACCCGCACCCTGCCGGTCAGCGGCCGCTTCACCGGGATCCAGCGCAAGGTCTACGACGCCGTGTACGCGGCCCAGGAGGCCGGCATCGCCGCGGTGAAGCCGGGCGGCCGGTTCCGCGACTTCCACCACGCCGCCCAGCGCGAGCTGGCCGAACACCTCACCTCCTGGGGGCTGTTCGGCGACCTTGGCGCGGACAAGGTGTACGAGCTGGGCCTGCACCGCCGCTTCACCCTGGCCGGCACCGGCCACATGCTGGGCATCGACGTCCACGACTGCGCCCACTCCCGCACCGAGGAGCACGTCGACGGCCCGCTCCGGCCGGGCATGGTGCTCACCGTCGAGCCGGGCATCTACTTCCAGGAGAACGACCTGACGGTGCCGGAGGAGTACCGGGGCATCGGGGTGCGGATCGAGGACGACATCCTGGTCACCGAGGACGGCAACGAGAACCTCTCCGCCGACCTCCCTCGCCGCTCCGACGAGGTCGAGGCCTGGCTGGCCCGGCTGCGCGGCTGAGGGCTCCACCGGCAAGGCCCCTGCTCCCGTCCTGGCGAGGACGGGAGCAGGGGCCTTTGGATCAGTCGGGCAGCCGGAACGGCGCCGACCGCGGAGCGGCCGTCAGAAGTGGCGGCTGGCGTCGCGGTCCGCCTTCTCCAGCGCGTCGATCCGGCGCTGCAGCGCGTCGGCCTGGGCGCGGGCCCTGCGGGCCGCTTCCTTCTCGCCCTCGTGGTCCATCCGCTTCGCCTTCTGGCGCAGCTCGTAGACCTGCTGGCGCATCTGCTTGAGATCGGCGGTGACCGAGGCGGCCGCCGCGGGCTGGGCGGTGGCGACCTGCGCGACCGTCGCCAGGGCTCCGCCGGCCAGGGCGGCGGTCAGGACCAGGGCGGGAATGCGTCGACGCACTTGGGTGACTCCTTGCTGGGGTGCGTGGCTCGATGACCGGACGTCATCTGATTACCAGTCGGTAACCATGATCGCACGAACCTGCGCCACCCGCGGCACCCCGCCCGCCCCGACGTCCCGCCACGGCGCCGCCGGAGGAAGTCCTCGCAGGTCAGGCGCCCCCGCATCAGGCCGGCAGGGGCTTGACCCAGCGGCTCCACTGCGGCTCGGGCGCGTAGCCGGCCGCCTGCCAGGTCCGGTGGCCCAGGGCGTTGTCGTCCAGCACCATCGCGTCGGCCCGCCGCCCGCCGAGCGCGGCGAAGCGCTCCTCGGCGGCGGCCAGCAGCGCGGCGCCGATGCCCCGGCGGCGGTGCCCGGGGTCGACGGCGAGGCGGTACAGGTGGCAGCGCCAGCCGTCCCAGCCGGCGATCACCGTGCCGAGGACGGTCGCCGGGTCCTCGGCCGGGGTGGCGACGATCAGGCACTCCGGGTCCCGGGCGAGCAGGGCGGCCACCCCCGCCTCGTCGTCCGTGATGCTGGTGCCCTTGGCGGCCCGGGCCCAGAGGGCGAGCAGGGCGGGGATCTCGTCGGGGACGGCGGCGCGCAGGGCGATCTGGTCGGTCATGCGCGCCTGTCTACCAGCCGTCGCCGCCGCGCCGCCGGGAATTCCACGGCCCGGACGGCCACGGCGCGCCACCCGGCGGCCCGTCAGCCGAGCCGCCACACGGTGGTGGTCTTGACCGCGGTGTCCTCCAGGTCCGCGACCACCGGCACCTGGTACGCCGCCACCGCGGTGAACCGCTCCCGGGGCAGGTAGGCCCGGCCCGGGTCGCCGACGACGACGGTCGCGCCGCGCGCCGCGGCCCGCTCCAGGAACGGCAGGAACCGGGCCGCCATGGCCCGTTCGTAGAAGACGTCGCCCGCGAGCACCACCTCGGCGGGCCCGCCGTCGCCGTCCACCAGGTCCACCAGGGCGCCGTCCACCCGCACCCCGTTGGCCTCGGCGTTCAGCCCGATCGCGGCCACCGCGTAGGCGTCGATCTCGGCCGCGCGCACCTGCGTCGCCCCGCGCAGCGCGGCGGCCACCCCGACCAGCCCCGAGCCGGACGCGACGTCCAACACCGTGCGGCCCGCGACGAGTTCGGGGTGGTCCAGGACGTAGCGGGCGACCGCCACGCCGCCCGCCCAGGCGAAGGCCCAGAACGGCGGCGGCAACCCGGCCTCCCCGCGCGCCCGCTCGGTGGTCTCCCACAGGGCGATGGCGTCCTCGGCCATGTGCAGGCTGATCTCGGGCACGAAGGGGACGGGCTTCAGCTCGGTCTCCCGCCGGATGAAGGCGAGGTCGTCGGCCGGCTGAAGCGTGCGCAGCTCACTCGGCATGCCCCGCAGCATAGAGCCGTACGGGGGTGCTCCCGGACACCGGAGTCGCTCGGCGGCTCGGGCGCAGCGGTCGGCCCGGGCAGCTCGCCCGGTCGGCCCGGAGCGGTCGGCCGGCCCGGACCGGTCGGCCGAAGGCCCCGTCACCCCCGTTCGTCCACCACCCGCCTGATCTTCCCGACCGAGCGCTCCAGCGTGTACGGGTCCACCACCTCGGCCGCGACGGTGATCCCGACCCCGTCCTTCACCGCGCGGACGATCTCCGCCCGCGCCGCCTCCCGCTGCTCGGCGGAGGCGTCCGGCCGGGCCTCCACCCGGACGGTCATGTGGTCCAGCCGCCCCTGCCGGCCGAGCCGCAGCTGGAAGTGCGGCGCGACGGCCGGGGTGCGCAGCAGGATCTCCTCGATCTGGGTCGGGAAGACGTTCACCCCGCGCAGGATGATCATGTCGTCGCTGCGCCCGGTGACCTTCTCCATCCGCCGGAAGGCCGGCCGCGCGGTGCCGGGCAGCAGCCGGCTGAGGTCGCGGGTGCGGTAGCGGATGATCGGCAGCGCCTCCTTGGTGAGCGAGGTGAAGACCAGTTCGCCGCCCTCGCCCTCGGGCAGTACCTCGTCGGTGAACGGGTCGACGACCTCCGGGTAGAAGTGGTCCTCCCAGATGTGCAGCCCGTCCTTGGTCTCCACGCACTCCTGCGCGATGCCGGGGCCGACCACCTCGGAGAGGCCGTAGATGTCGACGGCGTGCAGGTCGAGCCGTTCCTCGATCTCGCGCCGCATCTCCTCCGTCCACGGCTCGGCGCCGAAGATGCCGATCCGCAGCGAGGTGCCGCGCGGGTCGACGCCCTGCTTCTCGAACTCGTCCAGCAGCGTCAGCAGGTAGGACGGGGTGACCATGATGATCTCGGGTTCGAAGTCCAGGATCAGCCGCACCTGGCGGGCCGTCATGCCGCCGGAGGCCGGGATGACGGTGCAGCCGGCCCGCTCGGCGCCGTAGTGCGCGCCCAGGCCGCCGGTGAACAGCCCGTAGCCGTAGGCGATGTGCACCTTGTGGCCGGGGCGGCCGCCGGCCGCGCGGATCGAGCGGGCGACCACGTCGGCCCACATGGAGAGGTCGCCGTCGGTGTAGCCGACCACGGTCGGCAGCCCGGTGGTGCCGCTGGAGGCGTGGATCCGGCGGACCTGCTCCATCGGGACGGCGAACATGCCGAAGGGGTACCCCTCGCGCAGGTCGGCCTTGGTGGTGAAGGGGAAGCGGGCGAGGTCGTCCAGGGTGCGGCAGTCCTCGGGGCGGATCCCGGCGGCGTCGAACTTGCGGCGGTAGAGCTCGACGTTGTCGTACGCGTGCCGCAGGGTGGCCCGCAGCCGGGTGAGCTGGTGGGCGCGCAGTTCGTCCGGACCCATCCGCTCGCCGGCGTCCAGGAGCTCCGGTGGGAGCGGCTCCCCGAGGTGTCGGCGCGGGACGGGTGCGGTGCCGGTCATCATCGCTCCTTCGCTGCTCTGCCCGTACGGATCACCGACCGATCGTTCGGTCAGGTCCGCCTCCGCTCCATTGATCCAGTACCCGAACCACCTGTCAAGGGATCGCACAGACCCTCCGGAATGCACCGTTCCGACCGCTTCGAGGCGACTTCGCCCCGGCAGCTTGGTTGTCCGATATGAAAATCATTACAGAAACTTGACTTGCTACCGACCTTCCCCGCCCCACCCCCGTGGTTCAGTAGTGCGGTTTCCGCCCCGCACCCCGGAGTGATCACCGTGCCCACGACTTCCGCCCTGGTCAGCGCGCTGCGTGAACTCGGCGACCGGCCCGCCGTCGTCGCCGACGGGCGCGCGATCAGCGGCATCGGCCTGCTGCTCGGCGTCTCCCCGCCGGGCGGCCTGCCTCGGGCCCTGGCCCAGCGGGTCGCCGAGCACGCGGCGCTGCCGCCCTCCGCCGCCCGCGCCGCCGAACAGCGGCTGCGCCACTGGGCCGGCGTCCTCGGCACGCCCCCGATCCGGCACACCGTGCTGCACCCCGTCACCGACCTCGCCGTCGACCTCGCCCTCGCCACCCTGCTGGCCGGCGGCACCGTCCACTGCGGGGACCCCGAGCAGCACCCCGAGCAGCTGCTCGCCGCCGTCGCCGCCGCCCGGACCACCCACCTCAGCCTGCCGTCCGCCCTGCTCTGGCGGCTCAGCCGGCAGCCCGGCCTCGGCGTCCGGGAGACCGCCGCCGGCGATCCCGCCGGCGGGGATGACGGTGCCGGCGGTCCCGGCGGCGGGGCTGACGGTGCCGGCGATCCCGGTGGCAGCGATCCGGGTGCCCCTGCTCCGGGCACCCACGACCTCGGCTCGCTGCGCCTGGTCCTGCACGTCGGCCCCGAACCCCGGCAGGAGGACGTGTACGCGGCCGTCGACGCGCTCGGCGCCGTCCTCGCCCACGTCCGCGCCCCGGACAGCAGCGCCGAGGCCGCCGACCGCCGGCTGCGCGCCGACGCCGAGAGCGCCTCGGCCGCCGCCTGGAAGCACGGCATCGGCGTCACCGCCGAGCAGGTCCGCGACTTCGGCACCCGGCTCGACCGGGCCGTGCTCACCGCTCTGCTGCACACCCTCCAGCAGAGCGGTGTGCTCACCGACCCCGCGCGCGGCCACCCCGAGGCCGAGGTGCTGGCCGCGGCCATGGTCACCCCCGCCCAGCGACCCCGGGTCTCCCGCTGGCTGGACGCACTCGCCCGGCACGGCCTGATCACCCGCCAGGACGGCGGCGCCGGGGGCCCGGTCTACCGCGGCGGGCCCGGGCCGGACGCCGCCGAGGTCCGGGAGGTCTGGCGCCCGGCCGTCGAGGCCTGGGCCGACGGCCTCGGCCCGGCGGCCGCCCTGGACCGGGTCCGGCACGACGCCCTGCGGCTGCCCCGGCTGATCACCGGCCAGGAGGCTCCCCAGCCGGCCGCCGCCCCGGTCCGCTCGGCCGCCGCCCGCGACTTCCTCGACGCCGCCCTCGACGCGCTGGTGCGCGGCGCCGCCGGGGCCCACGACGGGCCCGGGCCGCTGCGCGTCCTCGAACTCGGCCCCGAGAACGGCGAGCCCGCCGTCGCCCGCGCCCTCGCCGCCCGCTCCCGGCAAGCCACCGAGCACCACCCCGCCCCCGACGGCGGCCGCTACCACCTCGTCGTCGCCACCGTGACCGGACGGCCGGAGCCCGAACTCCCGGCGCTGGTCCGGCTGCTCTCGCCCGGTGGCCGGCTGCTGCTGCTCGCGCCCACCGCCGAACAGCTCGACCTGCTGATCACCGGCGACGCCCACGGCCCCACCGCCCGACCGGCGGAGCACTGGCGGTCGGCACTGGCCGCCGCGGGCTGCCCGACGGTGCTGACCCTCCCCGAGGACGGGCACCCGCTGGGCCTGCTGGGACAACGGCTGTTCGCGGCCCGGGTGGACTGACCCGCGGATGGCCCGGGCACGACAGGCCGGGCGGCCGGCACGTACCGCGCAGCACGGACCGAGCAGCACGGACCGAGCAGCGGCCGGTGGCGCCGCTGGCTACGATCGGGGTCATGCCTCGGATTCTCCGCACAGTGGACGCGCTCGCGTCGATCGGCTCGAACCTCTCGATCGGGTCCGTCGGCTCCTTCCTCTCGATCGGTTCGGTGGGCTCGTTCCTGTCCATCGGCTCGATCGGGTCGTTCACCTCCATCGGCTCGATCGGGTCGGCCGCTTCCATCGGTTCGATCGGCTCGTTCGCGTCCATCGGCTCGATCGGCTCCGCGATGTCCGCCCTCTCCGTGGGCTCCTGGCGCCGTGTGGGCTCGTTCAGCTCGCTGGGCTCGTTCGGTTCGCTCGGCTCGCTCGGCCCGGCCCGCTCCCGCCGGTGCGCCCCGTCCGGTCGGTGACCCGACCCGTCACACCGGCCCCGTCCGCCGCCGGGCGCGGGCCGTCCGTGGGCGAGCGGTGAAGTCCGGGTCACGCACCGCCACCCGATCCGTACCATTTCGATACCGAAGCCTGGGTGAGCTGCGAGGATCCTCGCCGCCCGGGCCGGTCCCCGGGTAGGCTCCGGTTGTCCTCCGGCCCTCGCGCAGGCGGCCCCCGCCGCCGTGCCGCGTTCTCCGGAGGCGCTCCCCCGCGGGCCATTCGGTGGGCACCGCGCACTCGACACGCGCGCCAGGGCAGTCGCGCGAACGGCGAAGGGCATCGCATTGGCGGATCGGCTCACCGGAGGAGACTCCTCGCTGCTGCGGCGGATCAACGCGGCGGTCACGCTCCGGGCGCTGCGCAACGGCCACTCCGTGACCCTCACTCAGCTCGTCGGAGAGACCGGGCTCTCCCGGCCGACGGTCGAGGGCGTGATCGAGGGCCTGGTCGAGACCGGACTGGTCGCCGAGGTCGAGCAGCCGCGGGAGGAGGGCCAGCCGGGCCCCGGCCGCCGCGGCCGCCCGGCCCGCTGGTTCCGCTTCCGCGCCGAGGCCGGGCACATCCTCGGCATCGAGATCGGCGTGCACGACATCCGGGTCATCCTGGCCGACCTCACCGGCGAGGTGGTGGGCAGTCACTTCAAGCCGGTGGACGAGACCCTCGACGCCGAGGACCGGCTCGCCGCCGTCCGCACCGCCGTCGCCGAGGTGCTGCGCAAGGCCGGCATCTCCCGCGACAACCTGTGGGCGGTCGGCATCGGCACCCCCGGCATCGTGGACCGCGAGGGCACCGTCCAGCTGGGCACCGCGATGCCCGGCTGGACCGGGCTCGACCTCGGCGCCAAGCTGCGGCGCTCCTTCCGCTGCCCGGTCATGATCGAGAACGACGCCAACCTGGCCGCCATCGCCGAGCACTGGCAGGGGTCGGCGGTCGGCGCCGACGACGTCGTCTTCGTGATGGCCGGCCTCAGCCCGGGCGCCGGCTCCCTCATCGGCGGTCGGCTGCACCGCGGCTTCGGCGGCGCGGCCGGCGAGATCGGCGCCCTGCACCTGCTCGGCCAGGAGGTCACCCCCGAGCGCCTGCTGTCCACCACCGGAAAGCCCCTCAACCCGCTGGACGAGGCGGCGGTGGCCCGGGTGCTGAGGCTGGCCCGGGAGGGCGACGAGGTCGCCAAGGTCGCCATGGACCGCTTCCTCACCCGTCTCGTCCAGGGGGTGGCCGCGCTCGTGCTGGCCATCGACCCGCAGCTGGTGGTGATCGGCGGCTGGGCGGCCGGCCTCGACGGTGTCCTGGACCCGCTGCGCGAACGCCTGGCCCAGTTCACCCTGCGCGCGCCCGAGGTCGCCCTGGCGGCCCTCGGCTCGGAGGTGGTGGCGATGGGCGCCCTGCGCGTCGCCCTCGACCACGTCGAGGAGCAGCTCTTCGCGGTGGACCCGCCCCGGGCCTGACGCCCGACGCCCGACGCCCGGGCGGCCGCCGGCCCGCGGCCGCCCCATGGCCCATGCATCCCACTCAACGGCGAAGGCCCGGACGCCAGTTGGCGCCCGGGCCTCGGCCTGAGGGTTTTCCGGAGAATGGTTCAGGAGGCGGTACGGACCTCGGCCGTCGCGCCGACCGGGGTGACCTCGACGAGTCCGGCCTCACCGAAGGTCAGCTTGCAGGTGTCCGCGCGGTAGGTGGAGACCGCCAGCGCCACCAGCCGGCCGGCCGAGGCGTACTGGGTGGTCATCACCAGGACCGGCGAGCCGGGCGGGCGCTCCAGCAGGGCGGCCTGCTCGGCCTCGGCGACGCCCAGCTCGACCGAGCGGGACTCGCCGTCCACCTCCAGGCGCTCCAGCTGACGCAGCACCGAACGGGCGCGGTCGCTCTCGGCGCGGAAGCCCGGCAGGTGCGGCAGGGCGGCGGCCGGGACGTGCAGCGACTCGGTGGCCATCGCGCGGCCCTCCACCATGCGGACCCGGCGCACGGTGTGCACCGTGGCGCCCTCGGCGATGCCGAGGTCCTTCGCCAGCTGCGCGGAGGCGGGGGCGGTGGCGCAGTCGACCGTCCGCCAGGCCTGGCTGCGCGCGGTGCCGGGCCAGCCCTCCTCCTGCCGGTTGACCGGGACGCCGACCCGCGGGGCGGCGATCAGGGTGCCGATCCCCCGGCGGCGCACCAGTCGGCCCTCCAACTCCAGCTGGTCCAGCGCCTGGCGCAGCGTGGCCCGGGCGACGCCGAAGCGGGCCGAGAGCTCGCGCTCGTTGGGCAGCACCTGCCCGGTGGAGAACTCCGAGTCGATGGCCCGCAGCAGCACCGTGCGCAGGTGCCAGTACTTCGGCTCCGGCACCGCAGAAAGCTGTCCTGTCGTTCCCACCGCGTCCTCCACCCTGCTGTCTGTCCGCCCTGCGACGAAAAGGGCGGACCCCGGGCCCGCTGTCCGCTGTTGCGGCAGGTGGGAGAGCGGGCCTTTATCCGTCCTTCTTTATTAAAGGTCCTTGCAGTAAGTGACCCTAGGTGCTCCGTCCGGAGATGGTCAAGACCAATGGCGGGGCTTGATGGGGCCGTCACCCATATTCATGCCGCGTTCACGACAGCTCCTGTCAGCCACTGTCACCATCCGCCGCGGACGGCGGGTCCGCGCGTCGCCGTTCGGCCCGGCAACGGCCAGTCGGTAGGCTGCCCGAGTGATCGTGGTGACGAGTGTGAACGTGAACGGAATCCGGGCAGCGGCCAAGAAGGGCTTCGTCGAATGGCTGGCCGGGACCGAGGCCGACGTGGTCTGCCTGCAGGAAGTGCGCTCCGAGCCCGGACAACTACCCGTCGAGCTGCGCGACCTGGACGGCTGGCACGCGGTCTGGGCCCCCTCCGCCGCCAAGGGCCGGGCGGGCGTCGCCGTCCTCTCCCGCCAGGAGCCGCAGCGCACGGTGGTCGGATTCGGCTCCGCTGAATTCGACAATTCGGGCAGGTATGTCGAAATCGACCTGCCCGGGCTGACCGTCGCCAGCCTCTACCTCCCCTCCGGCGAGGTCGGCACCGACCGCCAGGACGAGAAGGAACGCTTCATGGCGGAATTCCTCGTCCACCTCACCGCCCTGCGCGCCCGCGCCGCCGCCGACGGCCGCGAGGTCGTCGTCTGCGGCGACTGGAACATCGCCCACCGCCCCGAGGACCTCAAGAACTGGCGGGCCAACCAGAAGTCCGCCGGCTTCCTCCCCGAGGAACGCGCCTGGCTCTCCCGCGTCTACGACGAGGCCGGCTACGTCGACGTCGTCCGCGCCCTCCACCCCGACCGCACCGGCCCCTACACCTGGTGGTCCTACCGCGGCCGCGCCTTCGACAACGACACCGGCTGGAGGATCGACCTTCTGACGGCCAGTCAGAAGCTCGCGGACGCCTGCGTCAAGGCCTACGTCGAGCGACCGGCCTCCCATGCCGAGCGATGGAGCGACCACGCACCGGTAACCGCCGTCTTCGATCTCGACCAACTCCTCTAGCGCTTCGCGAGGTTCGAGACATCGACTTGGCCGCTGCGGTCGTCGCGCGACCTGCACAGAGTGACGATCGCAGCTGCCGCCGCCCTGCGCACGGACCACACGGGCGATCACCGCGTTCTGATTGGAAGTCAGTTGATCTTCTGGAAACGACTCATTTTGTAGAATCCGAAGCCGTCTGGCGGCGGCGCGGGCGACGAATGGTATCGAGACCTATGCGTTGAACCTGGCACTGTCCTGTCGTTTCCTCCCCGAGCCCCGGACGGGGAAGTCGATCTGGGTGCGCGGGTGAAGGGTCCTTACTGGTCGTGCCGGAGCTGCCACCAAGGAAGCGCTAGGCCGTGTCTCATAATTGATCTTGTGGTGGGTCGTGGAGAGATAACGGATGCGGCGTGGGCTCGGATAGAGCCGTTGTTGCCGCAGCGGGACGGGGCCGGGCGTCCATGGCGGGATCATCGCCAGGTGGTCAACGGGGTGCTGTGGCGGCTGCGGACGGGAGCCCCCTGGCGTGATCTGCCCGAGCGGTACGGTCCGTGGCAGACCGTCTACCGGCGCTTCGCCCAGTGGGAGAAGGACGGAACCTGGGCCACACTCCTGCGTGAGATCCAGGTCCGCAACGACGCGGTGGGCACCGTGGAGTGGACGGTCTCGATCGACTCCACGGTCGCCAGAGCCCACCAGCACGCGGCCGGCGCCCGCAAAAAGGGGGCCAGTCCGAGGACGAATCGGATGATCCGGCAACAGTTGCGCACCGCGAGGCGCTCGGCCGGTCCCGGGGCGGACTGACGACCAAGATCCACCTGGCGTCGACGGCCGGGGCCTGCCGCTGTCGATCGTCCTGAGCACGGGCAACACGGCCGACTGCACGATGCTGCCCGCCGTCCTCGACGCCATCCGCGTCCCACGTCTCGGGAGTGGGCGGCCAAGGACCAGACCCGACCGGGTCGTGGCCGACAAGGCGTACTCCTCCCGGACGATCCGCCGGCTGCTGCGGCGCCGGCGGATCAAGGCGGCCATCCCCGAACGCCGGGACCAGATCGCCGGCCGCGCCCGCCGCGCAAGCCGCGGCGGGCGCCCGCCGGCCTTTGACAAGACCGCCTACAAGGGTCGCAACGTCGTCGAGCGGTGCTTCGCCAGGCTGAAGCAATTTCGGGCCGTGGCCACCAGGTTCGACAAGCTGGCGAACCGCTACCGGGCCGGCGTCGTCCTCGCCTCGCTGATCCTGTGGCTGCGAGCCGAGGAGCAATGACCCCCGCCAAGATCAATTACGAGACACGCCCTAGTACTCCAGCAGGACTTCGACGTTTTGCCTGATCAGAAGGCTGCGCGGTGAGTGTAGTGGGTTGATGCCCGTCAGGGGCGGTCTTCCTGGGACCGCCCCTCGATCGTGTGCAGCCGTCGTTGGTAATGGCAGCGACGGGCGATGGCCTGGTGTCGTCGGCGCCAAGTGGACCAGTTCAAGGCGTGAACGCGGGGCGAGCACCGTGGCGGACACGAGCCGCGGGAACGGCCGCCTGCCAGGAGCCGCCGGATCTCTGCCACGGTGAGGTCGACCATGGTGCGTGAACCGTTTCTGCAGCCCCCTTTTATGCCGCGGCTGCGGCCATCGAGGCCAAGAACGCGTGGGCGAGCATGGCCAGCGTGATGTGTCACATCCAGCCGGTGTAGCGGCGGACCTCGTACTGGTCCAGGCCGCACTCGTTCTTCGCGGCCTGGAAACACTCTTCGATCGCCCAGCGCATCCCGGCGATCCGCACCAACTGCTCCACAGTGGACTCAAGTTGTGCGTAGGCGAGGAAGTAGGCGATCTCGTCGGGCTTGGTCGGACTGCGGCGGGCCAGCGCCCATCGGCGGCGGACGAGAGTCTCGTCCTGGTAGTCGTACTCGGCCACGGCCGGCAGCCGGATGGCCGCCCAGTCGTAGATGCGTGGTCCCTTGGCGCCGTCCCCGCACGAGATCCGTTCCCAGGCCTCCGCCGGAGCCTGGGCGAACAGCCAGTCGATGCGTGGACATCCCACGCTGAACTGGGACTTGGGCACCGCCAGGACGTAGCCGACGCCGGACTGTTCGAGCAGGCGCCGGAAGCGACCCTCCTGTCCGTAGGCCGAATCCGCGGTGACCCAGGCGATCGGCAGCTCGGAGGCGAGCGCACGCAGCACGATGGCCTTGCCCAGGTCGCCCTTGGTATGGAAGTCCCGCTCGTCGGGGATCTTCGCCGCGCGGCAGCGGTCCCGGTCCTCGGTCCAGGACTTGGGCAGGTACAGCTCCCGGTCGACCAGGGCCCGGCCCTTAGCGGAGGCGTAGGCCGCGAAGACCCCGATCTGGCAGTTCTCGGTACGGCCGGCGGTGCCGGAGTACTGGCGCTGCACGCCCGCGGAGGTGATGCCCTTCTTGATGAAGCCGGTGTCGTCGAGGATCAGGACACCGTTGATCTCGCCGAGGCGTTCGGCGACGTAGTGCTGGAGCTCGTCGCGGATCTCGTCCGCGTCCCAGCGGGAACCTGCAAGCAGGTGCTGCAGCCCGTCAGGGGTGGCATGACCTGCGTATTCGGCCAGCTGCCAGCCGTTCTTGCGACCGACCGGGCCGAGTAGGCCGCGAACGTAGTCGCGCATTCGGCGACGTGGCTCCACGCGGCCGAAACGGTGGCCGACACGGAGGAAGAGGTCGTCGAGTTCGCGGTCCCAGCTCTCGGCTGCAGGCTCGTTGATCACAACGGGACGCTGCCCCCGTCGCTGCCATTACCAACGCCGGCTGCACACCATCGAGGGGCGGTCCCAGGAAGACCGCCCCTGACGGGCATCAACCCACTACACTCACCGCGCAGCCTTCTGATCAGGCAAAACGTCGAAGTCCTGCTGGAGTACTAGAAGGGTTTTGATTGGTTGTGACTGACATTGACCGTCCGCCGCCCCCGACTTCGAAGTCCGCACGGTTCAGGCGCTGGGGTTCCCTGCCAACTCGGGAGGCGACCGCCAGAGAGCAGATGTCCGCTTTCAAGGGGAAATCCCCCTTGTGCTGGGCGATGCGGACGCCGGGAAAAAGGAGGGCGGGACCGGGCCAATGTCAGCCCTGCCCCGCCCACCCACATTCTGGCTGTCCGGGATTCATCCCGAGCGGTTTTCTCCCTCGTCAGACGAAAGGTTCATGAGTTCGCCCGCTAGGGAGTCCCAGTCGGTGGTAGAAAGCGGTGCCGGTTCTACTCCGGGTCCCAGGACCTCACGTTCGCCGTTCATATGTCCCCTGACCCATTTGATGCAGGTGGGCCTGTCGCCGGTCCCTGTCCGGTAGAACTCTTCGAGAACCTTTCTAAGCTCGGAGAGGGGGAGCGCGCTTGCCGGCTCCATGAACACGGGATGGTGGGGATCGGACAGGATCCTCGGATCGACTTCGGGAGGATTTGGGTTGTCAGAGATCCAGGTGTAGGAGTATATTCCGCCCTGCTTTGGATAGTTCGTGCCGGCCTGCCAGATCACCCCTCCGTATCCAGTGGACGGATTCATTGAAATCTTGAGGGCGTTGCTTGCGTAGCTGCCCTCTTCGCGGCGCTGGTCATCGATTGAGAGCCATGCACTGTCGCCGAATTCCAGGCCCTCCAGCACCCTGGTGATCAACTGTTCCGCATCACCTTCACTTTCCCCGTAGAATTGCTCATCGCCAATTAGGACGGTAAGAATCATTTTAGTCCTCCAGGGAACCCTTTCCTTCGATCAGTCGGGAGGTCATCCTACCGGTTGCCGTATCCTTCATCCAAACCCTGAGAGTACTTCCGTCAGGAAGGATGTGCTGCACGGATTCGACACAGTTGGTCGTACCCTTGCAGATTCCTTCTGTGTTATTTATGACGACGTTCAGGTTCAGTTTTTGCGCGCCGTTCTTCATGGCATTCCGCATCATCCATGCGAGCCCAGTCTCAACGTGCGCAGAGGTGTCGAACGACGTACCCGCAGGTTTTCCGAACTTCTTGGCCAAATAGGCGCTGATTTCCGGCGACCATTTGGTGTAGCCGCTTTCCAGGCTGGTCGAAAGCTTCTCGATGCCGTTCTTGCCGATGTAGAACGCCTGCCCCATGGTTTTGTCACCCTTGACCCATGCGGGCAGTTCGTCGAAGAGGGTCTTGGGGTCGAGGCAGTTGTGGTTGAGCAGTGGTGTGTCGCCGGCGAGCACGTGGAAGGTGTGCAGGTCGGCGACGGCCAGGTTGTAGGCAGGGGCAAGCGCGGTCCAGTGCCGCAGGGAGGCGACCTGTGCAGAGGCGCCGGTGTCGGTGCGCAGGGTGTCGCCGGGCTTGATGTCGGCGGCGTCGGTCCACTGGCCGGTGTTCTGCAGCCAGAAGGGGTGGTGGTCGGTGGCGGTAACGGATGCCTTGGTGCCGTCGGCCGCGGTGACGGTCAGTTCGGTGTAGCTGCTGTCGTCTGGGGTGTAGATCGTGTCCGCTACCGTGCGCGGTCCGGATTCACCGGTGGTTGGGTCGGCTGATGAGACCTGGTCACCTGGCCGGATGGCCTCAATGGGGCGGGCGGTGCCGTCTGCCATGAGGACTCGGGTGCCGGCGGGGAAGCTGTTGAGGCACGAGGGCAGGCCCGGCTTCGTCTTGGGCTTCTTGGCCCAGGGCCACTTGCTCTGGGCCCAGTCCGCGAGGTCCCCGGCGACTCCGTCGAGCTTCTTACCCCATTTGATGCCAAGGCTGATGTAGCCGACGCCGGGGATCATGTTGACGCAGGTCAGGACGGTGTTGAAGCCGTCCGCGTTTTTGTAGCCGCCGAAGTACTCGGCGGCGGTCCAGACACAGTTGGTGCCGTCGGCGAGGACGTCACCAACGATGGGGAACATGCCCGCCACGTCGAGGGCATTGTGGCCGACGGAGGAGAAGGTGTCGTACCAGCTGCCGCCGTCCGCGGTTCCGCCGTCCTGGGGCATGTTGATGAGGAAGTTCAGCATCGCCTGCTGCTGGTTGTCCCGCTGCGCCTGCTCCTGCTGTGCTGCGTAGGCGGCCTCCTTGAGGGCGTTCTCGGCGGTGGCGCGGGCTGCGTCGCGGCTCTGTCCGGCGTTCTCGGCGGACTTACGGGCTTCGGCCACGGCGGCGTAGGCGGTGTTCGCGGAGGTGCGGGCCGCATTGGCGCTGGCCTGCGCCGAAATCGAGGACAACTGGGCGGAGCGGGCGCTCTGCTCCGCGCGGGCTTGGGCGGCCCGTGCGGTCTTGGCCGATTGGGCAGCCTGGTTGGCCGAGGTCTGCGCGCGGTCTGCGGAGGACTTGGCCTGTTGTGCATACGAGGCGGCCTGCTGGGCGGAGGCGGCGGCCTGCTGCGCGTAGCTTTGGGCCTGGTCGTTGGCTCCGGCGGCGGTGGCGGCGGCCGCCTCCGCGGTGGAGGCGTTCTGCTGGGCAAGGGCGGCGACCTGGTTGGCGCCGGCGATGGCATTCTCGATGGACGTGACGTGGGTGCGGGTGAGTTCGTCCTTGGCCCGCGCCCGGTACTGACCGGTCTGGAGGAAGTCGGTGATGGCGGGCAGCGGGCTCGCGTCGGCCATGCGGGCGGCGATCTTGAGTTCCTCGCCGTCGGCCTCTATCAGCTGTGAGACGGTGAGCCTGTCGTCGCTCTCTCTGGCCGTGTACTGGCCCTGGTTGAGGAAGTCTGTGAGGGATTCGACGGTATTAGTTTCCATGGCGGCGAAGGCGGCCTGTTTGACCTTGGTTCCGCCGCTCTCAGCGAGCTGGGAGACCCTTAGCCGGTACTGGCTGAACGCTGCCTGGTGCTGCCCAATGGCCAGGAACGCGGCGACCTGGGCACCGTCGCCGGCCAGAGCGGCGGTGGCGGCGGTGCGCACGCTCTCGTAGGGGCTGTCCTGCGCGATGTAGCGGGCCTGGGTGCGGTCGTCCTGCTCAGTGGCGGTCTTCCAGCCAGTCGTGACGTAGTCAACAACGGCCTCGTCGTTGCCGGTGAGCGCGTACTCGGCGGCGGCTTTACTCCAGGGGCCGCGCACCTTCAATGCGGTGAGAGCCATCTTGCGCCCGGCGGAGACGACCGTGAGCGGGTCGGTGCCGGGCTGTGAAACCTGTTGCGCCAGGCGCACGGACTCCTGGTCCAGACGAAGGGCCTCGGCTTTGGCGTTGTCGGCGGCGCGCTGGCTCTGCTTGTAGGCGACGTCGAGGTCCTGAGCGCGGGCGAGGCCTGCGTTCAGTCGGGCGGTGCGCTCCTCGGCCTCGCTGGCGAGGGCGGCCTGGTGGATCTGGCCAGCCGTGGCGACGGCGTTTGTGGCCGCGTCAGCGGCCTGGCGGGCGCTCTTGGCGTGGGCGTCGGCCTGCTGGGCGGCGTTGGCGGCCTCGCCAGCGTTGGCCGCGGAGTTGCGGGCCGATTCGGCGGCGCGCGCGGCGCGGGTGGAGGCTGACTCGGCGGCCTGGCGGGCCTGGTCGGCGTAGGCAGCCGACTGGCGGGCGAGCGCGGCGGCGGCGGTGGCGGAGCGAGCGGCCTCGGTGGCGTCGCGGCGAGCCGAGGCGGCGGCCTGCTTGGCCCTGCCGGAGGATGCCCCGGCCTGGTCGGCGTATGCTCCGGCCTGGTCGGCCGCAGCGGCGGTGGCATCGACGTTGGCCTTCGCGGAGGCGGCTGCCTCGGCGGCGAACGCGGCCTGGATGGCGGCCTTGCTGGCCCGGTCGGCAGCCTTGGCCGCGTAGCCGGCGAGCATGGCCGCGTTCTCGGCGCCCTTGGCGGCGTCCTCGTCGACCTTCGCCGCCGCGGCGGAGTTCAGCGCGCGGGTGGTCGCCTGGGCGGCGCCGATCGCGGCGGCCGCGGCCTGAGAGGCGGCGGCGGAGGCGACCTTGGCCGAGTTGTTGGCCCTCACCGCGGCGGCGGTGGCGGCCATGGCGGCCTCGCCGGCGCGTTTGCCGGCCTCGGCGGCGCGGTCTGCCGCGGCCGCGGCTCGCGCGGCGTCGCCCTGCGCGAGTCGCGTCTCCTCGGCGGCCTTGTCGGCGGCTTCCTTAGCCAGCGCGGCGGCGGCCACGGCCCGCTGGGAGGCGTCGACGGCGGCGTCCTTCTCGCGCACCGCCTGGTCGCCTGCGGCCTCGGCCTGCTTGACCAGTTCCTCGACGGAGGCGTGCTCCTGGTCGCGGGCACGGGTGATGTGCTGACCGACCTGCAGGAAGTCGCGGACGTCGTCCAGGTTGCCTTCGTAGGCAAGCAGCGCAGCCTGGCGGGTGGCGGGGCCGCCGCTCTCGGCGATCTGGGAGACCCGCAGACGGTCGTCGCTCTCGCCGAGGACGTACTGCTCCTCGTTGAGGAAGGCCCGGATCTCGGCGACCGGCCTGCCGGTCAGAGCGATGGCTGCGGCTTTCGTGCGGGGGCCGGCGGTCTCGGCGATCTGGGAAACCAGAAGTCGCTGGTCCTGCTCGAGCGGGACCTTCCAGCCCTCCTTGACGAACGTCTCGACGCTCTGGTCGTTGCCAGCGAGAGCGCTCTGGGCCGCGGCGCGAAGCTGCGGACCCGCCTCGGTGAGGATCTGCAGTGCGGCCTGGCGGCTGTCCTTGAATCCGGCACGGGCGAGCTCACCGCCCGGGTCGGTGGCCGTGCCGAGGAACAGCCGTACCTGGTCGTCTCCGCCGATCAGGGCGATCTCGGCGGCCGCTTTGACGGACGGTCCGCCGTCCTTCCATTCCTGCAGGACCCGTCCCCGGTCGGTCAGCTGAGGCCCGGTCGGCGGCTGTGTCGCATCCGCCGCCACCGGCGTCGCGGTGACCATAGACGCCAGCAGGGCAACGGGCAGCACGGAGCGGCCGAACAACCGAATGCCGGACCCCCTCCCCCCGGCCCTGGATTTACCTATTCGAAAAAGCACGACAACCCCTTCCGGTTATCGGAAAAGTGAACAACAAAGGGCGGCCTCCCTGATCCAGGGAACCGCTGATCAGTACCGCCAAAGCGGACAGAACGTCATAAAAGCTATGGTCAAAGGACTGGTATTTCTACGTAAATACCTGTTCGACGACGCAGAGATCGTACATTATTATGCGTCAGCTGCCAGTCATTCAAGAGTGCTTATGAGCGGCTTCCCGCACCCTCTGGTGAGAGGGACAGCACCCGACCGATCCGGACCAAACCGAAGGAAACCCCATGACGTCCCGTGCACACGCGCGCGGCCTATTCGCGGCCGCGGCTGCCCTCGTTCTCGCCGGCGTGACCGGCTGGACCGTGGCACCGACCGCCTCCGCCGACACCACGCCAGCCCCCGCGGCGGCCCCCGCCACGGTAGAGACCTTCTCCTACCCCGACGCCCAGCGGATCCTCGCCGAGCGCGGTATCACCCTCACCCGCGGCGACGGCGGCATCACCCTGACCGACTGCGCCGACGGCAACTATCAGATCAAGCTCGGCGCCATCACCCCGGACAAGACCGATGGCGACGTCGTCTGCTTCAAGGCCCCCGGCGCCAGCGGCTACCTGGCCCTGTCCATCCCGGACGCCTACCGCATACACACCTACGACCGCTCGATCAGGGCCAGCCTGTCCACCAACCAGCAGCCCGTCGAGACCGTCGACGTCGCCGCCAACACCTCCAAGGGCATCGGCCAGTCGATCGACCCCAACGCCCCCGCAGTCGTCCTCGAACTGCGCGTCACCGGCAGCAGCACTGCCCTGCCCACCCCACAACCCACCGACCCCAAACTCGCCTTCGCCGCCAAGCTGAACATCGGCAACGGCAAGCGCGCCTGCACCGCCACCCTCGTCGACCGCAGCTGGCTGCTGACCGCAGCCAGCTGCTTCACCGACACCCCCGACAACCTGTCCACCGTCACCGCCGGCGCCCCCAAGGACAAGACCACTGCCACCATCGGGCGCACTGATCTCACCAACACCACCGCCGGCGCCGTCATCGACGTCGTTGAACTCGTCCCCCACCAGGACCGCGACCTGGTGATGGCCCGCCTCGCCACCCCCGTCGACGGCATTAATCCCGCTGTTCTCTCCACTGCTGCGCCCACTGCTGGCGAGAGCCTGCGCGCTCTCGGCTTCGGCCGCACCGTCACGGACTGGGTGCCCACCAAGCTCCACACCAACACTCACATCGCTGGCGTCATCACCACCACCGGCGTCGACACCACCCCCGCCGCTGGCCAGGCACCAATCTGCCAAGGCGACGCCGGCGCTCCCGTGATCCGTGAGGTCAACGGCAAGTCCGAGCTCGTCGCCGTCTCCTCCCGTTCCTGGCAGGGCGGCTGCCTGGGAGCCCCGGTGGCCGAGACCCGCACCGACGCCTTCAACTCCCGCGTCGACAACATCGCGAGCTGGGTCCAGCAAACCCGAGCGAAGTCCCTGGGTTGGAAGACCCAGGCCCTGGTCCGCAGCGACGACAACCTGTACTTCGCGACCCGCCTGTACGACGGTTCCTGGACGCCGTACGAGGACGTCCAGGCCGCGGCCGGCAACATCGGCGGCGTGCGTGCCGTCGCCACCGCCGGGATCAACACGTCCACCCACATCATCGCGCTTGGCGGCGACGGGCACCTGCACTACGCGATCCGCAACCTGGACGGCATCTGGGCGCAGCGCTTCGTCGATCTCAACATCGCGCTCAACGACCTCGGTAACATCACGCAGGTCTCCATCTCCCCGATCGGTGACAATCTGCACGTGGTCGTGGTCGCCGACGACTTCCTCTTCCACACCGTCCGTAACGGTGCCGGGCAGTGGAGTGGGTTCGGTGTGGTGACCGATGCTGCCGGCCCGCTGAAGGGCATCACGTCCATCTCGGCCGCCGGGGCCGCCGGCGGTGACCTGCACATCGCCGCCGTGTCGGGTGGGAAGATCTACCACACTCTGCGCAACGCTGCGGGGAGCTGGGGTGCGTGGGGCTCGGTCGCCGACGCCGCCGGGGCCACCGCGCCCGTGACCGCCGTGGCCATCTCCCGCCAGAGTCTCGATCTCAATCTCGCCTTCATCGCCAGTGACGGCCAGTACCACACCCTGCGCTGGGCCAATGGAAGCTGGCAGCCCGTCGCCTCTCTTGGCGGCGTCATCGGGAACGTCATCGGCACCAGCATCAGCGCCGCTCCCTTCGACACCGACGCCCAGTTCGCCATTGCCACCACCGACAACAAGGTCCTGCTCACCGCCCGCCACGCCGACGGCACCTGGGCCGCCCCCGAGACCCTCAACCTCACCTCCATCCCCGGAAACCACACCGGAACCATGATCACCAGCAGCCTCTGATCACCACACGGTCAAGTAAGGCTCCGGTGGGCAGGGCCCTGGTTCTGCCCACCGGAGCCCTGACGTCCCGCATTGACGGGGTGACTCCATACTGGCTCATCGGGCAAGTACGACCTGAAGCTTGGTGTCCTCGCAGCCGGCAGCGATCCGGTGCAGCGCGTCAGCTTCCCGTTGATCAATGCTCAAACCCCAGCGGGTCTTCACGACAACCCAGTCGCTGACATATGTGCACGCAAAGTCCCCTACCGGGGGCATCCAGTCCGCAGGGTCCTTGTCGGATTTCGAGCGGTTCGTCTTGGCGGAGACGGCGAGCAGCGCCCGGGGGTCGCGAAGGTCGTTGCCGTACCGCTCACGTTCCTTCGGACTCCAGCCTTGGCGGTCAGCCATCCAGTGTGGAGCGCGGCGGTGCTCCGGGCGCCCCTTGTTCACTACGGTCGGCGGGCGGTGCTGTCGGTTCCGACTGCCATAGAGGTGACGCACCGCCATCTCGCGATCACTGAAACTCGGTGTGGAGGGCAGCAGGATGTCGTTGGAGGCCAAGGCCGCGTTCCCGGGCGGACGGTCCCGCGTACGCGGAGGTCTCGGGTCCACAACGATCCCGAATCACCCGACCTACGCCGAGCTTCCAGCGCGTTCGAGCTGCCGTACTCGGGATTCGAGTTCGGTGGGTAGGTACCAGCCTTCGATGGCGGGTGTCATGTAGAGACGGGCCTTGAGGCCAAGGAGGAGCTGGCGGCGGTACTCCTGGTCGGCTTGGGTCCAGGCGTCGGCGAAGGTCTGGCCGGTCTCGACCTCGACCCAGGCGGAGGGGCGTTGTGGAAGGGCTGCGAGGCGGCGTCGTTCGTCGACCAGGGTCTCGAGGGCTTCGGAGTACTCGTCGTCGCCGCCGGGGTAGTCGAACAGATTGCGGCGCTTCTCCTCGCGCAAGTCCTTCATGGCCGCCGTGACGTGGTTGAGCTGCTCGGTGTGGTCCTCGCCGGGGATGAACCTGCGCACGGTCATCGCCAGCCCGGCCAAGCGCTCCACCAGGGCGGTGATCGCGTTGGTGACGCGCTCGCCCTTGATGGACTGGCCCTTGCAGGCGGGTTTGCCGGCCGTCTTCGCGCAGCGGTAGTACTCGTAGATCTTGCCGTTCTTCGCGAGGTTCACCTGCCGGTAGAACCGGTCGCCGCAGCGGTCGCAGTGCGGCACGCCCAGCCAGGGTGAAGCGCCGTTCGAGCGCTCCTTCGTGACCGAGCGCTCGTCCATCGCCGCCTGGACCGCGGCCCACTCCTCCTCCGTGAACAGAGGCTTGGCCATCCGGATCGGCAGGCCCTTCGCGTCCCGGGCGATCTTGCGCGCCTTCACGGACCGGCCGGTCAGCTTCAAACCCATCGTCGCCGGCGAGCGCAAGATCTTCCCCACGCTGCTGGGGTTCCAGTGGTTCGACGGAGCAGTCTTGCGCTTGCTCGTGTAGGTGTCGCCCTGGTTCTTGTACGCGTGGGTGGCCGGAGTGTCGAAGCCAGCTGCCTCCAGGGCCGTGGCGATCATCCACTGACTCTGCCCCTCCAACAGCAGCTTGCCCATGTACCGCACGGCCTCCGAGGTCACCGGGTCCGGCTCGAGTGTGCGGCCGCCGCCGGGCCGGTCCACGATCCGGTAGCCGTACGGCGGCTGCCCGCCGGCCCACCGGTCGGTCTTTCGCAGGTGCTTGTGCGCGGCGGTGACGCGGGCCTTGATCCGCTTGAGTTCCATCTCCGCGAAGATCGAGGCGAGCATCAGGAAGGTGTTGGCCAGCTCGTTCCCGAACGACGACTCCCGACCCTGCCGGTAGTCCAGGGTGATCCCGTCGTCGGTGAAGACCAGGACTTTGTGGTTCTCCTCCGCCCAGTGGGCGACGTCCGCGCAGTCCTTCGCGGACCTGAACGCCCGGTAGACCTTCGCCCATACCATCGCGTCCCAGTCGCCCTGGCGCTCGGTGAGCCACGGACCAAGGTCGGGACGCTTCCACGGCGTGATCTGGGCCGAGACGTCCAGGTCCTCGAAGGACCCGACGATCTCCCACTCCTTCGAGACCGCGTGCCGCGTCGCCGACTCCGCCTGCACCAGATGCGAGACCTTGCCCTCATCCCCGTGCGTGTCCGAGACACGCGAACCAACGACCGCCCGAACCGGCGCCAAAGCCGTCACAATGCCCATGGGCCTCCCCCTACCGCCAAGGCCAGCAGGCACCCTCGAACAGGGCACTCTCGAACGGGTGGACCTTTTACAAAAGGCGTCGTTCCGCTGGCGCATCGACCTCCAGGTCGCCACCCCCGCCCTCGCCGCCAAGGCCGTCGAGGCCTACGTCGAACGCGCCGCCACCCACGCCGAACGCTGGTCCGACCACGCCCCCGTCACCGTGGTGTTCGACGTGGACAACTGACGTGTGCTCCAACTCCCGATGCACGCGGGTTCGAGCTCTACTACGACCTGTAGGAGTGCCCCTGACCTGCGGAATCGCAGGTTGATCTCTCACCGTTTCCGCAGGTCAGGCAAGGCTCTGACCTGCGGAAACGGGTGGGCCGTGACTCGAAAGACGCCAGTTCTCGGCGGTGACGTGCGCGACCGGTCGGCCGGAGCGGACACGCTCGGCCAGGAGCCGCCCGCGTGCACGGCCGGCCGGGCGTTGCGGTCGGACACGAAGACCTCCGTGTGCGGTGTGGAGCCTGGGCACCTCGACCGCACCGGAGGTCTTCGTCATGGTCGCGCGCGACCACCGTCGGCAACGCTCGTGATCAACACGCCTAGCGAGGTCCTGCTGTGGCACCAGTCAGCACACAGCCCGGGCGGGTCAGCTTCAATCGCGAGCCCTCGATGAGGCAGGCGGCGATCTGATGGACCTGCTGGCCGTAGCTGCGGCCCTGCACCGCGGTCACGGATCCGTCCCGGCCGACCTCGCAGGGGTTGTTCTTGGTGCACTGCTCGCCGTCGCGGTTGTGGGTGTTGTTGACGCCCACGACGGTCTCCCCGTCGGGCGCCAGCAGTGCACTGCCGGAGTAGCCGGGCCTGCTCACGCAGTTGTCGTTGGTTGCGTAGCGCACCGCGTGGTCCTGTTGATAGCCGTCCTCCCGCAGGTGTGGCACCACGGCCTCCACCGTGCACGACGGACGGCTGGACTTGTAGGCCATGGACAGCTGGTCACCGCTGCGCATCGGGGTGGTGGACAACCGGAAGACCTTCGCGCCCTCCGCGGCCAACTGTGCGTAGGTCTTGTCCAGCCGGTACAGCGCGATGTCGGTGCCCGACATCGTCGCGTATACCAGCCGGGTCGCGCGGGCGGTGGTCCGGGTGTAGCCGGCGGAGTCGTTGATGGTGACCGGGCCGTTCAGATCGGCGGGCCGGTCCACCAGCGCCGTCCCCGGCGCGGGCCGACCGCTCGGCACGCAGTGGCCGTTGGTCAGCACCAACGCTGGGTCCTTGGGGCGCGCGGTGGGCGGACGCACCACGGACCCCACGCAGTCACCCACCGTGGCCACGCCCTCCACGTTCGGGATCGGGTCGAACGGCGGCACATCGGTTCCGGTCACGATGCCGTTGATCCAGGCGAGGTTCTTCGCGACATCGGTGTACAGGGTGGGAAAGTTGGCGTTCCTGATGCCGCCGCCGATGACCGTTCCCGCGAGCGCCCACTCGTTGCCCGCGCGAACCAGGGCAGGCCCTCCGGAGTCGGTCGTCCCCGGCCCGACAGGAGGATCGACGCGGCCGACACACAACGGCGCGGTGGCGTCGATGTCGTCCCAGCAGTCCTGGAGCGGCACGATCTCGGTGTCGGCCTCGCGCAGTCTGCTGGGAAAGCACGTGGGGTCGTCGAAGCTGTCGCAGGTGTCCGAAGCCTGGCCCCAGCCGAGGATGCGGACGGGCGTCCCCACGGCGGGCGTGGTCTCCAAGAGCCGTACGGGCTTGGCCCGCACCGGCTTGCGCAGGTGCAGCAACGCGATGTCCTGGCCCGGGGGGTCGAACTTCAGTAGACGCCGGTAGAACGTGTCGACCTCGGCGACTTCGCCGCCGTTGGTGACGTCCAGTGACCCGACGCGGACCTTCCAGCCGCGGGGAACGCCCGCCTTCAAGCCCGTCGGGGTGTTGGCGCAGTGCCCCGCGGTCACCGCCCACTGCGGGGCGATGAGCACGGCCCCGCACCGGTGTCCGTCCGGGCGGGGAGAGTCGTACTGGAGCGAGACCATGAACGAATACGGCTGGGTGGACTCGGTACCTCCCATGATGGCCTGCGCCGGTAAGGCGGTGACCAGGCTCATGATCGCCACAGCCCCGGTCGTCAGGACGGCGGCCGTCCTTCGGCTCATCCACTTGCGCATGTGTGACTCCCGTTCGAGCGCCGCCTGACATGAGGCCGGGCGGCATGTACGGAGGAACAGCACCGGGCCGTTCCGCATGGCCACGATCTTGACCGCAGGGAGTATCCGGAGGACTTCACCCGTGCTTCAGGCACACCACCGCAACCGCTCAAACGTGTTTCAGCGAGGGTCGGCCAAGCAGGGCATCTGATCAACTTCTCGGCAGAGATGCCTGTTTCGAGCGACTCCGCCGCCCGCGCGGTGCCCCGGTGGACGGGCATGCGGCCCTCCCGGCGCAGGGCCGGCCCGAGTACGGGGATCCGCCACAGAAACCGGCGGGGCCAGGGCGACCGATTCGATGGCCGAGCCGGTGCGGCGCGGCCATCGAATCGGTCGCCTGAGAAGGCTTGTGGAGAGTTCCGGTTCGGCAGGCGGGGGCGGATGGTCCGCCGCGCGATCGACTGATCCACCACGAGACGTGGCTCCTCAGGGCCACCGCATCTGTTCCCACCGTTCACCCGGCGAAGCTATGCGGTCACAGCACTAGGTGGGGAGGTCGAGGGTGGCGACGGCTCCGCCGCCGGGGGCATTCGCGAAGGTCAGACGGGCGTTGAGGACCGCGGCCTGGCCGGTGGCGATGGTGAGGCCCAGGCCGTGTCCTTGGCCGCGTTCGGCGACCCCGGTGCGGAAGCGCTGCGGCCCGTCGGCGAGGAGGGCGTCGGGGAAGCCCGCTCCGTGATCGCGTACGGTGATCCGGCTGCCGGTGACGGTGACCTCGACGGGGGCGGTGCCGTGCCGGTGGGCGTTGGCGACGAGATTGGTGATGATCCGCTCCACGCGGCGCGGGTCGGTGCGGACGGTGGCGGGTGTCGTCAGCCGGAGCCGGACACTGCCGTCGGCCTTCCTGCTCACCTCCTCGATGAGATCGCCGAGAGGTACCTCGTCGAGGCGGGCGCTCTCGGCGCCGGCGTCGAGACGGGAGACCTCCAGCAGGTCCTCCACCAGGCCGCGCAGGGCGCGGACCTGCGTGCGCACAAGGTCGGTGGCCTCATCGTCCTCGGGCAGCAGTCCGGCGGCGGTGACCAGGCCCATCAGCGGGGTGCGGAGTTCGTGCGCGACGTCGGCGGTGAAGCGCTTCTCCGCCGCGAGCCGCTCTTGCAGCGTCGCGGCCATCTCGTCCACGGCCGCGGACATCTCGGTGATCTCGTCGCGGGCGCGGCCCCGGCGGCCGATGCGGGCGTCGAGATCACCGTCCGCGATCCGGCGGGCGGTCCGGGATGTGTGGCGCAGGCGCCGGTTCATCCGCTCGGCGGCCAGCGCGGTGACGGGAACGACGACGGCGAGGGCCGCGAGGGCGGCCTTGACGATGCTGCGGTCCAGCAGTTGGAGGCTGCGCACGGTGGCGCTCAGGTCGGTGCGGACGGTGAGCACCTGGTTGTCGCCGACGGCGACGGCCGCCCACATCCAGTACCAGTTCGGCGCTTTGACGTCGTACCACAGGGCGTACTCCCCCGGGACCGTCGAGTCCTGGACTGCTTGGGCCAATGGTGCGGGCAAGGTGGTCCTGGGCTGGAGGGAGGCGTAGTCGGGGCGGCGGCCGGTTCGGGAGAACTCCTGCTCGGCGGAGCCCAGCCGGGCGATCGCCAGGTCGCGCCCCATCCGGTCGCCCCGCTCCGCGGTCGCCTGGTGAACGAGCACGCCGATCACCACGGCGATAGCACCACAGGCGAGCGCGACCAGGGCGGTGATCTTCCAGCGAAGGGAGCGCGGGTCCAACAGGCGCGGGCCGACGCGTCGTGCGGCCATCGCGTCAGCTCCGCACGAACTTGTAGCCGAAGCCCCGGATGGTTTCGATGCGCTCGGCGCCGATCTTCTTGCGCAACCGCACCACGCACAGGTCGACGACCCGGGTGTCGCCCTCCCAGCCGTAGTCCCACACGTCGCGCAGCAGACGGCGGCGGTCCAGGACCGTGCCGGGGTTCTCCGCGAAGACCAGCAACAGGCGTAGCTCGGTGGGCGTGAGGGGGACGGTCCGGCTGTCCAGGCACACGTCCAGACCACGCAGGTCGATGGTGAGGCCGCCGAAGGAGAGCAGGTCCGGCTCTTGTCCGGCGGAGTGCGAGGGCCGGCTGTGGGATTCGCCGGGCGCGGTTCGTTCCTCCGGCGCGAGCCGCGCGGCCGGTTGCTCGTGGAAGGCGGCGCGGCGTAGCAGGGAGCGGATGCGGGCGACGAGGACGGGGATGTCGACGGGTTTGATCACGTAGTCGTCGGCGCCGGCCTCGAGGCCGGCCACGACGTCGAGGGCGTCGCCCCGGGCGGACATCATCAGGATGGGGGTGAGGGTGTGTTCGCGGACGCGCCGGCACAGGCTGATGCCGTCGAGGCCGGGCAGCATCACGTCCAGGATCAGGACGTCATGGGCGCCGGTCCGGATGGCGTCCAGGCCGTCGAGCCCGTCCCCGGTGACGTCGACCTGGTAGCCGTAGCGTTCGAGGGCCAGTTGGACGGAGCGGCGGATGACCGCGTCGTCCTCGACGAGCAGCACGTTGACCGTGTCGGGTACTCGGGTGGCGGACAAGAGCTCTCCGATGTCGTCGCCTGGGGGGTGGGGTACTCATTCCAGCACGTCGGCGGCCGGTCGCGGCTTCCGGGGGCGTGGTGTGCGGGTCACCGCGTTGGGTGGGTGCGGACGTGCGGGGCGGTCACAGTCGCAGGGACGCCGCGACCGGGAGGTGGTCGCTGCCGGTGTCGGGCAGGGTCCACGCGGAGCGCGCGGTGATGCCCTTCAGCAGGATCTGGTCGATGCGCACCACCGGGAACGACGCGGGCCAGGTGAAGCCGAAGCCGTCGCCGGCTTCCTGCTGGGCCGAGCGCAGCGGCCCGGTGAGCGTCCGCAGTGCGGAGTCGTCGAAGGAGCCGTTGAGGTCACCCACGACGACGATCCTCGCGAGCGGCTCGCTTCGGACAGCGGCAGCGAGCTTGGCGGCCGCGTCGTTGCGGTCGATGGTGGTGAATCCCGCATCCAGGCGTACCCGCACCGAGGCCAGGTGTGCTGTGTAGAGGGCGATGGGGCCCTTGGGTGTTTGGACGGTGGCTCGGATGGCCCGGGTCCAGGGCATGATCTCCACCGGCTCCACCGACTGCAACGGGTACTTGCTCCACAACCCGATGCCGCCGCGTACCTGGGAGTAGGGGTAGCTGGCGGCCAGCTCGCGCCGGAAGGTCTCCTGAGCGCGGCTCGCCAGTTCCTCCACCGCCACGACGTCGGCTCCCGAGCCGGCCAGGGCGCGCGCCGTCCGGGCGGGGTCGGGGTTGTCCTCGTTGACGTTGTGGCTGACGATCGTGAAGTCGCCGCCGTCCGCGCGCTTGTCGAGTACGGCCGGGGCGAACAGGACGCTCCAGACGAGGGCGGGCAGCAGTACGGCCGCCGCGGCCAGGGCGGAGCGCCGCAGTGCCGCCAGGAGGAACAGCACGACGATGCCCAGGACCGACCAGGGCAGGACGGTCTGCCAGAGGCTGGCGAGGTTGACCGAGCCGTTCGGCAGCCAGGGGTTCAGCGTCATCAGGGCGGCGAGCACAGCGGCGGACCCCGCGATCAGCCGCCCGCGCCGCCCGGCGTCCCGGAGGGTTGGACGACGGGGAAGACGGTGGCGAACCGTCCGGCGGTGCGGGCCGTCGCCGTCGCCCGACTCGTGGGCCTGTGCTGCGACGACCGTTGCCGGGGCCGTGCCGGTGCGCCCGCTCACGCCCACTCCCGCTGGCCGCCGTCGAGCGCCGGGAGGACACCGGGCAGTTTCTGCCGCAGGGCGGCCACGAGCCGGCCGCTGCTCTCCAGAGCCGCCCGCATGCCGTCCGCGGGAGCGGCGCCGGCCCGCTGACCGAGCACGACACCGTAGACGAGCCGGCGCCCCGAGCCGCTCTCGGCGTCGGCGACTTCCAGGGCCCACATCAGGTTTCCGCCCGCCGAGGTGGTCGAACCGGTCTTCAGACCCACTACCCCGGGCAGGTCGAGCAGCCTGTTGGTGTTGCGTAGTGGCACGGCCCGGCCCGGCAGCGTGGTGTCGCGCAGGGCCACGGTCGCCCGCAGCGCCGGCTCCTTCATCGCCTCGCGGGCCAGCTTGAGCTGGTCTGCGGCGGTGGACACGGTCGTGGCCTCCAAGCCGCTGGCCCCGGTGTAGGTGGTGCCGGTCATCCCCAGCCGGGCGGCCTCCGCGTTCATTCGGGACACGAACGCCTCCTCGCTGCCCGCGTCCCACCGGGCGAGCAGCCGGGCCACGTTGTTGGCGGAGGGCAGCAGCATCACCTCCAGCAGTTTGCGCTGGGTCAGGCGCTGCCCGGCCGTGACGGGAGCGGTCGACTCGTCCGCCGAACCCGCCTCGGCGGCGGCCTGCGAGTCGACGGTGATCGTCGGCCCGTCCTCGCCGTCCTTGAGCGGATGGTCCCGCAGAACCACGTACGCCGTCATCACCTTGGTCACGCTCGCGATCGGCACCGGCTGCCGGCCGCCTTGGACGCCGAGCACCCCGACCTTCGCCGCCGCGACGGCCGACTGCCCCTCCTGCGGCCAGGGGAGACCCAGCGCCGCGATCGCCTCCGGAACCGGCAGCACCAGCGCCCCGCCGGCCCGGATGCCGCTGCCCACGGCCGCGTCGCCGCCCTGCCGGGCAGCCAGCGCGCCACCACCGGCCCCGGCCCCGGCGAGCAGGACAACGGCCAGGGCCCACAGCGTCCCCCTACGGACCGGAGCAAGCCGACCGGGGGAGTAACGCCGCTCCCGGTTCCGGTCTCGGTCTCGGTCTCGGGCTCGGTCTCGGTTTCGGTCTTCGGATGGTGTGGGAACTGACACGACAGCGGCCTCCCGGAGTCAGAGGGACAACGTCCCGGGGCGGTGGCCACCGGGCGGACCCACAGACTCCACGCCCGGCCCTTCGGCCCGGTCGTAGCTCGGCTTCCGCCATCACGCAGTCGTGTATCAACCGTGTACCGGCCCACCGGCGCCCCAGACCGGACCACAGCCCTGCAAAGCCGGAAAGCCTGACCCGCCGGACCGGACCGGGATGGACAGGCTGCCCTCAGGCGGTGCCCCGCCGGACCGATCACCTGGCAGGGCGCCTACGCCGCCGCCCGCCGACCTCGACCGACTCCAGTAGCGCTGCGGGTCGAACGGATGACGGCCGCCGCAGCCTTGAAGCGTCAGCGGCCCAGGCTTGCGAGAACCGCCTTCGCCGCGTTCTCGCCCGAGGTGGCCGCGTCGGCGAGCGAGGGCATGTCGAGCTGGTAGTCGCCGGCCAGGTGGATCGGTCCCCATGGGTTGCGCAGCGTTGGCAGCGACTCGCGGCCGCGTGGCGCCCAGAACGGCACCACGCGGCGGTGGCGTCGCACGATGCCGTCCCCGAGCTTCCCGTCGAGCCGGGGGTAGACCGAGAGGAGGTCCCTGGAGAACCGGGCGACGATCTCGTCGTCGGAGAGTTCGAACAGGGCGTCGGCCGAAGCGCCACCGGCGAAGCACGCCAGCGCACCGCCCGGCCTGCGCGGACCCTTCTTTCGCAGGGCGGCGGCGTGGTTGAACACCGCCTGGAAGGAGAGCTGCGGCGTGGACACGGCGAGGAGCCCGTCCCAGGGCTGGGGGCCCTCTTCATCGGTGAAGAAGCCGACGACCACGTACCGGCCGTAGCGGATGTCGTCGAACGCCTCGCGGTGCGCCCGCGGAAGCTCGGGGAGGATTCGCGTGGCGACGTCGCTGGGAACCGAGACGATGGCGCGTGCGGCGCGGAGCCGTGCCGGACGGCCCGCGACGTCGTAGTCCACGACGACGCCGTCGCCGCTCCTCCGTACGGACCGCACGGTCGAGCCGAGCCGGAGACGGTCGCCGAGGTCCGCGGCGAGGATGTCGGTCAAGGTCTGGTTTCCGCCGACCGGCAGAGCGAAGTTCGGCACCTTCGCCGGGTCCGTCAGAGCGACTCCGATCGACGCCACGAGCTGGGTCGCCGCCGTCTCCTCCGGCTCGCACCCCATCCACTGCGCGGACCAGGCCCGGACCATGGCCCGGGCCACCTCGGAGCGGACGCCGCGCAGGAGGTGCGACGCGGGGCGCCTGTCGAGCCTGGCCCGCACCTTCTTCGCCAGGCGGCTCTCCGACTCCAGGAACGGGACCGCGGCGAGGATCCGGGCACCGACCAACGCCATACCGACCCGGTCCATGACGGTCATGCGGGTGCGGAACATGAGGCCGAGCACGTCGGAGGTGTCGACCGATGTGCCGTTGAGGACGAGCTCCACACTCGTGCCGGCCAGCGACCCCATCTCGATGCCGTGCCGGTCGAGGGCGTCGATCAACGGCCCCGTCCCCTCGGTGAACTGGGTGCCGACGTTGATCCAGTAGTCGCCCTTCCGGACCGTCTCGACCCGTCCGCCCGGACGGTCCTCCGACTCGAGGACCCTGACGTCGGTCTTGTCGGCGAGGGTGGTGGCCGCCATGAGGCCCGCCATTCCCGCGCCGATCACGACGACGTCGCAGGTCTCCTCGTCCATGTGTTGCACGGTGTTCATGACGCGCGACTCCTCTTGCTGTTCTCGGCCGGCGGTAACTGGAAGACGAATCGAGGGATGCCCGGCCGGCACCGGGCTGTTACTCACCCCACCGACTCCGCCCCGAAAACTCGGCAACCACCGAGCCGTGGGGGAACCTCACGGCGGCGGGGAGCCCGCGGCCGGTCGGGCGTCGGCCGACCGGGGACTCCCCGCCGCGCAACGATCAGGAAGCCACCGCCGTCAGTCGCCGCCGCTGCCGACCACGGCGACAACCCGTATCTCCACCACCAGCTCGGGGAGCGCGAGTTGGCTCACGCCGACCGCGGTCCACGACGGATACAGCTCGGGCAGGTACTCGTCCTTCACCCGGCTGAACACCTCCATGTCCCCGCGGAGGTCGGTGTGGAAGGTCGACAGCTCGACGATGTCGGCCAAGCTCGCTCCGGCGCCCCGGAGGGCGGATTTCACGCCTTCGAACGCGAGCCGGGTCTGGGCCTCCACTCCGTCGGCGGGTGTCAGGGTGGCGGTGTCGATCCCGACCTGTCCCGACACCCAGACCAGGTCGCCGACGCGGGTCGCCTGCGAGAAGTGCAGCGCCTCGTACATCGCCTGAGTGGGGGGCGGGTTGATCAGCTGACGCTTCATGTCGTGCGTACTCATGGCGGGGTCCGTTTCAGATCAGCTTGCGGAAGAGGGGCGAGCGGAACGGGTCCCCCGGATTGAGCTTCGCCATCTCCTCGACGAAGAGGACGCCGTTGCGGGCGAAGGGGTGCCCCTCCACGTCCGGCAGGGCACGGAACACCGCGTCGTCGCCGAAGAAGCGGAGGACCAGCGTGTAACGGTCCGGGCAGCCGGCGTCGACGGCGGGGCCACTGTGCAGCGAGCGGGGGTGGATCACCACGACGTCGCCGGGCTCGGTCGCCCACGAGGCCACGTCGTAGGCGTCGGGGTCGAGCGCGCGCTCGGCCTCCACGTCCGGCAGGCGGGGCAGGGAACCGTCGCCGAAGAGGGGCTCGGTCGGGTCGTCGGGGTTCGCGAAGGTGGTGCCGTCGTACTGGGCACCGTGGTGGGAGCCGCGCACGACCTCCAGCGAGTACTGCTTGGAGAGCGGCTGGAACGTGATCCACGCGTTTCCCCAGTGCTCGCCGGCCCACGGCAGGTAGGCGGTGTCCTGGTGCCAGGCACTGCGGCCGCCCTTTCCTCCGGCCTTGAGGAACACCTCCTCGGCGAAGTACCAGACGTTCTCCGAGCCCCACAGCTCGGCGAACAGGCGGCCGAAGGGCAGCGAGGACACCAGATCGTCCAGCCGGTCCTTGGCGAGCGGGTTGGCGTTGTCGACGAGCGACTGCTGCTCGGTCCCGTCGAGGAGCTGAGTCGCGAGCGGCGACGGGTTGGCCACGGCCCAGTCGAACGCCTCGCGGCACCTGGCCAGTTGACCGTCGTCGAGACAGCCCTTGATCAGGGCGGCTCCGTCGTTCCGGAACGCTTCCCGCACTGACTCGTCCATGTGTGGTCCTTTCTCGTAACGGGAGTCGTGCGAACGGTGGGGGCTCCGGGGGAGGATCCGAGGCCCCGGAGGATCGCCGGTCACACGACTCCCCTGATGAGGTCGGCCGCCTTCTCGGCGGCCATGATCGTGGGGGCGTTGGTGTTGCCGCGCGGTACCGTCGGGAAGACGGAGGCGTCGACGACCCGCAGGGCTGCCACGCCGTACACGCGCAGTTCGGGGTCGACGACCGAACCGATGGCGCAGGTCGAGGTCGGGTGGAACAGCGTCTGGCCGATCCGCTGCGCCCAGTCGAGGATGTCGGCGTCGGAGGAACCGGGGGCCGGCGCCTCGAAGGGTCCCGTGACGGCGTCGGTCACCGCCTGCTGCTCGGCGATGTCCAGGGCGATCCGGACCCCGGCGACGATGCAGTCCCGGTCCTGCGGCGTCACCAGGTAGTTGTGAACGATCCGGGGCGCGGCGTCCGGGCGGGGCGAGCGCAGGGTCACCGCGCCGCGGCTGGTCGGGGCGAGCACACACGGGCCGAAGGCGAAGCCGTGCTCGGGGGCCGCGCCGAGCCCCTCCTGGTGGAAGAGCACGGGCGCGGCGTGGAACTGCACGTCGGGGGCCTCCAGTTCGGGACGGCTGCGGAAGAATCCGCCGGCCTCGCCGATGTTGGACGTCAGCGGGCCGCGCCCCTCGCTCTGCAGCAGCGCGGCGTTCGAGGCGGTGGCCGCGCTGATCAGCGACTCGGCGTCGGTGCGGAAGTTCAGCATCGCCATGTAGTGGTCCTGCAGGCCCCGGCCGACCGGGAGGTCCCGCACGACGTCGATGCCGAAGGCGGCCAGGTCGTCGGCGGGGCCGATTCCGGACAGCATCAGCAGCTTCGGGGATTCGTAGGCGCCGGCCGACAGGATCACCTCGCGCTCGGCGCGAACCACCTCGACGGCACCGCCGCGGTCCACCTCCACGCCCGCCGCCCGGCCGTTCTCGATGACCACGCGTCGGGCGAGGACCGAAGGCAGCACGGTGAGGTTCGGACGGTCGAGGGCCGGGTGCAGGTAGGCGACAGCCGCGCTGCAGCGCAGGCCGCCCCGCTGCGTCAGCTGGTAGCGCCCGACGCCGAACTGGTCCTCGCCGTTGAAGTCGTCGTTCGCCTTGTACCCGGCCTGCTGGGCGGCCTGCACGAAGAGCGAGGAGAGCGGATGCCCCGACCTTCCGTCGCTGACCGTCAACGGCCCGCCCGCACCGTGGAAGTCGTCCTGGCCGCGCTCGTTGTCCTCGGCGCGCTTGAAGTACGGGAGCACCTCGTCGTACGACCAGCCGGTCGCCCCTGCCGCGGCCCAGCCGTCGTAGTCGGCACGGCTGCCGCGGATGTAGATCATCGCGTTGGTCGAGCTGCAGCCGCCGAACACCTTGCCCCGGGGCAGGTAGGCCCGCCGCCCGCCGAGGCCCGGTTCCGGGTCGGTGTCCAGGTCCCAGTCGAGGCCGGACTTGAACAACTGGGGGAAGGCGGCCGGGATGTGGATCTCCTGAGCCGTGTCGGGGCCGCCGGCCTCGATCAGGGCCACCCGGACCTCGGGGTCCTCCGACAGCCGCGCCGCGAGGACACAGCCCGCGGATCCGGCGCCGACGATGACGTAGTCGTACATGCTCATCCCGTCCGTTGAACGAAGAATGTGTGGGGCGAACGACGTTGCGGTGAAAGAAGGTTGGGTGCCCAGGACCGGACGGTTCCTACGCCCGGGGAGCCCGGGGAGCCCGGTGCCGCACCGGAGGCGGGGGTGCCCCAGCCGGATCCAGGGTGTGGGTGAGGAAGGCGAGCTGGTCGGCCAGCACCCGCCGCTGCCCCGGCCCGGCGTACACGTCCAGATGGTCGACGGGGTACTCGCGCAACTGCGCCCACCGACCGGCCTTGCGGGCGGTCCGGCGTGCCGCGGCGGGCGGTGCGATGCGGTCGTGCGTACCGACCTGGACAAGGATCGGACACGCCAGGCGTCCGACGAAGGTCGTGGGCCGGTTCAACCCGACCTTCAGCGCGGCGCGGGCGCACACCTCGTTGCGGAAGGCCGACCCGGCGAACGAGGCGCAGAGCTCCTCCGCGCGCGGCACGCTCATCATCGCCAGGACACCGGGCTCCCCGACGACGGGCACGCGGTGCGCGGCTCGCGCGGTGAGCGCGCGAGCCGCGTCACGCAATCCGTGACCGGCCAGCCGCAACAACCGGCCGACCCCGGCGTGGCGTACGACCTGCGCCAAGGAGGCGAGGCCGTCGGTCACGGGAGTCAGGGAGACGACCGCGGCGACACGGGCGTCCTGTGCCGCGACCACGAGGGCGTGACCGCCCGCGTACGACACCCCCCACACCGCGATCCGGTCCGGATCGACGCCCGGCAGGCGCCGCGCGGCCGCGAGGGCCGCGTGGTAGTCCTGCCGCTGGCGGCGGACCGAGACGTCCTGGCGGGGTGCGCCCCCGGAGTCCCCGAAGCCGCGGTAGTCGAAGGCGAGCACGTCGATGCCGGCGGCGGCGAAGGGCTCGGCATAGTTCAGCAGGCCGCTGTCGCGGGTGCCGCCGAAGCCGTGCGCCATGACCACACAGGGCCGCCCCGCCTGACCGGCCAGGGCGTCAGTGGTGGCCGGCACGTGCCAGGCGGCGCAGCTGACGCCGTGACTGGTGAACGTGATGTCGTGTTTCATCGCGCTCCCCTCGGTCGGGAGGCCGACGGCACCGGCCCGGCGGCGGTGAACCTCAGGGCCGGATCGTCGACGGGCCCCTCGCGCAGCCGCTTGACGTCCTTCTCGTAAGCCATCTCGACGGTCCAGGGGCCACTGGTCCCCGCGCGCGGGAACGCCCCGATGCCCCGCCGGACGTAGTTCGAGGCCAGGTCCATGTACGGCACCCGCTCCACGGACGGATCGTCCAGCACCGGTTCGACGGTGGCGTAGTCGTGGGAGTCCATGTGGTCGAGCAGTCGGCAGAAGTGTTCGCTGACCAGGTCGACCTTGAGCGTCCAGGAGAGGTTCGTGTAGCCGAGGGCGAACACGAGGTTCGGCACGCCGGAGAGCATCATCGCCTTGTACGACGTCGTCGCGGACGGATCGACGGGCCGGCCGTCGACACTCAACCTGATCTTGCCGAAGGGCGACATGACGAGCCCGGTCGCGGTCACGATGAGATCCGCGGCCAGCTCCTGGCCCGACTTCAGCAGGATGCCCGTCTTCGTGAACCGCTCGATGTGGTCGGTGACCACGGATGCCCGGCCGACGGAGAGCGCCTTGAACAGATCGCCGTCGGGCACCACGCACAGCCGCTGCTCCCACGGGTTGTAACGAGGGGTGAAGTGGGTGTCGACGTCGAAGTGCCGGGGCAACCGGCGGCGCACGTTGGCGATCAGCAGCCTGCGCATCAGTTTCGGGGCACGCAGGGACACCTTGTGGACCCCGCGCGTGAGGAGGATGTTCTTGCGCCGAACGGCCTTGTGTGCGCGCTCGTGGCCGAGGATTCGCCTGAGCGCGTTGGCGATCTTGTCCTCGGCGGGTGAGGAGAGGATGTAGCCCGGCGAGCGCTGGAGCATCGTGACGTGCCCGGCCGTGCGGGCCATCGACGGGACCAGCGTGACTGCCGTGGCACCACTGCCGATCACGATCACCTGCTTGCCCGCGTAGTCCAGGCCCTCCGGCCAGTGTTGGGGATGGACCACCTGCCCCTCGAAGTCCTCGACGCCGGTGAACTCCGGTGTGAAGCCGGCGTCGTGGTCGTACATGCCGGTGCCCAGGAAGAGGAATCGTGCGGTGAACTCGGCTGTCTCACCCGTGGGGGAATGCCGGGCGGTGACGGTCCACCGTCCTTGCTCGGACGAGAACTCCGCGCCGAGCACGCGGTATCCGAAGCGGATGGTCTCGGTCAGCCCCTGCTCGGCGACGGTCTGTTGCAGGTAGTCCAGGATGATGTGCCCGTCGGCGATCGACTTGCGGTGAGTCCACGGCTTGAAACCGAAGCCGAAGGTGGGCATGTCCGAGTCCGAACGGATGCCGGGATACCTGAACAGGTCCCAGGTGCCGCCGATGGATTCGCGTGCCTCGAGGATCGCGAACGACTTCAGGGGGTGGAGGGTTCTGAGGTGCGAGGCCGCCCCGATTCCCGAGATGCCGGCGCCGATGATCAGCACATCGACGTCCGCGGGGGGTGACGTCCTGCCGGTGGTCGTGATCTGCACGTGCGGCTCCCGCCCAGAGTGTCGAACTATGAAAGTCGACTCGACTTCGAGTTTAGAAGGGATTCAAGCACTGTCAATGCCTTCGACAGGGCGGACGGTCGAGTGGCGCTGATACGATCTCGAATCGTGTTCGAGATGGAATCGTCAGCATCGACAACCCGTCGCCCACGCGGGGCGCAGCGCCGTGGGATGGAGCGCAGACGAGCGATCCTCGATGCCGCCGAGGCGCTGCTCGGCGAGCAGGGTTACGAGGCCGCCACGCTCAAGGCGATCGGCGAACGGGCGGGCATTCCGACCGCCTCCGTCTACCACTACTTCTCCGACCGGCACGAGGTCGACATCGAGCTCATGCGGGGCCATGTGCGCGAGATGGACGCGCTCATCGGTACCGAGCTGGCCAGGCCCGGACCCCGCACGCTTCGAGACGCCGTCGAGGGCGTCATCGACCTCATGCGCGACTTCTTCCGCCGGCGCCCGAGCTGCGTCGAGCTGTGGTTCGCGATGGGCCATCGGGCCCTGGAAGAGCTCGTCCGCAGCTTCGACGAGTCGCAGGCGGACAGGTTCTGGCACTTCCTCGTCGGGAGGAAGCTGATCGCCGCCGACACCCCGCGACTCGTGGTGCGGCTCGCCTGGGCCGCCGGCTACCAGCTCTTCGAGGTGGCGTTCCGGAGCACTCCGGGCGGCGACGACGAGGTGATCGAGGAAGCCCGACGCCTCGTCGCCGCCTACCTGTCCTCCTACGCGACTGATGCCGACAGGTGACGCTCAGGTGAGCTCACGCTTGAGGATCTTTCCGGTGGCGGTCATCGGCAGGTTCTGAACGATCTCCACGATGCGCGGGTACTTGTGGCCGGCCATCTGCTCCCTGCCCCAGGCGACGAGCGCGGCGGGCGTGGCCTCGGCGCCCGGCGCGAGGATGACGAACGCCTTGATCTCCTCGCCGTGACTTTCGTGCGGCACGCCGACCACGGCGGCGAGGCTGACGGCCGGATGCGTCATGAGCACTTCCTCGACCTCGCGGGGGTAGACGTTGAAGCCGCCGCGGATGATGAGGTCCTTGGAGCGGTCGACGATGTAGTAGTGGCCGTCCTCGTCCCTGCGGGCCAGGTCCCCGGTGCGGAACCAGCCGTCCCTGATCGCCTCGGCCGTCGCTTCGGGACGGCCGTAGTAGCCCTTCATCACGTTGTGGCCCTTGACGGCGATCTCACCGACGGCACCGGCCTCCGTGACCTCGGTCCAGTCCGGGTGGATCAGCTTCAGTTCCACACCCCAGATCGGAACGCCTATCGAACCGGGACGCGGCTCGCGCTCGCTGTCGCTGAACGTGGCCACCGGGCTCGTCTCGGACAGGCCGTACCCCTCCAGAACCGTGACGTTCAGGCGTTCCTCGATCTGCTTCAGGAGCTCTACCGGCAGCGCGGCGCCGCCGGAGATGCCCACCCGGAGGTTGCGGGCGATGCGCTCCACGTCGATGCCGTCGGTCAGCGCCCCGAGAAGGCCCCACCACATCGTCGGTACACCGGCGAAGAAGGTGATCTCCTCGCGGTCCATGAGCTGGACGACCTGCCGCGCGTCGAAGCGCGGCACGAGGTGGAGCGTGGCGGCCGTGGAGAAGCCCGCGTGCATCTGCACGGTCGCGCCGAAGGTGTGGAACAGCGGCAGACAGAGCAGATGGCTGTCGGTGGCCGGCCTGCTCGTGAAGAGCCGGTTGACGGCCAGGGTGTTCATCATCGTGTTGGCGTGGGAGAGTTCGGCCCCCTTTGCCGTTCCGGTGGTGCCGGAGGTGTAGAGGATGATCGCGGTGTCGGTGGCCTCGGTCGGCACGGTCTCGAAACGGGTCCCGCGGCCGGCGGTCGCCCGGGCGAACGTCTCCGCGCCGGCGATCGGGCTCGCCGCCGCCGGATCGGCGGTGATGAGGAAGAAGTGCTCGACGCCGTCGACGGCGGTGAAGGCGGCGAAGCCCTCGGTTCCCATCGGCAGCTCCGGCGTGCCTTCGAAGCAGAAGTACGCGACGACGTCGGCATCCTCGAGGTGATAGGTGATCTCGCGGCTCTTGAGGAGCACGTTCAGCGGCACCACGACGGCGCCGGCCTTGAGGATCCCGTAGTAGACGACCGGGAACCACGGCAGGTTCGGGCAGCTGAGCGCCACCTTGTCACCGGGCCGGACGCCCCGTTCGACGAGCAGGTTCGCGACCTGGTTGGCTGCCTCGTCAACCTGACGGTAGGTGAGGCGGTTCGGCCCGAGCACGAGCGCGTCCCGCGCCGGGTGCCTGCGGGCGGAGTCCTCCAGGAGGACGGAGAGGTTCAGCATGGTGTTCTTCCGGTGCGGAGGAGACGTGGTCCGCGGCGGCCCGCTCGGTCACACGTAGATGGACTTGATTTCCAGGTGGGCGGCGAGGGCTTCCGGCCCCAGGTCGCGGCCGCTGCCGCTGGCCTTGACCCCGCCGAAGGGGGCCGCGGCGTCGGGCAGGTAGCGGTTCACGCCCACGGTGCCCGTCCGCACGCGCCGTGCGATCGACCGGCCGCGCTCCGGGTCCCCGGTCCAGATCGCTCCCCCGAGCCCGTAGGCCGAATCGTTGGCGATGCGCACCGCGTCGTCCTCGTCCTCGTAGGCGATGACCGACAGCACCGGGCCGAAGATCTCCTCCTGGGCGATGGTCGACGCGTTGTCGACATCGGCGAAGACGGTCGGCTCCACGAACCAGCCCTTCGACCGGTGTGCCGGGCGTCCGCCGCCCACGGTGATCCGGGCACCCGCCGCCTTCCCCTCGGCGATGTAGCCCTCGACCCGGTCACGGTGCTTCGCTGTGGCCATCGGGCCGATCTGCGTCGACGGGTCCAGGGCGTCTCCGACCGTCATGGATCCGGCGAGCGCGGAGATCGCGTCGACGACCTCGTCGTAGCGGGAGCGCGGAGCGAGGATGCGGCTGGTGAGGAAGCAGGTCTGCCCGTTGTTCAGCAGGCACGTGGTGAACAGGGCCTCACCGATCCTGGCCAGGTCGAGGTCGACGTCGTCGAGGAAGATCGCCGCCGACTTGCCGCCGAGTTCCAGGGTCACCGGACGCAGCAGGCGTCCGCAGACCTCGCCGATCGCCCGGCCCACGGCGGTCGATCCGGTGAAGGTCACCTTGTCGATGCCGGGGTGGCTGACCAGGTACGCCCCGACGGCGCCGCCCGCGGGCACGATGTTGACCGTCCCGGGCGGCAGGCCGGCCGCCCGGGCGGCCTCGGCGAAGAGGTAGGAGTCCAGCACGGTCTCCGGAGAGGGCTTGATGACCACGGTGCAGCCGGCCGCCAGGGCCGGTCCGACCTTCCAGGCGGTCAGCGCCTGGGGGAAGTTCCACGGGACGATCGCTGCCAGGACGCCGATCGGACGGCGCTCGATGAGCGTGTCACCGGCTCCGAGGAAGCCGGGACGGTGCTCCTCGTACGCCGTCGTGACGGCGAGGCGCGCATAGTACCGGAAGACCGCCGACGGGTAGTTGGTCTCCAGTAGTCCGGCCACGGCCAAGGGCATGCCGTTCTGACTGGACACGGCCGTGGCGATGGCCTCCTGGCGGGCGTCGAGCTCGTCGGCCAGGCGGTTCAGGGCGTCGGCGCGCTGTTGCGGGGTGTAGCCGCCCCAGCCGCCGGCACTGTCGAACGACCTCCGTGCGGCGGTGACCGCGGCATCGACGTCCGCCTGCGTGCCCTCGGGCACCCGGCCGATGGCCTCCTCGGTGCTGGGGTTGATGACGGTGATCGTGTCGGTCCCCCGGGGGGCGACGAACTCGCCGCCGATGAAGAACGTGCCGTACTCGTGCACCTCGATGTGCTCCTCTACTGCGCCGGAACTGGCCGAGAGTCAAAGTCGATTCGATGTCGAGTATGTGCCCGGGGCCGGGTCGCGTCAACGGCCTGGAACTGCCGATTTACAACCCGACTTGAGTTCGTGTCAGGCCTCTTCGAGCTGGGCGGGCTTCACCGGGCCACCGAGGGTGCCGCGCTGGTCGCCCTCGGCGCCGGCCCCTGCGTCCGCGTGTCGGAGCTGACTGCGTCACAGGGGAGAACGGGCAGCGCGTCCACCCGCTCCCGCGGCGATCGCCGGGTCGCCGCCGTGCCCGCCGGCGGTCCGAGACGCGCAAACGGCCCGCCGGTGAACCGGCGGGCCGTCGCCAACGATCGAGGGCTGCCGCCGAGGGTGTCCAACCCCGGCCGGGCGCACTCTCGGTTCCCCTCGTCAGTGCCCCTCGTCAGTCCCCTTGTCAGTTCCCCTTGGCGTGGCGCCGACTGCCGTTGAACCGGTCGGCGATGCGGTCCACGAGCCAGACGGCACGCAGACCCACCCGGGTCATCGGCGGCGAGGGGAGGAATCTGGGCTTCGTGCGCCACAGGGCGAGCAGGTCCTCGTGCGGAGCATCGCCGGCGATGCGGTCGGCGATGAGCTGCCCGAGGTAGGGGGCTTGCCCCAGGCCGTGCCCGTTGCAGCCGATCGAGTAGTAGACGGTGTCGCCGACCTGGCCGGCCACGGGCAGCCAGCTGGGCGTGACCGCCACCCAGCCGCCCCAGGCGCGCTCGAACTCGACGCCCGCGAGGGAGGGGAAGTGCGTCCTGAACCCGTCCACGAGACCGGCCACCACGGACTCGTCGGCCGTGCGTCCCGGCGGGAGCGGATACCTTCCGCGCTGCAGCCTGCGCACGCCGGTGATGATCGTGTTGCGCGGCGTCAGCCGGTAGTTCTGCATGATGGCGTGCTGGGTGACCACCCCGGACCGGCTGGTCCAGCCCAGCGCGGCGAGGCGGGCGGGATCGATCGGCTCGGTCTCGACCTCCGTGACCCAGATCGGTGAGGCGAGTCGCTTCGGCGTGATCCGCAGCTCTCCGCCGAACGCGTTGGTGGACAGCACCACCCGGTTGGCCCGGACCCGGCCACCGGGGACCGAGACGAGTACGCCGTCCCCGGACGGCTCGACGTCCTCGACACGCGTCTGCTCGAACACGCGCGCGCTCGACGCGAGCAGGGCGCGCCGAACGCCCAGGGTGAACTTCCCCGGGTTCATCATGCCGCCGACGGGCTCGAGGAACCCGCCGACGAAACTGCGCGGTATCCCGAGCTCCGCACTGGTTCCGACCTCGACGGTCGCGCCGCACCTCGCGAGGATCTCGGCGACCCTGCGGACCCTGCCCATCTGGCCCTTCGACACCGCGACACCGACGTTCCCCGTCGGCTCGTAGTCGCACTCGATGTCGAGGCGCTTCATCAGGCTCTCGACGAAGTGGGCGGCGTTCTCGGCGAACCTCACGATGGAGGGCAGGCGCTTGGGATAGAGGATGTCGAGCATCTGGATGTCGCCGCCGGGACCGCCGGCCAGCTGTCCGGCGTTGCGCGAACTCGATCCGTGACCGCAGAACTCCGCCTCCAGCAGAACGACGTCGATGCCGCGTTCGGCCAGGCGCAGGGCGGTCGACATGCCACCGAGGCCGCCGCCGACGACCGCCACATCGCAGGTGATCTCCGCCTTGAGCGCCGGGAGGACGTCGGACGGAGGATCGATCCAGCCGGTGAACGCCGTGTAGTCGATGTCTTCGGTCCTCATCTCACCGTTCCTCGTGCGTCTGCTGCACCGGCGGCGGTGCGGGCTTCGGATTGATACTCGAACTCGTATCGAGTTTTATTTCTTCTCGGATGCGATGTCAAGGAGTGCGGTCGAGGTCCGGCCGTCCGCTGCTAAAATCCCCATCCGTGATCGACTTGGCTCTTCCGTTCGGGACGTGGCATGGCTAGACGGAGCGACGGCGGATCGACCCGCGCCTCGTCGACGGACTCCGGTTCGGAGATTCGCCAGGCGCCCGCCCGCCCGGAGGCCGTGCTGCAGCGCCGTGGTGCGGCCCGGGTCAAGGCGATCCTGGACGCCGCGGAGGAGATCCTGGTCGAGGGCGGCTACGAAGCCGCCACTCTCAAGGCGATCGGTGAACGGACCGGCATCCCGACGGCTTCCGTGTACCACTACTTCGCCGACCGCTATCAGGTGGACACGGCCATCATCAAGCGTCACGCCGACGCACTGATCGTCAGGCTCGACCGCATCGACGGTGAAGACTTCCAGTCGATCTCGGATGTCCTGATCCTCGTGCTCGATGAGATCGTCGAGTACTTCCGGATGCATCCGAGCTGTGTCGAGCTCTGGTTCGCCGGTCGCAATGAGGCACTGACCGCCCTCATCCAGGAGTTCGACGACCAGGTCTCCGAGCGCGTGTGGCGGCTCGGAATCGGTCGCGGACTACTGCGCGCCGATGCGTCGCCGCTCGTGATGAGGCTGGCGTTCGAAGCCGGCGGGCACCTCTTCGACATCGCCTTCAAGCGGGACCCGAACGGGGACGAGGCCGTGATGGCGGAGGCGAAGCGGTTGGTGAGCGCCTACCTGGAGACGTACGCGGCGAAGAACGCGGCTGCTCGAACGGACTGACCGGTGGACTGATCCGGCGCCGGACGGGGGCGAGCTCCGGTCAACGACGCCCCCGGCGGAGCGGGATGCGTCCGTTCCGGCCCCGCCATGCCATCGCCGTGTACGTCCCGAGCCCACGCGTACGCCATGTACGGCGCGATCCCGCTGTCCGACATCAAGCGCACACTGCCGACCTACCGTCGCGAGGGCAGGCTCGACCAGGCCACCCTGCCGAGATCAGGGACAGCCCCGAGAACGCCGCCGCGATGAGGATGCCGTTCGCGCAGGCGATCCCGACATCTGTGCCGCCGGCCGTGCGCCGGCCGCTGGTCGTCGCGGCACGGGCGGTGAGCTGCGACACACGGGCCTACCCCTCCCGTCACATGAGTCCTCCCCGGTCACCCGCGCGTCGATTCGACGGCCTCCCCTACGCCTTCCACCGGATCGGCGGTAGACGCCAAGTCCATTGCCTTGAAGCAGCTTTGGACATCGTTCTGCCGCTGCCGCTATCCGGAGCGATACGATCCGCTGGGCCCAATCGGGGCCCCCGCCCATGGACCTTGCGTGCGTGGGCAGAAAGGTGGGGAAACATGTGGCATGGACATGCCCGGAAACGGCGGGCCGGGAGCTTACGCGGACGCGCGGTGCTCGCCGTCGCGGTCGTGCTCGGCCTGGGCGCGGGAACGGTCGGCGCGGCCGCGGCACCCTCGGCCGGACCGGCCGGCGACTCGGCCCGGGCCACGCAGACGGTGCAGGCGCCGCTGATCGACTCGGTGCAGCCGTTCGCCTCCGGCACGGTGCGGGTGACCGTCACCCCGGGTGACACCGCCCAGGAGGCCGTGGCCGCCGTCGACGTGGCCGCCTACGCGCTGGACGATGCCGGCAACGCGACCGGCGCGCCGGTCGCCACCGGCCGGGCACAGCGCCCGGACCCGGCCAACCCGCCGGTGGTCGAGGTCAGCGGACTGGCCAACGACGTCAACTACGCGTTCACGGCCACCGAGACCACCGCGGGCGGTGTCGTCTCCGGCACGTCCCCCGCCTTCATCGGCGGCCCGCAGACGCCCAAGGCCCCGCTCGCCCCCACCCTGGCCGGCCTCCTGGGACGCGAGACCGGGGTGATCGTCAGCTGGAACCCGGCCCACCCCAACGGCTCGCCGGTGACCGCCTACACCGTCACCGCGACCCCGAACGGCCCGGGCGCCGGCGTGACCACCACCGTGGCCGGTGACGTGCTGAGCACCACCGTCACCGGGCTGGTCAGCAACCGGTACTACTTCGTCACGGTCAGCGCGACCAACGCCGCCGGGACCGGGCCGACCGCCGTCTCGGACAGCCAGACCACCGGCGCCGACTCCAACGGCACCGTCCTCACCAAGCCCGCCTACGCGGCCAGTGCCCCGCAGGACGTGTCCGCCGGACCGCCGCCGGTCGGCCCGGACGGCAGCCAGCCCGACCCGAGCGCGCTCAAGGTGACCTGGGACTCGCCGCAGGACGACGGCGGCAACACCGTCACCGGCTACACCGTCGACGCGACCGCGGCCGGACAGCCGACCGTCTCGGCCACCGTGGCGGGCACCGCCAAGGAGGCCACGCTGCTCTCGCTCGCCCCGGGCGTCGAGTACGCGGTCACCGTCACCGCCCTCCAGCAGGACGGCAACCGCGGCGCCACCAGCGCCCCGGCCAAGGCCGCGCCCGCACCGACGCTGAAGGCCGGCACGGTGTTCCTGTCCAGGGAATCGGTGGCGTCCGTCACCAAGCTCACCGGCAGCACCGTGGTGTTCACCAACCCGCCCGCGCAGGTGACCGGTCTGAAGGTCAGGAACATCATCGTGGTCGGCGAGAGCGCCAACCCGCTGATCCGCACCGGCCTGCTGCGCATCGTGGACAAGATCAGCACCGAGGGCGGCGTGGTGACCCTCACCACCAGCCAGGCCGCGCTGCAACAGGCCTTCCAGAACCTCGACTTCAGCGCCACCGGCAGCCGGCTCACCTCCGGGTCCGGGGGCTACCGGGTCAAGTCGCTCAACCCGAAGTTCCAGGCCGCGATGGCACCTCAGGGCTCCGGCCCGGGCGCGGAGAAGACCTTCACCCTCGACCTGGCCGAGAAGATCAACGACGACCCGAAGATGAAGGAGAAGCTGGGCGGCGCCACGGTCACCGCCAAGCTGACCGCGGCCCTGAGCCTGAGCACCAACTGGGCGGCCGCCGTCGACTTCAAGCAGGACCCCAACGGCTCCTGGTACACCCTGCCGACCTTCACCTACGACTTCTCCGCGACGGCCACCGCGAAGGCGTCGATCAACGGTGAGTTCGGCATCGCCTACAAGCACGAGACGCAGCGCGAGCCCCTGGTCACCATCACGCCGCAGAGCTGCCTGTTCGTGTACGGGATCGCGTTCTGCCCCTCGCTCACGGTCTACACCCAGACCTCGATCGACGGCTCGATCAGGTTCTCCTTCTCGGCCTCCTACGAGCGGACCATGGGCGGCCGGGTCTTCCGCGACTACAGCGGGAACAGCCAGACGGAGGACCTGACCAAGGACGCGGTCACCAAGTTCGACTACACGCTGAACGCGGCCGCCAAGGTCAGCTTCGCCTTCCCGGTGTCGTTCAAGGTCCTGATCTACGGGGTGGCCGGCCCGGAGGTGGAGATCACGCCCGCCATCGAGGTGACCGCGGACACCTCGGCCAATCCATGGCTGACGGTGAAGGCGCCGTTGAAGGTGTCCGCCTTCTTCCTCCTGGACGTCAAACTGACGAAGTTCGCCTTCGGCGGCGTCGTGTTCAACAAGACCTTCGACGTGTACCAGGCGCCCGGGCCGTTCCCCGGACCGTCCCTGTCCGGCGGGTCGGCGGCGGCCGCCTCGGCGCCGTCGGACGGAGCGGCGGCGAAGGGCGAGCTCGCGCCGGCGGACGACCAGGCACCGGCCTCCGGCACCGCGCTGACGGCCACCCACCAGTACCACGTGACCTGGCCGGCGGGCTGCGACAGCACCCAGGCGGTCACCTGGTCCATGGCGCCCGGCTCGCTCGGCAGCGTCGACCAGACCGGCCTCTACAGCCCGCCGCACCCGCGCCCCACGTACAACTACGTCGACGTGATCACCGCCACCACGGCCGGCTCCGCCGGCTGCGCGCCCACCACCCTCCAGGCGGCGGTCCACCACGGCGCCAGCCTCCCGGCCGCGCCCAAGCAGCCGGTGGTCAGCGCGGACGGCACGACCGTCAGCTGGACCGCGGCCGGCGACGGCGGCAGCCCGATCCTGGAGTACGTCGTGACCGTGGTGAACGACCCGGGCAACCCGGCCGGCGCCGAGACGGTGCTCGGCACCGTGCCCGGCACGGCGACCTCGCTGGCCGTCCCGGCCGACCGGATCGCGCAGATCGAGGCGGACGGCGCCCAGGTGCAGGTCACCGCGGTGAACGCGCGCGGCCAGGGCCCCGCCTCTCCGCTGTCGCACCCCGCGCCGGCCACCAACCCGATCCTCGACCTGCGGACCTCGCAGGCCACCGTCGGCGGCACCATCCAGGTGCACCCGACGGTGGTGAACGGGGGCCGCAGCGACGCCACCGGCGTCCGCTACCAGCTCAGCTACCCGGAGGCCTTCGGCAACCCGACCTCCCCGTCCGCCTGCACGATCGACGCGGTGAACCGGGTGCTGACCTGTGACACCGGGGCCCTCGCCTCCGGTCATCACCGGACCACCCCGCTGATCTCCTTCAGCGTCGGCGCGCTGACCCCGGGCACCAGCTACCCGCTGACCATGACCCGCGTGTCGGCCAGCCCGGTCGCGAGCGACCCGAACAACGGCACCTTGACGCTCTCCTGCACCGCCGACCCCGCGGGCAAGGTGACCTGCGCGTAGCCCTGACGCACCGCACGACCCGGCCCGGCCCCCTCGCCGAGGGGGCCGGGCTCCGTGCCCTGCCAGTCCCCGCTCAGTGCGCATGCGGCACACCACTCCCACCAGCATCATCGAATGCGAATGCGATCAACGCCGACGAGCCGGACCCTGTAGGGAGGACGAGCCGTCCGCCGAAGGCCCGCCATGTCCATTCACGAGCGGCCCCCCTGCCGGGCCGCCGCACTTCGGGGCCTCCCGTTCTCGACTCGCCCGCTTCTCCGCACCTCGGATCGGGTGTCGCGATCACCTCGAAGGGAGTCGTTCGCGGCACTCGGCCTGGATGCGGACCGTGCGTAGCGTCGATGAGGCAGGCCACCGGCGTCGAGGAGAGGACCAGCGATGACCGACCTTCCAGCCCCGACCACTCCGTACCTGGAGCCCGAGGCCAAGAAGCTCGCCGACGACACCGACCCGCACCCGCGGATCTACGAGCTTCCGCCCGAGGAGGGGCGCAAGATCCTCAGCGACCTGCAGAGCGGCGAGGGCGTCGAGCGCCCGGACGTCGACGAGGAGTGGGTCGACGTCGACGCCGGCGAGTGGGGCACCGTCCGCACCCGCATCATCAAGCCCAAGGGCGCCACGGACCCGCTGCCCGTGGTCTTCTACATCCACGGCGCCGGGTGGGTCTTCGGCGACGACAAGACCCACGACCGCCTCTTCCGCGAGCTCACCGTCGGGGCCGGTGCCGCCGGCGTCTTCCCGGTCTACGACCGGGCGCCCGAGAAGGGGTACCCCAGCCAGGTCGAGCAGAACTACGCCGTCGGCCAGTGGCTGCAGGAGAACGGCGCCGACCACGGCCTCGACACCTCCCGCGTCGCAGTCGCCGGCGAGTCGGTCGGCGGATGCATGTCCGCAGTCTTCGCCCAGATGAACAAGGACCGCGGCGGGCTCGCGCTCAAGGCGCAGATCCTGCTCTACCCCGTGACCGGGCCGGACTTCGACACACAGTCCTACCACCAGTTCGCGGAGCACTACTACCTCACCCGCGACGGTATGAAGTGGTTCTGGGACGCGTACACGACCGACGAGACCAAGCGCGAGGAGAAGTACGCCTCGCCGCTGCGGGCGACCCTCGAGGACCTCAACGGGCTGCCGCCCGCCCTCGTCATCACGGCAGAGGCCGACGTCCTCCGGGACGGCGGCGAGCTCTACGCCAACAAGCTCCGTGAGGCCGGCGTCGAGGTGACGGCCGTCCGCGTCAGCGGGACCGTCCACGACTTCATGCTGTTGGACAGCCTGCGGGACACCCCGGCCACCAACGTCGCACGGAAGCTGTCCGTCGACGCGCTGCGAGAGGCTCTCCACCAGGAGTGACCGCAGCCGGGAACATGGGCGGCTGACTCGACAGGGCCTGCCGCCCAGCGCTGCGCCGACCGCGTCCGCGCGGTGCAGGCCCGGCTGCACGCCCGCGCGCACGAGCCCCACCCATGGAGCACCTCCTGTTGACGGGTCAGTCAGCGAGGATCCGCTCTGCGCCGTCCCGATAGGTCGTGACCGGGAAGTCGGGAAAGCGGGCCGCGAACTTCGCGCTGTCGAAGACGTTGTCGTCGCGGTAGCGGGCGAGCAGCTCGAACATCTCATCGAGCGGCTTGACGAAGCGGCGCCCGAGGCGGAAGGCGAGCATCGGCAGCACCGTGTAGCCGATCTTGCGGCCGGTGACCTCGCCGGCGATCCCGACGAGCTGAGCGTAGGACTGGCGGTCCGGGTCGATGGGCAGGTGCCACGTCTGGCCGTAGGCATCCGGCGTGTTGCCGAGCAGGGCGAGAGCGCGGCTCGCGTCGGGGGTCCAGATCAGGGAACGCTTGGCATGGGCATCGACCGGGACGAACGGTCGCTTGCCCGCCTTGATCCGGTCGAACACGAGCGAGTTCGTGTAGCTCTTCGTCCGGCCGGGACCGTAGAACTCGGGCGCTCGGCCGATCAGGGCTTCGACCTGTCCGGCCCGCATGGCCTCGAGCAGCATGGTGGCGATCTGTGCGCGGACCCGTCCTTTGCGTCCGCCCGGTGCGAATGCTGTCGACTCGGTCTGGGGCGTCGCTGTTCCGGGATACATGTAGGTGTTGTCGAAGAAGACGAGCCTCGTGCCGTGTTCGGCGCAGGCGTCGATGACGTTGCGCATGATGACGGGGAACTGTCGCTCCCACAGCTCCGAGTCCAGGGGCAGACCGACGGTGAGGTAGGCGATGTCGCTGCCCGCGACGGCACGGCTGGTGGCGTCGGCGTCGGTGAGGTCTGCGGCCACGAGCTCGTCGGTGTCGTTCACCCTCACCGGCTTGCGGCTGACGAGGCGGATGTCCTTGGTGTGGTTGCGGTGGAGCTCGTTCACGAGCTCGTCGGCGATGGGTCCGCCGGCGCCAAGGACGGTCTGCATGGGTGCGGTCTCCTTGAGGTGGATGGTGCGGGTGGCGACGACGGCCCGACTGCGAACGATCGGCGCGCTGGTGCCACCCTGCTCAACGTCCGGTACGGGTCGCCGTCTGCGAGGTGACCACGGTGAAGGACATGCCGGCGTCGCCGAGCCGGCGCAGCAGGTTCTCTCCCATCGCGGTGGCGGTGGTGACCTGGCCGGCGGTGGGCGGGTTGTCGTCGAAGGCGAGGCACAACGCCGACTCGGCCAGCATCTTGGCCGTCTCGGTGTAGCCGGGGTCCCCGCCGCTGACCCGGGTGTGCACGGTCCGACCGCCGCCCTCGCCGATGATGTCGACGGTGAACCAGGTGCGGTCGCGCCGCTGCACCGACGGCCCCTCTCCTCGGGGGATGCGTCGGCCGATGGCGCGGCGCAGGGGCGGGACCTGCACGGCTGCCAGGGCTGCGGCGAAGCCGGCAACCGCGCCGGCGACGGTGGCGACGCGTCGGGCCCCGGCGTAGTGGGAGTAGGCGAAGTCGGGCCCGTAGTCCGGGCGGGCGAGCGCGGAGCGCCGTACGACGTCGGCGTCGATCGTGGGCAGCGGGATCAGCCAGGTCCCGAGCGTGCGGTCGCGACGGGGGCGGCCGATGCGGGTGCGGACCTGTCGGCCGCGCGGTCGAGGCTCGAGGCGGCGGCGTCCGGCCGCGGCCCGCAGCATCGCGCGCGGTCGCGACAGCTGGCCGAGACCGGAGTGCAGCGTGCCGCCGGAGATGGTGGCGTTCGTGCGGACCACTCCCCGAAGGGTCACCGGTACCCCGGCCGGCAGCTGCTGGACGGTGAAGAGCGCACCGAGGTCGTGCGGGACCGAGTCGAAGCCGCAGGCGTGAACGATGCGAGCACCGGTCCGCTCGGCCGTCGCATGGTGCTCGACGTACATCCGGTCGACGAACTCGGGCTCGCCGGCGAGGTCGACGTAGTCCGTGCCGGCCGCGGCACAGGCCGCGACCAGCGCTTCGCCGTGCTCCAGGTAGGGGCCGACCGTGGTGATCACGACCCGCGCGGACTCGGCGACGCGGGCCAGGGACTGCCGGTCCGAGGAGTCGGCGTGGAACAGCGCGATGTCCTCCGGCCGCTGGTCGATCCGGACGAGACGATCGCGAACGGCCTCCAGCTTGGCCTGGTTGCGTCCGGCCAGGGCGAGCCTCGCTCCGGGAGGGAGATGGGCAGCCAGGTACTCGGCGGTCAGCGCGCCGGTGAAGCCGGTGGCGCCGAGGAGCACGACGTCGAAGCGGCGCGGGTTCGTGCGTGGGGACATCGGGTCTCGGCTCCTTCGGACGTACGCTATGTTTACAGTGCTCACACAGCATAGGAGGGCAAAGTAAGCAATGTCAACATCAGAGAAGAGCGGCTACCACCACGGCGACCTGCGGGCGGCGCTGCTGTCGACCGCGATGGAGATGCTGGAGGGCGGCGAGCCCTTCTCGCTGCGTGCCGTCGCACGCCGGGCCGGCGTGTCGCCGACCGCGCCGTACCGCCACTTCAAGGACCGCGACGCCCTGGAGTCCGCACTGGCCGTGGAGGGCTTCCGGGACCTGCTGGGCGACCTGGGCGGCGGGCGCGACCTGCCCGCCTCGCTCCCGGACCTGGCCGAGTTCGCCGTCGCCTACGTCGCCTTCGCGCTGCGGCGCCCGGCCCTGTTCCGCGTGATGTTCGGCAAGCCGTGCGACGACGCCGACGACGAGCGGGTCAAGGCCGCCGACGCCCTGCACGAGCTCCTGGCCGACGCACTCGATCGCGTCTTCCCCGATGCGGACGCCTCGGCCCTGGCCACGGCCGGCTGGGGGCTCGCCCACGGGCTGGCCTGCCTGTACCTCGACGGCAAGCTGCAGGCCGCGTCGGGCGAGGAGGTCGCCGACCGGGTACGCGGCACCTTCCTCGCCCTCACATCGGTGGGCGCCTGACCCGCACCGCCACCCCGCACATGCTCTACGCCCTCCATTGTTGACGGTGCTCACGTCCCGTGCGACCTCCAGGGCTTCACCCCACTCCGCGGACTCGGGCACGAACAGTGGGCGCGGATCCTGACCCGGGCATTCGGGACGCTGCGCGCCCTGGGCGCCCGCTGACCGACCACCCCGTGGCGTCGGAGCGCCACCTCGCTGTCCCGGTCCGCATGAAGGAAGATCAGCCATGACCAAGCGCGTCCTCAACGTCGTCACCAACGTCGGTCACTACGACGACCCGTCCCACACCACGGGCCTGTGGCTCTCCGAGCTCACGCACGCCTGGCACGTCTTCCAGGAACACGGCTACGAGCAGACACTCGTCAGCCCGGCCGGCGGCGCGGTGCCCCTCGAACCCCGTGCGCTGAAGTTCCCGAACTACGACAGGACAGCCAAAGCCTGGCGCGCCGATCCCGGGAAGATGGCGCTGCTCCACAACACGGCCAGCCCGGACCAGATCGACCCGGCCGAGTACGACGCGATCTACTTCACCGGCGGACACGCGGTGATGTACGACTTCCCCGACAGCGAGGGCCTGCAGCGCATCACCCGCGAGATCCACGAGCGCGGCGGCATCGTCTCCTCGGTCTGCCACGGCTACTGCGGCCTGCTCAACACCCGGCTCTCCGACGGCTCCTACCTCATCGCCGGCCGCAAGATGACGGGATTCGCCTGGACCGAGGAGGTCCTCGCCCGGGTCGACAAACTGGTCCCCTACAACGCCGAGGAGAAGGCCAAGCAACGCGGCGCGCTCTACCGGAAGGCGGCACTGCCGTTCGTCCCCTACGTCGTCACCGACGGCAACCTCGTCACCGGCCAGAACCCGAGCTCGGCCAAGGCCACGGCGAAGAAGGTCGTCCAGGCCATCGAGGGCAACGCGTCGAAGGAGCGCGGCTGAGTCGAGACGCACTCCGTCCGTGACAGAAGGCCACTGGGCGGGGGCAGGGCGGTGCCGACGCCGCCCGGTGCGGTGATCGACAGGATGCTCGCCTCGGTCTTCAGGGCGAAGGAGACGTTGAAGGCGGCGTTGACGCTGCGGATCTTGCTGGAGGACGGGCTGCGCACCACCTGGCCGGCCTCGGTGAACTCCACGACGGGGGATCCGGGTGTTTGGCACCAGGGCCGGACGGACAGGCGCTCGGCGTGGTCTCGTTGATGCCGGAGCAACCCGTGAAGCTCGCCGCGTTGCGCGCCGGGTGGCTCACCCAGACGTTCGTGCACTGGGCGTTCGAGCCCGAGCACGTCATGGCCCTGTTGCCGAGCGGGTTGACCGTGGACACCTACGACGGGATGGCCTGGGTGAGCCTGACGCCGTTCGTGATGGCTCGGGTTCGGCCGGCGGGACTGCCCGGTGCCGGGTTCACCTGCTTGGAGACGAACCTGCGGACCTACGTGCTGGGGCCGGACGGCTCCCGGGGGCTGTGGTTCCTGTCCATCGAGGTCAACCGTGCCGTCATGCTCGGCGCTCGGGCGGTGGGCGCTCCTTACCACCGCGCACGGCTCGACCTGTCCCGAGCGGGCGGCGCGCTCACCTACACCGGCCACCGCCGTGGAGCGGGCGCCGCGTACCGACTGCGGGTGCGACCCGGCAGGGCGATCGAACCCGTCGGACTCGACGTGTGGCTGACCTCCCTCTGGCGGGCCTACACCAGCAGGCTGGGGAGGCTCTGGCGCACGCCCGTCGAACACGGGCCCTGGCCGCTGCGCGAGGCAGCGGTCGACGTGCTCGAGGAGAGCCTCACCCGCGCGGCAGGGCTGCCCGCTCCCGGCGGCGAGCCGCTGGTGCACTTCTCGGACGGAGTCGAACCGGTACGCCTGGGTCTGACCCGTCCCACGCATCTCGGCCACGCGCCCGGGCGAGGCCGCCACGGCACGGACACGGCGACTCCCCGTACGGAGGAGGCGCAATCGTGAACCCGAGGGCCGTCGCCCGCTTCCAGGGCCTCTTCGACCTGGTCGGCGGAGCCTGGCCGGTCCTGCACGTGCGCGGCTTCGAGGAGGTGGTGCGCAGTGTGGATGACGGAGCGGTGGTGGGAACGTGGAACGGGTGCGGCTGCGGTTCGACGGTTGGATCGCGGGTGTCGGGACCGAATCCGGTACCCGGATCGTCGTAGGGCACTGGACGGCGTCCCCGTTCGGGGCGTTCAGCGATGTCATGGTCGAGCAAGCGGACGGGTTCCGGCTTCTGCTGGTCCCCACCGGACAGATCGGCGAGTTCGTCGCGGGCACCTACAGCTTCGACCAGGTTGACGTCGTGCCGGTCGCGGTGGCTCGTACGGGCACGGGGTGGTCGGTGACGGCGGGACCGCTGACCCTGCGGTTCACGTTGGGCCGACGCGGCCCGCTGGGCTGGTTGCTGCGCGCCGTGCCCGCGCCGCTCTCCTGCCGGCCTGCGTGGGCGGCCCTGACCGACGTTCCGAGCAGCCTGCTGCCGGGGGTACGGACACGCGGCAGCGCCGGCCAGGGGCGCCGCGAGTGGTACGCCGCCCGCGATCTGTGGCCGATCACCGCCGCCACCGCCGTACACCGGGGACGGGACCTCGGTTCACTGCGCCCGGTCGAACCACCCGTCCGCTTCGGGTTCGGTTCCACCCCTCGCACGCCGTGTCAGGTCCGGATCACCACCACCGTGGAGCAGGACGGCGTCCCTCGCCGACCGCCCAGCGGCGGACGGTGACTGTTCGGCGGCAGGGCGGCGGATACCACCGCGTCCATGGAGCCCGACTCCGGGGGCGGGCGCCGCACGGAGGAGCGCAAGTCCTCCGACGAGCGGGCCGGTGGCCGCGGTGCCCCGCGGCGGTTTGTGCGGGGCACGGGACGGCCAGAGGCTCGTCGAGCGCACCCGCGACCGCTTCGCGGACGCCCACCGCCTGCTGGAGCAGAAGTGGACGATCAGCCGCCATCGCCCATTCCGCTCGACGATCGGGTACCGGCCCGGGCCAGGTCGTCCTCCGTGACGGCCTGGACCGGGAGCACGGTGAACCGGCGCTCCTGCGGCCCGTGCCCGTGCCGGGTCAGCGCCGTGGCCGGCCGGGTGGGACGAAGGCTCCGTCAGCGACCAGGCCGTGGCGGTAGGCGTACACGACGGCCTGGACGCGGTCGCGGAGCTGGAGTTTGGCGAGGATGCGGGAGACGAAGGTCTTGACGGTCTCGTGGCTGATGACGAGGGTTGCGGCGATCTCGTTGTTCGAGAGGCCCTCGGCGATGAGGCGCAGGACTTCCAGTTCGCGAGGTGTGAGCGGGACGTCGTGGGAACTGCTCTTGGCGGGGCGGGTACTGGCGGCGTAGTGCCCGACGAGCCGGCGTGTCACGTCCGGGTCGAGGAGGGCCGCGCCGGTGGCCACGGTCCGGATGCCGTGGAGCAGCCGGTCCGGCGGGGCATCCTTGAGGAGGAAGCCGCTTGCACCGGCGCGCAGCGCCTCGTAGACGTATTCGTCCAGGTTGAACGTGGTCACGACGAGGACTTTGGCGGGGTTGGAGATGTCGATGCCGGCCAGCAGTCGGGTGGCTTCGAGGCCGTCGAGGACCGGCATGCGGATGTCCATCACGACGACGTCGGGACGTAGCTCGCGGGCGAGGTCGACCCCGCTCCGTCCGTCCCCGCACTCGCCGGCCACCTCCATGTCGGGCTGGGCGTCGATGATGGTGACCAGGCCGGTGCGGACCAGGATCTGGTCGTCGCAGACCAGGACCCGGATCGGTGTGCTCACGAAGTCCCTCCGGCGGGGATGCGCGCCCGGACGGTGAAGGCGCCGTCCGAACCGCGGTCGGCGCTGAATTCACCGTCCAGGATGTCGACGCGTTCGCGCAGGCCCGCGAGGCCCCGTCCACCGCCGGTGGCGTCGGCGGCGTGCGAGCCGGTTCCGTCCGTGCTGACCGATACGGTGATCTCCCTCTCTCCGTGCTGCACCCGCACGGACGTGCGGCTGCCGCGGGCATGCTTGAGGGCGTTGGTCAGTGCCTCCTGTACCACGCGGTAGGCGACGAGGTCGGCGCTGCCGGTCGAGGCCGCTGGTGTGCCCTGCTCGGTGAAGTCCACGGGCTGTCCGGCCCGGCGGGTCTGCTCGACGAGGGTGCCGATCCTGCCGACGACCGGTGTCCTGGGGTGAGCGCTCTCCGTCGTCGTGATGCCGTGGTCCGGGTTGAGCAGGTCCAGCAAGTGGCGCAGGTCGGTGAGGGCGCGGCGGCCGGTGTCGCTGACGGCGGTCAGGGATCGCTCCAACCGCTCGGGTGCGGCGGTCAGGTAGCGAGCGGCTTCGGCCTGGACGACCATCGCGGTCACGTGGTGGGTCACCACGTCGTGCAACTCGCGGGCGATGCGCGCGCGTTCGGCGGCGCGGACCTCGGCGGCCACGCTTTCGCGGCGTTCGGCTTCCTCCGCCCGCATGGAGCGGAGCCACGCTCCGGCCCCCCAGGCCACCGCGAGGGCCAGGTAGAAGGTCACGAACCCCGTCGGCGTCTCGCCGCCCGAACCGAGCCGGGTGAGCGCGACCGCCAGGGGCACGTACGCCAGCGAGAGGAGGGCCAGGACGGCGCGCCGGTGCCGTTCGAGGTGGGATCCCGCACTGATCAGCACGAGGGGCAGGGCGGCGCCGGCGACCGAGTGGTAGCCGCGCAGCTGGTCGAGGGCGAAGCCGCAGGCCACCAGGGCGAGAGAGACGATCGGCCACCGTCGGCGCACCACGAGGGCGAGGCCTTCGAACACGAGGGCCACGGCGGCCGGCGCGTCGAGGGGGTGGGTGGGCAGGTCCCCGAGCTGCGTTCCGTGACCGCGCAGCCCCGGCAGGAACGGCGCGGCCATGAAGAGCAGTCCGAGGGGAAGGTCGCGCACGGTGACGTCGAGTCGGCGCCAGACCCGCCCGGCACCCTGAAGGCTGATCACCGGGCGAGTGTAGCGAGGGCCTTGACCCGCTCGACACGCTGCCGAGGGACGATGTGGCCGCGGCGGCGGGCGAGCCACAGGAAGGCGACGGTGAGCAGTGTGCCGAACAGCATCGCGTACACGCTGGCTTCCGGGCCGAACTCGCCGCCGGTGAGCAGCTCGCTGCCCGAGGTCGAGGCGTTCAGCAGCCCGTGGACGTCGCCGTTGCCGGAGACCTCGGTGCCGAAGATGCCGGATTCTGCGTAGTTCCAGCCGAAGTGCAGGCCGATCGGCAGCCACAGGGAGCGGGTGGCGGCGTACGCGGCGGCCAGCATGCCGCCGGCCTCGAGCGAGATGGCGACGGCGCCCAGCAGGGTGGCGTCCTTGTTGAGCAGGTGGGCCGCGCCGAATATCACACTGGAAAGGGCCAGTGCGGGGTACGTTCCGAGACCGCGCTCCACGAGTCGAAAGAGCAGGCCGCGGAACATGAGTTCCTCCGTGACGGCGGCGCCGGCCATGAAACCGACCAGCCCGATCGCCCCGGTGGGCGAGCCGAATCCGTGGACCGTGTAGTCGCCGAGGAAGGTGATGTTCGCGATGACGCATCCGAACATCGCGACTCCGATGACCAAGCCCCGCAGGAGCGACCCGCGCGCGCCTTCCCAGGCCAGTTCCGTGACCGGGCGCCGCTCGGTGCGCCCCACGACCCACCGGTAGACGACCACCGAGAGCGCAACCGTCAGGCCGCCCAGGAGCAGTGACAGCCACGGGTTGCCCGCGGCCGCGGTGACACTCTGACCGCCGACCGCACCGACCAGGACCACGGCCAGGATCTGCCACACCAGTTTCATGATGACTCTCTCTTCGGTTCCGCTTCCGGCTTCACGCCCGATCCGCGGGCGGAGCACCGCGGCTGACCGAACGCTACGGAACCGGTGGGCAGGGATCGTCACCCCGCAGAGGGCACTCGCACGTAGCTCTCACGGGGGACCTCACGCGGAGGAGTTCACAGGCAGGACCGGGCCGACCGTGGTGAGGGCGGTGCCGGCGAGCTGACCAGTGCCGAACGCGAGGACCTCCGGCGTCTGCGACGGCAGAACCTCGAACAGGACAGGACCATCGAGGTCTTGAAGAACGGCATCACCTGCCTGCCCACCGGCGAGGGCTGGTACTACCTGGCGTGCCGGCTGGACCTGGCCACTCGCGAGGTGGTCGGCTACGCGATGGCCGACCACCACCGGGCCCGCCTGGTCGTCGACGCCCTGCCCACGGCCCACGGGCGAGGCTGCGAAGAAGCCGCTGCGCGTCGCCGTATGGAGGCGGCGGCTCCGGGGGCCGCCCGGGTCCCGAGGTACCGGGGCGGCTTCGCGTGGGGCGGGGTGTTCACCTCGCACGTCCTGGAGAAGGCGTCCCTGTACCTTCCCCGGGAGCCGCGCGGGCGGCGGGGGCCTGACGACGGGGGCCGGGCGAGGACGGTCCGCACGGTAGCCACGTGATCACTACGTGGAGATCACACCCTTGTGCAATCATCCACACGATGCCACCCTCTGCACTGTGATTGCCAGGGACCCCACGACCGTCAACGCCGGTTCCGGATCCGGTGGTTGGTGGCTGCCCGCGGTCCGGGCAGCGGACCGGGCCCCGGCGGGCCGGCCCGACTGGGCCGTGTTCGTCGAGCGGGCGGTGGCCGGGGCGCCGACGACCGACGCGACCGACCACGGGTTACCCGCCGGCGACCTGCCCGGCGTCAGCGGGTTCCGGCCCGTGGTGGCGCCGCTGGCCCGGCTGGCCGGGGCCGGACTGCCGACCGCGCTGCCCGCCGGGGCGGTCGACCTGCCCGCCGTACGGGCACGGTTCGTCGACGGGCTCACCGGCACGCTGGCCCGGCAGGCCGCCCGGACGCTGGTCCTGGAGCTCAACGTGGCCAGGGAGGAAGGGGTGTTGGCGGGAGACTCCCCCGCCGACCGCTTCCGGGACTTCGTCCGGCGGATGGCCGCACCGGCCGCGCTCCGCGCGTTGTTCGGCGAGTACCCGGTGCTGGCACGGGTCCTGGCCCGGACCTGCCTGGCCGCCGCCGACGCCTTCGCGGAACTGCTGACCCGGTTCGCCGCCGACCGGCGCGAGGTGACCGCGGCCCTGTTCCACGGCGTCGACCCCGGCCCCCTGGTAGCCGTCCGGCGCGACGCGGGCGACGGGCACCAGGGCGGGCGGTCCGTCGCGGTGCTGCGCTTCGCCGGTGGCGGGCGGCTGGTGTACCGGCCGCGGCCGACCGCCGTCCACCGTCATCTCGCCGACGTGGTCCACTGGTTCAACACCCGGCCCGGCACCCCCGGTCTGCGGACCCCCGCCCTGCTGGAGCGACCGGGCTACGGCTGGCTGGAGTTCGTGGAGCGGCGGCCGTGCACCGAACCGGCCGAGGTCCAGCGGTTCTACCTCCGGCAGGGCGCCTGGCTCGCCCTGCTGCACGCCCTGGACGCCACCGACCTGCACGCCGGGAACCTGATCGCCTGCGGCGAGCACCCCGTACCGGTCGACCTGGAGACCCTCTTCCACCCGCCCGCGCCCGCCGACCCGGACCGGCCGGACGACGATCCGTGGCACGAGGACCCGGCGGCGCTCGCACTCCAGGCCTCGGTGCACCGCACCGGCCTGCTGCCCCGGCTGGTCCTCGGCGACGAGCGTGCCCTGGACGCCTCCGGGCTCGGCGGTGACGCCGGCGCCGGCTCCCCGAGCGCGGCCGTGCGCTGGGCGGCGGCGGGCACCGACGGGATGCGGCTGGTCCGCGGTGCGGCCGCGTTCGCCGGCGCCGAGAACCGGCCGCGGCTCGACGGCACCGACTCCGATCCGGCCGACCACCTGGACGAGCTGCTGGCCGGGTTCCGAGCGGGCCGCCGGGCCCTCGTGGCCGGACTCGCGGACCTCACCGGCCCGCGCGGCCTGCTGAGCGCCTTCGCCGAGGACGAGGTCCGGGTCGTCCTGCGGGCCACCGAGGAGTACGCGACGCTGCTCGACGAGTCGACCCACCCCGACGTGCTGCGCGAGGCCGGGCACCGCGAGGCGCTGTTCCGGACCCTCGGCACCGGCGAGTCCGCCCGGCCCGGCCCGGCGGCGGTGATCGACGAGGAGGTCGCCGAACTGTGGGCCGGTGACGTGCCGCTGTTCACCACCCGCCCGGGCGGGACCGAACTGCGCGGCGGCCGGGGCCGACCGGTCGCCGGCGCCCTGGACCGCCCCGGCCTCGACCGGGTCGCGGAGCGGCTCACCGCCCTGGGGGCGACCGGTCCGGCCGAGCAGGAGTGGATCGTCCGCGCGGCCATGGCGGCCCGCTCGACCGGCCCGGCGCACGGCCACACCGGGCCGGGGACGCCCGCCGACCCGCCCGCCGCTCCGGACCCGGCCCGGCTGCCCGCCGCTCCGGACCCCGCCCGGCTGCTCGCCGCCGCCCGGGAGATCGGCGACCGGCTGGTCGACGGGGCGCACCGGTCCGCGGACCGGGCCAACTGGCTCGGGCTCGACCTGATCGCCGACCGCTACTGGCGGCTCGCCCCGGCCGGCGCCGACCTCGGCGGCGGCTACCCCGGGCCGGCGCTGTTCCTCGCCCAACTCGCCGCGCTCACCGGCGCGGACCGCTACGCGGAGGTGGCCCGTCTGGCTCTGCGGCCGGTGCCGGCCCTGCTGGAGCGGCTCGCCGCCCGGCCCGAGGACCTGGCGCTGGTCGGTTCGGGTGCCTGGGCCGGCCTGGGCGGCCTCACCTGGGCGCTGGCGCAGGTCGGCGGCCTGCTGGATGACCGGGAGGTGCTCGGCTGGGTCGGGCCCGCCGTCCGGCTCACCGCGGCCGCCGCGGAGGCGGAGGAGCCGTCCGGGCTGGCCGACGGTACGGCCGGCGGGCTGGCGGCCCTGCTCGCGGTGGGGCGGGAGACCGGGGACGCCGAGGCCCTGGCCGGTGCCCGGCGCTGCGCCGAGCGCCTGCTCGGTCGACTCGACCTGTACCGGGTGCACGACGCGCACGGCCCGGACGGGCCGCGCGACCGGCCCGACCGCCCGGCCCCGGGCTTCGCCACCGGAACGGCCGGCCTCGGCTGGGCCCTGCTGGCGTACGCGCAGGCGGGCGGCGGCGCCGCGTACCGGCACGCGGGGCTGGCCGCGCTGCGCTCGTCCGTGGCCGGGCGGGCACCCGGCGGGTCCTGCTGCGAGGGCGCGCCCGGCATCGCACTCGCGGTGATCGACAGCGGGGCGTCGGCGGGCGACCCGGAGCTGGCCGCCTGGGCCGGGGCCGCCGTCGACGCGGCGGTGACGGCCGGGTCGCGGCCCGACCACAGCCTCTGCCACGGCGAGACCGGCGTGCTGGAGCTGCTCGGCCGGGCCCCGGGCGCCGCCGCCCGGCAGGGGCTGGCGCGCCGTTCGGCCGCCCTGCTGGACGCGCTGGCCCGCACCGGGCCGGTCTGCGGCACCCCCGGTGGCCTCGCCGTCCCGGGTCTGCTGTTCGGGCTGTCCGGAGTCGGCCACGGGCTGCTGCGGCTCGGTTTCGCCCACCGTACGGCTTCGGCGCTGCTCCTGGCGCCGGGTTCGACGCGGCCGTTCCACGAGGACGCCGTGACCCACCCGCGGTCGTCCCCCGGGACGTCGCGGCACCGAACGGCGTCCGCCCCGGACGCCGTGATCCACGAGAGAGAAGGGTGAAGTCCTTGAACCGATCCGTCCCCCTGGCCAGAGCACTCGCCGGAACCACCCCCGCCGCGGGCAGACCGGCCGTCGGGCAGTCCGCCGGAACGCCCGCGCCGGAGGCCGTCCGCCGGTGGAAGCGGGCCGACGGGCACGAGGGCGTGGCCGCCGACCACCCGGCCGGCGCGATCAGGCTGCACCCGGGCGGCCGGCTCGCCCGCCGCTCCGTGCTGCTGGGCGGCGGGACGGCCCGGATGGCCGAAACCGACCCGTGGACGACGATGAGCTACCACGAGGAGTAGCCGGCCCCGCCCGTCCGGGCCCGTGTGCGCGCCGCCGCCCCCGGGTGCGCACGCGGTCGGCGTGACCCCCGCGGCGCGCGGCCGCCGGCGCCCGGACGACCCGCCACCGCCCGCCTGACCGGCACGTTTAGGCATGAACATGCCGGTCAGCCGGGCGGTGAATGCCCGATTCCGCTCTACCGGAGCCGTCCGGTGACCAATAGCCTGCGGCCATGCGGACCTCATCACCGGTGACCGTCGGCCGCACGGCCGAAACGTCACTGCTGCGACGAACCCTGACACGCCTTCAGAGCGACGGCGGGCGCGCGGTGTTCCTGGTCGGCGAGGCCGGCATCGGCAAGTCCCGGCTGGTCGACGACTGCGCCGGGCGGGCCGTGGCGGCCGGACTGCCGGCACTGCGCGGGCGCAGCAGCGCGACCGGGGCGGACACGCCCTTCCGCCCGCTGGCGGAGGCGCTGTACTCGTGCTTCCACGCCGAGGGCCCCCCGGAGGACGCCGAACTGCTGCCGTACCGGCCGGCCCTGGGCCGGCTGGTGCCGGAGTGGCGGCCGGCGGCGGGGCCGGGCTACGCCGAGAGCGTGGTGGAGCTCGCCGAGGCGCTGCTGCGGCTGCTGGGCGTGATCGGCCGCCGGTCCGGCTGCGTGCTGGCCCTGGAGGACCTGCACGACGCGGACGCGGAGACGCTCGCCGCGGTGGAGTACCTGGTGGACCACCTCGACCGGGTGCCGGCGCTGCTGGTCGCCACGCTGCGGCCGGAGCCGGGCAACGCGTTGGACCTGGTGCGCGGCGCGGAGCGGCGCCGGGTGGCGTCCGTCGCCGCGCTGCCGCCGCTGACCACCGCCGACGTCGGGGCGCTGGCGGCGGGCTGCCTGGGCGTGCCGGTGGGCCGGGTGCCGTCCGCGGTGACCGGCCGGCTGGCCGAGCGCAGCGGCGGGAACCCGTACCTGGTGGAGGAGTTGCTGGCCGAGCTGGTCGGCTCGGGCGCGCTGCGCCGGGACGGCGACGGCTGGCGGGTGACCGGCGACCTGGCCGCGACCGTGCCGGCCAGCGTGGTGCACGGCTGCGGCCTGCGACTGGGCCGGCTGGCCCCGCCGGTCCGCGACCTGCTGCTGGCGGCGGCCACCCTCGGCCCCCGGTTCTCGGTCGACAGCCTGCAACTCGTCACCGGGGACGACGATCCGGGCCTGTTCGCCCGGCTGCGCGCCGCGGCCGAGGCGGACTTCATCGTGCCGGACCCGGGTGCGCCCGAGGGGTACGGCTTCCGGCACGCCATCACCGCGCAGGCGGTGCTGGAGAGCGTCGCCCCGGCCGAGCGGGCCGCGCTCGCCCGCCGGGCCGCCGCCGCGCTGCGCAAGGCCGGGCCGCCGTACGCGGCCGACCACGGCCGGCTGGTGGCCCGGCTGCTCGTCGCGGCCGGCGACCACCACGGCGCGGCCCTGCTCTACGCGGAGGCCGGCCGGCAGGCGCTGGCCGAGGGCGCGTCCGCCTCGGCGGTGCGGCTGCTGGAGCGGGCCGTGGAACTGGCGGCGCCGGCCGACCGGACGGCGGCCACCGAGTCGCTGGCCTACGCGCTGGTCGAGGCCGGCCAGCTGGACCGCGCGCTCGCCCTGGCCGACACCCTGCCGACGGCCAGCGCGGCGGCGTTGAGCCCCGAACGGGAGGTCGCGCTGCGCACCCGGCTGGCCTGGGCGGCCGTGGTGGCCGAGCGGGGCTCCGACACCGTCACCCAGGTCGCGGCGGCCCGGGCGCTGCTGCGCGACGGGGGCCGGCCCGAGCAGACCGCCGCGCTGGCGGTGGTCGAGGGGCACCTGGCGCTGCTGCCCGGCCGGCGGGACCGGGTGGACGACGCCGAGCGGATCGCCCGGGAGACCGCCGAGGAGGCGGAGCGGACCGGCCCGCCGGTACTGGCCTGCCAGGCCCTGCAACTGCTCGCCCTGCTCGCGCGCGAGCGCGGCTTCGACGCGGCCGACCAGTGCCTGGAGCGGATGCTGGCGGTCGCCGAGACGCACGGCCTGCCCAACTGGCGCTTCGAGGCCCTGCTCCGGCTGGGCGCCAACGCCTTCCTGCGCACCGGCGACGCCCGCCGGCTGGAGCAGGCCGGGGAGGCCGCCCGGGAACTGGGCTCGCTGGTGCGCACCCAGCACACCGAGAGCCTGCTCGCGATGAACGCCGTCCTGTGCGGCGACCCGGCCGCCGCCGAGGCCATCGTGGACCGCTGGCTGGACACCAGTCTGCGGATGGGCAACCTGGCCACCCACCGCTACCTGCGGCTGACCTCGGCGACGCTGGCCGCCCACCGCGGCCGCCGCCGGGACATGGAGCGCGAACTGCGGCTGTTCCGGCAGGCCGGGGGCGACGGCTCGCTGCTCACCCCGGTGGTGCTCGGGCTCTGCCGGGCGGTCTGCGCACTGCTGGAGGAGGACCGGGCCGGCGCGGAGGCCGAGCTGACCGCCACCGCCGAGTGGGAGGCGCTGCACCCGAGCGTCTTCTACCTGTCCGGCCAGTACGGGCTGGCCCCGCTGCTCGCCGTACTGGCCGGCCGGGCGGACTGGGCCGCGTACGAGGCGGTCGCCGGCGCCCCGGGCGCGGAACTGGCCTGGAACCGCCCGTTCCTGGCACTGGCCCGGGCGGTCCTGCTCGGCCGGCGGGGCCGGGGGGCGGAGGCCGCCGCCGAGGTCGAGCGGCTGCGGCGGGACCCCGACCTCTTCCCGACCGCCCACCGGCTGGGCCTGCGGCTGGTCGCCGAGGCCGCGCTGGCCGACGGCTGGGGCGATCCGGTGAGCTGGCTGCGCACCGCGGAGGAGTACTTCCACGAGCTGGACGTGCCGTCCGTCGCGGGCGCCTGCCGGGCCCTGCTCCGGCAGTCGGGGGCGAGCGTCGGGCAGCGCCGCACCGGCCGGGACCGCATCCCGGCCGCGCTGCGCGAGCGGGGCGTCACCCCGCGCGAGTACGAGGTGCTGGCGCTGCTGGTGGACCGGCCCGGCAACCAGGACCTCGCCCGGCGGCTGTCGATCTCGCCGCGCACGGTGGAGAAGCACCTGGCGAGCCTGGTGCAGAAGACCGGGGCGGCCGACCGGGGCGGGCTCTGCCGACTGGCGGCCGAGCTCGCCCCGGACCCGCGCCGGCCGTGAACGCCGGTGCGCCGGAGCACCCGCGCCGGCTGTGAGCGCCGGTGCGCCGGAGCACCCGGAGGGGACGTGGGCACCGGTGCCCCCGGGGGACGTGGGCACCGGTGCGTCCCCGGCCGGCCGGGGACGGCGGCGCGGCGCACGGGCCGGGAACGGGCGGCGCGCCGGGCCGGCCGTTCCCGACGCCGCCACCGCGCCGCCGTGCCACACCGCGCTCAGCCGTTCCCGGCCGTGCACCACTCCAGGACGGCGCGCGCGCTGTGGTACTTGTTCTCGGCCTGCCCGAAGGCGAGGCTGAGCGGTCCGTCGAGCACGGAGGCGGTGACCTCCTCGCCCCGGTGGGCCGGCAGGTCGTGCAGGAAGACCGGGGCGGAGGTGGCGGCCATCACCGCGTCGTCCACCCGGAAGGGGTCGAACAGCGAGCGCCAGTGCGGGTCGGGCTTGCTGGTGCCGGTGGTCTGCCAGCGGGTGGTGTAGACGACGTCGACCTCCGGCAGGCCGGCCATGTCGTGCCGCTGCTCGATCAGGCCGCCTCGGCGCCCGGCCCCGGCCGCGGCCCGCTCCACGTACCGGGGGTGGACGCCGTAGCCGGGCGGCGTGCGCAGGTGCAGCTCGGTGCCGGGGTAGCGGGACAGGGCCAGCGTGAGCGCGGAGGCGCTGTTGTTGCCCTCCCCCGCGTAGAGCACCCGGAGCCCGTCGATCCGGCCGAAGTGCCGGTGCAGGGTGGTGAGGTCGGCGAGGGCCTGGGTCGGGTGCTCCTCGGCGCTCATCGCGTTGACGACCGCCATGGTCTGCTGGTCGGCCAGTGCCCGCAGCTCGGCCTCGGGGCCCGCCGTCCGGGCCACCAGCACGTCGAGCATCCCGGACAGCACCCGGGCGGTGTCCTCGACGCTCTCACCGGTGTTCTGCTGGAGGTCGTCGGGGCCGTAGCCGATGATCCGCGCGCCGAGCCGCAGCGCCCCGGCGGAGAAGGCCGTCCTGGTCCGGGTGGAGGTCTTGCGGAAGAGGATGCCGACCACGTGCTCGCGCAGCGGGCGGGCGTCCTCGGCGTGGCCGGCGGCGAACTCGGCGCCCCGGCGGACCAGGTCGTACAGCTCCTGGTCGGAGAGGTCGTCGATCGAGATCAGGTGGCGGCGACTGGTCACGGCGCTCACCCGGCCAGGATCGCGTCGAGGACGACGGCGAGGCCGCGTTCCAGCGGGGCCCGGTCGATCGCCAGCGGCGGGAGGAGCTTGACCACCTCGTCGTGCCGGCCGGCGAGTTCGACCACCAGGCCGTGGTCGAAGCAGTACCGCTGGACGCGTTCGGCCCGCTCGGGGCCGCCCGCCCCGGCGAGGTCGAGGCCGAGCACCATGCCCCGGCCGCGTGCCGTGACGCCGGGCACCTTCGCGAGGACGGTCTCGCCGAACTCGCGCAGCCGCTCGGCGTTGTCGGCGAGGGCGTCGAGGAACTCGGGCTGCTCCCAGTAGTCCCAGGCGGCGGTGGCCGCGACGAAGGCGAGCTGGTTGCCGCGGAAGGTCCCGGTGTGCTCGCCGGGCTCCCAGCAGTCGAGGTCGCGGCGCAGCAGCACCAGGGAGAGCGGCAGCCCGTACCCGCCGATGGCCTTGGAGAGGGTGATCAGGTCGGGGACGATGCCGGACTGCTCGAAGGCGAAGAATGTGCCGGTGCGGCCGCAGCCGGACTGGATCTCGTCGGCGATCAGCAGGATGCCGTGGCGGACCGTCAGGTCCCGCAGGCGGCGCAGCCAGTCCGCGGAGGCCGGGTAGACGCCGCCCTCCATCTGGAGCGGCTCGACGATCACGGCGGCCGGCAGGTCGGTGCCGGAGGACGGGTCGGTGAGCAGCCGCTCCAGGTACCCGATCGAGTCGAACGCGCCGTGCGGGCCGTCCTCGTAGGGGACGAAGGTGACGTCCTGGGCGATCGCGCCGCCGGCCCGGCGGGCCCGCCGGCTGCCGGTGACCGCCAGCGAACCCTGCGACATGCCGTGGAAGCCGCCGGTGAAGGCGACCAGGCCGCGCCGCCCGGTGGCCTTGCGGGCCAGTTTGAGGGCGGCCTCCACCGCGTCGGTGCCGGTCGGGCCGGTGAACTGGACCTTGTGGTCGAGGCCGCGGGGGCGCAGCAGCACCTCGTCCATCCGGGCCAGGAAGTCCCGCTTGGCGACGGTGTACATGTCCAGGCCGTGGCTGACGCCGTCGGCGGCGAGGTAGGCGGCCAGCTTCCGCTTGATCGGGTCGGGGTTGTGGCCGTAGTTGAGGGTGCCGGCGCCGCAGAAGAAGTCGAGGAAGACCCGGCCGTCCTCGGCGTGCAGTTCCGCGCCCTTGGCCCGCTCGAAGACCACCGGGAACTTCCGGCAGTAGAGCCGGACGTCGGCCTCCATGGTCTCGAAGAGGGCGTGGTCGCCGGGGGCCGGCGGCTCTGCCGGGGTGGCCGGCGCGGTCCGTTCGACGGTCATAGGTGTCCTTTCCGACGCGGCGGGGTCCGGCCAGCATTCCGGCGCGGCGCGGGCGCGCAGAAGAGAAGGACCAGCAGTCCTGCGGGCAGCGGGGCTGCCGGATTGTCGGCCGCTTCTTCCCTATGGCGTCCGGCCCGCCCCGGGCGAGTCTTCCTGTCGCGGCGCCCCGGCCGAGCGGGCGCCCGCCCCTGCGAGAGGAGAGCGGAATGGCTGACGAGAGTACCGACCCGCGCACGTACTGGGTGGTCCGCAACGACGAGGAGCAGTACTCGATCTGGCTGGCCGACCGGGAGCTCCCGCTCGGCTGGCAGCGGGAGGGCAAGGAGGGCCCCAAGCAGGACTGCCTGGACCACATCGACACGGTCTGGACGGACATGCGTCCGCTGAGCCTGCGTCGGCGGATGGAACAGGAGACCCGGACGGCATGAACACCGTGGTTGGCCGCGCCGACGCACCCCTGCCCGACCGGTGCGTGCACGAGTGGTTCGCGGGACGGGCGTCGGGCACGCCGGACGTGACGGCCCTGGAGTTCGGCGGACGGCGGCTGACCTACGCCGAACTGGACTCCCGGGCCAACCAGTTGGCCCATCTGCTGCGCGCCCGCGGAGTCGGGCCCGACGCCCCGGTCGCGGTGTGCGCCCAGCGCAGCCCGGAGGTGGTGACCGCCCTGCTGGCCGTGCTCAAGGCGGGCGGGCACTACCTGCCGCTGGATCCGGAGTACCCGCCCGAGCGGCTCGCCTTCATGGTGGCCGACTCCGGCGCCCGGGTCCTGCTGGTCGAGCCGGGGCTCGCCGACCGGTTCGCGGCCACCGGCCTGGACCGGGTGGCGATCGAGCCGGACTGGTCGGCGGCGGCCGGCCTGCCGACCACGGCCCCCGCCTCGGGGGCCGTACCGGACGACCTGGCCTACCTGATGTACACCTCGGGCTCCACCGGCCGTCCGAAGGGGGTCGGGGTCACCCACCGCAACGTGCTGCGGCTGGTGCACGAGGCCGACTACGCGGACCTCGACCCGGGGCAGGTGGTGCTGATGCTCGCCCCGCTGTCCTTCGACCTGTCCACCTTCGAGGTCTGGGGCGCGCTGTGCAACGGCGCCCGGCTGGCCGTGCTGCCGCAGGGCGTGCCGACCGCCGCCTCGATCGAGGAGGCGGTGCGCCGGCACGCCGTCAGCGTGGCGCTGCTGAGCACCGGGGTGTTCCAGCACGTGGTGCGCACCCGGCCCGGCGCGCTGGCGACGGTGCGCCAGGTCCTGGTGGCCGGTGACGTGGCGCCGCCGGCCGAGGTGCGGATGCTGGTGGAGCAGGGCGTGGAGGTGGTCAACGGCTACGGGCCGACCGAGTGCACGACCTTCTGCGCCGCGCGGCGCGGGGTCACCCTGGCCGAGACCCGGGGCTCCGTCCCGATCGGCCGGGCCATCACCCGGACCAGCCTGTACGTGGTGGCGGAGGACGGCGTCACCGTGCTGCCGGCCGGCGAGCCCGGTGAACTGCTGGTCGGCGGGCCGGGGGTGGCCCGGGGCTACCACGGCCGCCCGGCGCTCACCGCCGAGCGGTTCGTCCCGGACCCGTACGGCACGGTGCCCGGCGCCCGGCTCTACCGCACCGGGGACCTCGTCACCGAGGGCCCCGACGGGCAGCTGCTCTTCCACGGCCGGCGCGACCAGCAGGTCAAGATCAACGGCCACCGGATCGAACTCGGCGAGGTCGAGGCCGCGCTGAGCAACCACCCGGAGGTCCGGGCGGCGGTGGCCGCGGTCCGGCCGACCCCGGCCGGGGACAAGCAGCTGGTCGGCTACGTGGTGTCGGACACCCTCGACCGGCCGGGCCGGCCGCTGCGGGAGTACCTGGGCGGGCTGCTGCCCGAGTACCTGGTGCCGACCGCGTGGGTGCGGCTGCCCGAACTGCCGCTGAACCCCAACGGCAAGGTGGACCGGGCCGCGCTGCCGACCCCCGGCGACGACCCGGGCCGGGCGCCGGTGGCCGTCGCGCGCACGCCGGTCGAGCGGGCCGTCGTCGAGGTCTGGTCCGAGCTGCTGTCGGTGGCCGCGATCGGCGTGCACGACGACTTCTTCGAGCTGGGCGGCCACTCGCTGCTGGCCACCGAGGTGACCGCCCTGCTGGGCGAGCGCTTCCCGGTCGAGCTGCCGGTGAGCGCGGTGTTCGACGCCCGCACCCCGGCCCAGCTCGCCGAACGGCTGCGCGAGGCGATCACCGAGCGGGTCGAGCAACTTTCCGATGCAGAAGTGGAGTCGATGTTGTCTCAGGTGATCGAGGGATGAGCGCTCCGCTGACCGGCCCTCCCCCCGCCGAACCCGCCGACCCGACGAACGCCGAGGACACGACGGGCGCCGAGAGCACGACGAACGCCGAGGGCACGACGAACGCCGAGGGCACGACGGGCGCGACCGCGCAGGCCGAGCGGCGCCGGGCGCTGCTGGACGGCCTGCTGCGCGGCTCGGCCCGGCCCGCCCCTCCCGGCGGCGCCGCCGAGGGCGCCGTCGCCCGGCTGGCCCGCGGCGGCCCGCTGCCGCTCTCCTTCGCCCAGCAGCGGCTGTGGCTGCTGGAGCAGCTGCGCCCCGGCACCGCCGAGTACGTGCTGCCGGTCGGCTGGGAGCTGCGCGGCCCGCTGGACGTGCCGGCGCTGCGCCGCGCGCTGGCCGAGGTGTCGGCCCGCCACGAGGTGCTGCGCACCCGCTACCTGGAGGTCGACGGCGAGCCGCGGCAGCTGCCGCTGGACGTGGCGGAACCGGAGTTCGAGCTGGTCGACCTGGCCGTGCTGCCCGCCGCCGACGCCCGGGACCGGCTCGGCGGGCTCGTCGAGCGACTGGCCCGCGCGCCCTTCGACCTCACGGCCGGCACCCCGCTGCGGGCCCGGCTGGTCCGGCTCGCCGAGGAGCACCATGTCCTCGTCCTGGCCTTCCACCACATCGCCTTCGACGGCCATTCGGTCGGTGTCCTCGCCGCCGAACTCGGTGCCCTGTACCCGGCGTTCGCCGAGGGGCGGCCCAGCCCGCTGACTCCGCCCGCGGTGCAGTACGCGGACTGGGCCGGCTGGCAGCGCGAGGCGCACTCGGCCGCCGCGACCGCCGGCCAGCTCGACTACTGGCGGCGGAAGCTGGCCGGCTCGACCGCGCTGGAGCTGCCCACCGACCGGCCCCGGCCGCCGGTGTTCGACCCGGCGGGCGCGATCCTGCCGTTCACCGTGCCGGCCGGCACCGCCCGTGCCCTGACCGCCTGGGGGCGCGGCCGCGGCGCGACGCCGTTCATGCTGCTGCTGGCCGCCTTCAAGCTGCTGCTGGCCCGGCACGCCGGCCGCGCGGACGTCACCGTCGGCGCCCCGCTGGCCGGCCGCACCCGCCCGGAGGCCCGCGAGCTGCTCGGCTTCTTCGTCAACACCCTGGTGCTGCGCACCGACCTGTCCGGGGAGCCGACCTTCGAGGAGGCCGTGGAGCGGGTCCGGGAGAGCGCCCTGGGCGCCTTCGCCCACCAGGACGTCCCGTTCGAGCGGCTGGTGGACGAGCTGGGCGCCGAGCGCGACCTGTCCCGCAACCCGCTGTTCCAGGTGATGTTCGCCTACAACGGGGCGAGCACCGGCCACGGCTTCGGCGGCGCCGGGCTGAGCGCCACCCCGTACGCCACGCCGTGGCACAGCGCCAAGTTCGACCTGACGCTGCACCTGACCGAGCAGCCCGACGGCTCGCTGTCCGGCGTGGTCGAGTACGCCACCGCCCTGTTCACCCCCGAGCGGGCGGCCGTGCTGGCCGAGCACTTCACCGCGCTGCTGGAGGCGGTCGCCGCCGACCCCGGCACCGCCGTCACCGGCGCCACCCTGTTCTCGCCGGACGAGCGCGCCCGGCTGGAGCGGTGGAACGACACCGCGGTGCGCTACCCCGACGACGAACTGCTGCACTCCCTGGTCGAGCGGCAGGCCGGGCGCACCCCCGCGGCCGTCGCCGTGCGCTTCGGGACGGACGCGCTCGACTACCGCGCGCTGCAGTCCCGCGCCGAGGCGCTGGCCCGCCGGCTGCGGGCGCTGGGCGTCGGCCCGGAGCGCACCGTGGCCGTCTGCCTCAACCGCGGGCTGGAGCTGCCGGTGGCGCTGCTGGCCGTGCTCCGGGCCGGCGGCGCCTACCTGCCGCTGGACCCGGGCTACCCGGCGGACCGGCTGGCCCACATGCTCGCGGACTCCGCCGCCCCGGTCGTGCTGACCACCGGCGACCTCGCGGCCGCGCTGCCCCCGCACCGGGCCCGCGTGCTGCTGCTGGACGCCGACGCCGGCGAGGAGGCCGCGGAGCCGGCGGAGCCCGTGGCCGCCGCGGCCGTCGACCCGCTGCACCCGGCCTACGTCATCTACACCTCCGGCTCCACCGGCCGTCCCAAGGGCGTGGTCACCACCCACCGGGGCGTGGTCAACCGGCTGCGCTGGATGCAGGACGCCTACGGCCTCACCGAGGCCGACCGGGTGCTGCAGAAGACGCCGTACAGCTTCGACGTGTCCGTCTGGGAGCTGTTCTGGCCGCTGATCACCGGCGCGACCCTGGTGATGGCCCGGCCGGACGGCCACCGCGACCCCGGCTACCTCGCCCGGGCCATCGCCGACCAGGGCGTCACCACCCTGCACTTCGTGCCCGCGATGCTCCGCGCCTTCCTGGCCACCGTGCCCGCCGACACCCCGCCCGCCGCGCTGCGGCTGGTGCTGTGCAGCGGCGAGGCCCTGCCCGACGACCTGGCCGAGGCCTGCCACCGCCACCCGGTGACCGGCGGCGCCGCGCTGCACAACCTGTACGGCCCCACCGAGGCCAGCATCGACGTCACCGCCACCCCGTGCCGGCCCGGCGAGCGCGTCACCATCGGCACGCCCGTCTCCAACACCCGGGTCCACGTGCTGGACGACGACCTCGCCCCGGTGCCCGTCGACGTCCCCGGGCAGCTCTGCCTGGCGGGCGTTCAGCTCGCCCGCGGCTACCTCAACCGGCCCGCGCTGACCGCCGAGCGCTTCGTGCCCGACCCCGACCCGGCCAACCCGGGCGGGCGGCTCTACCTGACCGGCGACCTCGCCCGGCGCAACCCCGACGGCACCCTGACCTACCACGGCCGCGGTGACCACCAGGTGAAGCTGCACGGGCACCGGATCGAGCTCGGCGAGATCGAGGCCGCGCTGCGCACCCACCCGCTGGTCGCCGACGCCGTGGCGGCGCTGCACGGCACGCCCGGCGGCGAGCGGCTGACCGCGCACGTCGTCCCGGCCGACCCGGCCGCCGCGCCGGCCGCCGCCGAACTCCAGGCCCACCTGAGGCTGTCGCTGCCCGAGCACATGGTCCCCACCGCGTGGACCAGCCTGCCCCGGCTGCCGATCACGCCGAACGGCAAGCTGGACCGCGCGGCCCTGCCCGATCCGGTGCCGCAGGCCGCCGCCGAGCACGTCCCCCCGCGCACCCCGGTCGAGCACCTCGTCGCCCGGGCGTGGGCGGCGGCCCTGGGCGTCTCCCGGATCGGCGTGCACGACACCTTCTTCGACCTCGGCGGCGACTCCATCCTCGCCATCCGCGCCGTCGGCCGGCTGCGCGAGCAGGGACTCGACGTCTCCGTCCAGGACCTCTTCCGGTACCGGACCCTGGGCCTGCTCGCCGAGGCGCTGGCCCCGCGGGCGGCCGGCCGGCGGGCCGAGCCCACCGCGCCCTTCGCCCTGCTCGCCCCGGGCGACCGAGAGCGGCTGCCGGGCGGCCTGACCGACGCCTATCCGCTGTCCCAGGTGCAGGCCGGGATGGCGTACGAGATGCTGGCCGGCGCGGACCGGGGCATGTACGTCAACGTGCTGAGCTACCCGGTGCGCGAGGAGGACGACGGCTTCGCGCCCGACGCGCTGCGCGCCGCCGCGGCGCTGCTGGCGGAGCGGCACGAGATCCTGCGGACCTCGGTCGACCTGTCCGGCCACGGCGAACCGCTCCAGCTGGTGCACGCCGTGGCGCACGTCCCGCTGGAGGTCCACGACCTGCGCGGGCTCTCCCCCGAGCGGCTGCGGGCCGAACTCGCCGCCGCCACGGCGCGCGAGCAGTCCACGCCCTTCGACCTGGCCGCGGCCCCGCTGCTGCGGCTGGTCGCGCACCGGATCGACGACCGGCGGTGGCGGCTGACCGTCGTCTACGCCCACACCATCCTGGACGGCTGGAGCCAGAACTCCCTGGTCCCCGAACTGCTGGGCTACTACCGGGCGTTGCGCGACGGCCGGGACCCGGCCCCGCCTCCCCCGCCGACCACCCGGTTCGCCGACACCATCGCGCTGGAGCGCCGCTCCCTGGAGTCCGCCGAGGACCGGGAGTTCTGGCGCGAGCGGGTGGCGCGGTACGGGCCGTGGCGGGTCCCCGAGGGCTGGTCCGCCCCGGAGCGGCACCGCGCGGACGGCGGCGACGAGGCCGTCCACCGGGTCGCCCGGGTGGGCTTCGCCGACCTGCTGCCGGGCCTGCGCGCGGTGGCCACCGGGGCCGGGGTGCCGCTGAAGAGCGTGCTGTTCGCCGCCCACCTGACCGTGCTCGGCCTGTTCGGCGGCAGCACCGACGGCCCGGCCGCGTTCACCTCCGGGCTGGTCTGCAACGCCCGCCCGGAGACCTCCGACGGCGACCAGGTGCGCGGCATGTTCCTCAACACCGTGCCGTTCCCGGTGGTGCTCGACGCGGCCGACTGGCCCGCGCTGGCCCGGGCCGTCTTCGCCGAGGAGACCGCGCTCTGGCCGCACCGGCACCACCCGCTGCCCGCCGTGCAGCGCGCCTGGGGCCAGGACACGCCGCTGGTCGACGTGTTCTTCAACTACACCGACATGCACGTGCTGGCCGGCGAGGGCATCGACGCCGACGAGGTCGAGGACGTGACGCCGAACGAGTTCGGCCTGTCGGTCTCGACCGTGCCCGGCACCCTCCAGCTGGAGGCCGCCGCGGACCGGATCGGCGCCGAGGAGCTCGCCCTGCTGGCCCGGACCTACCGGCACGTGCTGGCCGGCCTGGTGGCCGACCCGCAGGCCGACCCGCGCGCCGTCACGCTGCCCCCGGCCGACCGCCGGGCCCTGCTGCCCGCCGGGCCGCCGCCCGCCGCCGACCAGGACGGCCCGACCGTGCCCGAGCTGTTCCACCGGCAGGCCGAGCGCACGCCCGACGCGGTGGCGCTGGTCTGCGGCGAGGAGCGGATCGACTACGCCGGGCTGCGCTCGCGCGCCAACCGGCTGGCCCACCACCTGCGGGCGCTGGGCGCCGGCCCGGGCACCGTGGTCGGGCTGCTCCTGGAGCGCGGCCCCGAGCTGCTGACGGCGATGCTGGGCGTGCTCGGCTCCGGCGCGGCCTACCTGCCGGTCGACCCGAACCTGCCCGAGGACCGGATCCGCTTCCTGTTCGACGACTGCGCCAGCCCGCTGGTCGTCACCGACCGCGCGCTGGCCGCCCGGCTCGCTGCCGACGGGCCCGCCGGGGGGCGCCGGCTGGTGCTGACCGACGCCCACCGGGCGGAGATCGCCGCGCACCCGGACACCGCGCCCGCCGTGGACCTCGACCCGGCCGCGCTGGCCTACGTCATCCACACCTCCGGCTCCACCGGCCGCCCCAAGGGCGTCATGATCACCCACGGCGGACTGGCCGGCTTCCTGACCGCCGTGGCCGAACAGGTTCCGGTGCGGCCGGACGACGCGGTCGCCGCGCTGACCACCGTCTCCTTCGACCCGTCCGTCCTGGAGCTGTACCTCCCGCTGCTCGCGGGCGGCCGGGTGGTCCTCGCCGACACCGAGGAGGCCAGGGACCCGCTGCGGATGGCCAAGCTGCTGGACCGCGCCCGCCCGGCCGTCGTCCAGGCCACCCCGGTCACCCTGCGGATGCTGCTGGACGCCGGCTGGAGCGCCCCCGCCGGACTGCTGGTGCTCAGCGGCGGCGAGCGGCTCACCGCCGACCTGGTCGAGCGGCTCACCGCCGACGGCGCCCGGGTCTGGGACCTGTACGGCCCCACCGAGACCACCGTCTGGGCCACCGTCACCCGGCCGGGCGCCGACCCCGGCGGAGCCCCGTGGTCCGTCCTGGCCAACACCCGGCTGTACGTCCTGGACGGGCGGCTGGAACCGGCCCCGGACGGCGTGGTCGGCGAGATCCACCTCGGCGGCTCGGGCCCCGCCCGGGGCTACCTCGGCCGGCCCGGCACCACCGCGGGCGCCTTCCTGCCCGACCCCTACGCCGGGGTGCCCGGCGCCCGGATGTACCGCACCGGCGACCTCGGCCGCCGGCGCCCGGACGGCGGCGTGGAGCTGCTCGGCCGGGCCGACCACCAGGTGAAGATCCGCGGCCACCGGATCGAGCCCGGCGAGATCGAGACCGCGCTGCTCTCCTGCCCGGAGGTGCGGGCCGCCGTGGTCCAGCCGGTGACCCTGCCGACCGGCGAGGTCGACCTGGTCGCCCACCTGGAACCGGTGCCCGGCGCCAGGGTGCCCGGCCACGGCGAACTGCGCGACCGGCTGCTGGCGACCCTGCCCGACTACATGGTCCCGGCCGCCTTCTCCGTCCTCGACGCGCTGCCGCTGACCCCCTCCGGCAAGGTCGACCGCCGCCGCCTGCCGGCGGTCGAACCCGGCGTGGGCGTCCAGGAGTTCGTCGAACCCAGGACCCCGGACGAACGCACCGTCGCCGCCGCCTGGCGCGAGATCCTCGGCCACCCGCGGATCGGCGCGCACGACAACTTCTTCACCCTCGGCGGGCACTCCGTGCTGGCCACCCGGATCGCCCTGCGGCTGCGCGAGGCGACCGGCCGGGACGTCCCGGTGCGGGCGGTCTTCGACCGCGCCACGGTGGCCGCGCTGGCCGCCGCGCTGCCCGACTACCCGGAGGCGGGCGCGGCCGCCGCGCTGCCGCTGCTGGGCTCCCGCCGGGCCCGCCGGGGCGGTGCCCGGTGACCGCCGTCGCGGCCGGGCGGCCCGACGCCGAGGACCTGCCGCTGCACCGCAACCGGGACTTCGTCCTGCTGTGGACCGGCTCGGCGCTGTCCATGCTGGGGTCGACGGGTGCCACCGTCGCCTACCCGCTGCTGGTGCTGGCCGTCACCGGCTCGGCCGCCGACGCGGGGCTCGCCGGGTTCACCGCGCTGCTGCCGCTGCTGCTCTTCCCGGTACCGGCCGGGGCGCTGGTGGACCGGGTGGACCGCAGGCGCCTGATGATCTGGTGCGACGTCGTCCGGGGGGCCGGCGCGCTGAGCATCGTGCTCGCGCTGGCCCTCGACCGGCTGACCCTGGCCCAGATCCTGCTGGTCGGCTTCGTCGAGGGCACCCTGACGGTCTGCCACGAACTGGCCTCGCACGTCGCCGTCCCGCACCTGGTGTCGAAACGGCGGCTGACCGAGGCGCTGTCGCGCAACGAGGCCCGTGAACGGGCCGCGATCACCCTGGGCACCCCGCTGGGCGGCGCGCTCTTCGGGGTGGCCCGGGCCCTGCCGTTCCTGCTGGACGCGGTCAGCTACGCGGTGTCGGTGGTGACGCTGCTGCTGATCCGCAAGGACTTCCAGTCGGCGCCCGGCACGGCGAAGGAGGCCGCCGCCGCCGCCGACACCGGCGCGGACGCCGACGCCGGGCCGCCCGCCAAGCCGCTCGCCGAGCTGGCCGCCGGGTTCGCCTGGCTGTGGCGCCGGCCGTTCCTGCGCACCGCCGCCCTGGCCGTCGCCGGCAGCAACCTGCTGTTCCGGGCGCTGTTCCTGGTCGTCGTGGTGCTCGCCGACGAGCGCGGCGCCTCCCCCACCGGCATCGGCGTCCTGCTGGGCGTCGCGGGGGCGGGCGGCGTGCTCGGCTCCACCGCCGCCGCCTGGTGCCGGCGGCGCCTGCCGCTGCCGGCCGTGGTGATCGGCGCCAACTGGGCCTGGGCCGCGCTGGCGGTCGGCCTGGTCCTCGCCGACGACCTCTGGCTCACCGGCGCGCTGTACGCGCTGATGTGGTTCGTCGGCCCGATCTGGAACGTCGCCGTCGCCACTCAGCAGCTCTCCACCACCCCGGACCACCTCCAGGGCCGGGTGTCCGGCGCCAGCTCGGTGCTGTCCGGCGGAGCGCTGCCGCTCGGCTCGCTCGCCGGCGGCCTGCTGCTCCAGTGGTACGGCACCGGGACGGCCCTGACCGCGCTCGCCGTCTGGATGGTGCTGCTGGCCGCCGCGGTGACGCTCAGCAAGGCCGTCCGCCGGGGCCCGGCCGCCCCCGACGACCCCGCGGCGAGCGACCCGGCGCTCCCCGCCCCGACGGACGCACCCGCCTGAGCCCGTCCCCGTCCTCTCCTCGACGCTCTCACCAGGAGTCCCGCCATGACCCGTACCCCAACCTCCCCGGCCCGGGCCGGCCGCGACGCGCGCGCGGGCGTCCGGTGACGGCGCCCCCGGCCGTCGGGGTGGCCGGCGGTGTGCTGTCCACCGTCGGCGCCACCCCGCTGGTCGAACTCACCCGGATCTTCCCGGACAGCGGCTTCCGCACCTACGCCAAGCTGGAGTCGCACAACCCCGGCGGCAGCATCAAGGACCGCGCCGCGCTCAACATGCTCGTCGACCGGGTCCGCTCCGGCGCCCTCACCGCCGGCAAGTCCGTGGTGGTGGAGTCGAGTTCCGGCAACCTCGGGATCGGCCTGGCCCAGGTCTGCCGGTACTTCGGACTGCGCTTCGTCTGCGTGGTGGACGGCCGCACCAACCAGCAGAACATCGCCGTGATGCGGGCCCTGGGCGCCGAGGTCGAGGTGGTGACCGAGTGCGACCAGGACACCGGCGAGTACCTGCCGGTCCGGCTGCGCCGGGTGCGCGAGCTAGTCGCCGGGATCCCGCACGCCTACTGCCCGGACCAGTACGCCAACCCGCTGAACGCCGGGGCGCACCGGCAGACCATGCGGGAGATCGTCGACGAGCTGGACGGCCGGGTCGACTACCTGGTCTGCGCCACCAGCTCCTGCGGCACCCTGCGCGGCTGCGCCGAGTACGTGCGCGAACGCGGCCTGTCGACCCGGATCGTGGCCGTCGACGCGGTCGGCAGCGTGATCTTCGGCGGGACGGCCGGGCCCCGGCTGATCCCCGGCCACGGCGCCTCGGTGCGCCCCGCGCTCTTCGACGCGGACCTGGCCGACGAGGTGGTGCACGTCGACGACCTGGACTGCCTGGTCGGCTGCCGCGCGCTGGCCCGCCGGGAGGCGATCCTGGCCGGCGGTTCCTCCGGCGCGGTGCTCAGCGCCCTGGACCGGATCCGCCCCCGGGTGCCGGCCGGGTCCGTCTGCGCCGTGGTCCTGCCCGACCGGGGCGAACGCTACCTGGACACGATCTACAACGACGACTGGGCGGCCGAGCACTTCGGCGACGCCGCCGACCTGTGGAAGGACCCTTCGGTGGAGGTGGCAGCATGCTGATCCTGGGTGCCCGCGACGTACGACAGGCCCTCGACGGACGGGAGCGGGAGGTGCTGGCGGCCGTCCGCGAGGCCTACGTCCGGCACGCGCGGGGCGAGAGCGCGATCCCGCACTCGGTGTTCCTGCGCTTCCCCGAGGACGAGCGCAACCGGATCATCGGCCTGCCCGCCTACCTGGGCGGTGAGCAGCCGGTGGCCGGGATGAAGTGGATCTCCTCCTTCCCCGGCAACCTGGAGCTGGGCCTGGAGCGCGCCTCGGCGGCGATCATCCTCAACTCGATGCGCACCGGGCACCCCGAGGCGCTGATCGAGGGGTCCCTGGTCTCGGCCCGGCGCACCGCCGCGAGCGCCGCGCTGGCCGCCGCCACCCTGGCCGGCGAGCAGCCCGACACCGGGGCGGCCCTGATCGGCTGCGGCGTGATCAACTTCGAGGTGCTCCGCTTCCTCCGGGTGGTCCTGCCCGCCCTGGACACCGTCACCCTGTACGACCGGGACCGCGTCCGGGCGGAGGAGTTCGCCGCCCGCTGCGCGCGGGAGCAGCCGGGCCTGAAGACCGCCGTGGCGGACCGGCCCGAGGACGCGCTGGCCGCCCACCCGCTGGTCAGCCTCGCCACCACCGCCGCCACCCCGCACCTGTCCACCGGGCCCTGCCGGCCCGGCACCCTGGTCCTGCACGTCTCACTGCGCGACCTGACGGTGGAGTCGGTGCTCTCGGCGGTCAACGTGGTGGACGACCCGGACCACGTGTGCCGGGCCGCGACCTCCCTTCACCTGGCCGAACAGGAGGCCGGCGACCGGGAGTTCATCACCGCCACGATCGGCGGCCTGCTCGCCGGGCCGGCCCCGGGGCCGCGCGACCCGCGGCGCACCACGGTGTTCTCCCCGTTCGGCCTGGGCATCCTCGACCTCGCACTGGCCGACCTGGTGCGGCGCGGCGCCGAGGCCGGGGGCGGCGGCACCCGGCTGGACGACTTCCTGCCCGGCGGCGCGCCGTGACCGCCCGGCCCGCCGTCCTGGCTCCACTGGAGCTGCGGCGGTACCTGGCCGACGCGACCGGCCCCGACCGGCCGTACCCGCTGGAGCAGTGCGTCCACCAGCTGTTCGAGCACCAGGCCCGGCTCACTCCGGACGCGGTCGCGCTGGTCTGCGAGGGCGTCGAGCTGGGCTACGCCCGGCTCAACGAGCGGGCCAACCGGCTGGCCCACCGGCTGCGGGCGGCCGGGGCCGGGCCGGAGGCCCTGGTCGGCGTCCGGCTGGAGCGGGGGATCGACCTGGTGGTGGCGCTCCTGGCGGTGCTCAAGTCGGGGGCCGGGTACGTGCCGCTCGACCCCGAGCACCCGCCGCTGCGCACCGCCGCGGTCCTGGCCGAGAGCGGTGCGGCCCTGCTGGTCACCGACGCCGGGGCGGCGCGGGCCGCCGAGCACGCCGGGGTGCACCCGGTCGTCCCCGCGGACGAGCCGGACTGGCCCTCCCACGACCCGGACCCCGCGGCCGGGCCGGACCACCCGGCGTACGCGATCTTCACCTCCGGCTCGACCGGCCGTCCCAAGGGCGTCGTGGTGCCGCACCGGGGCGTGGTCAACCGGCTGCTGTGGATGCGCGACGACTGCGGGCTGGTCGGCGGCGGCCGGGTGCTGCAGAAGACGCCGGCCACCTTCGACGTGTCGGTCTGGGAGTTCTTCGGCCCGCTGGCGGTCGGCGGCACACTCGTCCTGGCCCGCCCCGGCGGCCACCGGGACCCGGCCTACCTGCACCGGGTGCTGGCCGAGGAGCGGGTGGACACCGTGCACTTCGTCCCCTCGATGCTGCGGGAGTTCCTGGCCGACCTGCGGGCCCGCCGCACCCACGGCGGCCCGCCCGAACTGCCCGCCCTGCGCCGGATCGTGTGCAGCGGCGAGGCGCTCGGGCCGGACCTGGTCCGCGAGGTGCACGAGCTGCTGGACTGCGAACTGTTCAACCTGTACGGGCCCACCGAGGCGGCGGTGGACGTCACCGCCGAGCGCTGCCTGCCCGGCGCCCCGGTCACCATCGGCCGGGCGGTGGCCAACACCCGGACGTACGTCCTGGACCCCGACGGGGTGCCCGTACCGCCCGGCACCGACGGCGAACTCTGCCTGGCCGGCGTCCAATTGGCCCGGGGCTACCTCGGCCGGCCCGGCCTGACCGCCGCCGCCTTCCGGCCCGACCCGTACGGCCCGCCCGGCGCTCGGCTCTACCGCACGGGGGACCTGGCGCGCCGCCGGGTGGACGGGCGGATCGAGTACCTGGGCCGGCTCGACCACCAGGTGAAGATCCGCGGCCTGCGGATCGAACTCGGCGACGTGGAGGCCGCGCTGGCCTCCCACCCGCAGGTGCACGCCGCCGTGGTGGCCGCGCACCCGGCCGCCACCGGCGGCAGCCGGCTGGTCGGCTACCTGGTCGGCGTCGTCCCCGACGCACCCGACCTCACCGAGCTGCGCAAGCACCTGGGCGAACTGCTGCCCGACTACATGGTCCCCACCGCCTGGGTGCGGCTGCCCGAACTGCCGCTCACCGCGAGCGGCAAGACCGACCGCAAGGCGCTGCCCGCCCCCGACGACGGCCGCCCGGAGCTCGCCACCGCCTACCTGGCGCCGCGCACCCCGACCGAGCGGGCCCTGGTCGACGTCTGGGAGCAGGCCCTGGGGGTCGCCCCGATCGGCGTCCGGGACCGCTTCCTCGACCTGGGCGGCCAGTCCCTGATCGCGACCCGGATCTGCTCCCGGCTGCGGGCGCTGACCGGCGCCGCGCCCTCCCCCGCCGACCTGCTGGCCCGGCCCACCGTGGAGGAACTGGCGGCCCTGCTCGACGCGGCCGGACCGGCCACCGCCCCGGAGGCCGGCCGCACCGTCCCGCCGCGCCCGCCCGGCCCGGTGCCGCTCTCCTCCGAGCAGCACCGGCTCTGGTTCCTGGACCGGCTCACCCCCGGCAGCACCGAGTACACCATGTACGACGCGCACCGGCTGCGCGGCCGGATCGACCCGGCCGCGCTGCACGAGGCGCTGCGGGCGACCGTCCGCCGGCACGCCGCGCTGCGCACCACCTTCGAGGCCACCCGCGGGGTGCCGCACCAGGTGGTGCACCAGGACCTGCCGATCGTCCCGGAACTGCTGGACCTCACCGGCACCCCGCCCGGCGAGCGCGAGGAACGGGCCCGCCGGGCCGTCCGGGAGCAGGTGGCCCGGCCGTTCGCGCTGGACCGGGGCCCGCTGCTGCGCCTGGTCCTGCTCGCCCTGGGGCCCGAGGACCACGTGCTGCTGGCGGTGACCCACCACATCGTCTCCGACGACTGGTCGATGGGCGTGTTCTGGCGCGACCTGTCCGAGTGCTACCGGGCCGCGAGCGCCGGCCGCGCGCCCCGGCTGCCCGACCTGCCCGTCGACTACCCGGACTACGCGGCCTGGCAGCGCGCCGGAGCCGACGACGCGGACCGCGCCGAGGAGGACCTCGACCACTGGCTGCGCCACCTCCGGGCGCCGCTGCCCGTCCTGGAGCTGCCCGCCCCGGGGCCGCCCGGCGACGGCGCCCGGCCGCCGCTGCGCGGACGCCGGGACGCCGTGGTCGACTTCACCCTGGCCCCGGCCGCCACCGCCGCGCTCAACCGGACGGCCGGCGAGGCCGGCGCCACCCCGTTCATGGCGCTGCTGTCCTGCTTCTCCGCCGTGCTCACCGCGGCCGGCGGGACGGACGACCTGGTCGTGGCCACCTTCACCGCCAACCGCCCGGTCGCCGAACTCACCGACCTGGTCGGCCTGTTCGTCAACACCCTGGCGCTGCGCACTCCGGTCGGGCGGCGCGAGCCGTTCACCCAGGTGCTGGCCCGCACCCGGGCCACCGCACTCGCCGCCTACCGCCACCAGGGCCTGCCCTTCGACCGCGTGGTGACGGCGCTGCGCCCGCCGCGCGACCCGAGCCGCAACCCGGTCGCCCAGGCCGGCTTCCAACTGCTGGGCCCGCTCACCGGCCGGGTCGACCTGCCCGGGGTCGTCGCCGAACCGTACGACCACGGGCAGGGCGGGCACCCCTTCGACGTGCTGGTCGACCTGCGCGAGAACGGCGGTGCCCTGGACGGCCGGCTGCACTACCCGGAGGGCCTGCTGACCGCGACGGCCGCCCGCGACCTGGCCGGCGCGTTCACCGCCTTCGTCGCGGCCGCGGGCGAGCGCCCCGGCCTCCCGGTGGAGCGGCTCGGCTGACGGCACACCCACCGGCCCGACGGCGGCCGGGCCCCCCCCCCCGGGGGGGGGGCCCGCCCCCCGCGGCGGGCCCCCCCCCCCGCCCCCCGCCCCCCGCCCCGCCCCCCCCCCGGGGGGGGCCCCGGGGGGGGCCCCCCCCCCCGCGGGGGGGGGGGGGGGGGGCCCGCCCCCCCCCCCCCCCCCCGGGGGCGGGGCCCCCCCCCCGGGGGGGGGCCCCCGGCCCGCCGTCGGCGTGCCCGCGCACCGGACCGCGGCACCCGGCCCGGCGCACCCACCGGGAGGGGTCCGAAGCGGGAGGGGCCCGGGCGGGGGAGGCGGAAGAGAAGGACACGCAGCGGGCCCGGTGGAGGGGCTGCCGACAGGGCTGCCGGTAGTTCTCTCGCCGCACCCGGTCCGGCCCGAGAGGCTGAGACGCATGACTGCGAACCCGTCACCCCTGTCCGTGACCGCGGACCCCTCGGGAGAGCGTGCCGTGGAGTCCGCCCTTCCCTTCGTCCTGTCGGCGGACGCGCCGGGTACCCCCGTGGCCGAGTACCTGCCCGCCGCCCGTCCTCTCCTCCGCCGGCGGCTCCTGGAGCACGGCGCGGTCCTGCTGCGCGGTTTCGACGTCGGCGGGGTCGACGGGTTCGCCGGCGTGGTCGCCGCGGTGTCCGGCGAGCCCCTGGCCTACACCGAGCGCTCCTCGCCCCGCAGCACCATCAAGGGCCGGGTGTACACCTCCACCGACTACCCGCCGGCCGAGGAGATCTTCCTCCACAACGAGAACTCCTACCAGGCCGCCTGGCCCAGGACGCTGTTCTTCCACTGCGTGCGGCCGCCGGAGACGCTCGGCTCGACCCCGCTCGCCGACGTCCGCCGGGTGTACGCCGCGATCGACCCGGCGGTGCGCGAGGAGTTCGCGGCCCGCGGCTGGATGGTGGTGCGCAACTTCACCGAGGGCTTCGGGGTGGCCTGGCAGCAGGCCTTCGGCACCGAGGACCGGGCCGAGGTGGAACGGTACTGCGTCCGCAACGGCATGACCGCCGAGTGGACCGCGACCGGCCTGCGGACCCGGGCCCGGCGGGAGGCCGTGCACCGGCACCCGGAGACCGGTGAGCGGGTCTGGTTCAACCACCTCGCCTTCTTCCACGTCACCACGCTGGGGCCGGAGGTCTGCGACGGCCTGCGGGAGATGTACGGCGAGGCCGACCTGCCCACCAACACCTACTACGGCGACGGCGCACCGGTGCCCGACGAGGTGGTCGCCCACCTGCGGGACTGCTACCGCGCGGAGCAGCGCCGCTTCGACTGGCAGCTCGACGACGTGCTGGTGGTCGACAACATGCTGGCGGCGCACGGCCGCGAGCCCTTCACCGGACCGCGGCGGATCGCCGTGGCCATGGCCGAGCCCTGGTCCGCGGCCGACGCCGCCCAGGCCCGCGCCGCCCGTACCGACTCGCCCGGGGAGGCGTCCGATGGCACCCGATGAGACCGGCCCCCCGCTCTCCTTCGCCCAGGAGCAGCTGTGGTTCGTCGACCAGCTGCGCTCGGGCGCCTCGACCGAGTACCTGCTGCACGAGACGATCCGGCTGCGCGGCCCGCTGGACGAGGCCGCGCTGACGGCCGCGCTGACCGAGGTCGCGGCCCGGCACGAGATCCTGCGCACCCGGTACGCCGCGGTGGACGGCGCCGGCTCCCAGCTCGTCGACGACCCGTCCCCGGTCGAGCCCCGCCGGGTGGACCTGACCGGCCTGTCGGCGGCCGACCAGCGGGACCGGCTGCGGGAGCTGAGCGTCGCCGAACGGCGGACCCCGATCGACCTGCGCGCCGCGGCGCCCTGGCGGCTGACCCTCGTGCGGCTCGGCGAAGCCGACGCGGCCCTGCTGGTGACCGTCCACCACATCGCCTTCGACGCCGGCTCCTGGGTCCTGCTCGCCCGTGAACTCGACGCCCTGTACGGCGCGTTCCGGGCCGGCGAGCCGTCCCCGCTGGAGCCGCCGGCCCTGCAGTACGCGGACTACGCCGAGTGGGAGCGGGAGCGCTGGGACGCCGACGCCGAGCGGATGGAGCGCCGCCGCGGCTACTGGCGGGAGCGGCTGGCCGGGCTGGAGCCGCTGGACCTGCCCGCCGACCGGCACCGGCCGGCGCGGTGGGACGCGGCCGGCGCCGACGTCACCTTCACCGTGCCCGCCGAGTGCGCCGCCCGGCTCACCGAGCTCGGCCGCGACCACGGCGCCACCCCGTTCATGGTGTACCTGGCCGCCTACCAGCTGCTGCTGGCCCGGCACGCGGGCCGCGAGGACGTGGCCGTCGGGGTGTCGGTCTCCCGCCGCGACCAGCCTGAGCTGGAACAGCTGCTCGGCATGTTCCTCAACACCGTGGTGCTGCGCACCGACCTGTCCGGCTCGCCGAGCTTCCACCAGCTGCTCGGCCGGGTCCGGGAGGGCGTCCTGGACGCCTACGACCACCAGGACGTGCCCTTCGACCGGGTGGTGGCGGACCTCGCCCCCGAGCGCGACCAGTCCCGCAACCCGGTCTTCCAGGCCGCCTTCGCCCTGCACACCACCGACGCCCAGCCGTTCCGGCTCGCCGGCCTGGACGTCGACCTCGTCCCGGCGACCGTCACCACCTCCCCCTTCGACCTCTCGCTGCACCTCTCCGAGGAGGCGGACGGCTCGCTCAGCGGGCGCCTCTTCTACCCCACCGCCCTGTTCGACGCCGACCGGATCGAGCGGATGGCCGGCCACCTGCTGCGGCTGCTGACCGAACTGGCCGAGCACCCGGACACCCCCGTGCAGCGGCTGGAGCTGCTCACCGAAGACGAGTCCCGGGCGCTCCGGGCCTGGAACCGCACCGAGGCCGACCTCGACCGGCTGTGGTCGGGCCCGTCCCTGCCCGAGCTCTTCCTCGCCCGGGCGGAGGCCGCCCCGGACGCGGTGGCCGTGGTGGCCGGCCCGCTGGAGCTGACGTACGCCGAACTCGCCGACCGGACCAGGCGGCTGGCCCACCGGCTGCGCGGGCTCGGGGTCACCCCGGAGGCCCCGGTCGGGGTCGCCCTGCACCGGGGCGCCGACCTGGTCACCGCGCTGCTCGCGGTGCTCACCGCGGGCGGGGTGTACGTGCCGCTCGCCCCCGACCACCCCGCCGACCGGCTCGCCTACCTGGTCGAGGACGCCGGGGTCGGCCTGGTGCTCACCGAGGAGTCGCTGCGCGACCGGCTGCCCGACGGGCCCCGGCTGGTGCTGCTGGACGGCGACGGGTCCGAGCCCGCGCAAACCCTCGCGGCACCCGTGCCCGTCGACCCCGCGGGCGCCGCGTACGTGATGTACACCTCCGGCTCGACCGGCCGCCCCAAGGGCGTGGTCGTGCCGCACGCGGCCATCCGCAACCGGGTGCTCTGGTCGGTCGAGCACCTGGACCTCGGCCCCGGCGAGCGGCTGCTGCAGAAGACCACGATCGGCTTCGACGCCGCCGTCTGGGAGTTCCTCTCCCCGCTGGTGAGCGGCGCGACCGTGGTGACGGCCCCGGCCGACGCCCACCGCGACCCGGCCGTGATGGCCCGGGCCGCCGCCGAACACGGCGTCACCGTGCTGCAGCTCGTCCCCTCGGTGCTGCGGCTGCTGCTCGCCGAGCCCGGCCTGGCCGACTGCACCGCGCTGCGCGTGGTCTGCTCCGCCGGGGAGCCGCTGCCCGCCGACCTCTGCGAGCGGCTGCGCGCCCTGCTCGACGTCCGGGTGGTCAACACCTACGGCCCGACCGAGTGCGCCATCGACTCCACCGCCTGGCCGCACGACGGCTCCCAGCGGGACGGCATCGTCCCGATCGGCCACCCGCTCACCGGGGCCCGGGTCCACGTCGTCGACGCCCAGGACCGGCTGGTACCGGTCGGCGTGCCCGGCGAGCTGTGCGTGGCCGGCGTCGGGCTGGCCCGCGGCTACCTCGGCCGGCCCGGCCTGACCGCGGAGCGCTTCGCGCCCAACCCGTACCCGCTGACCCCCGGCGAGCGCTGGTACCGCACCGGGGACCTGGTCCGCCGCCGGGCGGACGGCGCGTTGGAGTTCCTGGCCCGGCTGGACGAGCAGGTCAAGGTCCGCGGCGTGCGGATCGAGCCCGGGGAGATCGAGGCGGCGCTCGCCCTGCACCCGGCCGTCCGGGCCGCCGCGGTGGCCGCCCACCGGTCGGCCGCCGGGGACCTGGAGCTGACCGCCTACGTGGTGCCCGCCCCCGGCGCGGCCGCCACCGCCGAGGAGCTGCGCGCCCACCTGGCCGCCCGGCTGCCGGAGGCCATGGTGCCCTCCGCCGTCCTGGAACTGGACGAACTGCCGCTCACCCCCAGCGGCAAGGTCGACCGCAAGCTGCTGCCCTCGCGCGAGGGCCGGCAGCGCGACGCGGGCCGCCCCTGGACCGCCCCGCGCACCGCCACCGAGCGGGCCGTCGCCGAGGCGATGGCCGAGGTGCTGGAGGTGGACCGGGTCGGCGCCGAGGACGACTTCTTCGCCCTCGGCGGCCACTCGCTGGTGGCGATCCGGATGGTACTGCGGCTGCGCCGGGCGCTCGGCGTCGACCTGACCGTCGGCGACCTGTTCGGCGCCCGCACCGTCGCCGCGCTGGCCGCCCGGGTCGACGCGGCCGGCGCCACCGCCGCCGACGCCGGGCCCGCCATCCGGCCGGTGCCGCGCACCGGCGGGCTGCCGCTCTCCTTCGGCCAGCAACGGCTCTGGTTCCTCGACCAGTTGGAGCCCGGCAGCGACGAGTACCTCGTCCCGCTCGCCGTGCGGCTGCGCGGCCCGCTGGACGTCGACGCGCTGCGCGGCGCGGTGGATGCCGTCGCCGCCCGGCACGAGGTGCTGCGCACCCACTACCTGCCCAACGACGGCGACCCCCGCCAGGTGATCGACCCGCCGGGCCCGGTGCCGTTCTGGCTGGTCGACCTCGCCGCCACCCCCGACGCCGAGGCGCAGGCGCACGAGCTGGCGGCCAAGGCCGGCAGCCGCCCGTTCGACCTGGCGGCCGAGTGGCCGGTGCGCGTCACCGTCGTGCGCATCGCCCCCGACGACCACCTGCTGGCCCTGACCCTGCACCACATCGTCTGCGACGGCTGGTCGACCGGTCTGCTGCTCGCCGACCTCGACCGGGCCTACCGCGCGCTCGCGGCGGGCGGGCCGTCGCCGTTGGCCGCGCAGCCGGTGCACTACGCGGACTTCGCGGTCTGGCAGCGCGAGCGGGAGGACGCCGGCGAGCTCGCCGGACAGCTCGACCACTGGCGGGAGCGGCTGGCGGGCCTGGTGCCCGTCGAACTGCCCACCGACCGGCTGCGGGCCACCGTCCGGGACACCCGGGGCGCCACCTTCGACACCACCGTGCCGGCCGGGCTCGGCCGCGAGCTGACCGAGCTGGCCCGCCGCAGCGGGGTGACGCCGTTCGTCCTGCTGCTGACCGCCTTCCAGCTGCTCCTGGGCCGCCACACCGGGCGGGAGGACGTCGCGGTCGGCACCCCCGTCGCCGGGCGGACCAGGCCCGAGACCGAGGACCTGGTCGGCTTCTTCACCAACACCCTGGTGATCCGCACCGACCTGGCCGGCGATCCGCGGTTCACCGACCTCCTGCAGCAGGTCCACCGGGCGTCCGCCGACGCGCTCGCCCACCAGGACGTGCCGTTCGAGCACCTGGTCGACGCCCTGCGGCCGGACCGCGACCTCTCCCGCAACCCGCTGTTCCAGGTGATGTTCGAGCTCCAGCACGCCGACGACCTGCCCACCGCCCTCGGCGGGGCCGCGGCCGAGTGGATCGACGCCGGGCCCTCCGTCGCCAAGTTCGACCTCACGGTGACGGTCACCCAGCACGAGGACGGCCTGCTGCGGGTCTGGTTCGAGTACGCCACCGCCCTGTTCGACCGGGCCACCATGGACCGCCTCGCCGGGCACTACCTGACCCTGCTGCACGCCGTCGCCGCCGCCCCCGACGCCCGGATCGGCGACCTCGGACTGCTCACCGCGCAGGAGCGCCACCAGCTGCTCGAACGGTGGCCGGACCCGGACGGGCACCGCACCGCCGTCCTCGACCCGGCCGAGGACCACGGGCTGTGCGTGCCGCAGCTGATCGAGCGCGCGGCCCGCCGCACCCCCGGGGCCGTCGCGCTGATCGCCGGGCAGGAGCGGATCGACTACGCCGAGCTGAACGCCCGGGCCAACCGCCTCGCGCACCGGCTGCGCCGGCTCGGCGTCGGGCCGGAGACGGTGGTCGCCTCCTGCCTGGAGCGCAGCGTGGCCGCCGTGGTCACCCTGGTGGCCGTGCTCAAGGCGGGCGGCGTGTACGTCCCCCTCGATCCCCGGCACCCGGCCGAGCGGCTGGCCTTCATGCTCGACGACGCCGGCGCCGACCTGGTGGTCACCACCACCGAGTTCGCCGACCGCACGGCCGACGGCCGGCACCGGACCGTCCTGGTCGACGACAAGCCCGGGCCGGACGGCGGGCGGACCGAGCCGGCTCACGCCACCGGCCCGGACGCGGACCCGGCCGCCGGCGCCGACACCGACCCGGTGCCGCTGGCCGGGCCCGGCAACCTCGCCTACGTCATCTACACCTCGGGCTCGACCGGCCGCCCCAAGGGCGTGATGATCGAGCACCGCTCCTACGCCCACCACTGCCGGGTGATCGCCGACGCCTACGGCATCGCCCCGGGCGAGCGGGTCGTCCTGCTCTCCGCGCTCACCTTCGACGTCGCGATGGACCAGATCGCGGCCACCCTGGTCGCCGGCGCCACCATCGTGGTCGGCGACCCGGTCTTCTGGACGCCGACCGAACTGCCCGCCCGGCTCGCCGAGTACGGCGTGACGGTCCTCGAGATCACCCCCGCCTACTACCGGGCCGTCCTGGACTCCCCCGACCTCGGCCGGCTGACCGCGCTCAAGCTGATGAACGTCGGCAGCGACGTCGTCACCGTCGACGACGCCCGCCGCTGGGCCGACACCGGCCTGCCCGGCCGCTTCCTGTGCAACTACGGGCCCACCGAGGCCACCGTCACCTGCCTGCTCCACCCGGTGGACGCGGCCGAGGAAGCCGGCCGGCAGGCCTCCGCCGCGCTGCCGATCGGACGGCCGGTGGCCGGCACCCGGGCCCACGTCCTGGACGCCGACCTGCGGCCCGTCCCGGTCGGGGTGCCCGGTGAACTCTGCCTGGGCGGGGTGCGCCTGGCCCGCGGCTACCACCGCCGGCCCGGCCTGACCGCCGACCGCTTCGTCCCCGACCCGCTCGCCACCGCGCCGGGGCAGCGGCTCTACCGCACCGGCGACCTGGTCCGGCGCCGCCCGGACGGTGCCATCGAGTTCCTCGGCCGGATCGACCGCCAGGTCAAGCTGCGCGGCCTGCGGATCGAGCTCGGCGAGATCGAGGCGGCGCTGGCCCGGCACCCCGCGGTGCGGGAGGCCGTGGTCGTCGCGGCGCCCACCGCGCCCGGCGAGCGGCAGCTGGTCGCCTACCTGGTCGCCCGGCCCGGCGCGGAGGTCCCGCCGGTCGCCGACCTGCGCGCCCACCTGCGCGACCTGCTGCCCGAGTACATGATCCCCGCGCGCTGGACCCCGCTGGCGGAGTTCCCGATGACCTCCAGCGGCAAGGTCGACCGCAGGGCCCTGCCGGACCCCGCCCCGGCCGGCGCCGAGCGGACGGCCGACCACCTGCCCCCGGAAGGCCCGGTGCAGGAGGCCCTCGCGGCCATCTGGTCCGAGGTCCTCGGCCTGCCCGGGGTCGGCGCCCAGGACGACTTCTTCGCCCTCGGCGGCCACTCCCTGCTCGCCACCCGGGTGCTCGCCGCCCTGCGGGAGGCCTTCGCGGTCGACCTGCCGCTGCGCCGACTGTTCGAGGCCACCACGGTGGCCGCCCTGGCCGAGGCGGTGGAGGAGGCCGTCGAGGCCGACATCGACCGGCTGACCGATGACGAGATCGAGGACCTCCTGTCCCGGAAGGGTGTTCTGTGAGCGAGTCCGTTGACCGCGCCGCCCGGCGCGCCGAGCTGCTGCGCCGCCGGCTGGAGGGCGGGGCCGTGCCCCGCCCGGCCGACGCCATCGGCCGGGCCCCCCGCACCGGCGCCCTGCCGCTCTCCTCCGCCCAGCGCCGGCTCTGGATCCTGGACCGGATGCGGCCCGGCGGCACCGAGTACCTGATGACCGCCGCCCTGCGCCTGCGCGGCCCCCTGGACCGCCGGGCCCTGCACACCGCGCTGGACGCCCTGCCGGCCCGGCACGAGGTGCTGCGCACCCGCTACCCGGTGATCGGCGACGAACCCGTCCAGCTGGTCGACGACCCGGCCCCGGTGGAGCTCGACGAGCTGGACCTGAGCGGGCTGGACCGCACCGCCGCCGAGGCCCGGATCGACGCCCTGACCAGCTCCGAGCGCCGCCCGGTCGACCTCGCCACCGGGCCGGTGCTGCGCGCCGCCCTGGCCCGGCTCGGCGAGGACGAGCACGCCCTGCTGCTGACCTTCCACCACATCGCGGCCGACGGCCGGTCGGAGGACCTGCTGGTCGCCGAGTTCACCGCCCGCTACGCCGCGGCCTCCACCGGCGCCCCGGAGGCGACCGCGGAAGTCGCGCCCCTCCAGTACGCGGACTACGCCGTCTGGCAGCGCGAGCGGCTCGCCGCCGAGCCGTCCGAACGGCACCTGGCCTTCTGGCGCGAGCGGCTGGCCGGTCTCGCCCCCCTGGAGCTGCCCACCGACCGGCCCCGGCCGCCGGTCTGGGACCCGGCCGGCGCCCAGGTGCCGGTGGCCGTCCCGGCGGACGTCGCCGGCAGGCTCTCCGCGCTGGCCCGGGAGCACGGCGCCACCCCGTTCATGGCCCTGCAGGCCGCCTACGCCGTGCTGCTCGGCCGTTGGAGCGGGCAGCGGGACGTGGCCGTCGGCACCCCGGTGGCCGGCCGGGACCGCACCGAACTCCAGTCCGTGGTGGGCCTGTTCCTCAACACCCTGGTCCTGCGGACGGACCTGTCCGGTGCCCCGTCCTTCACCGGGCTGCTGCGCCGGGTGCGCGAGGGCGCGATGGACGCCTACGCCCACCAGGAGCTCCCGTTCGAGCTGCTGGTGGACGAGCTGGTCCCGGAGCGCGACCCGTCCCGCAACCCGCTGTTCACCACGATGCTGCTGTGGGAGGACGCGTCGACCGCCGCCGACGTGCCGGCCGGCGGACTGACCGTCGGCCGCCTGCCGGTCGGCGAGAGCAGCGCCAAGGTGGACCTCACCCTGGGCCTCACCGAGCAGCCGGACGGCTCGCTGGCCGGCGGGATCACCTACGCCTCCGCCCTGTTCGACCGCGCCACCGTCGAACGCTTCGCCGCCCAGCTGGCCGAGCTGCTGGCGAGCGCCGTCGCCGCGCCGGAGCTGCCCGTCGACGCCCTGGAGGTGCTGCCCGCGGCCGAGCGCACCCTGCTGCTGGAGACCTGGAACGACACCGCCCGCGACTACCCCACCGGGACCCTCACCGCCCTGGTCGAGGGCCGGGCCCACCGCGCCCCGGACGCCCCCGCCCTGCGCGACCAGGGCGTCACCGTGTCCTACGCGGAGCTGAACACCCGGGCCAACCGGCTGGCGCACCGGCTGCGCGCCCTCGGCGTGGGCCCGGAGTCCGTGGTCGGGGTGCGGCTGCACCGCGGCGCCGAGCTGGTGGTGGCGCTGCTCGCCGTGCTCAAGGCGGGCGGCGCCTACCTGCCGCTCGACCCGGACTACCCGGCCGAGCGGCTGGCCTTCATGCTGGCCGACTCGGGCGCCCGGGTGATGATCGGCCACGCCGGCCACCCGGCCGGGACTCCGAGAGCCGACGGCGACGCGGTCCTGGTCGACGTCGCCGAGGACGTGTCCGGCCTTCCCGCCGAGGACCCCGCCCCGCTCGCCGGGCCGGCCCACCCGGCGTACGTCATCTACACCTCCGGCTCCACCGGCCGCCCCAAGGGCGTCGTGGTGGAGCACCGGGCGATCGTCAACCGGCTGCACTGGATGCAGGAGGCCTACCGGCTGGGCCCCGACGACCGGGTCCTGCACAAGACGCCGACCAGCTTCGACGTCTCGGTGTGGGAGCTGTTCTGGCCGCTGGCCACCGGGGCGACCATGGTGCTCGCCAAACCCGGCGGCCACCGGGACCCGGCCCACCTCGCCGAACTGGTCGCCGCGGAGCGGGTGACCACCGTGCACTTCGTGCCGTCCATGCTGCGCGAGTTCCTCGCCGCGGACCTGCCCGACCTGCCCGACCTGCGCCGGATGGTCTGCAGCGGCGAGGCCCTGCCGAGCGAGCTCGCCGAGGCGGTGCACCGGCGGATCGGCTGCGAGCTGCACAACCTGTACGGCCCGACCGAGGCCGCGGTGGACGTCACCGCCCTGCGCTGCCTGCCGGGCGAGCCGGTCACCATCGGCCGGCCGATCGCCAACACCCGCACCTACGTGGTGGACGCCGGGCTGCGGCCGGTCCCGATCGGCGTGGCCGGCGAACTGCTGCTCGGCGGCGTGCAGTTGGCCCGCGGCTACCTGGGCAGGCCGGGTCTGACCGCGGAGCGCTTCGTCCCGTCCCCGTTCGCCACCGCGCCCGGCGAGCGGCTCTACCGCACCGGCGACCTCGCCCGGCTGCGGCCCGACGGCGCGATCGAGTACCTCGGCCGGCTCGACGACCAGGTGAAGATCCGCGGCCAGCGGGTCGAGCCCGGCGAGATCGAGGCGGCCCTGGCCTCCGCGCCGGGCGTGGCCGCGGCGGCCGTCACCGTCCACGACGGCCGGCTGGTCGCCCACCTCGCCCCGCGCACGGTCGCCCCGGCCGCGGTGCGCGAGCACCTGCACGACCGGCTGCCCGCCGCCCTGCACCCGGCCCACTGGCTGCTGCACGACGCCCTGCCGCTCACCCCCAGCGGCAAGACCGACCGCCGGGCCCTGCCCGCCCCCGACGGCAGCCGCTCCGCGCTCGCCGGGGAGTACGTCGCACCCCGGGACGCCCTGGAACGGACCCTCGCCGAGGCGTTCGCCGGCGCCCTGGGCCTGGACCGGGTGGGCGTCCTGGACGGCTTCTTCCAGCTCGGCGGCGACTCCATGCGCGCCATCCGGGCGGTCGGCGCCCTGCGCGCCCGGGGCGTCCCCCTGGAGGTGCAGGACGTCTTCACCCGGCAGACCGTGGCCGACCTCGCCGAGGCGGTGGCCGCGCGCGCCGGGGAGGAGGACCGGGAGCCCCGGGACACCCTCGTCCGGCCGTTCGAGCTGCTCGCCGACGCCGACCGCGAACAGCTGCCGGAGGGCCTGGTCGACGCCTACCCGATGGGCCGGGTCCAGGTCGGCATGGTCTTCGAGATGCTGGCCGACCCCGAGCGCAACACCTACCAGAACGTCAGCACCTTCCAGGTCGTCGACGACGGCCCGTTCTCCGAGCCGGCCCTCCGGGAGGCGGTGCGGCGGGTGGTCGCCCGCCACGAGATCCTGCGCACCTCCTTCGACCTCTCCGGTTACTCCGAACCGCTCCAACTGGTGCACCCGGCCGACGCCGTCGAGGCGCCCGTCACCGTGCACGACCTGCGCGACCTGACCCCCGAACAGCAGCGGGAGGAGGTCCGGCGGTTCCGCGCCGAGGCCCAGCGCACGCCCTTCGACGTGAAGCGGGCCCCCCTGCTGCGCTACCACGTCCACCGCACCGGCGACCGGGAGTGGCTGCTCACCCACGTGGAGTGCCACGCCATCCTGGACGGCTGGAGCCACCACTCGGTCATCGCCGAACTGCGGGCCTCCTACCGGGACCTGCGCGACGACCCGGGCATCCCGCCGGCCACCGCGCCCGAGGCGCGCTACGCCGACTTCATCGCGCTGGAGCGCCGGGCGCTGCGGTCCGCGCAGGACGCCGAGTTCTGGCGCCGGCGGATCACCGGCTTCGAACGGCTCCGGCTGCCCGCCGACACCGCGCCCGAGGAGGCGGCGCTGCCCGCCACCGAGGTGCGGCTGTCCTGGGCGCACCTGGAGCCCGACCTGCGCCGCCTGGCCGCCGCGTCCGGGGCCTCCCTCAAGAGCGTGCTGTACACCGCGCACCTCACGGTGCTCGGACTGCTCAGCGGCCAGCGCCGCTTCTTCGCCGGGGCGGTGACCAACGGCCGGCCCGAACTGGCCGACGGCGACCAGGTGCGCGGCATGTACCTCAACACCGTGCCGTTCGCCGTCGACCTGCGGGCCGCGAGCTGGCGGGAGCTGGTCGGCTCGGTCTTCGCGGAGGAGCTGGCGCTGTGGCCGCACCGCCGCTACCCGCTGCCCGCCATGCAGCAGTCCTTCGGCGACGGCTCCCCGCTGGTCGAGGTCGTCTTCGGCTACCTCGACTTCCACGTGCTGGACGACCACGCCGAGGGCATCGGCGACGTGACCGACGACAGCCCGAACGAGTTCACCTTCGACGTCTGGACCTTCCCCGGCGAGCTGCGGATGACCTGCCGCCCGGGCTGGCTGGGCCGGGACCGGCTGGCGGCCGCCGCCGAGGCCTTCCTCGGCGTGCTCACCGCGATGGTGACGGACCCGGAGGGCGACCCCCGGACCTTCCGGGCCCCCGCCCTGGAGCGGCCGACCGCCGAGCCCCGGACCGCCCGGCCGCTGCCCGAGGTGACCGTGCCCCGGCTGATCGACGAGCGCTCCGACCCCGGAGCCGTCGCCCTGGAGGACGGCGAGCGGCAGCTGACCTACCGTGAGCTCCAGGAGCGGTCCGACCGTCTCGCCCACCTGCTGCGCTCGCTCGGCGTCGGACCGGACGTCCCGGTCGCGGTCTGCCTGGAGCGCGGCATCGAGGCCGTCGTCACGATGCTCGGCGTCCTGAAGGCCGGCGGGTACTACCTCTGCCTGGACCCGGCGTACCCGGACGCCCGCATCGCATTCGTCCTGACCGACGCCGGAACCACCGTGCTGGCCACCACCGCCCGCCACGCCGGCCGCTTCGCCGACCGCCCGGGCCTGCGGACGGTCGTACTGGACCCGGAGTGGACGGCGCTGGACGGCCAGCCGGAGGGCCGGCCCGAGGTGCCGCTCTGCCCCGACCACCTCGCGTACACCACCTACACCTCCGGTTCGACCGGACGGCCGAAGGGGGTCCAGATCACCCACCGGGCAGTGGTGCGGCTGGTCCACGACGCCGACTACGCCGAGCTCGGCCCGGACGAGGTGCTGCTGCAGCACGCCCCGCTCGCGTTCGACGCCTCGACCTTCGAGGTCTGGGGAGCGCTGTGCAACGGCGCCCGCCTCGCCCTCAGCCCGCCCGGCGCCACCGACGCGGACGGACTGGCCGAGGTGCTGCGGCGGCACGGGGTGACCAGCCTGTTCCTGACCACCGGCCTCTTCAACCACGTGGTCGAGACCCGGCCCGAGGCGCTCGCCGGCCTGCGCAACCTGCTCACCGGCGGCGACGCCCTCTCGCCCTCCCACGTCCGCACCGCCCTCGCCCACGGCGCGCCGGTGGGCAACGTCTACGGGCCCACCGAGTGCACCACCTTCAGCACCGTCCGGCCCGGCCTGACCGCGGCCGACGCCGAACGCGCGCTGCCGATCGGCAGGCCGATCACCGACACCGTCGCCGCCGTGGTCGACGAGGAGCTGAACCCGGTGCCCTTCGGGGTGGTCGGCGAACTGCTGCTCGGCGGCCCCGGTCTCGCCCGGGGCTACCTGGGCCGGCCGGACCTGACGGCCGAGGCCTTCGTCCCCGACCCGACCGGGGCCCGGCCCGGGGCGCGGATGTACCGCACCGGGGACCTCGTGCGGCGCGACCCCGACGGCACCCTGCACTTCATCGGCCGCCGCGACCACCAGGTGAAGATCCGCGGGCACCGCGTCGAACTCGGCGAGGTGGAGGCCGCCCTCGGCGAGCTCCCGGGGGTCCGGGCGGTGGCGGCCGCCGCCCGGCCGGGAGCGGACGGGAACCGGAACCTGGTCGGCTACCTCGTCCCGGATCCCGACGCGACCGACGCCGCCGGCGGCCTCGACCCCGTCGCGCTGCGCGCCCTGCTGCGGCAGCGGGTCCCGGACTTCCTGGTCCCCTCGGCCTGGGTGGTCCTCGACGCCCTGCCGCTCACCGCCAACGGCAAGCTCGACCGGGCCGCGCTGCCGGAGCCCTCCGGCGCCGTCGCGGCCGAGGGGTCCGTCGCTCCGCGCACCCCGACCGAGCGGGCCGTCGCGGAGGTCTGGGCCGAGGTGCTGGGCCTGCCGGAGGTCGGGGTCCACGACGACTTCTACGCCCTCGGCGGGCACTCGCTGGCGATCCTGCGGATCACCGCCCTGCTGCGGGAGCGGCACGGCGTCGAGCTGACCGTGCGGTCCTTCACCGAGCACCACACGGTGGCCGGGCTGGCCGCCGCGGCCGGCGGGGACGGCTCGCAGGCGCTGCTGTGGCTGCGGCGCACCGGCAGCCGGCCGGTCCTGGTCTGCGTCCACCCCGGCGGGGGCAGCGCCCACTGGTACCGGCCGCTGGTCGAGCACCTCGACCCCGACCAGCCGGTCCTCGCCTTCGCCTGGCCGGGTCTGCAGGCCGCCACCGGGCCGGCGCCCTCGACGGAGCGGATGGCCGAGCGCTACCTCGCCGAACTGCGGGCCGCCGTGCCGCACGGGCCGTACCGGCTGTTCGGCTGGTGCGGCGGCAGCGGCATCGCCAGCGAGCTGGCGCACCGGCTGACCGCCGAGGGCGAGGAGGTCGTCCTGCTGCTGCTCGACCCCGGTCTGGACAGCCACGACAGCCCGCAGCTGTGGCGGGAGTTCCGGCTGATCGAGAGCTGTGTCGAGAAGCTGGAGGCACTCGCCGCCGCCCCGCCGGAGCAGGACACCTCGGAGCTGCGGCGCGAGACCCTGGAACTGCTCGACCACATCGTCGACGACGTCGACCCGGAGACCGGCATCGTGCTGCCCGAGCACGGGGCCGGCGAGGTGTGGCTGCCGTCCGCCCGGATCTGGCGCGAGGTCATGGAGATGTGCCTCACCTACCGCCACCGCCGGTACGCCGGGGGGCTGCACCTGATCGCCAGCGACGAACTCGCCCAGGGGCGCCACGAGGTGGCCTACGGCACCGAGTTCGCCGACTACCTGGCGCGCTGGCGGGAGCTGGCGGCCGGCGGGGTGACCGTGCACCGGATGGCGGGCGACCACTTCGGGGTGGTGAAGCCGCCCCTGGTCGGCGAGCTGGCGGCGGTGATCGAGCGGGTGATCGCCCCGGACGCCCGGGAGTGACCGGCGGCCGGGCCGGCGGGGCGCCGGGGACGGCGCCCCGCCGGCCCGGCAGACACGCCCTATATCAGGCCGGCCCGGACGGCGTGCGCCACCGCGTGGGCGCGGTTGCGGACCTGGAGTCGGGCCATCAGGTCGTACAGCGCGTTCTTCACGGTGTGCTGCGAGCAGGACAGCGTCCGGGCGATCGCGGCGTTGTCGTAGCCCTCGGCCACCAGGGCGAGCACCAGGGACTGCCGGGCGGTCAGCGGCGTTCCGGGGCGTTGCGCCCCCGGTTCCTCGCCCCCGACGGGGAACAGCCGCAGCACCACGCCCTGCGGGATCATCCCCTCCCCGTGCCGGGCGGTGCGCACGGCGGCGGCCAGCCGGTGCGGGGCGGTGTCACCGGCGCGCAGCATGGTCCGGGCGCCGGAGCGCACGGCCCGCAGCACCCCGCCCGCGGTGAAGCGTTCGGCGACCAGCAGCACCCCGGACCCGGCCCCGGACCCTCCCGGCGGCGGGCAGATGCCGAGGGCCTCCTCGACCGTCCCGCCGACGGCGACCGTGACCGCGCCCGGTGGTCCGTCGACGGGGCGGCTGCCGAGCAGTTCCACGCCGGCCCGTCTCAGCGCGTCGGCCAGGGCCTCGTACCCGGCGAGGTCGGCGGTCCGGAGGTGGGCGCGCAACCGGTGGCCCGCGCCGGTCCGGGCCCGGTCGGCCGGCGCGGCCGGCGCGGCCGGGTACGAGGCGCCGGTCAGGGGCCCGGCCGGAACCTCGGCCACCGCCGCGCCGCTCACAGCAGGCCCCCGCGCAGCGCGAAGGCGACGGCGTGGGCGCGGTTGCGCAGCCGGAACCGCTGCGTGATGTCGCGCAGCACGGTCGTCACGGTCCGCACCGAGTAGTTCAGTTCGCGGGCGATCTCCTCGGTCTCCCGGCCGTCCGCGACCAGTTGCAGCACGGTGCGTTCCCGGTCGCTGAGGCCCGGGCCGCCGGCGTACGGGCGGACGCCGCCCTCCCGGTGGTCGAGCAGTTCGTCGAGCAGGTCGGCGGACATGGTGCAGTCGCCGCCCGCGGCGGTGAGCACGGTGCGCACCAGGCGGTCGACGGTCACCTCGCGGCGGCGCAGCAGTCCGGCCGCACCGGCGGTGACGGCCTGGCGCGCGTCGGCGGCGTCCAGTTCGGTGGCCACCAGGACCACTTCGGGCCGCTGGGACCGTTCGCGGGTGGTGGTGACCAGGTCCAGGGCCGGGCGGTCCACCTGGTCGACGATCACGACGGCGACCTGGGCGGGCTCGTTGGGGAGCGCCAGCGTGACCTCCGGGCTGTTGCCCAGGGTGCTGGCGGCTCCCGCCTCCAGGACGGGATCCAGTGCGACTACGCGGACGGACAGGGCGTTCCCCATGGAGCGGCTCCTCGATCGGCGCGGCGAGTCCTCTTGGGCCCTGAGCATCGGTCGGGCCCGGCTGGAGCCGCATGGGGGATCGGCCCCCGCATTCCGCCCACGGCCGAGGCGGCCCCTCCCCGCTCCCCGGGGAAGGCCTCGGCGGCCCCGCGGGACACCGTCGTGCGCGGTGCTTCCCGGGCCGGGCGCACGCCGGCCCGGGGCCGCATGGGGGGATCGCCCCCAGGTTCTCGGCGGCCCGGCCGGGACGGCCGGGGTTCGTTCGGATGGAGTACCGGCCCGGTCGGCGGCGGCCGTCCGTTCGCGGTCGTCCGCGGCCTGCCGCCGCGCCGGGGGGCGGCAGGGCGGGCGGGGCGGCGGCGGCCCGCGGGCGCGGCGGGGGGGTGCGCGGGCCGGAACCCGAGACGCGGGCGGTCCGACTGGCGGAACGCCCCCAGGTCCGCCAAAGCTGGTCCGGGGACCGCGGGCCGCAAGTCCGCGACGACCGAAAGGAATTCCATGGGCAGCTTGCCGACCGACCACATGCATGCCGTCGTGACGGGAGGGGCCGGCTTCGTGGGTTCCCATGTGTGCACGGAACTCGTCCGGCTCGGCCATGCCGTCACCTGCGTCGACGACTTCTGCACCGGTTCCCCGGCCAACGTGCGCCACCTGCTGGGCCGCCCCGGTTTCGAGCTCCGCGAGGCGGACGTCACCGACCGGCTGGAGATCGACCGGCCCGTGGACCTCGTCCTGCACCTCGCCTCCCCCGCCTCGCCCAGCGACTACCTCCGGCTCCCGGTCCACACCCTCGACGCGGGCAGCCTGGGCACCCGCAACGCGCTGGCCCTGGCCCAGCGGCACGGCGCGAGGTTCCTGCTCACCTCGACCTCGGAGGTCTACGGCGATCCGCTGCAGCATCCGCAGAGCGAGACCTACTGGGGCAACGTCAACCCGGTCGGTCCGCGGAGCGTCTACGACGAGGCGAAGCGGTTCGCCGAGGCGCTGACCACGGCCGAGTCCGCCGCCGAGGGGGTGGACACCGCGATCGTCCGCCTGTTCAACACCTACGGGCCCCGGATGAGGTCCCACGACGGGCGGGCGGTGCCGACGTTCATCCGCCAGGCGCTGGCCGGCGAGCCCCTGACGGTGACCGGCGACGGCAGCCAGACCCGCTCCCTGACCTACGTGAGCGACACCGTGAACGGCATCCTCGCCATGGCCCGCTCCGAGCTGGCCGGCCCGGTGAACCTCGGCAACGACACCGAGATCACCATGCTGGATCTGGCGAGGCTCATCATCGAGCTCACCGGTTCCACGTCGACGGTGGAGTTCATCGCGCGCCCCACCGACGACCCCGCCGTCAGGTGCCCGGACATCACCCTGGCCCGCGGGAAGCTCCGCTGGGAACCGACGGTGCCCGCCCGCGAGGGACTCGCCCGCACCATCGCCTGGTTCCGCGAGCACCCCGAGGCCTGACGCGAGCACCCGAGGCCAGAGCAGTCCTCCCCGACCCGACCCTCCACCTGACGTGCGGGGCCCGCCGCCGATCCGGAAGGCCGTCATGACCATGCGCATTCTCGGCATCAACGCCCTCTTCCACGACCCTGCCGCCGCCCTCGTCATCGACGGGCGGACGGTGGCGGCGGCGGAGGAGGAGCGTTTCAGCCGCCGCAAGCACGGCAAGCGTCCGCTGCCCTTCTCCGCCTGGGAGCTGCCCGAACAGGCCGCCCGCTGGTGCCTGGACCACGCGGGCATCCGCCCCGGCGACCTCGACCTGGTGGGCTACTCCTTCGACCCGGCACTCGCCCGGCCCGCCGAGCAGCTGGGCCTGGACGACCCCTGGGACCACGTGCGCCTCACCTACGCCCGCGAGGCCCCGAACTTCCTCGCCGAGGCGCTGCCCGGACTGGACCCCGCCAAGGTCAGGTTCGTCCCGCACCACGTCGCGCACGCCGCGTCCGCCGCGTTCGCCGCCGACGGGAACACCGACCCCTCCTCGGTCCTGGTGCTCGACGGCCGGGGCGAGGCGACGTCGCACCTGGCCGCCCGCCGGGAGGGGCCGCGGCTGCACCAGCTCGCGGCCCAGGAACTCCCGCACTCCATGGGCCTGGTGTACGAGGAGCTGACCCAGCACCTGGGATTCCTCCGGTCCTCGGACGAGTACAAGGTGATGGCGATGGCCTCGTACGGCTCGCCGACCTCGGTGGCGGAACTCCGCCGGTACGTCCACTCCACCGGCGACGGCGGCTTCCGCGCCGCCGGCGTGCCGTGGGCCGAGTTCGCACCGGCCCTGCGGCCCGGCCAGGATTGGACTCCCGCCCACGCCGACCTCGCGTGCTCCGCGCAACGGGTGCTCGAGGAGGTGCTGCTGGACCTGGCCCGCTGGCTGCACGGGCGCACCCACGACCGGCTGCTGACGATGGCCGGCGGGGTGGCCCTGAACTGCGTGGCGAACTCCCGCATCGCCGCCGAGGGCCCGTTCGAACGGGTCTGGGTGCAACCGGCCGCCGGCGACGCCGGCACCGCGCTCGGCGCCGCGCTGCACCTCGCGGCCTCCGCCGGGGACCAGCCGGAACCGATGCCCGGCGCCGACCTCGGCCGGGGCTGGTCGGACCGGGAGCTGGAGGACTGGCTGCGCGGCGCCGCCGTCCCCTACGAACGGCCGGAGGACGTCGCCGCCGAGGTGGCCCGGGAGCTCGCCGCGGACGGCATCGTCGCGTGGTTCCAGGGCCGGTCCGAGTTCGGCCCGCGCGCGCTCGGGCACCGCTCGCTGCTCGCCCACCCCGGCCGGGCCGCGAACCTCGAACGGCTGAACGACGTCAAGGGGCGGGAGCAGTTCCGGCCCGTCGCGCCGATGGTCCTCGCCGACCGGGCGCAGAAGATCTTCAACGGCCGGCACCCGAGCCCCTACATGCTGTTCGTCCACGAGGTCGCACCCGCGTGGCGCGACCGGATCCCCGCCGTGGTCCACGTGGACGGCACGGCCCGGATCCAGACCGTCGATCCGCTGGACGACCCCCTGACGGCACGGATGCTGGAGCGGTTCGAGCTGCTCACCGGCCTCCCCGTCGTCGTCAACACCAGCCTCAACACGGCGGGGCGCCCGATGGTGGACGACGTCCGGGACGCCCTGGAGTGCTTCGGCTCCGCGCCGGTCGACCTGCTCGCCCTCGGCCCGTTCGTCGTCCGCCGAGCGGCCCTGTTCGCGGGGCCGGACCGGACGGAGGCCCGGGCATGACGCACGGCACCGGCCCCTCGTACGCCGTCGTCATACCCACGCTCGGCCGGCCGAGCCTGTCCGTCACCCTCGCCGCCCTCGCCGGGGCCCGCGGGCCGGCGCCGGAACGCGTGGTCCTGGTGGACGACCGCCCGCTGACCGACTGCGGGCCGCTGGACGTCGAGGTCCCGCCGTCCCTCCGGGACCGGACCTCGGTGGTGGCGGGTTGCGGGAACGGCCCCGCGGCCGCCCGCAACGCCGGCTGGCGGAGCGTCGGACAGGAGTGGATCGCCTTCCTGGACGACGACACCGTGCCCGGACCGACCTGGCCGGCCGACCTCGCCGCCGACCTCGCCGCCTGCGGGCGGCGCACCGGCGGAAGCCAGGGCACCATCGTGGTGCCGCTGCCCGACGACCGGCGGCCGACCGACTGGGAGCGGTCGACGGCCGGGCTCGCCAGATCGTTGTGGATCACCGCGGACATGGCGTACCGCCGCACCGCCCTGGAGCAGGTCGGCGGCTTCGACGAGCGCTTCCGCAGGGCCTTCCGCGAGGACGCCGACCTGGCCCTGCGCGTCCTCGACGCGGGCTGGCACCTCACCCAGGGCGCGCGCACCACCCTGCACCCCGTCCGGCCGGCCGACCGCTGGGTCTCCCTGCGCCAGCAGGCGGGCAACGCGGACGACATCCTGATGAACCGCCTCCACGGGCGGCACTGGTGGCACCGGGCCGGAGCCCCCCGCGGCCGGCTCCCCCGGCACCTGGCGGTCACCGGCTGCGCGGTCGGCGCCGCCGTCGCCGCCCTGGCCCGCCGCCCCCGCGCCTCGCTCGCGCTCGCCGGGCTCTGGCTGGCGGGCACCGGGGAGTTCGCGCTGGCGAGGATCGCGCCCGGGCCGCGGCTCGCGGACGAGGTCACCACGATGCTGCTCACCAGCGCGGCGATCCCGCCCGCCGCGGGCTACCACTGGGCCGCGGGCCTTCTGCGGCACCGCCGCGTGGCGCCCTGGCGGCCCGCGCCGGACGCCGGGCCCGGGCCCGCGCACCGGGCCGGCGGCGGACGACCGGTTCCGGCCCACCACTGAGCCCCGTAGCCGCGCAGCCGAGGAGGACACCCCCATGACCGTTCCCACCGACTCCACCGCGCCGGCCGGGCCCGTGCCCGGGCGCCCGGCTCCGGACGGCCTGCTGCCATGGATCCGTACGACCGGGTCCGCGGGTGCCGCGGACCGTCCGGGGACACCACGTGCGGCCGTGCTCTTCGACCGCGACGGGACGCTCGTCCACGACGTGCCGTACAACGGTGATCCGGACGCCGTACGTCCGGTGACCGGCGCGGCCGACGCCGTCGCGGCCCTGCGGTCGGCCGGGATCCTGGTGGGCGTCGTGAGCAACCAGTCCGGGGTGGCCCGCGGCCTGCTGACCCGGGAGCAGGTCGAGGCCGTGAACCGGCGCGTCGACGAACTGCTCGGACCGGTGGACGTCTGGGCCGTCTGCCCGCACGGCCCCGAGGACGGCTGCCGCTGCCGCAAGCCGGCGCCCGGGCTGGTGCTGGCCGCCTGCCGGGCCCTGGGCGTCCCGCCCCGGCGGGCGGTCGTCATCGGGGACATCGGCTCCGACGGCGCCGCGGCCGAGGCCGCCGGGGCGTTCCCCGTCCTGGTGCCCAACGCCGCCACCCGCGCCGAGGAGACGGCCGCGGCGAGGACCGTCGCGAGCGATCTCGTCGCTGCCGTCGGGACCGCGCTGCACCACCTCCTTCCCCCCGGGCGGGCCGCATGACGAGGACCCTCGTCGTACGCCTCGACAGCGCGGGCGACGTGCTGCTCGCCGGGCCCGCCGTACGGGCCGTCGCCGGCTCCTCCGCGCACGTGGCCGTGCTCTGCGGGCACCGGGGCGCCGCGGCGGCCGAGCTGCTGCCCGGCGTCGACCGGACCGTCGTCTGGGAGGCCCCCTGGGTCGGCTTCGACCCGCCCCCGCTGGACGCCGAGGACGTCCGGGCGGTCGTGGCGGACCTCGCCCGGCAGCGCTTCGACCGCGCCCTCGTGCTCACGTCCTTCCATCAGAGCCCGCTGCCCACCGCCCTGCTGCTCCGGCTGGCCGGCGTGGCCTGGATCGCCGCCGACTGCGAGGACTACCCGGGTTCGCTGCTCGATCTGCGCCACCGGCGCGCGCCCGGCCGGCACGAGGCCGAGGCGGCCCTCGACCTGGCCCGGGCCGCCGGATTCCCGCTCCCCCCGCACGACGACGGCCGGCTGCGGGTGCTGCCGCCGCCCGACTTGCGGCACCTGACCGGTCCGGACCCGTACGTGGTGGTCCATCCCGGCGCGGCCGTTCCCGCCCGCGCCGCCGGTCCCGCGGTGCTCGCGGCCGCCGTGCGCGCCCTGGCGGACTCCGGACGGCGGGTGGTGGTGACCGGCGGCCCGGCGGAGAAGGAACTCACCGCCGAGGTCGCGGGGGCGCACGCCCTGGACCTCGGCGGCCGCACCGACCTCAGGGGCCTGTCGGCGGTGCTGGCCGCGGCCGACGCCGTGGTCGCCGGCAACACCGGTCCGGCCCACCTGGCCGCCGCCGTCGGCACCCCGGTCGTGAGCCTGTTCTCCCCGGTCGTGCCGGCCGAGCGCTGGCGTCCGTTCGGCGTGCCGCACCTGCTGCTGGGCCGGCAGGACGCGCCGTGCGCCGCGAGCCGGGCCAGGGTCTGCCCCGTCGAGGGCCATCCCTGCCTGGACACCCTGACCGGCATCCAGATCGCGGCGGCGGTGGGCCGGTTGACGAACGGAGCGGTGCCGGGCGGGCAGTTCCCGCCCGCCCGGCCGAGCACCGGAAAGGTGAGCTCATGAACACCCTGCTGAGGCACGTGCACGGCTCCCGGACGACCGGGACGGCCGAGGAGCGGCTCCCGGCGGACCGGGACCGCCTGACCGATGAGGTGACCCGGTGAACCGGCCCCTGACCGTCGCCCTGGTGTCCGAACACGCCAGCCCGCTCGCCGTGCTCGGCGGGGTGGACGCCGGAGGCCAGAACGTCCACGTCGCCGCACTCGCCGGCGCCCTGGCCGACCTGGGCCACCGGGTGGTCGTCCACACCCGGCGCGACCGCGCCGGATCGCCCGAGGAGGTCGCGATGCGTCCGGGCGTCGTCGTCCACCACGTGCCGGCCGGACCGCCCCGCCCCGTCCCCAAGGACCGACTGCTGCCCTACATGGACGAGTTCGGGGACCATCTGGCGCGTTACTGGACCCGCCGCAGACCGGACATCGTGCACTCGCACTTCTGGATGTCGGGGCTGGCCGCCCTGCGCGGAGCCCGGCACCTGGGCCTACCGGTCGCCCACACCTACCACGCGCTCGGTACGGTCAAACGCCGCCACCAGGGCCACGAGGACAGCAGCCCCGCCCAGCGGATCGGGCTGGAGTCGCACCTCGGCCGCACCGCCACCCGCGTGATCGCCACCTGCAGCGACGAGGTGTCCGAGCTCCTCGCGATGGGCGTACCCACCGACCGGGTCAGGATCGTGCCGTGCGGTGTCGACCCCGACCGGTTCAGCCCGCAGGGCGACGTGGCACCGCGCTCGGCACCGCACCGGCTGCTCATGGTCGGACGGCTCGTCGCGCGCAAGGGCGGTGCCACCGCCCTGGAGGCGCTCGCCCGGCTGCCCGACACCGAGTTGGTGATCGCCGGCGGCCCCCCGGCCGACCGCCTGGACGCCGATCCGGAGTGCCGGCGGCTGCGCGCGCTGGCCGTCGAGCACGGAGTGGCCGACCGGCTCGTCCTGCTGGGCGGCGTGCCCAACACCCGGATGCCGGCGCTCCTGCGCAGCGCCGACCTCGTGGTCTGCCCCGCGCACTACGAGCCGTTCGGCATCGTCCCGCTGGAGGCGATGGCGTGCGGCGTGCCGGTGGTCGCCACCGCGGTCGGCGGCCACCTCGACACGGTCGCCGACGGCCGGACCGGCCTGCTGGTGCCCAGCGGGTCCGGTGCGGCGCTGGCCGCCGCGGCCGCCAGGCTGCTCGGCGACCACCGGCTGCGCCGTGACTTCGGGGCGGCCGGACGCCGGCGCGTCCTCGCCTCCTACAGCTGGGAGCGGGTCGCGGCGAGCACCGAACGGATCTACCGGGAGGCGGTGCGCCCCCACCCCGTGGCCCCCGATCCGCAGGCCCGTACCGCGGCACCGTCGGGAGGACTGTGATGAGCGCTCACTTCCACGAGTCGGCGCACGACCTCGCCGAGGCCCAGCGGCACTGCGCCGCGCTGGAGGACGCGGTGCGGGCCCTGCGCGGCGGGCAGCTTCCGCTGCTCACCAGCTGGGGCCAGGCCCTGGCCGGCCTGCTGCCCGCCGGTGGGCGCCTGCTCGTCGCGGGCAACGGCGGCAGTGCCGCGCAGGCCCAGCACCTCACCGCCGAACTCGTCGGCCGCTATCGCGTGGAGCGCCCCGCGTTCTCCGCGCTGGCCCTGCACGCCGAGACCTCCGCGCTGACCGCGATCGGCAACGACTACGGCTTCGAGGAGGTGTACGCGCGCCAGGTGGCCGCACACGGGAGGCCCGGCGACGTGCTGGTCCTGATGTCGACCTCGGGGCGCAGCGGCAACCTGCTCAGGGCCGCCGACGTCGGCCGTAGGTCCGGCCTCGGGGTGTGGGCGATGACGGGCCCGGCACCCAACCCGCTCGCCGAGCGGGCCGACGAGACGTTCGCCGTCGCCTCCGAGGCGACCGCCACCGTCCAGGAGGTCCACCTGATGGCCCTCCACCTGGTCTGCGAGGCGTTCGACGCGGCGCTGGCCCGCCGCGCCGGCGGGCGGGCCCCGGCCGACGGCGCCCGGCCGGCGGGTGAGGTCGCGTGAACGGGCCGCCCGTGGTGGCGGAGCGGGCCGTCGGTGTCGGCGCCGTCGGCACCGGCGGGCCGGGCTCCGCGGGGGCGGGCCCGTGAGCGCGGCCGACGGCCGGCCGCGGCTGCTCGTCCTGCGCGCGCTGGGCCTCGGCGACCTGCTCACCGGGATCCCGGCCCTGCGCGCACTGCGCCGCCACCACCCCGGCCACGAACTGGTCCTGGCGGCGCCCGGCCGCCTGGCCCCGGCGGTGGCGGCCACCGGCTGCGTCGACCGGCTGCTGGCCACCGACGCCGCCGGGCGCGAGGTGCCGGGCGACCTGCGCTGGGACGGGCCGGCGCCGGCGCTGGCGGTCGACCTGCACGGCTGCGGCGAGGAGAGCCTCGGACTCCTGCGGGCCCTGGAGCCGCGGCGGCTCATCGGGTACGCGGCACGGGGGGCCGGCGGCGCCGGGTGGCGCGCGGACGAACACGAACGGGACCGCTGGTGCCGTCTGCTGCGCTCCCACGGCATCCCCGCGGACCCCGCCGACCTGCTGATCCGACGGCCGGCGGTTCGTTCCCCCGCTCCTGGCGCGGTGGTGCTGCACCCGGGCGCCGACGCGGGGGCCCGCCGGTGGCCCGCCGCCCGCTTCGCCGCGGTGGCCCGCGAGCTGCGCCGCTCCGGCCGGCCGGTGGTCGTCACTGCCGGCGCGGGCGAGGCGGAGCTCGCCCGGGAGGTGGCCGCCCTCGCCGGCCTGCCCGCGGGATCGGTCCTCGGCGGGGCCGCGGACGTGCCGTTCGAGACCCTGGCGGCGCTGGTCGCCGAGGCGGGCGCCGTGGTCGCCGGGGACACCGGCCTCTCCCATCTCGCCACGGCCCTCGGCACCGCCTCGGTCACCCTCTTCGGCCCGGTGTCGCCCCGCCTCTGGGGACCGCCCGCCGACGAGCGCCACCGGATCCTGTGGCGGCCCGAGCGCCTCGACGGCGACCGGCCCGGCGACGCGCACGGCGAGTCCCCCGACCCACGGCTGCTGCGGATCGGTCCGGACGACGTCCTGTCCGAACTGAGGGCCCTCCCCGCCCGGGCGCAGGAAGGAGGTGACGGCGACCGATGACGAGCCCGCACCCCGCGCCCCGCGTCGGCGTCGTGGTCATCACGCGCAACCGCCGGGAACGCCTGCTGCACACCCTCGACCGGCTCCGGAGCCTGCCCGAGGCCCCGCCCGTCGTCGTCCTGGACAACGCCTCCGCCGACGGCACGGCCGCCGCCGTACGCGAGCGCCACCCCGCCGTGGCGGTGCACGTCCTGCGCCGCAACCGGGGCGCGGTCGCCCGGAACGTCGGAGTCGAGCAGCTCGGCACCCCCTACGTCGCCTTCAGTGACGACGACTCGTGGTGGCGGCCCGGGGCGCTGTCCCTCGCGGCCGGGCTGTTCGACCGGCACGAGCGGCTCGGGCTGCTCGCGGCGGCCACCCGGGTCGGGCCCGGCGGTCGGGCCGACCCCATCGACGACCGGCTCGCCGCGTCCCCGCTCGGGGTGGCTCCCGATCTGCCGGGGCCTTCCGTCCTGGGCTTCCTCGCCTGCGCGAGCGTCGTCCGCCGGAGCGCGTTCCTGCAGGTGGGAGGGTTCCACCCGGTGCTGCACTTCGGCGGGGAGGAGGCCCTGCTGGCCCTCGACCTGGCCGCGGCGGGCTGGGGAGTCGCCCACTGCCCGCAGGTCGTCGCCCACCACCACCCGGACCCGGGCGCGCGGCCCGGACGGGTCGCGCGGATGCGCCGCAACGAACTGCTCACCTGCTGGCTGCGCCGGCCGTGGCCCCACGTGGCGCGGCAGAGCGCCGGCCTGCTGCGGGAGGCCGCGGGGAGCCCCCAGGCCGCCCGGGCCCTGGTCGGAGCGCTCCCCAGGATCCCCGTCGCACTCGCCCTGCGCAGGCCCCTCCCTCCGGAGGTGGAGAAGTCCGTGGCCTGTCTGGAGGAAGCCGGCGTGATCGACGGGACGGCCCGATGACCGACCAGCGCGTCGCCGTCGCCGTCATCACGCACAACCGCCGCGACGAGCTCCTCCACACCCTCGGCCGGCTCGCCCTGCTGCCCGAGCGGCCGCCCGTCGTCGTCGTGGACAACGCCTCCGCCGACGGCAGTGCGGACGCCGTCCGCAGGCTGCATCCCGGGGTCCGCCTGCTCACCCCCGGCCGCAACCTCGGCGCCTGCGGTCGCAACCTCGCCGCCCGCGAGCTGGACTGCCCCTACCTGGCCTTCAGCGACGACGACACCTGGTGGGAACCGGGCTCGCTCAGCGCCGCGGCCGACCTGCTGGACGCCCATCCGGACGTCGCCACCGTCACCGCCCGGATCGTGGTCGAGGACCCGGCCGCGCCGGACCGGCCGCCGGCCGAGGACCCGATCGTGGCCGAACTGCGCGACTCCCCCGTGCCCGCCCCGGCAGGCCTACCCGGCCCCGCCCTCGGCTCGTTCCTGGCCGGAGCCACCGTCGTCCGGCTCTCGGCCTTCCGGGCGGCCGGCGGCTTCTCGCCGCGGCTGTGGCTGGGCGGCGAGGAGGAGCTCCTCGCCCACGACCTCGCCTCGAAGGGCTGGTGGCTCGTCTACGCCGCCGAACTCACCGTCCACCACCGGCCGTCACCGCTGCGTGACCCGACGCTGCGACGCCGCCACGGGATCCGGAACACCCTGTGGACGACCTGGCTCCGGCGGCATCCCGCCACCGTCGTGCGACGCACCGCCCACCTGGTGCGCACCGTCCCCCGCGACGCCGTCTCCGCCCGCGCCTTCGCCGAGGCCGCCGCCGGCCTGCCCTGGGTCCTGCGGGAGCGCCGACGGCTGCCGGCCCGGGTCGAGCAGGCGCTGCGGCTGCTGGAGGAGCCCCAGCGGTCGTCGACCGCGCGCCGCTACGTCGGTTGAGCCCGCGCCGCACGGCAGGCGGCGCTCCCCCACGGCGATGCGGCGCCCGCCGCACCGGCCCGGTCGCGGAGCGTCACACCGCACCGGACCGACCGCCCGGCCGACGCGGTGTGACAGACGCCACCGAGCGGCGACGCCGCTGGTCAAGCCGGGTGCGACGGCTCCGCGCCCCGGCAGTGTGACGCGATCGTCGCTCGGGATCCCGCCGCGACCGGTCAGGATGGACGGCGCCGCTCCGTCGCTCCCGCGTCCGAGCCGCCCCGGCTCCCGCCCGGCGACCGTCCGCCCGGAGCCCTCCCCGTGCCCACCTGATCCAGATGTGAGACGTGCTGCCCACCACCAAGGCGTCGCCGGCGACCCCGAACACCCTGCTCCCCGCCCAACGAAGCGGCCCGGACCGTCCTGCCGCGAGTCCCGCCGTCCCCCCGACCGCCCCGTCCGGGTCGCGCGCCCCGTGGCGCTCCCTGCGCCACCGCGGCATGCGCTGGTGGTCGCTGGCGAACCTGGTCTCGAACGTCGGCGCCTGGATGCAGCTGACCGTCCAGAACCTCCTGGTCCTCCAGCTGACCGGCTCGGCCGCCGTCACCGGACTGTCGCTCGCCCTCCAGGTCGCCCCCGGCCTGCTGCTCGGACTCGTGGGCGGAGCCGCGGTCGACCGCTGGCCGCGCAAGCTCACGGCGACCGCCTGCCAGGCGGTGCTGGCCGCGATCGCCTTCGCCACGGCGGCCCTGGTGGCCTTCGGGGCGCTCAGTGTCCCGGCCCTGATGGTGCTGGCCGTCCTCACCGGGCTCGTCGCCACGGTCGAGGGCCCGGCCTGCGCCCTCCTGGGCAACGACCTCGTGCCGCCGGAGGACGTCCCCTCGGCGATCTCGGTCGGCTCGGTGGTGCACAGCGTCGGACGGCTGGCCGGCACCGCGTCGGCCGGCGTCGTCGTCGCCCTGTTCGGGATGGCGAGCGCGTACGTGGTCAACGGCGTCTCCTTCGTCCTGGTGGCGGCGGTCATCCCGTTCCTGCGGCCGGCCGCCGGCGCGGTCACGGCCGACGCGCCACCGCCGCCGGCCGCGGGACAGGGCGTCAGGGACGGCATCGCCTTCTTCTGCAGCAGGCGCCGCCTGGTCGCGCTGGCGTGTCTGACCGGCCTGGGCTCGGTGCTGGGCCGCAACTACGGCCTGACGCTCGCCGCACTGGTCAGCGGCGCCCTGCACGGCGGAGCGGAGGAGTTCGGGGTGATCGCCACCGTCCTGGCCGTCGGCGGAACCGCCGGGGCGGTGCTGGCCGGACGGCTGCGCAACCCCTCCGTGCGGTTGGTGGCCGTCGTGACGGCGGCCGGCGGCGTGCTCCAGTGCTTCGCCGCGCTCTCCCCCACCGTCCTGTTCCTCGCGCTGCTGGTCGTCCCGATGGCCGTGCTGGAGTCGCTGAGCGACACCGCGGTCTCGACGATCCTCCAGACGGACCCGCCGGCTCACCTGCGCGGACGGGTCCTGGGCGCCTGGCGCAGTGTCAGCACCGTGTGGGGCCTCGCCGGACCGCTCGTGCTCGGGGGGTCCATCCAGGCGCTGGGGGCCCGGGGCGCGCTGCTTTCCGGCGGGCTGGTGGTCGGCGGGGCGGTGGGCGGAGCCGCCGCCGCGCGACGCCGATCGGCCGGGCCGGTCACGGCCGCGGCCGCGGAGGGGCGGGTCGCCGTCGCGGAGGAGCGGATCGCCGTCGCGGTCTGAGGGCCGGCCGGCCCGACGGAGGGCGGTGCCCGGCGGCTCGCTACCGGACGGTTGCGGACGTCCCGCTACGGGTGCTCCCGGCGGGGCGACCGGGTCTCCAGCGCCTCCCGGTAGACCAGTTCGGTGAAGGCGGCGGCCCGGTCGCGGGCGTGGCGGGCCGCCGCCGGCGGGCGGCGCGACACCGAGTGGTCCCCGTCCCGCGGGAGGAGCCGGATCCGCTCCTCGGCGACGCCCATCGCCCGCAGGGCGCCGAACTCGTCCTGGCAGCCCGCGAGGACCCGGTCGGCCTGCCGCCCCACGGCGGTCTCGATGGCGAGCCGGCCGGACGCGGTCACGCCCCGGCCGTCGCCCCGGCCGTCGTCACGGCCCCGTGCCGCGCTGCCGCCGAGGGCGTGGAAGGTCTGCACCAGGGGGACGCCCAGGTAGTGGGCGCCGGGCAGGGCGACGAGCCCGGAGGTCCAGAAGTGCGCGTGGGCGATCGTCGGCGGGTGGTGGATCCAGTAGTCGGCGAGCCGTTCGCCGAAGTCCGCCATGCCGCGCAGCACGTCCTCCTCGGAGGTGCCGAGGGCCAGGCACTCGCCCACGTGGTGCACCAGGACGCCCGGGCAGAGCGGGACGTCCTCGCCGAGGCGGGTGTCGGCACGCCTGGTGTGCACGGTGACCTGGTGGCCGCGGCGGGCGAGGGCCCGGGAGAGGGCCGCGACGTGGGCGCGCAACGGGTCCGCGTCGCCGCCGGGCGGTGCGAGGGGGCTGACCCTTTCGGACACCAGTGCAATGCGCAGCGATCTCATCGGAGCCTCACCTCCCGGTCAGTGTGGCCCAGCCCTTCCGAGCACGCCAGCCGGCTGTTCCGGCCCGTCGGCGGCGGGCCCGCGACCGGCGGTGGGGGCCGTCCTCGGGCCGTTCGTCGGGCACGTCGGCGTACCCTCGGGCCGCTGACCGACGCGGGCGGCCGCGCTCATCGCCGGCCCGGCGGACCCACCGGTTCGGACAGGAGCGCGCGGACCGCGTCCTCGACCGGTCCGTGGGTGGCGACGGGTCCGCCGTCGATCCCGAGGTCGTCGAGGGCCGGCGCGATGGTCACGCCTTCGTCGAACAGTTCGATCAGCCGCGGGTTGATGTAGGAGGCCCGGCAGACGGCGGGGGTGTTGCCCAGGTAGTCGGCCACTTCCCTGACCACCCGCCCCACCGCCCGCTTGCGGGCGGCCTCGGACGTGCCGGCGGCCCGGCGCGAGACGGCGAGCCCGACCGCGGCGAGGACGGTGGCGTTCCACGTCCGGAAGTCCTTGGCGGTGATGTCCGTCCCGCCGAGCTCCCGCAGGTACTCGTTGAGGTCGCTCCCGTGCACCTCGCGCCACCCCCGCCCCTGCCGGTGGACCAGGAGCCGCTCGCCCGGGTGACGGCTGCGCAGGAGGGACCGGACCGCGGCGCAGGCCGGCGGGTCCGCGAGGACGGCGAACCGCTGTCGGCCGGATTTGGCCGGGTACTCGAAACGGACCCCGTCGCGCGCCAGGGTGACGTGGGAGCGCAGGACGGTGGTGAGGCCGTAGGAGCCGTTGTCCCGGGTGTAGGCGTCGGATCCGATGCGGAAGAGGCCGAGGTCCAGCAGCCGGGCCCCGCAGGCCAGCACGCGCTCACGACGCAGTCCGCGTCCGGCCAGGTCCTGTTCGACGGCGTCGCGGAGCTTGGGGAGGCAGGCCGCGACGTCCACGACGTGCTCGTGCTTCGCCCGGTCGCGCTGCTCCCGGAAGGCCGGGTGGTAGAGGTACTGCCGGCGGCCGGCCGCGTCGGTGCCCACGGCTTGCAGGTGCCCGTCGGCGTGCGGACAGATCCACACGTCGGTCCAGGCGGGCGGCACCGCGAGGGCCCTGAGGCGGGCGAGTTCCTCCTCGCCCACCGGCCGGCCGTCCGCGGCGAGGTAGCGGAAGCCACGACCGTGCCGCCTCCGCCGGTAGCCGGGCGCGTGCGGATCGCTGGTTCTCAGACGCATGGCCCGACTCCCTCCGCCCTGACCGCTGCGACGTCGCCGACGAGTCGCTGCCGCGTCCGTCGGCCTGCACCGAGCGCTTGCCCGTCCGGCCGCGCGGCAATCCGCCCGGCCACGCGCTCTCACCGGGGTCGGCCGCAGCTGCCGCCCACGCCCTCCGCCGGGCCGTGCCCGACCACGTCCGCCGAATGACCGGCCCCCGGGCCGGGGTCACCCGAGTGGCGGCGGGCCGCGACGCGCCGGCGGCCGCCGCCGTAGCGCGGTGCGACACCGGTCGGACGCCGTCGCCGGGAACGCGGCGCCGCCGGCTCCGGTCGCGGGCCCGCGGGCCGGTCACCGATGCTGATCCTGCTGCCGCGCCCGGTGAGGAGGACCGCCTGCCCGGTTCCGGGCCGCGCCGGTCCGGGCGCGCCGGGCAGGCCCGGGGTCGCCCCCGCCGTCGACGGTCCGCTCCCCCGTACCGAGGAGGCTTCGTGAACATCCTGCTGTGGCACGTGCACGGGTCCTGGACGACGGCCTTCGTCCAGGGGCCGCACCGCTACCTCGTCCCGGTGCTGCCCGACCGCGGGCCGGACGGCCTCGGGCGGGCCCGGACGTTCGACTGGCCGTCGTCCGTCGTCGAGGTCTCCCCCGAGGAGCTGCGCGGCACGGACGTCGACCTGGTGGTGCTCCAGCGCCCCCACGAACAGGACCTCGCCGAGCGCTGGCTCGGGCGCCGGCCCGGCCGGGACGTGCCGGCCGTCTACCTGGAGCACAACAGCCCGCACGGGGACGTCCCCGACACCCGTCATCCGATGGCCGGCCAGGACCGGGTGCCGATCGTCCACGTGACCCACTTCAACCGGCTGTTCTGGGACAACGGGCGGGCCCCGACCACCGTCGTGGAGCACGGCGTCGTCGACCCGGGCCACCTGTACACCGGCGAGCTGGAGCGGGCCGCCGTGGTCGTCAACGAGCCCGTCCGGCGCGGGCGCACCGTCGGCTGCGACCTGCTGCCCGCGCTGTCGGACGCCGCTCCGCTGGACGTCTTCGGCATGCGCAGCGAGGGCCTGGCCGACCACCTCGGCCTCGCCCGCGAGCGCTGCCGGACGTACGAGCTGCCGCAGGCGCGCCTGCACGCCGAACTCGCGCGGCGCCGCGTCTACCTGCACCCCGTCCGCTGGACGTCCCTGGGGCTGTCGCTGCTGGAGGCGATGCACCTCGGCCTGCCCGTGGTGGCGCTCGCCACGACCGAGGCGGTGCGGGCGGTACCGCCCGGCGCCGGGGTGCTCTCCACCCGGCCGGAGGAGCTGGCCGAGGCGGCCCGCCGCTACCTGCACGACCCCGCCGCGGCCGAGGCCGACGGCCGGCAGGCCCGCCGGGCCGCGCTCGAACGCTACGGGCTGAAGCGGTTCCTGCACGACTGGCAGCAGCTGATCGAGGAGGTGGCCCGATGAGCCCGGGCCCCAGGAGCACCACGCCCGCCCCGCACCCCGGCCGCGGGGCCTTCGTCGCGGCGCCGGCCCGCCCGCGGCCCGGTCCGCTGCCGCCCCGTGCCGCCGCCGGGCGCGGGGGCGGCGACGGCCGGCGCCCGTCCGGGGGGCCGGCATGAGCGACGTCGCGGTACGGCGTACGGACCGGCGCGGTCCGCTGGTCGTCGTCGGGGACAGCCTGCTCGACTGCGACATCGACGGGGAGGCGACCCGGCTCGCCCCCGACGCGCCCGTGCCGGTGGTGGACGTGACGGGCGAGCGGCACCGGCCCGGTGGCGCCGCGCTGGCCGCCTGGCTGGCGGCGAGCGGCGGCCGCGAGGTCGTCCTGGTGACGGCGGTCGGCGACGGCGAGGCCTCGACCGAGCTACGGCGGCTGCTCGCGGACCGGGTCGTCCTCGCCGGGCTCCCCCTGGACGGCGACCTGCCCGTCAAGACCCGGGTCCGCACCGGCGGCCGGCCGCTGGTCCGGATCGACCGGGGCGGCGGCGTGCCCGGCGCGCCGACGGACGCCGTCCGGAAGGCCGTCGCGGCTGCCGGGGCGGTGCTGGTGTCCGACTACGGCACGGGCACGGCCGACCGGTTGCGGGCGCTGCTGGCCGCGGTGGCCGACCGCGTCCCGGTGGTGTGGGACCCGCACCCCCGCGGTGGTCCGCCGGTGCCCGGTGTGCGGCTCGCCACCCCGAACGCCGCCGAGGCCCGCCTGTTCACCGCCGCGCTCGCGCCCGGCGAGCCCCCGGGCGAGGACCTTCCCGCGCACACCCGCCGGGCCGCCCTGCTCACCCGCCACTGGCGGGCCGCCGGTGTCGCGGTGACCCTCGGGCCGCTCGGCGCCCTGCTCAGCCGCGGCCCGGACAGCCCGATCCTGCTGCCGGCCCCGTACCAGGCGGCGGGCGACACCTGCGGCGCCGGGGACTGCTTCGCCGCCACGGTGACCGCCGCGCTCGCCGACGGCGGTCTGCCCGAGGAGGCCGTGCACCGCGGCGTCACGGCGGCCACGGACTTCGTCGCCCGCGGCGGCGTGGGCGACCCGGCGCTCTGGCAGCACGAGCCGGCGGCCGACCGCGTCCCGGCCCGCCGGGCCACGTCCGACGCCGCGCGGCTGGCCCGGTCGGTCCGCGCGCGGGGCGGCACGGTGGTCGCCACCGGCGGCTGCTTCGACCTGCTGCACCCCGGACACGTGGCCCTGCTGGAGTCCGCCCGGCGGCTCGGCGACTGCCTGATCGTGTGCCTCAACTCCGACGCCTCCGTCCGGCGGCTCAAGGGCCCCGGACGGCCGATCAACGCCGCCGAGAACCGGGCCCGGGTGCTGGCCGGCCTCGGCTGCGTCGACGCGGTGGAGGTCTTCGACGAGGACACCCCGGACCGCGTGCTCGGGCGGCTGCGGCCCCACCTGTGGGTCAAGGGCGGCGACTACACCGCCGAGACGCTGCCCGAACGGGCCGTCCTGCGCGGCTGGGACGGCCACGCCGTCGTCCTGCCCTACCTCGACGGGCACTCCACCACCTCCCTCGCCCGGCGGGCCGCCACCGCGCACGGCGGCAGTCCCTGACCGCCGGGGGCACGGCGACGGAGCATGCGGCACCGGGCGGGCAACGGGAGTTGCGGCCCGCAGAAGGTGTAGGCCGCTCACCACCCCGCGACCCCCTTGAGGTGGCACTGACAACCCGATGGCGCTCGCCTATCGTGCTTCACGGCCGTACGAACCGTGCCGGAGGGTGGGTGCACCGTGCTGAACGATCGTCTGCGGGCTGGGGCGCTGGAGGTGGCGGAGCGCTGCGCGACGCCGTTCTACCTGTTCGACCTGGAGCGACTCGGCGCCGGCTACCGGGAGATGGAGCGGGTCTGGCGACGGGAGTTCCCGAACCTGACGGTGGCGTACTCGTACAAGACCAACCCGCTGGCGGCGGCGACCCGGCGGCTGGCGGCGCTCGGCGGGACGGCGGAGGTGGTGTCGGGCGCGGAGCTGTCCCTGGCCCTGTCCGACGGCTTCGCACCCGGGCGGATCGTCTTCGACGGGCCGGTGAAGAGCCCGGCGGAACTCGCCCTGGCGGCCCGGCTCGGGGTGCCCGTGCAGGTCGACTCGCTGACCGAGCTGGACGACCTGCTCGCGCTGCCCGACGGGCCCCCGCCGGTGGGCCTGCGGCTCGCCACCCGGGGCGGCGACGGCGAGTGGTCGCGGTTCGGGCTGGTGCCGGACGAGGTGGCACGGGCCCGGGAGCTGCTGGACCGGGCCGACCGGCCGGTGTGGGGGGTGCACGCCGGGGTCGGGACGCTCTCCGGGCCGGACGCGTACCGCGAGGCGCTGGTGTTCTGGGCGGAGACGCTGCGGGACCTGGCGAAGGCGGCCGGGGGCCGGTTGACGGTCGACGTCGGCGGCGGTTTCCCGCCCCGCGGAGTGCCCGGACGCGAGTGGGAGGTGTACGCGGCGGCCGTGGCGGCCGGGTGCCGCGAGGCGGGGCTGCGCCCGGAGGAGCTGGACCTGCTGATCGAGCCGGGGCGCTCCCTCGTGGAGGAGCACGGCGCACTGGTCTGCCGGGTGGCGGTCCGCAAGTCCCGGGACGGGCGCGAACTCCTGGTGCTGGACGGGGGCACCAACCTGGCCCGTACGGTGAAGAGCCGGGCGCACCCGATCGAGTTCCCCGCCGCGCCGGGCGACCTCGGCGGCCGCTACCGGCTGCTCGGCGCCAACTGCTACGAGGGCGACGTGTTCGCGGACGACGTCGCCGGGCCGGCCGGGGCGGCGCCGGGCGACGTGGTGGTGATCGGCGGCGCCGGCGGCTACGACCAGCCGTTCGCCCACCTGTGGGTGCGGCCCCGGCCGCCCGTCCACACGCTGGACGGCGACGGCTGGACGGTCGTGCGGGAGCGCGGCGACACCATCCGGTGAACGGGCCTGGCCGGAACCCGCCGGGCGCCAACTACCTTGACCGCGCGCCCCCTTGAGGCCGGGTGAGCGAATGGCTACCTTCGGTCACCGTTCGGGCTCTCGACGGGTTGAGGACGTGATGGTTCCCATGGCTGACGACACCAGGACCGCCGACGGCGGGAGCTGGGCGGGGGTGGACGAGGCGTTCACCCGGCAGGTCGCCGCGATCGGCGCGACGGCGGAGGGCCGGGCGCTGGCCGAGTCGCACACCGTGGGCGACCCGGCGCTGGGGAAGGCACGGCCGCTCGGCCTGCCGCTGCGGCTGCGGCCGGGCCTGCGCGCGGAGTTGGAGGCCCTCGTCGCCGCCTGCACCCGGATGCTCGAAGCCGTCGTGACCGCCTGGGAGCACGATCCGCGGCTGCGCCGGGTCCTCACCGTCCCGGAGCCGCTGAGCGCCCTGGCGGCGGCCGCCCGCGACACCCGGGTGCACCTGCTGCGGCTCGACCTGCTGCCCCAACCCGACGGCCGGTGGGGCGTGTTGGAGACCAACGCCAACGGGCCGGGCGGGCTGGCCGTGGTCGGCCGGGCCCGGGCCGCCTGGCGGCCGCTGCTCACCCGGCACGGGATCGACCTGCCCCGCCCGCTGCCCGCCGACGACGCCGACTGGACCGGCCGGTGGCTGCTCGACCTCGCCGAACGGGAGACCGGCCGCCGACCGGACACCGTCGCGCTGCTGCGTCCGGACCGCGGCGGCCGCAACGCCGTCCGGTCCTACGAGGACGGCCTGCGCGCCCTCGGCGTCCGCGTCCTGCACGCCGACCCGCGCGAGCTGCGCACCGGCCCGGACGGCGGCGCCACCCTGCGCGGCGAGCGCCTCCGGCACGCCTACGCCAAGATCCCCCTGCGGGACCTCCAGCACCTCTTCGGCGACCTCGGCCCGTACCTGCGGGCCGTGCGCGAGCGCGCCCTGTTCGTGCAGAACGGCCTGCGCGCCCGGCTCCTCGGCGACAACAAGCTCTGCCTCGCCGTCCTGTCCGACCCCCGCTTCGCCGACCTCTTCGACCCGGCCGACCACCGGCTCGTCCAGCCGGCCGTCCCGTGGTCGCGCAACCTCGCCCTCTGCGACGGCCCGACCGTCCGCCGGATCGCCCGCGACCGCGGGCACTATGTCCTCAAACGCCCGCTGGGCAGCAACGGCCACGGCGTGGTCGTCGGCCCGGACACCGACGCCGCCGCCTGGGCGGACGCCGTCGCCCTCGCCACTGCCGAGGGCTGGCTGGTCCAGGAGCACCTGCCCAGCCCGCGGCTGCGCGGCGGCGCCGACGGATCCACCGCCCACCACGACGTGGCCGTCGGCGCCGTCGACGGCCGCCTGGTCTCCGCCTTCGTCCGCACCGGCCACGACGCCCGCCTGAACATCGGCCTCACCGGCGGCCTCCACCCGCTCTACCTCTGAGGCGCGGGCGGACGGAAGTCCTACCGGTCGCGGCCCTCTTCTGGGCCGCGCCGGGCCTCGGTAGAGTGAGGACGCGAAGAACCGGCGTCCCGGCGCCCGGCCGCAGGACGCCCGGCGGAGCGGTCGATCCGCCCGCCTTGCCCGTGCGAACCCGTGGCAGCAGCCCAAGCTCACCGAACCGGAGGCACTGTGCCCAGCTCGGACGACGACCTCTGCACCTCCGCACGCGAGATCCTCCGCTCCACCCGCTACCTGACGCTCGGCACCGCCTCGCCGCAGGCCGTCCCGTGGGTGTCCGCGCTGGCCCACGCCTGGGACGACGAGGACCGGTTCTACTGGATCTCGGGGCTGGACACCCTCCACTCCCGGAACATCGCGGCCAACCCGGTGGTCTCGCTGACGGTCTACGACTCCAACCCGGCCGGCGGGGGCGGCGACGCGCTCTACGCGCTCGCGCGGGCCGAGGTCCTGGAAGGTGCGGACCTGGTCGAGGGCTGCGAGCTGTACTACCGGCGGCGCTACCCGGACGAGGCGGCGCGGGCCCGTCGGGCCCGCCCGCCGCAGGACTTCGCCGGGGACTCCCCGGTCCGGATCTACCGCGCGCAGGTCACCGCCTACTCGATGCTCTCCCCGGCCGGCCACCCGGTCCACGGCGACGAGGTCAACTACCGCGTCGTCATCCCGTTCAGCACCAAGCAGCTCGCCGACTGAGCCCCCGAGCGGCGGACGGCGGTGCCGTCCTCGTCCTGGACGAGGACGGCACCGCCGTCGGGGTTGCGGGGTGAGGCGGCGTCAGGCCAGCACTCCCTTGGCGATCCGGAAGGCGTTGGCGGCGATGGTCAGGGCCGGGTTGACCGCCGCCGACGAGCAGAACACCGAGGCGTCCGCCACCCAGAGGTTGTCGTGCTCGTGGGTGCGCCCGGCCGGGTCGACCACGCTGGTGGCCGGGTCGGTCCCCATCACGGCGGTGCCGCACTGGTGGGAGTTGGTCTCGATGCCCATCCGCCGGGTGAACACCAGCGGGTAGCCGGCCGCGCGCAGCGCGCCGGTGGTGCGCCGGACCAGTTCCCGGTGGGCGCCGAGGTTGTTGGGCCGCCAGTGCACGGTGATCCGTCCGGCCGCGTCCAGCAGGACGCGGTTGTCCCGGGTCGGCAGGTCCTCGCTGGTCAGGTAGAGGTCGAGGCTGCGGCCGGTGACGAAGCGCCGGACCGCGGCCGGTACGTTCGGGCTGGCCGCGCGCACCATGGGCTCCTGAAGCTTGCCGAGCATCTGGACGTTGCCCAGCGGGGGGCGGCCGCCCTTGGCGAGGTACCAGTCGTTGATGCCCAGGGTCTTCTGGAAGACCGCCCGGTTGCGGCGGGCGGGGTCGGCGGCGACCAGGAAGGTGCTGTTGTGCACCAGGTAGTTGCGCCCGACCTGGCCCGAGCCGTTGGCGAGACCCGAACGCAGCAGCAGCGCCGCGGTGTTGACGGCGCCGCAGGCGAGCACGAAGCGCTCGGCCCGGATCGTCAGCTCCCTGCCGTCCCGGGTCGCCATGGCGTGGGTCACCCGCCCGGTGGCGTCGGCGTGCAGCCGGCCGACCAGGGTGCGGGTCAGCAGCCGGACGTCGCCGCCGGCCAGGGCGGGGCGCAGCGCGCGGACGTCGGCGTCGCTCTTGGCGCCGACCAGGCAGGGGAAGCTGTCGCAGGTGGCGCAGCGCACGCAGGCGCCGCCCTCGCGCAGGTCGATGCCGGTCGGCAGGTGGAAGGGGTTCAGGCCCTGGTCGCGCAGGCGGTGGGCGAGGTCGACGACCGCGCCCTCGTGTTCGACGGCCGGGTGGGGGTAGTCGGTGGAGCGCCACGGGTCGGTGGGGTCCTCGCCGCCGGCGCCGTGCACCCGGTAGAGGTCCTCGGCCCGGCCGTAGTGGGGTTCCAGGTCGGCGTAGTCGATCGGCCAGCCGGGCGAGTCGCCCTCGGCGTGGGCGACCGGGCCGAAGTCGGTCTCGCGGAAGCGCGGGAGGGTGGCCCCGTAGACCTTGGTGTTGCCGCCGACGTAGTAGTGGACGCCGGGCTGGAAGGGCCGCCCCTGCGCGTCCTGCCACTGGTCGCCGTTGCGGTAGCGGCCCTGGACGAAGACCGCCTCCGGGGACCAGTTCTGCTGCTCGCGCGGCAGGAAGTCGCCGCGTTCGACGACGAGGATCCGCGCGCCGGAGGCGCGCAGCGCGTGGGCGAGGGTGGATCCGCCCATGCCGGAGCCGATGATCGCGAGGTCGCAGTCGACCTCCGGTCCGTCCGGCTCGATGACACCGGGGAGCCGGTGCGGTGCCTGGTCGTCCGTCATCCGGTGGTCTCCCGTCGGGTGGTCTGGAGCAGCCGTTCGGTGATCTCGTGGGCGAAGGCCATCACGGTGCCCTGGGGGCTGATGCCGGTCGCGCCCGGGAGCACCGAGGCGTCGCAGAGGTGGAGGTTGTCGAAGCCGTACGGCCGTCCGACGGCGTCGCAGAGCCCGCCGTGGGCCGGGTCGCCCATCGGGCAGGAGGCCATGGCGTGGACGGAGACCAGCGGCCAGTCGGCGAGGGCGCTGCGGTCGGCGCACTGCCGGGCCTCGGCCTCCGAGCGCAGCGGGGGGCCGGGGAACGGCGGGTGGATCTCGGTGGCGCCGGCGGCGAGCAGCAGGCGGGCGGTGCGGTGGAGCGCGGAGCGCAGCCGGGCGGCGTCGGCGGCGGTGAGCCGGTGGCGCAGCAGGGTGTGGCCGCCGGGCAGGGCGGTGACGGTGACCGGTCCGTCCACCCGGACCTGGGCGGTGAACAGGGCGACCCGGTCGAGGTCCGCCAGCACGGAGTTGACGGTCCGCGGGTCGTGGCCGGCCAGGGCGGCCCCGAGGGCGCCGGGGGTGAGGTTGGCGGGCATCACCAGCAGTCCCTCGTCCTGGAAGTGCTGGAGCTGGGCGGTGAAGATGGTGCCGTTGGTGGCCCGTAGGGGCTCCCGGAAGCGGGCGACGACCTTCAGGTTGACGTGGACGGCGGTGCGCCGGCCGGCCCGGCGGCGGTGGATGCCGCTGCGCTGGAGCAGGGCGGGGGTGCCGATCGGGCCGGCGGCGAGCACCACGGTGCGCGGCCGGTAGCCGACCGGTTCGCCGTCGGGGCCCACGGCGTGGACCTCGGTGACGCGCCCGCGGCGGTGGTCCAGCCTCAGCACCCGGGTGCGGGGGCGGATCAGCGCGCCGTGGCGTTCGGCGGCGGGCAGGTAGCTGAGCAGCATGCTCTGTTTGGCGCCGGACGGGCAGCCGGTCGGGCAGCGGTTGGCGTGCGAGCAGCCGGGGGCGGCGCGGCGGGCCGCGGCCCAGTGCCAGCCGAGCCGGTCGGCGCCGTCGGCGAGCAGCCGGGAGTCGCGGTTGCCGTCGCCGGGCTGCTGGGCGGCGACGCCGAGGCGCCGGGTGATCTCGCGCAGGTGGCCGTCCAAGTCGGTGCGGCGGTAGCCGTCGGTGCCGGCCCGGTGGGCCCAGCGGTCGAGCAGGTCGGCGGGCGGTTCCCAGAGCAGTCCGCCGTTGACGACGGTGGTGCCGCCGACGCAGCAGCCCTCGCCGAAGGCGATGACGGGCCGGCCGTGGATGGGGGCCAGGCCGGCGTGCCGGTAGAGGCGGCGGAGGTTCTGCGCGGGCGAGGCGGCGGCGAGTTCGGCCGTCGTGACCCGCGGGCCCTCCTCGAGGACGACGGTCTCGCGTCCGGCCCGGGCCAGGCCGAGGGCGGCGACGCTGCCGCCGGCGCCGGAGCCGATCACCAGGGCGTCGCAGTCGATCGGGCGCGGTGGCCGGCTCATCGGGCGGCCATCCGTTCGGCGGTCCACGACGCCGGGACGCGCGCGGGCCGCAGGTCGGGGCCGTCCCCGGCGGTGGTGGCCGCGGCGGCGTCCAGCCCGCTGTACAGGGCGAGGGTCTCCGCGGTGCGCACCGCCCGCCCGATCAGCGGCAGCCGCTCCACCCGCCGGAGCCCGGCCAGCAGGGCGTCCGGCGGGGCGGCGGCCGGGCGGCGGCCGGTCAGCAGCAGGAGCGCGAGCGGCACCAGCCGCAGTGCCACGGCCAGGCCCGCCCGGTAGTGCGGGGCCAGTTCGGCGAGGCTGCCGAGGACGTGGGCGCGGGCCGCCGCGCGGGCCGCCGGACCGCCCAGGGCGGGGTGGCGCAGCGTCCAGATCCGCAGCAGGAGGTCGATCGTCACGGGCGGAGCCTCCCGGCGGCCAGTTCCCTGGCCAGTCGGCCGAGCAAGCGCACCGCGCCCTGTCCGAGCACCTCGTCGAGCGCCCGGAGGAAGGTCTGCGCCTCGGCCTCCTCGGCGACCAGCGGCGGCGCGACGACCAGCGGCAGGCCGTGGTTGGACCCGAAGAAGGTGAGCACGCCGTGGTCGCGGTAGAGGGCGGCGATCACCGCGCCGGTGATCAGTTTGGTCCGCAGCCGGGCGTCGCGTCCGAGTGCCGCCGGGAGCAGCGGCAGCAGGCGGTCGAGCGAGGCCGGCCCGGCCTTGAGGAAGACGCCGTGCAGGGCGCCGCACCCGGAGGTCGAGGCGACCAGGGCGGGGTGCCGGTCGGCGATGTCCCGCAGGCCGGTCTCCAGGACGGCGCCGAGCTTGCGGGCGCGTCCCGGGTAGTCGTCCTCGACGGCGACGGCGACGGCCTCCAGCGCGGTGGCGGTCTCCTCGCCGAAGCCGTAGTAGGTGGTGCTGTGCAGGGTGGCGTCCTGGAGGTTGTCGTAGGCACGGCGGAAGACCGGGCCGCGGGCCACGTATCCGGCGATGGACGCCTTGCCGCCGCCGAAGGACTTGGACATCGTCACCACGTCGGGGACCAGCCCGGGGTGGTGCATGAAGTGGAACAGCGCGCCGGTGCGGCCCCAGCCGGTGTAGACCTCGTCGAAGACCAGCACGATGTCCCGTTCGGTGCACAGCCGGCGGACCTCGCGCAGGAACTCCCCCGAGCACTCGCGCAGGCTGGAGGCGCTGAACGGCTCCAGCACCACCGCGTAGACGTCGCTGCCGCCGTCGAGCGCCCGGTGCCGGTCCAGGGCGAGGGCGAAGGAGTCGAGGTCGCCGTAGCCGAAGTAGTCGGTGCCGGGGATCCTCGGGTAGTCGAAGTGGAGTTCGGGCGAGGCGGTGAGGCTGCCCGCGCCGAGCAGTTTGCCGTGGAAGGAGATGTCGGTGTGCAGCACCGTGCCGCGGCGGCCCGCGTGGTACTTGTAGGCGAGCTTGACGGCGCCTTCGACCGCCTCCGCACCGGAGTTGGGGAAGTAGCTGACGTCGAGGTCGCCGGGGAGCAGCCGGGCCAGGTTGTGGCTGAGGGCCGCGACGTAGGGCGAGAGGTAGTTCTTGTGGACCTCCATCCGGCGCCGCTCGGCGAAGCGCCGGCGGGCGGCGAGGATCCTCGGGTGGTTGTGGCCGTGGTTGAGGACGCCGATCCCGCCGGTGAAGTCCAGGACGCGCCGGCCGTCGCGCAGGGTGATCCAGCAGCCCTCGGCGCTCTCGACCAGGTCGTGTCCGAAGCCGAACGCCCCGACCAGGGAGACCTGGCTGCGGCTGACGAAGCTCCGGTAGAGCGCGTGCACCTGGTCCTCGGTCAGGTTCTCGGCGGCCGCGATGTCCAGCAGGTCGTTCATACCGCCTCCTCGGTCGGTGCCGTGCGGAGCCCCGCGTGCCGGCGGGTGCGGATCCGGTCCGCGATCAGCCGTCCGGCCGACCGGCCGTGCCGTACGGCGTAGTTGGTGCCGCGGTCCTCCGGGAAGACCTGCGCCATGCTCGACATGTAGAGGCCGGGCACGGCGCACTCGACCTCGGGGACGCGCCGGGAGTAGCCGGGGGTGACCACCGGCTGGGCGTGCTCCGCGCGCCAGACGTGGTAGCGGTGCACCCAGTCCTCGCGGAACCGCGGGAACATCCGGCGCAGGTGGGGCAGGCTGTGGCGGTAGACCTCCTCGTCGCTCATCCGGTACAGCTCGGCGTCGACCGGGAGGTACTTGGACAGGTAGACGAGGTGGCGGCCGCCGTAGCGGTCCGGTGCGTCGAGGTTGGTGTGCTCGATGACGCCGACGTACGGGAACGCCGGGTCGGTGACGTTGAGCCAGTAGGTGTCGGACAGGGCCCGGCGGTTCTCCAGGACCAGGCAGAGGTTGGCCAGGTACGGGACGGAGCGCAGCCTGCGCAGCAGCGCCGGGACGGCCGGGTGGGCGCCGGCGGCGCCGTCGAGCATGCCGGCCAGCGGGCCGGGGGCGGTGGTCACCAGGACCCGCCGGGCGCGCAGGACGCGCCCGCCCGTCCGGACGCCGGTCACGCCCCGCTCCCCGACCAGCACCGCGTCGACCGGGCTGCCGGTGCGCAGGTCCACGCCCAGCTGCTGGAGCCGGTCGCGCCAGGCCTCCAGCAGTGCGCCGGAACCGCCCCGCAGGTAGTGCAGCACCTCCTTGCCCGAGCGGGACCGGCTGCCGCCGCGCAGGTGCAGCTTGGTCCACATCCAGGTGGCGCCGACCTGGGAGGCGTAGGAGCCGAACTTGCCCTCCAGCAGGGGGCGCCAGACCACCTCGAAGGCCCGGCGCCCGCCCAGCTGGACCAGCCACTGCTCGGCGGTGAGCGCCTCCAGTTCCCGCCAGTGCCGCACCCGGCCGGCCCGTACGGCCGACAGGCCGAGCCGTAGCCGGTCGACCGGGGGCAGCGGGGCGAAGCGCAGCACGTCGAGCGGGCTGGAGAGGCGGTACACCGAGTTGGCGTGGTAGACGCCGGTGCGGGTGGGGTGGCGTTCGATCAGGTCCGCGCAGCCGAGTTCGGCGCAGAGCCGGAAGATCTCGTGGTCGGAGTCGAACCAGTGGTGGTAGAACCGCTCCAGCTGCCGGCCGCCGACCGGGAAGGTCGCGGCGAGGCCGCCGATCCGGTCGGCCGACTCGACGACCCGGCAGCGCAGGCCCGCCAGGGCGAGTTCGTGCGCGGCGGCCAGGCCGGTGAAGCCGGCGCCGACCACGATCACGTCGGCGTCGTCGGCACCCGGGCCGGCACCGGGCACCGGGTCGGCGGCGTGCGGCCGGCCGCCGCGGCCGGCCGGGTCGGCGGCGGTCACCGGCCCAGCACTCCCGCCACGGCGGTGCGGAACCGCTCGGCGACCGCGTCGACGTCGGCCGGGGTGCTGCGCGCGGTCAGTCCGAAGTCGGCGCCCAGGTAGGTGTCGGTGAGCCCGACGGTCAGCGCCAGCGAGCGGGCCAGGACGTCGTCCGTCCTCGGCAGCGCGCCGGCCCGGTAGTCGTGCCGCGCCGTGTCGGGCGGCCGGCGGAACGGGCTCGGCCGGGCGTCGCCGGCCATCAGGGCGGTGAGTTCGGGCAGGCCGCCGTAGTAGTGCTTGGGCGAGTGGAGCAGCGTCCGGGTGCCGAGTTCCTTGGCCACCGCGTCGGCGCTCGCCGCGTCGTCGAAGAGGTAGACCAGCAGGGTCGCGCAGTCGCCGTCGGCGTCGTGCAGCAGGCGCGGGCGCAGGCCGTCGCGGGCCGGGATCGCCGCGGCCAGCGCCCGGGCCAGCGTGCGGTTGCGGTCCAGGATGGCGTCCAGCCGGGCGAGTTGGGCGCGGACGACGGCCGCGGTGAAGGCGTTCATCCGCAGGTTGAGGCCGAAGAGCTGGTCCCCGTCGCCGGTCTCCTCCCCGTAGGGGAACCAGCCGTGGTGGTGGAAGGAGTAGGCGCGCTGGAAGAGGCGCTCGTCGGGGGTGAGCAGGAAGCCGCCGTCGCCGCCGGTGATCACCTTGAAGATGTTGGTGGAGAAGGCGCCGGCCTGGCCGAAGGTGCCGACCGGACGGCCCCGGTAGGTCGCCCCGCAGGCCTGGGCGGCGTCCTCCAGCAGGAACAGCCCGTGGTCGTCGGCGGTCTGCCCGAGGGCGGCCAGGTCGCAGGGCGCGCCGAGCATGTGGATGGGCATGACGGCCTTGGTGCGCGGCGTGATCCGGGCCAGGACGTCGGCCGGGTCGAGGGTCAGCGACTCGTCGATCTCGGCGAACACCGGGGTGGCGCCCGCGAAGACGACGGCCGAGACGGAGGCGGCGTAGAGATAGCCGGGGACGATGACCTCGTCGCCCGGGCCGATGCCGAGCGCGGCGAGCGCGGCCAGCAGGGCGGAGGTGCCGCTGTTGACGGCCAGGCAGTGCGGGCCGGCGAAGCGTGCGGACAGCTCCCGCTCCAGGCCCCGGACCTGGGCGTCCACGCCGGGTGGGCGGGAGTGGGCGTCGGAGGTGGCGAGCCAGGAGTCGACGACTTCGAGGAGGTTGCGGCGCTCCTCGGCGCCGAAGTACGCGTATCCGGGACCAGGCATGAGGCTCCTTGGTCGGGCGTCGGTCGGTGCTCGGTCGGTTCTCGCTCGGTGTTCGTTCGGTGCTCGGTGGGTGCTCGGTTCGGTACTCGGACGGATGTCGGGGAACGCCGGCCGGCGCGCTCCGGCTGGTGCGCGGGCGGTCCGGCCGGCGCGGGCGGCCGGGTGTCAGAAGACGACGGGGCAGAACGGCGCCGGATCGTGGCGGAACGCCGTGGCGGCGGCCCGGACCGCGCCCGGGCGCAGTTCGCGCACCAGGCCGGCCCGGGCGAGCTGCACCAGGGAGGTGCCGCCGAGGTGCAGCGCTCCCAGCTCCCGGGCGGTCAGTTCCAGGTCGGCCGCCGCGGTGGTGGGCCGGCACTCGCCGCCCTCGGGGCCGGTGCGCAGCCGGAACCGCCGCTCGTTCCACGGGCAGAGCGGGTCGGTGACGTCCAGGACGACGTCGACCTCGGCGGCGTAGCCGCGCTGCTCCAGCGCCCGGTCCACGTCCACCAGCCGCACGTGCAGCTGGTCGCGCAGGACGGGCGCCGCGCTGCGGGGGTCGGTGAGCAGGGCGAGCACCGGGTCGTCCACCGGCCGGTCGGCGACCACGCTGCCGGCCAGGTCGACGTCGAGCAGGGCGCGCCAGAGCGCCGCGCCGGAGGCGGGGTCGCGCGCGAACAGCTCGCGCACCGACACCTCGTAGCGCGGCACCGAGTGCTCCCAGGCCGCGGTCAGCCGGTAGAGGGCGTAGCCGGACGGCTCCCCCCGCTCCTCGACCACCAGGCAGAGCAGGCGTCCGCTCCCGCCGCGGTGGTCGGGCAGGTCCAGCACGGCCCGGGCGGCCCAGGCCGCGTCCCGGCGCAGCGTCCCGGGGCGTTCCCCGACGCACTGGGCGTAGACCGCGGCGATCGCGGCGGAGTGCTCCTCCGGCCCGCCGATCCGCACGGTCCGCTCGCCGCCGGCGGTGTCGCGCAGCTCCCGGGCGTGCCGGGGGATCCGGATCTGGGCGGCCTGGCTGGCGAGGCCGAACCCGAAGCGGCCGTAGATCCCGGCCTCGGTGGTGTTGAGGACCGCCACCGGCTCGGCGCCGCCCTCGTGCAGGGTGTGCAGGACGCGCAGCACCATGCCGCTCATCACCCCGCGCCGCCGGTGCTCGGGCGCGACGGTCACGTAGCCGAGGCCGGCCACCGCCCGGGGGCCGCCCGGCAGGGTCATTTCCAGCGAGTAGACGGCACAGGTTCCGCAGGTGCGGCCGCCGATGCGGGCGACCAGCGATCGTTTGGGTTCGAAGATCGACGCCGCCGAGGCGTGGTAGTCCGCGGTGTGCCCGTAGCCCCCGTACGCCAGTTCCACGACCGGAACGAGATCGTCCCAGGAATCGGCGGCGGACATCTCCGGGACGGCAGAGAATTCGGGCATGCCTATCACGCACTCCTCACACAAAGAAGATCTCCGGGAATTCAGATCATGACGGTCCGGCATATGAGACGGCGCGTTTCCCGAGACAGGTGGACCAGCACACCCGGGCGACGGTGACCTGATCACGTCAGAAGTCACAGGTATAGCACGATCGAACCACGCGGCGTCAAGAAGCCGGAACCGCACCACCGTTCACGGCTCCGGCACCGTGATCAGTATTCTCAACCGGAATTCCATTCCTCGCATTAAGCACTCTTGTGATCAATGGAAGATTCACTCAGACTCGCTGCGGTGGATGATCCCTGGTGCGCCAGCGATCCATTCTGATCCACCCCCCTGCCCGTTTGTGTGATCACAGCGAGGAGACAGGTATGTCCAACCCCAGGTTCATCGCCGGCAACACGCCCGTGGGCGACTGGCAGCAGCATGTCGAGGAGGACAACGGGACCGGCATCTACATCGACGTCGACACCTCCGCCGGCAACTTCAGCGAGACGCCGGTCTACACCGCGAACCTCTGCGGCCGCGACTCGATGTGGACGACCACCGGGGGGAACACCATCTACACCCCCACCTCGAAGGGCTTCCGGATCTACGTCCGCTGGCAGGACGGCCGTCCGCTGACGGTCGACTACGCGGTGAGCCACGGCTGGTACATCAGCTGGGTGGCCACCGAGGTCTGAGCCCCGCCCCGGTCCCGTTGAGGCCCTGAACCGCTCCCGGGCCGGCCCGTGCCGCATCTGCCGCGGCCGCGGGCCGGCCCGGTCGCGCCGGGCCCGCGCCCGTTCCCGGGCCCGCCCTGTTCCCGTCCCTCCTCCCGCCCTCCGTTCCCGCCCCTGTCCCCCGTCCTCGTTCAGCGACCAAGGGAGAGCCATGCGAGCCCCGACCGAGCGGCAGCTGGGCCAGTTCCGCGGCGACACCGTCCCCCACCACCCGGACGTCACCGCCTGGAGCCTCGTCGAGGCGGCGGCCGCCCGTACCCCCGACGCCGTCGCGGTCGAGCATCCCGGCGGAACCCTGACGTACCGCGGGCTGATGGCCCGGGTCGACGCCCTGGCCGGCCGGCTGGCCGACGCCGGGGTGCGCCGGGGCGGCTTCGTTCCGCTGGTGATGGCCGGCGGGCCCGAACTGCTGGTCGCCATGCTCGCCGTGCTGCGCTCCGCCGCCGTGTTCGTCCCGCTGGACGAGCAGTGGCCCGGCCCGCGCCTGCGCGCCATGGTCGACGCGTGCCGCCCCGCCGCGGTCCTGCTCTCCCCCGGCGCCGCCCCGGACGGCTGGTCCGCGCCGGCCATCGCCGTCGATCCGGTCTCCGGGCCCGCGCCGGCCCTCCCCGCACGGCCGGTGCCGGCGCCGCCCCGCCCGGACGAACTCGCCTACGGCTTCTACACCTCGGGCTCCACCGGCACGCCCAAGTGCGCCCTCAACCTGCACAGCGGCCTGGCGAACCGGCTGCTCGCCATGGGCCGCCGGTTCGGATCGACCCCGCGGAACGTGGTGCTGCAGAACAGCCGGCACACCTTCGACTCCTCGCTGTGGCAGCTGCTCTGGCCGCTCACCTGCGGCAGCCGGGTCGTCATCCCCCGCGCCCACGACATCCTCGACCTCACCGCCACCGTCGAGGTGATCGGGCGCCACCGCGTCACGATGACCGACTTCGTGCCCACCATCCTCACCGCCCTCGTCGAACTGCTCGACTCCCGGCCGGAGTTGGTGGACGGCCTGGCGAGCCTGCGGATGCTGCTGGTCGGCGGCGAGGAGATCGCCCCGCAGAGCGTGCGCGCCCTGCAGCGGCTCCTCCCGCAGCTGCGGGTGACCAACACCTACGGCCCGACCGAGGCCTCGATCGGCTCCGTCTTCCACGAGGTGTCCGCCGAGGACCCCGCCCCCGTGCCGATCGGCCGGCCGATCGACAACACCTGGGCGGTCGTGCTCGACGAACACGGGGAACCGGCCCGCACCGGGGAGGTCGGCGAGATCTGCATCGGCGGCGCCTGCCTGGGCACCGGCTACCTCGGCGACCCCGACCGCACCGCCCTCGCCTTCGTCGCGAACCCGTTCCCCGAACTGCCCGGGGAGCGGATGTACCGCACCGGCGACCTCGGCCACTACGGCGCCGACGGACTGCTCTACTTCGACGGCCGGCGCGACCAGCAGGTGAAGATCGGCGGCGTGCGGGTCGAGCTCTCCGAGATCGAGCACGCCGTCGCCTCGCACCCTGCCGTGCGCGAGGCCAAGGTGCTGGTCAGCGACCACGGCGGCGGCCAGCACCTGGCCGCGTTCTTCACCGTGCGGGGCGACCTGACGAAGCATCAGCTCAGGTCGCACGTCCGCGCGCTGCTGCCGGCGGAGCTGGTCCCGAAGCGGTTCGTCAGGCTCGACGCCGTCCCGGTGAACGGCAACGGGAAGACGGACCGCAGGGCCCTCGCGGAACTCCTGAAGTCCCCCTCGCCGACCGGGCCCGACGGCTGGACGGCCACCGGGAGCAGCACCGAACGCGCCCTCGCCGAACTGTGGAACGCCCTGCTGCCGGAACCCGTCACCAGCCCGGACGCCGACTTCTTCGACAGCGGGGGCGACTCGCTCCACGCCCAGCGGCTCGCCCTCGCGGTGTCGGCCCGCTTCGACACCCCGCTGTCGATCCGGGACATCGTCCACGCGCCGACCATCGCGCTCCAGGCCGCCGCGCTCGACGGCGGCCGCGCCCTGCCCGCCGCCCCGACCGCCACCACGGCGCCCGCCACCGACCTGACGCTGCCCGCCGACATCCGGCCGGCCGGAACCCCGTCCGGGCCGCCGCGGCACGTGCTGCTCACCGGCGCGACCGGGTTCATCGGCGCCCAACTGCTGCACGACCTGCTGGAACGGACCGACGCGACCGTGCACTGCCTGGTCCGCGCCGACGGCCCGGAGGCGGCCCGCCGACGGGTGGTGGACGCCCTGCACCGGTACCGGCTGTGGTCCGACCGGACCGCCCACCGGATCCACGCCGTCCCCGGCGACCTGAGCGGTCCCGCGCTCGGCCTCGACCCGGCCGACCACCGCCGACTGGCCGAACAGGTGGACACCGTCGTGCACGCCGGGGCCATGGTCAACCTGGTGCGCGGCTACCGCGCCCACCGCCGCACCAATGTGACCGGCACCGTGGAACTGCTCCGGCTCGCCGCCACCGGCCGGCCGGCGATGGTGCACTTCGTCTCCACCCTCGCCGCCTGCCCGGCGGAGCCGGCCGGGGACACCCCGGTCCCGGAGCGCCCCGTCCCGGCCGGACGCACCCCGGACACCGGCTACGGGCAGTCCAAGTGGGCCGCCGAACAGCTGGTCCAGGCCGCCGCGGACCGCGGTCTGGCGGTCGCCGTGCACCGGCTCGGCGAGGTCATGCCGTCCACCCGCACCGGCATCCCCAACCCCGGCTCGCGGGTCGAGCTGCTCGTCCGGGCCTGCCTGCGGGTCGGCGCCTACTTCACCAGCGACCTGAGCACCGACTACACCCCCGTCGACCACGTCGGGCGGCTGCTGGTCGCCGCCGTCACCCACCGCCGGTCCGGCTACTTCCACCTGCTGCGCCCCGGGCCGCTGCCGCTCGACGACCTGCTCGGCGGCTTCGGATCGGCCTTCGGCCTGCGCAAGGTCGAGTACCAGGACTTCTGGCAGGCCGTCCACCGGGCCGCGGCCGCCGCACCCGACGACCGCCGGCTCGCGGGGGCGCTGGCGCTGCTGCCGGTGCCGACGACCCGCCCGGAGCGCTCACCGATGGCCTTCGAGGACGCCGCCGCCCGCTTCAGCACCACCCGGGCCGCCCGGCTCGCCGTCCTCGCCGACGCCCGGGCCCTCCCGTCCAACCCCGACGGCCTGCACCGCTACGTCGCCTACCACGCGGACCGCCGGGGCTGACCTCCCGGTGCGGGTCCGCGGCGGGCCTGGCACAGGGGCTCCCGGCGTGGGAAGCCGACCGGGCCGGCTTCCCACGCCGGGGACGGGCCCGCCGCTACCGCGCGGCGGCGCCGGTGAGCCGCTCCGCCACGGCCGTCGGCGACGGCATCGCCGCGATCTCGGCGGCGACCTCCCGCGCGGCCCGGCTCAGCGCGCCGTCGGTGAGCAGCCGGTCGAGCAGCTCCGGCCCGATCTCCCCGGCGCCCGCGCCGAGCCCGGCTCCGCGTTCGCGCACCGCGTCCGCGGTGATGAAGCGGTCGGACCCGTCCGGCAGCACCAGCTGCGGGATGCCCGCGTCCAGCGCGCTGAGCGCGGTGCTGCTGCCGCCGTGGTGGACGGCGGCCGCGCAGGTCCCCAGCAGCGCCCGCCACGGGACCCAGCCGTACGGGCGGACGTTGTCCGGCAGGGTGCCGAGCGCGCCGAGGTCGAGTTCGCCGGTCGCCAGCACGAACTCCGCGTCGACCTCGGCGGCCGCCGCGATCACCCGCTCCAGCCTGGTCAGGCCGTCGGTCTTGGGCGCGACGGTGCCCAGGGTCACCGCCACCCGCGGACGGTCGGCGGGCCCGGCCAGCCGGTCGGGCAGTGCGCCCTCGCCGTTGTAGGCGACGGGCCGCATCGAGCAGCCGTAGCGCTCCGGTCCGGCCATGCTCGGCGGCGCGAGGTCGACGGTGTCCGCCGGTTCGGGCAGCCGGTCGATCCCGTGCCGGGCGAAGGTGTCCGCCATCTCCGCGAGCATCAGCGCGCGCAGCTTCGGGGTGCGGACGAACCCCAGGTCGTGCTGGACCGCGGGCACGCCCAGCCGGGTCGCCGCGAGCAGCGCCACCGGGAACTGGTAGTCGTACACCACCAGGTCGGGCCGCCACCGCGCGGCGAGCTCGACCATGGCGTCGGCCACCGCGCTGTTGACGTGGGCGGCCAGCGGGACGAACGCCTCGCGGTCGGCCGAGTTGCTCTCGACCACCCGCCGCATCAGGTCGGGCCGCCGGGTGCGGCCGGCCTCCCGGATCTCCTTGCGCCAGTCGACCCCCGGCGCGACGGGCAGGTACGGCAGCCCGGATCCGGCGACCGGCTCGCCGCCGTCCATCGAGGCCACCGCGACCTCGTGGCCGAGCGCCCGCATCGCCCTGGCCAGCGGGACCAGCGGGAAGAGGTGGCCGATGCCGGGGGCGCCGGCGAACAGTACACGCATGAAGGAACCTCGGTGGTCGGGACGGGGGGTCAGGAGGCGGCCCGGTGCAGGGCGGCTTCCATGCCGTTCAGCACGGCGTTGCAGTCGCGCTGCAGGGTGGCGGCGTCGACGGCGCTCAGCAGGTAGACCCCGAGCCAGTTGCGCGATCCCGCGGACGGGTCGAAGGCGGGCACCGGCTGTCCGGCCGGCATGGCGAAGGCGGGGACGGCCTCGATGGTGCTGCCCGGGGACAGCAGGCTCTGCCAGTCCACGGCCTGCGGGTTCCAGACCGGCGTGCTCCGCCAGGGCACGCCCGCCGCGTCGGCCGGCACGACGGCCAGCGACGCGGCGGCCCTGACCCCGTCGGTGAGCATGGCCTGCGGGTAGTCGACCCGCTCGCCGAGCAGCTGCCGGACCAGCATGCCGATCGGGTCGAGCCCGAAGACCTCCTCGACCTGCCTGGTCGTCAGCAGGCCGCCGAACCGGGCCGCGGTCTCGATGACCACCAGCTCGCCGTCCTTCATCAGCTTCAGCTCGGTGTGGGTGCCGCAGTTCTCCAGCCCGAGCGCGTCGACGGCCTGCCGCGAGACCTCCTCGATCCGGCGCTGCAGCGGCACCGCCATGACGGACGGCGAGGTGCTGGCCACCTCGACGAAGGACGGCACGGTGGGCAGCTTGGCGGTGATGGCCAGCGGACGGTAGACGCCGTCCGCGACGATGCCCTCCACGCTCACGTAGTCGCCGTAGCCGGGCTCCTGGTACCAGCCCTCGGTGGAGCCCTGGGCGATCTCCTCGACCAGGCGGTCCCGGTCGGTGTCGGCGGCGTAGAGCTCGTTCATGCCGACCCGGCTGCCGGCCCGGAGCCCGCGCTCGATCCCGGCCCACGCCGGGGCGGCGTCCGCGGGCCCGTTCAGCACGATCTGGGCGACCGAGCCGGCGCCCCAGGCGGGCTTCAGCAGCAGCGGGGGCGTGAAGTCGGCGAGCGCGGCGTCCAGGTCGGCGAGGCTGTCGACCCGGCGGAACCCGGGTACCGGCACCCCGGCCTCGGCCCACGCCTCCCGCATCAGCCGCTTGTCCCGGGCCCGCAGGATGCCGTCGCCGGCCCCGGCCAGGTTGAGCCGGCTCGCGGCGTGCGCGACGGCCAGCACCGCGAACTCCGAGAGGGTCAGCACCGCGTCGGCCCCGATGGCCTTCGCGTGCTCCACGATCAGGTCGACCAGCTCGTCACCGCGCGGCGCGTCGGGCACCAGCTCGATGCCGGTACAGCTGGGCCGCCAGACGTCCTCCCCGGTGGTGGGCAGCGGCGCCAGCGCGAGGACGTGCAGTTCGCCGCAGGCGGCGATGCGCGGGAAGGCGTACTCCAGCGGGGCGCCGCCCTTGACGTAGACGTACAGAATCCGGTTCAACGTACTCTCTCCTGAGGGAAGTTCATTCGGCCCGGGGCATGCCGGGGCCGCCTCGCACGGACCCCTGGACAGGCGGGGCCCGTACGGTGCTCCGGCAGCGTCAGCCGGCGGTGTGGAAGGGGCGCAGCTGCAGCAGGCTGACCCGGTCGCCCTCGATCGCCCACTCGATGTCGACCGGGGCCGCGTAGGTCTCGTCGGGTGCGAAGTGCGACTGCAGCAGCCTGCTGATCAGGGCCAGCCGGCGGACCAGCTCCTTGGTCCCGGTGTCCAGGTCGCCGGTGGCGGTGCCGAGCGACAGCGTCCGGCTGCCGCCCTCCATGGTGTTGCACAGGTACTGGAGCGGGGCGCCCCGGCCGGAGACCACGTCGGTCACCGAGCGCGGCGAGATGTTGAGGTAGACGTTGCGGAAGTCCTGCGGGCTCAGCGGGTTGCAGGTGACCAGGACGCCGCCGACGGTGGCGCCGACCTGCTCCTGGACGATCACGCCCATCCGGCAGTGGTCCAGGGGGATGCCCGCCTGGCGCCGCAGCAGCACCGCGCGCGGCGAGAAGAGCGAGGCCCACACCTCCCGGACCGCGTCCAGGACCGCCTCCGTGCCGCTGACCTGGGCCACCGATTCGTAGAGTCCGGCGGCGGAGAAGCCGGGCAGGTCCTCGGCGTTGGAGGAGCTGCGGACGACCTGGACGGCGCTGCCGTACAGGTGCCGGTCGAGGGCCCGGTCGATCTCGGCGCGGACCGGCTCGGGCAGCGGGGTGCCGCGGACCAGCCGCTGCACGTCGAGGCAGAGCTCCTCGATCCGCGACGTCCCCTCCTCCTGCCCGGCCGCTCCACCGCGCGGGGCGCCCTCGCCGAGGGCGGAGTCCAGCCGCTCGACGGCGTCCCGGAGCTCCGGCGAGGAGTCGAGGAAGCGCTGCTGGAGCGAGAACGGCAGCACGATCCCGCGCGGCACCTCGGCGTGCTCCTTCACCAGCAGCCGCGCGGCGGCGTCCAGTTCGGTGCCGTCCGCGTCCTCCGGGAGGCCGAGCTGCCGGGCCAGGTAGCGCAGCAGGTCGGCCCGGGGCGGCCGGGGCACCTGGTAGAAGCCGAGCCAGCGGGGCGAGCCGTGCTGCAGCAGGTGGGTGAGTTCGCCGAGGTTGGCGGCCTTGGTGCCGAACCGGACGTGGTCGCCCTCGCGCAGTTCGAACAGCGGGGTGACCGGCGTGGGCGCGAGGTCGGGCCGGTCCACGGTGATCCGGTCGGTGGGCGGGGCCGGTCGCGCTCCCCGGTCGGTGGGCGGCTCGGCCGCTTCGAGCAGGAGGTCCTCGCCGCCGACGTCGACCCGGTAGCGCACCCACCGGCCGGCCAGCCCGGCGCGCTCGATCCGCTCGACGGCGCCGATGCGGACGGCGTTGGGGATCCGCCAGCCGGCGGCCATCACGTTGATGTGGGAGAGCGGCGTGGTGTGCTCGGTGTGGATGATGCCGGACACCCGGGGAATGTCCTCGGGCACCCGGGGCATCACCACGATGTCGTGCCACTCCAGCGGCTCGGGGTCGGCCCGGTACTCCTCCTCCGAGCGGAACACCCGCAGCCGGCCGTGGGCCGTCCCGGCGGCCAGCGGCACGAACGAGGCCGCGGAGTAGAGCTCGTGGGACAGGACGCGCGGTATCTCCGACTCCGGGATGCCGGCGAGGTAGCCCTCCTGGCGGTGGCCGGCCGGCTTGAGCACCAACCGCAGCGACGGGTCGACGTGCTCGCGCACCCGGTGGTAGAAGAAGCGCAGCATCTCCTGGTCCATGGTGTCGACGTCGACGGTTTCCAGGGACAGGAAGGTGTCGGCCCCGTGGCCGTTCTCCGCGGTGCGGGTGTGGCGGGCGAGGGTGCCGAGATAGAAACGGCGGTCGGGATTCCGGTATACCTCGTCGTTGAACGAATCGAGCCGACCCGCCAGTTCCTCGATCGACATGCCGAGGATCTCGCAGGCGATGTAGCGGACGTGGAGGGTGCCGTCGGCACTGTCGATGAAGTGGAGCACCGACTCGTCGCGGTCGAGCACGATCTTCACATAGGGATAGCCCCCGACCTGGCCGGCGAGCTCGGAGAACTCCTCAAGGGTGAGCTTTTCGCCGGGGAGGCGGGGCCGCGTGGTCGCGTCGTTGCGATCCGAACGGGACATGCGCACAGTTCAGCCATTCGTCATCATGTACACGATCAGTACACGTGGTGCAGAGGGGTTACGACTAACTCCATCCACACTGCCATTCGATATGAACATTTGACGAATGATCATGTGACATCAGGCCAACTTGAAACGATCAGGCCATAAGGAGCTCGTCAGGGAATAAATCACTGCCCCACATCGATCCGAGATCGCCTGAGGTCGTACAGGAATCAACACTTCCGGAAATCCCCGATCACCGATCACGCGCCGGTCCGCCCCCTGTCGGGGGCGCCCGCCGGAGCGCGCGCCGGCGGCACGGTGCCGCTGGCATAGTGCGGCGGCACGGTCCGCCACCGGAGGGCCGCCCCGGCGCGCAAATCCCTTGAAAAACAAGGGAGTTGACCTTCCATTGGCGGTACTGTGGAGTGAGCATGACGCTCTGGCCGGCGTCGCGCCCCGGACCGGGGGCCGGTCGGCCGTGGCTGCCATCGGCGCAAAGGGGGAGCATCCTGATGGCATACGCGAAGGGTTACGACGTCTCCGACTTCCAGTCGGGCATCCCGGGGGACGCGGAGTTCGTCTTCATCAAGGCCACCGAGGGCGGACGCACCGGCCAGTCCGGTTACGCCGACAAGCTCGCCGACGCCCGGCGCCGGGGCCTGGTGGTCGGGCACTACCACTTCCTGCACGCGGAGAACCCGGTCGACGGCGAGGTGGAGCACTTCTGCCGGGTCGTCGGACGGATCCCGCCGGGCGAACTGCTGGTGCTGGACTTCGAGCCGTACGGGCAGTCGGTCGGCGACGGGGCCGCGACCGAGGCGAAGAACCGGTGGCTGGCGGCGGTCAAGCAGCGCTACCCGGACCACCTGGTCGGGCTCTACACCAACCGCGACTACTGGTTCCGCACCGACGACAACGCCGGCGACTTCCTGTGGATCGCGGACTACGTGGCCGCGGGTGCGCCACGCGTCCAGGCGCCCTGGCACTTCCACCAGTACAGCGACGACCCGCTCGACGTGGACGTGTACAACGGCTCGCTGGACGAGCTGCGGGCGTGGGCCGGCGCCGCCCAGGCCCCCGAGTCGCCCGCGCCGGCGCCGGACCCCGTGCCACCGGTGCCCGACTGGCCGGGGCTGCAGCTGGTGGACCGCGCCCAGTGGGGCGCGCGCCGCTGGCGCGAGCCCAACGGTTCGATCCCGTACGCCGGGCCGCGCGCCGGGGTGAAGGTGCACTACCTCGGCACCGCGTACACCTTCGACACCCACGACACCTGCCCGGCCTACGTACGGCGCCTCCAGGCCTCGCACATGGACGACGACCGCTGGTCCGACATCGGCTACAGCTTCGTGGTCTGCGAGCACGGCCACGTCTTCGAGGGCCGCGGCCTGAACCGGCGCAACAGCGCCAACGGCGACGTCCCGCTCAACGAGGCGCACTACGCGGTGTGCGGACTGGTCGGCTCCTCCGGGTCGACCGAGCCGACCCCGGAGATGCTCAACGGGCTGCGGGACGCGATCGAGTACTGCATGCGGCAGGGCCCGGCCGGCCCCGAGATCAAGGGGCACCAGGACGGATACTCGACCGACTGCCCCGGCCCGGCGCTGTACGCCTGGGTGACGTCGGGTGCGCCGCGCCCGTCCGGACCGGTGCCCGGTCCGCCGTCCCAGGAGCCCGCGCCGCAACCGGACCCGACCCCGGCCCGGTACCAGAACAGCGTCGGCGGCCTGCCGTACGGCTACGGCGCGCACGGCCCGCAGGTCACCGCCGTCGGCGAGGCCCTGGTGGCGGCGGGCTTCGGCTCGCACTACAGCGAGGGCCCCGGCCCGGACTGGACCGACGCCGACACCCTCAACTACGCCGACTACCAGCGCAGTCTGGGCTACTCCGGCGGGGACGCCGACGGCGTGCCCGGCGAGGCCTCGCTGCGCCGGCTGCTCGGCGGGGCCGTCCCGCTGGCCGAGGTGTCCAGGTCGAACGTGGTCGAGGCGGCCCGCCGGGACCCGGACGCGCCCCAGGGCGCCACCACCCACGCGGACGACGCGTACACGGTGGAGCTGGCCCTGGTCGCCGAGGGGCTGCTCGACCGGCGTTGGCTCGACGGCTCGTTCGGCACCCAGACCGTCGACGCCTACTCCGCCCTGCAGCGCAGGTACGGGTACAGCGGGCAGCAGGCGGACGGCATACCCGGCAGCAGCTCGCTGACCCGGCTCGGCCGGGAGCACGGCTTCACGGTCGTCGACTGACGTCCGCCGAGGAGGACCATGTACCAACTCGCCCTGTCCCTGTGGCGCACCTGTGTGCCCTACGTCGTCGCCTTCCTCGTGGTGCAGGCCGCGCGGCTCGGCGTCCGCCTGGACGACGCCTCCGTCACCTCCGCCCTGGTCACCGGCTTCGGTACGGCCTACTACGCGGCGTTCCGGTTCCTGGAGCACCGGTTCGGCGCGAACTGGGGCTGGTTCCTGGGGGCCGCCCGGCCGCCGTCCTACCAGCCGCCGACTCCGACGTCGACCCCGACCCCGGCGGCGGTCACCCCGCCGACCGCGTCGGCGCCCGCGCCCACTCCTACGCCCGTTCCTGCTCCCGCTCCCGCCGCGCCCGCCCCCGAGCCGGCGCCCCCCGCCGCACCGACGCCGACGCCGAAGCCGGAACCGGCGGAGCCCACGACGGCCCGCCCCGACTACCGGAACCTGCCCGAAGGCGGCTGACCGCCCGCCCGGCACCGACCGGGGGTTACGGAGTTCCCGCTTCCACAGTCCCCACATAATAAGCACAGTAATACAATTGGCTTTTCAAGTTCGGGTCTTGACGAATAGTCCCCCGAATCTGAGACTGAGCCTGCCACCAATGCATCGGGGCCACGCGGCCCGCCCGCGATCCGAATCGCTTTCTCCCGGTCTCTTGATGCACGAAGTGAACGGAGGGGGAATTTGCCGACGACACCGACCTATCCGGGCGTCTACATCGAAGAGCTTCCCAGCGGCGTCCGTACCATCACCGCGGTGAGCACCTCGGTGACCGCCTTCGTCGGGGCCACCCGGCGCGGTCCGCTCGACCAGCCCGTCACCATCACCAGCTTCGCGGACTTCGAGCGCCGGTTCGGCGGGCTCGCGAGCCAGAGCCCGGTCAGCTACGCCGTCCAGCAGTTCTTCCTCAACGGCGGCTCGATCGCCGTGGTGGTCCGGGTCGCGGCGGCCGGCACCGGCGCCGCCGCGGGCGTCACGCTCGCCTCCACCCAGACCTCCACCGCCACCCCGGCCCTGGAGGTCACCGCCGTCGAGCCGGGCCTCTGGGGCGCCTCGCTGCGGGTCGCCGTGGACTACCGGACGCCCACCCCGGCCGAGACCTTCAACCTCCAGGTCTTCGACACCTCGGGCGCCGTCCGGGAGTCCTTCACGGACCTGTCGGTGCGGGAGGCCAGCCCCCGGTTCGCCGAGACGGTGGTGAACGGCGGCTCGGCGGTCGTCCGGGTGAAGGTCCTGGCGGAGAGCCGGCCGGACCCGGTGGGCACCGTCTCCAAGCCGTTCGCGGCCACGCTGCCGGACCTCACCCACGAGGTCCAGGTCAAGATCGGCGACGTCGCGCGGACCGTCAGGATCCACGACCCGGCGGCGGACGGCCCCGCCCCGACCACCGTCGCCGAACTCGCCCTGCTGCTGGAGCGCAAGCTGCGCGCCCTGCCCGACGCCCCGGGCCGGCGGGCCTTCGCGGGCACCCGGGTCAGCGTGTTCGGCCGGCAGCTCCAGGTCGTCGCCGGCTCCACCGACCCGGCCGACGTGGTGCGCTTCCTCGGCGAGGCCGCCAACAACCTCGGACTGGAGGGCTCGGTCAACCCGCCGGTCCTCGCGCTCGCCGGCGGCCAGGACGGCGGGGCCCCCGGCCTGACCGACCTGATCGGCAGCGAGGCGGCCAAGACCGGCATCCAGGCCCTGCGGGACGTCCAGGACGTCAACCTGCTGGTGCTGCCGGAACTGGCCGGCTACGCCAGCGTCGACGACGCCGTCACGGTCGTCTCCGCCGCCCAGGCGCTCTGCGTGGAGAAGCGGATGTTCCTGATCCTCGACTCGCCGCAGGCGTGGACGACGCTGGACGCCGCCCGGGCGGGCCTGTCCGCCTTCGACTCCGTGCGCGGCGACCACTCGGCGCTGTACTTCCCGCACCTGGAGCTGGTCGACCCGCTCACCGGGCGGCTGCGCAGCTTCCCGCCGTCCGGCACCGTCGCCGGCGTGATGGCGCGCACCGACGCCCAGCGGGGCGTGTGGAAGGCGCCGGCCGGCACCGAGGCCGGCCTGCCCGGGGTGCGCGCGCTGACCGTCCCGCTGACGGACCGGGAGAACGGCCTGCTGAACCCGCTCGCGGTGAACTGCCTGCGGACCTTCCCGGTGGTGGGCCCGGTGGTGTGGGGCGCCCGGACGATGGCCGGCGCCGACGTGCTCGGCTCGCAGTGGAAGTACGTCCCGGTGCGGCGCCTGGCGCTGATGCTGGAGGAGAGCCTCTACCGCGGCACCAAGTGGGTCGTGTTCGAGCCCAACGACGAGCGGCTCTGGGCCCAGATCCGGCTGAACGTGGGCGCGTTCCTGCACTCGCTCTTCCTGCAGGGCGCGTTCCAGGGAACGTCCGCGCGCTCGGCCTATTTCGTCAAGTGCGACCGGGACACCACCACCCAGGACGACGTCAATCGCGGAGTGGTGAACGTCGTGGTCGGATTCGCGCCGCTGAAACCCGCGGAATTCGTGATCGTCAAGATCGAGCAGCTCGCCGGACAGTTCGAGGTTTAGGATCTCCATGGTCGAGTTCACCGTCAATCCGCACCGGTTCGATCCGTACAAGAACTTCAAGTTCCTGGTGGTCTGGGACGGCCGGGTCGTCGCCGGGGTCAGCAAGATCAGCCCGCTCAAGCGCACCACCGAGGTGGTGAAGCACCGCAGCGGGGGCGATCCGAGCGCGCCGCGCAAGTCGCCGGGCCGCACCGACTTCGAGGCGGTCACCCTGGAGCGCGGGGTCACCCACGACCCGGAGTTCGACCGCTGGGCCAACAAGGTCTGGATGGTCGGCGCGGGCCGCGGGGCGGAGGTCTCGCTCCGGGACTTCCGCAAGGACCTGGTGATCCAGGTGCTCAACGAGGCCGGCCAGGTGGCCGTCGCCCACAAGCTGTACCGCGCCTGGCCGAGCGAGTACCAGGTGCTCGGCGAACTGGACGCCAACGCCAACGCGGTGGCGATCCAGAGCCTCAAGCTGGAAGTGGAGGGCTGGGAGCGGGACGAGGAGACGCCCGAACCGGAAGAGCCGTCGTTCCAGCAGCCGGCCTGAGCGGCCGGCCGATGGAAAGCGCCGGGCAGGCCGCCCTGTTGGCCACCTGGGAGGCCGGGCTGGCGGCCGGCCGCACCGGGCGGGCCCTGCTGCTGCACACCGTCGCCCGCCCGGGCGCCGGGACGGCGGAGCTGCTGTCCGTGCCGGTCGGCGAGCGGGACGCCGAACTGTTCGGCCTGCGCGCCGAGTTGTTCGGCGAACAGCTCGACGTGCGGGTCGGCTGCCCGGACTGCGCGGAGGAGATGGAATTCGCCTTCGCCGCCCGGGAGTTGATCGGCACCGCACGCCCGGAGCCCGGGCCGCTGCGGGTGGAGCTGGACGGCTGGCGGGTCGGCTTCCGGGTGCCCACCCCAGGGGACCTGGCCGCCGCCGAACAGGCCCCTGCGGGCCTGGCAAGGGACGTGCTGCTGGAGCGGTGCGTGCTGACCGCCGAGCACGACGGGGAGCCGGTGGCCGCCCAGCGGCTCCCCGAACCGGTCCAGCGGCGGATGGCCGAGGCCGCGGCCGCCGCCGACCCCTGCGCCGACGTCCGGCTGAACCTCAGCTGCCCCGAGTGCGGCCGGGCCGCCCACGCCGAGCTGGACATCGCCTCCTACCTCTGGGAGGAGCTGGACGACTGGGCCCGGGCCACCCTGCTCGACGTCCACCTGCTGGCCACCGCCTACGGCTGGAGCGAGACGGAGATCCTGGCGCTCAGCCCGCTGCGGCGCCGCTACTACCTGGAGCTGTGTGCAGATGGCTGACCACTTCGACCGCCTGGTGGCGAAGGGCGACCCGGACCGAGCCGGGTCCGGGGTGCGCGTGCGCCCGCGCCTGCCGGGGCCGTTCGAACGGATCGACGCGCTCGGACCGGCCCGGCCGGCCCCCGGCGACGAACCGGCCGTACCGGACCGGGCGGGCGGGCCGCCGGATCCCGCTCCGCTCCCCCGGCCCGCGGCGGCGCCGCGACCGGCGGCGGCCGAGGCGGCGCCCCCGTCGGCGGTCCGCGACGGCCGGCCCGCCGCCGCACCCGTCATCCCTCCGCTGCCGCGCACGCCCCTGCTGGTCGCGCCGCCGACCGTCCGCGCCGGCACGCCGGCCGTCGACCCGCTGGGGCGGGCGGCGGCCGCCCGCCCGGCAGCCGTACCGGCCGTCGCCGCGGCGCCCGTCACCGCACCGCCCCGGACCGCCGCGGCCGGGGCACCGCCCCTACCGGCACGGCCCGCCACCACTCCGGCGGCCGGACGGCGGGCCGCCGCGGCGACCGCCCCGGGGCACGCTCCCGGGGCCGGGGCCCGCGGCCGGCAGCGGCCGGTCGAACGGGTGGTCCGGGTCCAGATCGGACGGGTCGAGGTCAGGGCCGCCGAGCGCACCCCGGTCGGACCGCGCCGCACGGCCGCGGCCCGCCCGGCCCCGGCCCTCGACCTGGACGGGTACCTCAACCGGGAGCCGTCATGACCGGGCGGGTGGGCACGTGAGCGAGCGGAGCGAGCGAACCATCGAGAGGTGCGCGTGGGCGAATGCCCTCGCCGAGCGCAGCGAGGCGGGCGCATGAGCGAGCGGAGCGAGCGAACCATCGACAGGTGCGCGCGGGCGGACGCCCCCGCCGGCCCCGGCGAGGCGGTCGCATGAGCAACCACCTCGCGATCGCGACCGTGAGCGAGGCGCTGCGGCTGCTCATCAGCCGCTCGCTCTCGCCCGACATCCCGTTCGCCGTCGAGGTCGGCGCCCGCAAGCCGCCGACCGAGCCGCCGACCGACCCGGCCATCACCGTCTTCCTCTACCAGGTCACGCCCAACGCGGCGCTGCGCAACCGCGACGCGCCCACCCGCGCCGCGGACGGCACCGTGCTGGCCCGGCCGACCACCGCCCTCGACCTGCACTACCTGATCAGCTGCTACGGCGAGGAGTCCCAGCTGGTCGGCCAGCGGCTGCTCGGCTGCGTGATCCGGGCGCTGACCGAACAGCCCATGCTCTCCCGGCAGTTGATCGAGGAGGCGGCCGCCCAGCCGTACCTGGTCGGGGCGGACCTGGCCGCCTCGCCGCAACGGGTGCGCTTCACGCCGACGGTGATGGACGTCGACGAGATGTCCAAGCTGTGGAGCACGCTGCTCCAGACGCCGTACGCGCTGTCCGTGCTCTACCAGGCCACCGCCGTCCTGGTGGAGGGCCGGGTCGATCCGATGGCCGGCAAGCCGGTGCTGCGCCGCAGCGTACGCGCCCTGCCGTCCCGCGGGCCGGTCGTCGACCGGGTGCGCTCCCGGCCCGCCGGGTCCCGGGGCGCCCCCGAGGAAGGGCCGGTGACCAAGGACCGGGAGCTGGTGGTGGACGGCTCCGGGCTGCGGGCGGACCTGGTGGTGGCCCGGCTGGGCGAGCGGCGGGTGACGGTCGACCCGGCCGGCGTCCGGGACGACCGCCTGGTGGTCGCCGTACCGGCGGACCTGCCGCCCGGCGTGCACCGGGTGCAGGTGCTGCACGGACTGGCGCTGGACGGCCGCCCCGCCGCCGAGCACCTCGCCGTGGAGTCCAACGCCCAGACCTTCGCCCGGCAGCCGCGGATCGTCGCGCCGATCGGCACCGCGGACCGCCACGACGGACCGGCCGGCGTCTCGGCCCGGCTGGACGTCCGGCTGGACCTGCCGCTCCGGGACGACCAGCAGGTCCTGCTGCTGCTGGACGAGCTGCACCCGCCCGCCGGGCGGCCCGGGGCGAGCCACCAGTTCCGCGCACCCGCGCCGCCGCGGCCTCGCACCGACCCGTTCGAGGTGCGGGTGCCGATCGTCGGCGTACGCCCGACGGCGTACCTGGCCCGGGTCCAGGTGGACGGCGTGCCGAGCGAGTTGACGGTGTCCGACGACGGGTCCTTCACCGGTCCCGTCGTGGACCTGACGCACTGACCGCAGGACGGGGGGAGAGGGATGAGCACGCGCCGGAGGCAGGGCCGCGAGGGCCCGGCGGACGAGCCGCACCGGCGGTCGCTGTCGGCCGCGGTCGCCGCCGTGCTCGAACGGGTCGACGCGCACGCGGCCGGGCGCACCGACCCGCCGCCGTCGGGCGGGGCCGCGCCGTCGGGCGGGCCGGAGTCGTCGGGCGGGGCCGCGCCGTCCGGTGAGCCGGGGTCGTCCGGTGGGGCCGCGCCCTCGGGTGGGCCCGCGCCGTCCGCTTCCGCCGGCCGCCGGGGCGGGCGCCGGCAGCCCGCCACCGCCCTGGACGCGCTCACCGCCTCCTTCGGGCTCACCCCGTTCGAGCGCGACGTCCTCGTCCTGGCCGCCGCCCCCGCCATCGACCCCACCGCAGCCGCCCGGTGCGCCGCCGCGGGCGGCGACCCCGGGCGCGCGTACCCGACCTTCTCGCTCGCCCTCGCCGCCCTGGACCAGCCGCACTGGAGCGCGCTCACCCCGGTGGGCCCGCTGCGCCGCTTCCGGCTGGTCGAGCTGGACGACGAGACCGCGCTCACCGCCTCCCGGCTGCGGATCGACGAACGGGTGCTGCACTACCTGGTCGGCGTGCCGTACCTGGACGTACGGCTGCACGGCCTGCTCACCCGGCTCGGGCCGCCCGGCGAGCTGCCCGACCCGCACGAGCGGTGCGCGGCCGAGCTGGCCCGTGGCTGGACCGCTGCCGGGCTGACCGGCCCGCCGCACACCGAGCTGACCGGCGCCGACCGCCGCACCCGCTGGGAGATCGCCGCCGCGGCGGCCCACCGCTCCGGGCTGGGCCTCTACGCCGCGCACCGCGAGGACCTGCCCACCGAACCCGCCGAACGCGAGCAACTCGCCCGGCTCTGGCAGCGGGAGGCGATCCTGATCCCCGCCGCGCTGCTGGTGGAGGGCGGGGAGCCGGGCCGGGAGCGCCCGCAGGCCCCGAACGGCACCGAGGCCTTCCTCGCGAGCCTGGCGGTGCCGCTGGTCGTGTCCGGCGACGAGCTCCCGCCGGCCGGGGCCTCCGACCGCGCCCGGCTGACCGTGCCCCCGCTCGGCCCCGAGGAGCAGCTGGCGATCTGGGCCACCGAGCTGGACGGCGCGCCGGGCGTCACCGACGGCGGACTCCGCGCGCTGGCCGCGCAGTTCTCGCTGCCCGGCCACGTCATCCGGGCCGCCGCGGCGACCGCCCGGCGGGCGGCCGAGGACGGCCGGGACATCAGCCCGCTGGCGTGGCAGGCCGGGCTGGTGGAGGCCCGGATGTCCCTGGACGAGCTGGGCCGGCGGGTCGAGCCGCGCGCCGACTGGGACGACCTGGTGCTGGAGGAGCGCCAGCGGGCGACGCTGCGCGAGATCGTCGCCCACGTCCGCCGGCGCGGCACGGTCTACCAGGAGTGGGGATTCGAGTCGGTGCTGCGCCGCGGGCTCGGCGTCACCGCGCTGTTCGCCGGCGGATCGGGCACCGGGAAGACGCTGGCGGCCGAGGTCGTCGCCGGGCAGCTCGGCGTGGACCTGTTCGTCATCGACCTCTCCCAGGTCGTCAGCAAGTACATCGGCGAGACCGAGAAGAACCTCCGCCGGGTCTTCGACGCGGCCGAACGCGGCGGTGCGCTGCTGCTGTTCGACGAGGCCGACGCGCTGTTCGGCAAGCGCAGTGAGATCAAGGACAGCCACGACCGCTACGCCAACCTGGAGGTCAGCTACCTGTTGATGCGGATGGAGGCCTACCGGGGCCTGGCCGTGCTCACCACCAACATGAAGAAGGCCCTGGACCCGGCGTTCATGCGGCGGATCAGGTTCGTCGTCGACTTCCCGTTCCCCGGGGTGCCGGAGCGCGCCGAGATCTGGCGGCGGGTCATCCCCGAACGGACTCCCAGCGAGGGCCTCGACCCGGAGCGGCTCGCCCAGCTCACCGTGGCCGGCGGCTCCATCCGCAACATCGCGCTGTCCGCCGCCTTCCAGGCCGCCGACGAGGGCTGCCCGATGCAGATGCGGCACCTGCTGGCGGCCGCGCGCACCGAGTACCTGAAGCTGGAGCGCTCGCTGACGCCCTCGGAGGTCGGCGGATGGATCTGACCGTGGGGCCCGGGACGGGGCCCGGGGGTGCCGGACAGGCGGGTACCGGGCGTGGGAGCGCCGGACGGCAGGACCTCGCGCACGGGAGGGCCGGGCGGATCGAGGTGGAGATCGGCGAGCTGGTCCTCGACGGCTTCGCGCGCATCGACCACGACCGGCTGACGGCGGCGTTCCGGAGCGAACTGACCCGCCTGGTCGAGGCGCGCGGCGTGCCGCTCGCGGTCGGCGGCGACCGCGTCCTGGACCTGCTCTCCGGGCTGCCGCCGCTGCCGGCGGGCACCTCGCCGCAGCGGCTCGGCGAGGCCCTCGCCCGCGCCGTGCACGCCGGGCTGTCCGGCGGTGGCCGACGGCCGGAGCGGGGGCGGACATGACGCGGGTCACCACCGCTGCGAAGGATTCCGCACCGGACGGCAAGCAGGGCGCGGCCCGGCGCAGGACGCGGACGCGGAAGGCCCGTACGCCCGAACCCGAGGAGATCGTCTCCGGCGCCGGCCAGCCGCTCGACCCGGGCGTGCGCCGGGAGTTGGAGGCCCGGCTCGGCCACGACCTCAGCCGGGTCCGGGTGCACACCGACCGGGACTCCGCCGCACTCACCGAGCTGATCGGCGCGGACGCCGTCGCCGTCGGCCCGGACCTCTTCTTCGGCGAGGGCAAGTACCGCCCGGCCACCGAGGACGGCCGTCGGCTGCTCACCCACGAGCTGCTGCACACCGTCCAGGCCCCGAACCCGCTCGGCGCGCTGCGGGCCGGCCGCGACCTGGGCGCGGTCAGCCTGCCGCAGGACGCCGTCGAACGGGAGGCGGAGCTCGGCGCGCGCGACGGCGGGCCGGCGGCGGCGACACCGGGCGCCACGCCGGGCTGGCTCCGCTACGCGACCGTGGACGCCGACCGGTTCCGCACCGAGCGGCTCGACCCGGCCACGCTGGTCGACCGGCTGGCGGCCGGAATCCTGCGCTCGCTGCGCGGCGACCCGACCGACTCCTCCGGCCGGGTCCGTCTGCAACTCGCCCGTTTCGCCCCCGAGTTGCAGGCCTCCGTGCTCGATCGGCTGGCACTCCGGATGCCATCCTCGGACTACACCCGGGTGCTGGAGCTGGTCGAGGCCGCCGAGCACCGCCTCTCCGAGGTGGACGGCGCGCTGACGCCCGAGCCGGTCACCGGAGCCGCCGAGCGGACGGACCAGGAGCGCGAGGAGAGCGACGACCCGGAGCAGCGGCAGGACCGGCAGCCGGAGCAGGGCGCGGAACAGGGCGCGGAGCAGGAGCCGGAACAGGAGGCGGAGCGGCCGGACGGCCGGAAGCGGCGACGCAAGCACCGCAAGGGCGAGGACGAGCGGGCGGGCACCGGGGAGCGGCCGGAGGAGCAGGCGCCGGCCGCGGAGGGCGAGGCCGACCAGGCTCCGCAGGGCGCCGCGCAGTCGGCGGGGCAGCCCGCCACCGGCCCGGCCGAGCCCACGGCCGGGCCGGAGGCGGCCGTACCGGAGGCAGCCGCGGCGGAGGCGCCTGCCGCGGTGGAGGAGGCCGTCCCCGTCACCGGCGCGCCCGAAGCCGGGCAGCCGGACGCCGCCGCCCAGCCCTCGGCCGGTACGAAGCCGCAGGAGCCGGTCGCCGGACCACCGCCACAGCCCGCGCCGGTCGAACCCGATCGCCTGGACGCGGTCGCGCAGGCCCCGGACAGCCCGCTCACCCGGCACGGCCTGCTGGAGGACGACCACCGGCAGGGCGAAACCCCGGACCAGGAACGGCCGTTGGGCCTGGAGTCCGGCGCCGAGGCCGAGGTCCAGGACACCCCCGGCGCGGACCAGGAGCGGCCGCCGCAGCCGTCCGCCGCCGATCAGGAGCTGGCGCCCGGGGACTTCCTGCCCGCCGCTGACCTCGACGTGTCCGCCGTCCCGACCGTCGACCGGATGCCGCCCTCGGCGGACGGCGCACCCGCCGCGAACGCCGAGGCGCCGGCGTTCCCCGAGCCGCCCGCGACCAAAGCCGAGCAGGTCCAGGAGGAGCGGGAGAGCCGGCCGGAGGCCGACGAGGAGCCGGCCGCGCCGCCGCAGCCGGCCCGGCCCGAGGCTCCCCCGGCTCCTGCCGCGGACGCCGCTGAGGCCGCTGAGGCCGAGGACCGCAGCAGCCGCGACCTCCAGCCGGAGCGCCCGGTCGAGCAGGAGGTCGGCCCCGACCCGGCCCACGGCCAGGCCCGGGGCGCGGAGCCCGCAGAACCCGCGGCAGCCGCCGAACCCGTCGCTCCGTCCCCGCAGCCCGAGCAGCCCGAGCAGCCGGAACAGCGGGACCAGGAAGCACCCGCCGTGCCGGCCCGGGCGACCGAGCCCGCGGCCGGACCCGAGCCGGACGTCCCCGGGCCCACCACCGCCCGCACCGGGGCCGGCCCGGTCGGCGGCGAGGGCCCGGGCGGCCCGGCCGACGTCCCGGACAGCCCGCTCGGGGCCGGGCCCGACGCAGCGCCGTCCGACGCCGCCGCCCCCGGTCCGGCGGCCGAGCAGGCCGACGCGCCCGCCGGGCTCACCGCCCAGCCCGCCCCGGACGCCTCCCTGGAGGCCGGCGGCGGCTCCTGCGCGGGCCCGCAGCAGCCCACCACCGAGGCGGAGCCGGACGGAGCGGGCGGTGGAGGCTGCGCCGCGGGGGGCGGCGGTGGCGCGGCCGGCGCCCCCGCCGAGCGGCAGGAGCAGCCGGCCCCGCCCGACGTCTCCGGCCAGGACCCGCAGAGCGCGCTCGCCACCGCCGCGAGCCTGCCGCCCGATCAGATGGCCGCGACCCTGGACGGCGTGGACGGTTCGGTGGACCGTACGGTCGGTGAGCAGCACGCCCGGTTGCAGGCCGCCCCGCCGACCACCCGGCGCCCGTCCGGCGCACCACGGACCCGGTCCGGCCCGCCCGAGGCCGCGCCGCCCGCCGAGGCGGTGACGGAGCGGCTGGAGCGGGTCGGTCCGCAGGGCGCGGACGGTGAGCAGCGGAAGGCCGAGGAGAAGAAGGTCGAGGGCGGCAACCCCGGTGACCGGGTCGCCCCGCCGCACGTCGCCGACGACCCGGGCAACCAGGTGTCGGCGCAGGAGGTGCAGCAGGCCCAGGTCGCGGTCGACGGCGTGCCCTCGACCGACCCGGCGCTGAACACCACCGTCGGCCCGGCGCCCAAGGTCGAGCTGACCGGGGAGAGCGACCCGGCACGCACCGACCGGCAGGCGGCGAAGCTCAAGGAGAGCTCCGGCCGGATCCTCGGCGTCGGCCGGGAGGACACCGCCAAGCCGATGGGCGAGGACCGGATCTACCCGGACGTGCCGAAGGAGACGCTCACCGCCTCCGTCCCGGGCGGCGGCCGCCGCAAGGGCGGGGGCGCCCGCGGCGCGGTCTCCGCCGAACAGGGCATCGGCATCGTCACCCGGCAGGAGCGCGGGCCGCAGATCCAGGCGGCGGTCGGCCAGGGGCAGAGCCGGCTGGGTTCCGAGCAGGCCGAGCAGAAGCAGGGCGAGGCCGAGGCGCGGCGGCAGAACCAGGCCGAGGTCGACCAGGCGGTCGCCGACAACGCCGAGGCCCAGGCCGGTGAGCGGGGCGACGCGGCGGAGAAGGTCAGGGCCGAACGCGAGCAGTGGCGCACTGAGCAGGACGAGAGGATCTCCACCGCGGACCAGGACGCCGGCGCGGAGCACGAGGACAAGACCGGCCGGATCGGCAGGAAGCGCGCCGAGGCCGACAAGGACGTCCAGGACCGCCGGCAGCAGGACAACCAGAAGATCCAGGACAAGCGCAGGGAGGCCGAGGAGAAGGCTCAGAAGGAGAAGGACCGCAAGAAGGAGGAGTCCGAGGGCTGGTGGGGCTGGGTCAAGTCCAAGGTGAAGGCGGCCTTCGACGCGCTGGTCGAGGCGGTCACCAAGGTCTTCGACTTCTTCCGCGGACTGATCAACGACATCATCGACGGCTTCCGGAAGTTCGCGAACTGGGCGATCGACCAGGCCCGGAAGTTCGCCGTCGAGCTGATCGACAAGCTCGCCGACGCGCTGATCAGGATCTGCGACGTGCTGCTGGCGGCCTTCCCCGAGCTGCGGGACAAGTTCCGCCAGAAGATCGAGGAGTGGCGCGACAAGGCGATCGCCAAGGTCAACGAGTGGGCGGACAAGCTCAAGAACGCCGTCAACAAGCTGTTGGACGCGCTGGCGGCCGGGCTGAACGCGCTGTTGGACGCCCTGGAGGCGGGGCTGAAGGCCGCGATCGAGGCGGTCCGCAAGGCGGTCATGGACGCGATCGACTTCGTGCGGAAGGCGATCGCGGTGTTCGGGGAGTTCGCGGCCCTGATCGGCGACATCGCCCCCGACCCGGGCGGGTGGCTGAAGAAGCTCGGCACCGCCGCGGTCGACGGCATCCAGCACTACCTGTGGGGCGCGATCAAGAGCGCGGTGCGGACCTGGTTCAACGAGAAGGTGGAGTCGGTCGTCGGGCTGACCTCCACCATCGTCAACGTCCTGGTCAAGGGCTGCATATCGATGGCGCAGATCGGGCGGATGGCGTGGCAGGCGATCGTCGCCGCGCTGCCCGGGATGATCGTCTCGATCGTGGTCGAGAAGCTGGTGTCGCTGATCGTGCCGGCCGCGGGCGCGATCATGGCGATCATCCAGGGCCTGGTCGCGGCGTGGAACACCATCAGCAAGATCGTCGCTGCGATCGGGAAGTTCGTCACCTTCCTCAAGGCGGTCAAGTCCGGCTCGGCGGCCTGCCTGTTCGCCGACGCGGTCGCGGCGGGCGTGGTCGCGCTGCTGGACTTCATCTCCAACTTCCTGCTCGGCAAGCTCAAGGGAGCGGGGAAGGCGGTCGGGACGAAGCTCAAGGGGATCGCGCAGAAGATCCTCAAGGGCCTGGCCCGGGCCGGCCGGGGCGCCCGCAAGGCCGCCGGACGGGCGGTCAACAAGGCCCGGGCCAGCCTGCGCCGGGCCACCCAGTCGCTGAAGCGGCGGCCCCCGGTGGGGCGGCGGCCGGCCCGCCCCGTACGGAGCGGCCCCGCCCGCCACACCGCCCGCCCCGCCGAGCGCCCGGGCCGCCCCCGCCCGAAGCCCACCACCACCCCCCGCCGCCCCACCTCCCCCGTCGGCCGCGCCCTCAACGCCTCCCGCCAGACCGTCAAAGCCGCCCTCAACCGGGTGCGGACCGCCGCCCGCACCCTCGGCCGCAAACTCCGCAACAGCAGACTCGGCCGCGCCCTCACCAACGGCGCCCACCGCATCCGCGACGCCTACCGCAAACAGCGCGACCGCCTGCGGGCGTGGCACCAGAAGCGCCAGCAGCAGCGCGCGCAGCGCCGAGCCCACGAGAACTCGCCGGAGGCGAAGAAGAACCGCCTGGACCTGATCGTGGCTCGCATCCGCCCGAAGGTCGAGCGCCTGCTCGGCCGGGGCATCGGTCGCCTGACCCTCCGTGGGGTTCTCGGCGCCATGCGGGCGTGGTACCGGCTGACCCGTCTGAGCACCCGCGAGGACGGACCGCTGACCGCGATCACCGCCGAACTGAATCCGGAGAAGGACGTCCGGGACCACATTCCCGCGGCCGAGGACCTGGTGCGCAAGAACGAACCCGCACTGATGCGCATCCTGGAACAGCTCGGTGAGAAGCTGATCGACGCACCGGACGTCGTCGCCCGTGCCGACGTGCTCAACGAGGAGCAGCGCGCCTACCAGGAGCGCCGCAGCGCGTCGAAGAAGCCCAGCCAGGAGACCCGGCCGGCCCGCGCCGGCCTGGTCGAGGCACGTGCCATCCGCGGGGGGAACAGGCCTCCGGGACACGAGCGCATCATCATGGCGTCCGGTGGTGGCGTGGAGATCGGTGTCAGCGAGCAGCAGCAAGCCATCAGGAGCGGCGACCGGGCCGGTGAAACTCCGCCAGGACTGATCAAGGTGCTCAGCGGTCTGGGGTCGGGGCACTACGTCAAGGCCGGGCCGGCGTCGAAGGCCGCGGCGGCCGACAAGTTGGCCGAGATCGAGGACATGATCGCCCACAGCCTCGGTAAGGAGGGCGTCAGCGCGGCCGACCGATCGGCCCAAGCCCGTCAGCGGATGCAGCGGGCCTTCTTCGACCTCGTGCAGCAGCGGATCCCGCAGGACAAGTTCTTCCGTAGCAATCCGAAGGCCGCCGAAACCATGGCGGCGGCGGCCAGGCTCATGCCGACCGTCGAGGGGGCTCGCTATCCGGCGGCTGCCATGACCAACATCGCGGCCTGGCAACTCGCGAACTTCCCCGGGGCGACCTGGCAGGACGTCGTGTCGAACACCAACACCATGGCGCCACGCAACGCCGTGGCCGGCTCGCAGTACCTTCTGAACCCACAGGGCATCGCCGCCGAGCACACGAACTCCCGGACCGGGGACCTCACCAAGAAGGGCGCTCAGCTCGAAACGGCCGTGGCGGGGATGACGACGCGGTCCAAGCTTCTGATAATCCGCGCTTTCGCCAGAGCGAAGGCCGATGAACTGGTGCTCAGCGATGAACAGCTGGTCCAGCAATTCCCCTTGTGGGCGATGCACAACGCCGCGAGGTTCCTCGCACCCAACGGCCGGATAGCGTCGGACGAGAAGTTGCACCCCGGATGGCGAAAGTCGCCCGGCGGCCTGTGGATACCCTCATGACGTCTCATCCCCGTAATCCGACGAAGGAGTTCCGTTGACCCTGTTCGTGCGGCTTGTGCCCAAGGAAGTACCCGGTCGTGCCGATGTCGACAGGCTTGCGGAGGAAGCCGGTTGGGAACTCCACTCGACGAGTGAGAGCAGCGGTGGCTCCCCGTTCCAGAAGATCTGGCTGACCCCGGACCGCGGTGCGGCCGTCTACTGGATCGAGGACGATCTCCTTCAGGTCCACTACTTCCTGATCGCGGGCCCGGACCGGGAACCGACCGTCGAATTCGTCCGCGGGCGAATCGGCGTGCACGACAACGGGACCATGACGGAGCTGTTCGACAGCACCCGGGACGGCATCGCCCTCATGAACGCCCTGCGGATGCTTTCCGTCCATTGCTACGGCCCGTTCGACCCGGACATGTTCGCGCTGTTCCGTTGGGCGATGAACGATCCCGAGCCGCTCGTCCGCCGGATCGCCGTCTTCACCGCCGGCCGGGTCGACTGGGAGGAACTCCATCCCTTGTTCGTGTTCCTCCAGGAACACGACCCGGAGGAGAAGGTCCGCGACCAGGCCGGCACCGCCATCGCGGAGCGGAACCGCCGGGCCTCCAAGGAGAAGGAGTCCGACGGGGAACGAGGGGACGCGTGACCGGCTACCTGGACGCCCCGCGGCCCATCAGGTCCGGGCTGGTCATCGTCGATCCGTTGCGGGGGACGCCGCAGCGGATCGTCGTGCTGCAGTTCAATCCGGACAGTCTGGAGCGCTCGTTGGCCCCCCAGGTCGCCGGGGCGGACGGGAGCGGGGACCGGACGGAGGCGTTGCGGTTGAAGGGGCCCGCGGTCGAGACCTGGAAGTTCACCGCCGAGCTGGATGCCACCGACCAGCTGGAGGTTCCCGCTCCCAACGGGATCCATCCGCAGTTGGCCACGCTGGAGTTGCTGGTGCAGCCGGCCAGCGCCCAGCTCAGGAGCAACCAGGCGCTGGCCGCGCTGGGCACCCTGGAGGTCACCCCGATCGAGGCGCCGCTGACCCTGTTCACCTGGGGCGGCAAGCGGATCCTGCCGGTGCGGCTGACCGAACTGACCATCACCGAGGAGGCGTTCGACATCGAGCTGAATCCGATCAGGGCCACCGTCTCCATCGGCCTGCGCGTGCTGACCGTCAGTGATCTGCCGACCGGGCACCGCGGGGCCGAGCTGTACCTGGCGCACCTGGCGCAGAAGGAGCGGCTGGTCGGCGGCGCGGCGGACGGGCGGTTGAGTGCTCTCGGCCTGGGCGGGGGGCTCCGATGACCATCAACGACGCGCTGCCCGCGCCCTCGCCGTACCCGCTGACCAGCCGGTACCACGGCGTGCCGGTCGCGTTGCACACGATGCCGGACGGACGCCAGGTCCCCTATCTCCGGCGGCGGTTGCTGCCGAGCACGGACGGGCTGACGCCGCTCGCGGAGCACACCGTCAGCACCGGCGACCGCCTCGATCTGCTCGCCTACCGCTACCTCGGCAGCGCCGACCAGTGGTGGCGGATCGCCGACGCCAACCCGGTGGTCGATCCGCGGGAGCTGACCGCGACGCCGGGCCGGCGGATCACCATCGCGCTGCCGGGCGCCGTACCGGGGGTGGGCGGTGGCTGACGCCTCGGCCGTCGGGTCGATCCACCTGAGCCTGCTGATGGGCCCGCAGATCCCGGTGCCGGTGCCGCAGCCGGTGACCGACGCCCTGTTGTCCGCGCAGGTCACGGTGGCGTCCGGGCAGCGCAGCGGGTTCCAGCTGGCCTTCGACCTGTCGAAGCACGGTCTGGTCAACACCGCGCTGCTGCCGGGCGGCTTCTTCGACCCGAAGATCAGGGTCGTCCTGATGGTGGTCGTCACGGGCACCCCGACCGTGCTGATGGACGGGGTGATCATCCGCCAGGAGGTCGGCATCAGCAACCAGCCGGGCCAGTCCACGCTGACCGTCACCGGCGAGGACCTGACGGTGCTGATGGACCTGGAGGAGCAGGCCGGGGTGCCGTTCCCCGCGATGTCCCCGGCGGCCCGGGTCGCCGCGATCATCGGCAAGTACGGGCAGTACGGCATGGTGCCGCTGGTCGTCCCCGAGCTGGTGCCGCAGACGCCGATGCCCACCCGGCGGATCGACTTCCAGAAGGGCACCGACCTCGGGTACGTCAACGAGCTGGCGAAGGCCAACGGTTACGTGTTCTACCTCGACCCGGGCCCGGTCCCCGGGATGAGCCGCGCCTACTGGGGGCCGGAGGTCCGGCTCGGGGTCCCGCAGCACGCGCTGAACGTCAACATGGACGCGCTGTCCAACGTCGACCAGCTGACCTTCGCCTTCGACGGGACGGCCCGCGAGGAGCCTGAGGCCCGCATCCAGTTCCCGGCGACCAAGGTGTCCGCCGTCCTGCCGGTGCCGGAGGTCAGCATCCTGCGCCCGCCGCTGGCGCTGCGGCCCGCGCCGGCGCTGAAGAAGAAGGTCATCGCCGACACCGCCAAGAAGGACACCTCCCAGGCCGTCGCGGAGACCATCGCCAAGGCGATGGTGTCGGCGGACGCCGTCACGGGCTCCGGCCAGCTCGACGTCGTCCGGTACGGCCACGTGCTGCGGCCGCGCGAGCTGGTCGGCGTCCGCGGCGCCGGGATCACCTACGACGGCCTGTACTTCGTCAAGAGCGTCACCCACAACCTCAAGCGCGGCGCGTACAGCCAGAACTTCACGCTGGCCCGCGAGGGCCTGATCGCCCTTCAGCCGGCCGTCGTGCCGTAACACCGCCCCGACCGACCCGCAGCAGGAGTTGCCAGCATGGCCGAACCGACCCGCTACCTCGGCAAGTTCCGGGGAACGGTGGTGAACAACGTCGACCCGCTCGGGATCGGCCGCATCCAGGCCCAGGTGCCCGACGTCCTGGGCGAGGTCACCTCGACCTGGGCGATGCCGTGCTTCCCGGTGGCCGGCCCGGGCATGGGGCACTACGCGGTCCCGCCGGTCGGGGCCGGCGTGTGGGTGGAGTTCGAGCAGGGCGACCAGAGCTACCCGATCTGGACGGGCTGCTGGTACGGCTCCGCCTCGGAGGTCCCGGCCGAGGCGACGACCGGCCCGCCGGGGTTCCCGAACGCGGTGCTGGAGACCTTCGGCCGGCGGGTGATCGTGCTGTCCGACGACCCGACGACGGGGATCACCCTGCGCACCCCGAGCGGCGCCTCGATCGTGATCAACGACTCGGGCATCCAGATCAGCAACGGCCAGGGCGCCTCGATCTCGCTCGTCGGCGCCACCGTTTCCATCAACCAGGACGCCCTGAGCGTGACCTGACGGGGGGAGAGTCTCGTGCCCGGAAATCTGCTGCACGTCAATGCGACGGTGACCTGCCCGCACGGCGCCCAGGCCACGGCCCGGCCCGCCCAGGCGCGGGTGCTGGCCGCCGGCCAGGCCGTCACCGGCACCGCCGACCTGTACACCGTGACCGGCTGCCCGTTCAACGTGGCCGGCAAGCCGCAGCCCTGCGTCACGATCCGCTGGGTGGTGCCGTCCGCCCGGATCCGGGTGAACGGCTCCCCCGCGCTGCCGCAGTCCGCCGTCGGGCTGTGCCAGAGCGCCGAGCAGGTCCCGCAGGGGCCGCCGGTCGTGACCGTCGTCCAGCAGCGGGCGGTGGGCGCATGACGACGACCGGGTACCCCGCGAACGGCGCCGGACCGGCCCGCACGGACCTCGCCTTCCCGTTCCGGACCGACAGCCGCGGGCGCACCGCCGAGGCGGCGTACGACGACCACGTGCGGGACATGATCGAGCAGTTGCTGTTCACCAGCCCCGGCGAGCGGGTCATGCACCCGGACTTCGGCTGCGGGCTGCTCGACCTGGTCTTCGCGCCGAACAGCCCGGAGCTGGCGGCCACCCTGCAGCTGTCCGTCCAGGCGGCGCTGCAGCGGTGGCTCGGCGACGTGATCGAGGTCGTCTCGCTCGACGTGGAGAGCGAGGACAACGTGGTCCGGGTCGAGCTGGCGTACGTCGTCCGCCGGACGGGTGCGCGGCGGCACGACGTGTTCGAGGGCGGGGTGACGGCATGACCGGCGGATCCGAGGCGAGCGGGTGGGACGGAGGCCCGACGGTCCGGTGCGGGACGGAACGGCGCCGCGCCGACGTGCGCGCGGCGCACCTGCTGGGCCTGGACGGCGCCGAGCCGGACGACGACGGGCGCACGCTGAGCGTGACCTTCCTCGGCCGGGCCCCGGCCGGGCTGGGCCCGGAGAACATCCGGGTCGACGGCGGCCGGCGGATCACCGGCCTGCGCGCCGTCGCGGTCGACATCGAGCGCGCGGACGACCCGGAGCTGGACGACCGGATGCACGTCACCCTCGACCGGGCCGGCGACACCTCCCGCTACCGGCTGACCGTGGTCGAGGCGGACGCCTACGGCCGCCCGGGCACCCGCCCGTACCCGGGCTTCGACCCGAGGTACGCGAGCACCGGGTTCTCCTTCGGCGCCGACTGCCCCTCCCCGTACGACTGCCGCAGCGAGGAGAGCTGCCCGCCCGCCGTCCGGCCGGCCCCGGTCATCGACTACACCGCCCGCGACTACGAGAGCCTGCGCCGGCTGGTGCTGGACCGGATGAGCCTCACCACTCCCGGCTGGACCGAGCGGCACCTGCCCGACCTCGGCGTCACCCTGGTCGAGCTGCTCGCCCACACCGCCGACCAGCTCTCCTACCAGCAGGACGCGGTGGCCACCGAGGCATACCTCGACACCGCCCGCCGCCGGGTGTCGGTGCGCCGGCACGTCCGGCTGATCGACTACCCCGTGCACGACGGCTGCAACGCCCGGACGTTCGTCGCGCTGACGGCGGACCGCACCCTCACCCTCCGGCGCGGCACCTTCCGCTTCGCCGCCGTCGACGTCGGCGGGCTCGGCCCGCAGGAACGGCCGCGGCTGTCCACGGTGATCCCGGACGAGGAGCTGGACGCGCTCACCCGGACCGCCGCCGTCGAGGTGTTCGAGCCGCTCGGCGCGGCCGACCTGGTGCTGCACCCCGCGCACAACACCATCCGGTTCTGGACCTGGGGGGACCAGGACTGCGTCCTGCCCGCGGGCGCCACCTCCGCCACCCTGCGCGACGACTGGCACCCGGCCGACCGGCCGGAGGCCCGCACCCGGCACCTGGCGCTGCGCCCCGGCGACCTGCTGGTCATCGAGGAGGTGCTCGGCCCGCGCACCGGCGCCGCCGCCGACGCCGACCCCGCGCACCGCCAGGCCGTCCGGCTCACCTCCGTCACCCACCTGGTCGACGAGCTGTACGAGCAGCCCGTGGTCGAGGTCGCCTGGGCGCCGGAGGACGCGCTGGCCTTCCCGGTCTGCCTGTCCGCGCACGGCGGGAGCGACTGCGGCCCGATCGACGACGTGAGCGTCGCCCGCGGCAACGTCGTCCTGGTCGACCACGGCCGCTCCCTCACCTTCTGCGGCGGCGCCCCGGAGACCTTCGCGGTGCCGCCGGAACCCGTCCGGGTGGCGCCCTGCGGGCCGGGCGGCTGCGGCTGCGCGGACCGCGACGGCGGCAGCCCCGCGGCGGAGGCGATCCACGAACTGCTGGACCAGGCCCGGGCCGGCCGCCAGCTCGGCCCCGAGCAGGTCCGCGAGCTGGACGCGCTGGTCGGCGAGGCGGCGGTCCGCCGGGCCGGGCTGAGCGTCCGGCTCGCCCCCGGCTCCGGCGCGGAGGGCGGGGAGGGCCAGGGCGCCGTGGTCGAGCCGCCCACCGCCGACGCCCAGGCGGCGGCCCTGGAGACGCTGCTCGACCAGACCCGCTACCCCGTCCTGCCGCAGCCGTTCCGCCCGCTGCTGCGCTACGCGCCGGTCACCCAGGCGGCCGCCTACCCGGACCGCGGACAGGTCGGCGCCCGGCAGGCCGTCCTGCTCGCCGGCATCCCCGGACGGGTCCGCCTACGGCTGGAGGAGCTGTGGCACCGGGCGGACCGCGGCCACGACCTGTCCCGCGCCGAAGTCGCCGAACTCACCCTGCTGTTCGGCGCCCGGGTGGTGCACGAGCTGCGCCTCGCCGACCGGCCGGCCGCCGGGCTGCGCGAGCTGCTGGCCCGCCGCACCCGCCTGCTCGCCGCCAAGCTGCGCCGCCTCGAGGTGCTCACCGCGCGGGCCCGCTGCGGCGGGGTGCTCCGGCGCGGCGGCGTCTGGGAGGTGGCCCAGAGCTGGGGCGCCCGGTACGCCGCCGGGCTCGACCCCGACTCCCCCGCGCTGGCCGGCCCGGCGAGCGGCATCGCCGTCCAGGACCCGCGTACCGCCCTGCCCGCGGTGCTGGCCACCGCCGAGGGCCGGGAGTGGACGCCCCGCCGGGACCTGCTCGCCGACGGCCGGCGGGACCGGCACTTCGTGGGCGAGCTGGAGGACGACGGCCGCCTGGCGCTGCGCTTCGGCGACGGCCGCCACGGCCTGCCGCCCCGGCCCGGCGCCGAGCTGCGGGTCGCGTACCGGATCGGCAACGGCACCGCCGGGAACGTGGGCGCGGAAGCCGTCAACCACCTGGTGGTCTGCGGACAGCAGCCCGACCCGACCGGTCGCGGCACCGCCGCCCGGCCGCAGGACGCGGTGCTCCGGGTCCGCAATCCGCTGCCCGCGACCGGCGGCACCGATCCCGAACCGCTCGACCAGGTACGCCAGTTGGCCCCGCTGGCGCTGAGCCGCACCCGGCTGCGCGCCGTCACCGCCGCCGACTACGCGGAGCTGGCCGCCACCCTGCCGGGCGTCCGGCGCGCCGCCGCCGGGCTGCGCTGGACCGGCAGCGTCCAGGAGGTCCACGTGGCCGTCGAACCGTACGGGCGGGCCGAGGCGGACACCGCGCTGCTGGAGGCGGTCGGCCACGGCCTGGAGGCGTACCGCCGGATCGGCCACGACCTGGTGGTCCGCCCCGCGCTGCTGGTGCCGGTCGACCTCGAACTGCGGATCTGCGCCGCCGCGGGGTACCAACGCGGCCACGTGCTGGCCGAGTTGCGGCGGGTGCTGGGCGGCCGCGCCCTGCCGGACGGCCGGGTCGGCTTCTTCCACCCGGACGCGCTGGGCTTCGGCGACCCGGTGCGGGTCTCCCGGCTGGTGGCCGCGGCCGCCGCCGTGCCGGGCGTGGTCAGTGCCCAGGTCACCCGGCTGCGGCGGCAGTTCGGACGGGACGACGGCGAACTGGCGGACGGGCTGCTGCGGCTCGGCGCGCTGGAGGTCGCCGTCTGCGACGACGACCCCGACCGGCCGGAGAACGGCCGGCTCTCGATCGTGATCGGAGGCGGCCGATGACCGGCCAGTGCACCTGCGGCTGCTCGGGCACCGCCACCGCGACCCCGGCCCCGCTGTTCAACCCGCCCGGGCTGGACGCCATCGGCTACCGCGTCGGCCGCTACGGGGAGTTCCTGGACAGCCTGCTCGCCCGGCTGTCCGGCCCCGGCTACCCGGCGCTGCGCGACCTGACCGTCCGCACCCCGGACGACCCGGCGATCGCGCTGCTGGACTCCTGGGCCGTGCTCGCCGACGTGCTCACCTTCTACTCGGAGCGGATCGCCAACGAGGGCTACCTGCGCACCGCCACCGAGGAGGGCTCGCTCACCCTGCTCGGCCGGCTGGTCGGGCACCGGCCCCGGCCCGGCGTGGCCGCCGACACCTACCTCGCCTACACCCTCGACCACGACCCGCGGGCCGCCGAGGACCCGACCGTGGTCGTGCCGCGCGGCGCCCGCAGCCAGAGCGTCCCCGGCCCCGGCGAGGACCCGCAGTCCTTCGAGACCGCCGAGGACCTCGCCGCCCGCTCGGCCTGGAACGAACTGGCCGTGCTGCGCCGCCGCCCGTACCAGCTGACGCCGGGCCAGCTGAACCCCGGCGGCCGCGCCGAGCTGTTCGCCGCCGGGACCGCCAACAACCTCAGGCCCGGCGACCGGCTGCTCTTCGTGTTCAGCGCCGACAAGGCCGCCGACCCGGTCCACCGGGTGCTGCGGCTGGTGCCCGAGGTCCGGATCGACCGCGAGAACGACGTCACGGTGATCGGGCTGCCGCGGGACCTGCGCACCCTCAAGGACCTGCGCGCCGAACTGGCCGACTGGATCACCGTCACCGAGACCGCCCCGAACCCCAGGCCCGGGCCCAGCCGGATCATCCGGGCGTTCGACGACCAGGTGCTGGCCCCGCTGCGCGCCGACCTCGACCGGCCCGCCGGTCCGCTGAGCACCCCGGCCGAGTTCGCCGACCGGCTCGCCCCGGTCGTCGCCCGGACCGCCGAGGCCGCCGAACTGGCCCGCTCCCGGCAGCCGGTGGCCGACTGGTTCGGCCGCCTCGGCGAGGAGCTGGCCGGCCTGCGCGACCGGGCCCACCAGCTGGAGCCGCCGCAGGCCCCCGAGCAGCCCGAGCCCGGCTCCGGCACCGCCGACCCGGCCGTCCGCGGACTCGGCCCGCTGCTGGCGGCGCTGCGCACCACCCCCACCCGGCCCCCGCTGAGCGCCCGGGACCTCGCCCGCGACCCCCGGCGCCTCTTCGCACCCGGCTCGGACCTCGGCGCGCAGCTGCTGACCGCGCTCGACCCCCGGCTGCGCGACGGCCTCTACCCCGCCTGGCGACGGGTCGACCTGACCGAGCCGCTCGCCGTGCACGAGATCCAGGCGATGCGGGTGGTCGCCACCCCGTTCGGCGCCACCGCGCCACTCAAGCCCGTCTACGGCGACGACGGCCGGATCGACCGCTACGTGGACTGGCCGCTCGCCGGCAGCACCCTGGTCGGCGTCCGGTTCACCTTCGACGCCGCCGGGACGGTCCCGACGACCGCCGACTTCACGTACGTCGAGGCCGGCAGCCTGGTGCACAGCGGCTTCTCGCTGCCGTGGGACCACACCTTCCCGTTCGGGCCCGGCCAGGTCAAGGTGGTCACCACCGAGCCGCCGGAGCCGCCGCCGAACCCGCGGGCCGCCGTGCCCGCGCCCGCCCCGGAGCCCGGGGTCAGCGCCCGGTTCCTCGCCAAGCTGCCCGAACGCACCGTCTTCGTGTCCCGCCCGCGGGCCGACGGACGCATCCACGTGACGGTCGACGGCGGGCCCGGCCCCGCGCTCGACTACCTGCTCGAACCCGGCCAGGAGAAGACCGGCGAGTCCGGCGAGCTGAACGTCCGGGTGCTGCGCCACACCGCCACCGACCAGTCGGCGCCCGCGGTCGAGGTGGTGTTCACCACCAAGCTGCAGCCGGTCTCCGGCACCGTCCTCGCCCTCGACGCGGTGTACGACCAGATCGCGCCCGGCAGCTGGGTGGTCGTCCAGCGCCCGCGCAAGGGCCTCGACGGCGGCATCCCGGGCAGCCGCGACCTCGCCGAGGTCATCACCCGGGTGACGGACGTGCGGGTGGTCTCCCGCGCCGACTTCGGCATCACCGGCAAGGTGACCGAACTGTCCCTGCAGCAGCCGTGGCTGGACGACAAGGACACCCAGCTCTCGGACATCCGGGACGCCACCGTCTACGCCCGCGGCGAGTCGCTGCGGCTCGCCGACGAGCCCGTCACCGAGGACGTCCACGGCGGCCGGATCGAACTCGCCCGGCTCTACGACGGCTTGACCCCCGGCCGGTGGATCGCGGTCAGCGGCGAGCGGACCGACATCCCGGGCACCACCGGCGTCCGGGCCACCGAACTGGCCATGATCGCCGGCGTCGAGCAGGGCGTCGACCCGCACCTGCCCGGCGACACCGTCCGCACCACCATCACGCTCAGCGCCCCCCTCGCCCACCGCTACCGGCGCGACACCGTCCAGGTCCTCGGCAACGTGGTCCGGGCCACCCAGGGCGCCACCCGCGACGAGGCCCTCGGCAGCGGCGACGCCGGCGTCCCGGGCCAGCGCTTCACCCTCTGGCAGTCGCCGCTCACCTGGCTCGCCGCCGACACCCCCGGGGGCGCCCGCAGCACCCTGGAGGTCCGGGTCGACGGGGTGCGCTGGCAGGAGGTCGACAGCCTCGCCGGACGCGGCCCGGACGAGCGCGTCTACGTCACCGGGACCACCGGCGACGGCCGCACCACCGTCACCTTCGGCGACGGCGTGCACGGCTCGCGCCTGCCCACCGGCCGGGAGAACGTCCGCGCCCGCTACCGGATCGGCATCGGCGAGGCGGGCAACGTCGGCGCCGGCCGGATCACCCAGCTCACCACCCGCCCGCTCGGCGTCTCCGCCGTCGTCAACCCGCTGCCCGCCACCGGCGGCGCCGGCCCGGACGGCCCCGGCCTCGCCCGGCGCAACATCCCGCTCGCCGTCACCTCCCTCGACCGGCTGGTCTCGGTGCCCGACTACGAGGACTTCACCCGTTCCCGGGCCGGCATCGGCCGGGCCAGTGCCACCCGGCTCTCGGACGGCGGGCGGGAACTCGTCCACGTCACCGTGGCCGGGGTGGACGACATCCCGCTCAGCGGCGACTCCGACCTGGTCCGCACCCTGCGCTCCGCGCTCACCGCCTACGGCGACCCGCGGCTGCCGGTCGAGGTCGCGGTGCGCGAACTCGTCCTGCTGGTCGTCGCCGCGCGCGTGAAGGTCCACCCGGACCACTCCTGGGACCTGGTCGAACCGGCACTGCGCCGGGCCCTGCTCGACCGCCTCGGCCACTCCGGACGCCAACTCGGCCAGAGCGCCCACCTGTCCGAGGTGCTCGCCACCGCCCAGGCCGTCCCCGGCGTGGACTGGATCGACGTCGACGCCTTCACCGGCGTGCCCGGCAGCCTCACCCCGGAGGGCCTGGAGCGGCTGTCCGAACAGCTCGCGCGGCCGCAGCCGACCGTCCCGGCCCGGCTCGCCCGCTTCGAGGAGCAGCGGTACCGGGTGCGGGACCGCGACGGGGAGACCCTCACCGACATCGCCGCCCGCAACGGCATCCCGGTCGCCGAGCTGCTGCGCCTCAACCCGGCCGTCACCGACACCCGCCCGCTGCCGCCCGGCCGCGTGCTGACGGTGTTCCGCGGCGTCCGCCCGGCCCAACTCGCCGTGCTGTCACCGAACCTGCCCGACACGTTGATCCTCAAGGAGATCCGCGCATGAGCGAGCGATGGGGGCACCCCCGGCCGGAGGCCGGGGGAGAGCGAGTCGACGAGAGGCGCGCGTGGGCGAACGCCCCCGCCGAGCGGAGCGGGGAGGCCGCATGACCTCGCCGTGGGACAGCCGGGACCCGGACGGACTGCTGGAGCTGCTGCCGCAGTGGCACCGGCTGCGGGACGCCGACGCGGGCGAGCCGCTGCGCGCCCTGCTGGCCGTCATCGCCGAGCAGGTCGACCTGGTCCGCGGCGGCGTCGAACAGGGCTACCGGGACTGGTTCGTGGAGACCGCCGCCGACTGGGCCGTCGCCTACCTCGGCGACCTGGTCGGCTACCGGATCCTGCCCGGCTACGAGGAGGTGCTCGCCACCGGTCTGCACGGCGGCGCCTCCCCGGAGCGGGCCGCGGCCCGCGACCGGCTCGCCGCCCGGCTGGCGCCGCGGCACGACGTCGCGAACACCGTCGCCAACCGCCGGCGCAAGGGCACGCTGCCCCTGCTGGAGGAGCTGTCCGCCTCAGTGGCCGACTGGCCGGCCCGGGCCGTGGAGCTGTCCCGGCTGCTCGGCGGGACCCAGCCGGTGCGGCTGCTGCGCCCCGACGAGGAGCTCGCCGACCGTCAGCGGCTGGGCCGGGGCCGGCTGGTCGACGTACGGCGCGGGGCCGCGCTGGACCTGCTCGGCGGCCCCTTCGACGGGCAGGCCCACACCGTCGACGTCCGCCGGGCCGCCTCCACCCGCCGCCAGGGCGGCTACACGCCGGCCGGGGTCGCCCTGTACGTCTGGCGGCTGAAGCCGTACCGGGTCACCCGGGCGCCGGCCTACTGCGTCGACCGGGCCAGGAACCTCTTCACCTTCTCCGTCCTCGGCAACGACGCCCCGCTGGTCACCCGGCCAGAGCCGGAGCCCTCGGCCACCCACCTCGCGGCGATCGACAACGTGCCGGCGCCGATCCGGCGCCGGCAGCTGGCCGAGCGGCCGGCCGACTACTACGGGCCCGGGAAGAGCTTCGCCATCTGGCGCGACGGCGCCCAGGAGCCGGTCCCGCCCGCGGAGATCACGGTGGCCGACCTGACCGACTGGGCGTACCGGCCCAAGCGCGGCCAGGTCGCCGTCGACCCGCTGCTCGGCCGGATCGCCTTCGGCGCCCGCTCCGCCCCGCGCCGCGGCGTCTGGGTCGACTACCACTACGCGTTCGGCGACGACACCGGCGGCGGCGAGTACCCGCGGGACCGCCCCGAGGCCCGGCACCGCACGGTCTACCAGGTCGGGCCCGGCCGGCCGTACGAGCGGATCAACGACGCCTACCAGCAGTGGCGCGCCGACCAGGCGGACGGCGGCGCGGGCGGCGCCGCCGTCATCGAGATCACCCACAGCGGGGCCTACCAGGAGCAGCTGGACTTCGACCTGGAGGGCGACGACCGCCTCGAACTGCGCGCCGCCGAGGGCGCCCGGCCGGTGATCCGGCTGCTCGACTGGTACAGCAACCGGCCGGACGCGCTCAACGTCCGGGGTGTCTGCCCGGGCGGGCGGCTGGTCCTGGACGGCCTGCTGATCACCGGCCGCGGGGTCAACGTCACCGGGCCGCTGGCCTCCGTCACGCTGCGGCACTGCACCCTGGTGCCGGGCTGGTCGCTGGAGCCGCACTGCGAACCGCACTCGCCGTACGAGCCCAGCCTCGTCCTGGACCACACCACGGCCTGCGTCCGGATCGAGCGCAGCGTCCTGGGCGCGATCCAGGTCGTCGGCGACGAGGTGGACGCCGACCCGCTGGAGGTCCACCTCGCCGACAGCATCCTGGACGCCACCGGATCCGAGCGGCCGGCGCTCGCCGGGCCCGACTGCGAACACGCCTTCGCGCTGCTGCACGCCCACCGCTCCACGGTGGTCGGCGAGGTGCACGCCCACGCGGTGCCGATCGCTGAGGACAGCGTGTTCACCGGGCGGCTGCGGGTGGCCCGCCGCGCGGTCGGCTGCCTGCGGTTCTGCTACGTCCCCCCGGGCTCGCGCACCCCGCGCCGGTACGAGTGCCAGCCCGACCTGGTGCGCTCGGCGGTGACCGGGCTGGTCGAGCGCGGCGAGCTGCCCCCGGCGCAGGCCGCCAGGCTGCGCGACGTGGAGGCGGCCCGGGTCCGCCCGGTGTTCAGCAGCCTGCGGTACGGCACGCCCGACTACGCGCGGCTGGCCGCCGGGTGCGCGCCGGAGATCACCCGCGGCGCCGAGGACCGCTCCGAGCTGGGCGCCTTCCACGACCTGTTCCAGCCCCAGCGCGAGGACAACCTGCGGGCGCGGCTGGCCGAGTACGCGCCGGCCGGCACCGACGCCGGCGTCTTCTTCGTGACCTGACCCGCCCCCGACACCGCCCCCGACCATCGACTGTGAGAGGGAACCCGTGCACGCAGACTTCTCGCGCCTGACCTTCCGGCCCGACAAGCACTACTCCGCGGTGCTGACCCAGCAGGGCCGCGTCCAGCTGGACGCCGACGCCAACGAGCAGGCCGCGATCGAGCGCTACCAGCTGCGCACGCTCGCCGCCGACCTGATCGGCCGCCGCGGCGGGCCGGCCGCCGCGCCCGGGTTCGAGATCGGCTACCTGCCGGGCAACCAGGACGCGGCCGACCTGACCATCGGCGGCGGCCGGTACTACGTGGACGGCATCCTGTGCGAGTCCTACCGGCCCGAGCCCGGCGCCGCCGTGCCCGACGACGGCCACTGGGGCGGCGACGGGACGGACGGGGCCGCCGGTGCCGTCGGTGTCCCCGGGCAGGAGCCCGCCGTCTGGACGTACTGGGACCAGCCGGACGCCTACCGGGACCAGGAGCGCCCCGGCGACCGGCTGCCCGCCGAGTTCCCGTTCCTGGTCTACCTGAAGGTCTGGGAGCGCAGCGTCACCGCCGTCGAGGACCCGGAGATCCGCGAGGTCGCCCTCGGAGCGGCGATGCCCGACACCGCGGCCCGCGCCAAGGTGGTCTGGCAGGTACTGGCCCTGCCCGCCTCGGAGTTGAGCGTCCCGGACGGCGGGGTGTCCCGGGTCCGGGACGCCTTCGACGCGTGGGCCGAACCGCAGGAGCGGGCCGCCGCCTGGCTGGCCGCGCGCGCCCGGCGTCCGGACCGGGCGAACGAGGACCCGTGCCTGTCCCACCCCGAGGCCGCCTACCGGGGCCCGGAGAACCAGATGTACCGGGTGGAGGTCCACCGGAGCGGCTCGGCCGAGTGCGGCGCCACCTTCAAGTGGTCCCGGGAGAACGGCTCGGTCGTCCTTCCGATCGCCTCGGTCGAGGGCGTCTGGGTCGACCTCACCACGCTGGGCGACGACGACAAGCTGGGCCTCTCTGTCGGCGACTGGGTCGAGGTCGCGGACAGCGCGTACGTCAGCCGGGAGGAGCCGGCGGACCTGCTCCAGGTGGAGGAGACCGACCTGCCGGGCCGCCGGGTGCGGCTGTCCGCCGAGCCGGCGCCGGAGGTCGGCCGGCTGGCCGAACGCCACCCCTTCCTGCGCCGCTGGGACCACCGCGCGCCCCGCGGCCGGGACGCCCTGCCGCTGGCCGGCGGCGCCCTGCGGCTGCGGGAGGGCGCCTGGCTCGACCTGGAGGACGGCGTCCAGGTGTACTTCCGCCCGGGCGGCGACTACGCCCGCGGCGACTACTGGCTCGTCCCGGCCCGCACCGCCACCGGCTCGGTCGAGTGGCCGCGGAACGCGGCCGGCGAGGCCCTCCTCCAGCCGCCGGCCGGCGTCCGGGTGCACCACGCCCCGCTCGCCTGGGTGAAGGGCCCGACCACGGTCGTCGACCTCCGCCAGACCTTCGCGCCCCTGACCGCGCCCGCCCCGCAGGAGGCCTGACCCGCCCGGCCCGCACCGGCGGCCGGCGGCCTGCGCGGTTCCGCCCGCGGGCTCAGCCGCTCCAGGTGCTGGTCGTGCCGGTCGTGCCGGTCGCCCGGGGCGTCCCTCCGGTGGCGGTGCCCCGGGCGGCCGGGGCACCGGCTCCGGCGCCCGAGGTGGTGGTCCGCACCCCCGGGGCGGTGGTGCCGACCGTCGGGCCGGCCGAGGTGCGGGGCGCGGCCGGGGCCGCCGCCGTGCGGGGCGCGGCGGTGGTCCGGCGGGCGGCGGGGGCGGTGGGCGCGGCCGCGGGGGCGTCGCCGCCCGGTGCGATCCGCTCGATCCTCAGCACCAGGTTGCGGTCCTGGCGGCCGCCGGCCAGGTCGCGGTTGCGGCTGTGCACGACCTGTGTCGACACGCCGCCGACGTCCTGCCACCGGCCCTGGACGGCACGGCTGTTGGGGCACCAGCCGCCCTCGTCCCGGTGTTCCAGGTCGAGTTCCCAGCGCTCCGCCTCGACGACGTGGACGGCGCCGACCTCGCCGGGGATCTCCACCGGGGCGGCGCCCCGGACGGTCACCACCGCCCGCTGGGGGAACCGCCCCTCCACCGCCGTCACCGTGATCCGGCTCGCCCCCTGGTACCAGGCCATCGCTGTGCTCCCTCGTCCGTCCTTCGGGCCGGCTGCCGACCGCCCCCAGCCGTTAGCACGGACGGCGCCCCCTCCGGGGTTCGACCTGTCCGCGTCCGGCACCGCGGGGCCGGGAACGGCCGACGGCCGGGGGGGGGGGGGGCCGGGGGCGCCCCCCCCCCCCCCCCCGGGTTGGCCCCCCGCCCCCCGCGGCCCGCCCCTGCCCCCCCCCGCCACCCCCCCCCCCGCGGGGGGAAAGGTCCCGGGGCGGGAACG
>NZ_JBIAVL010000001.1:234268-294048 GCF_042894165.1 Kitasatospora sp. NPDC001547 | reverse complement strand
GGCCGCCCCGCCGCCGCCCCCCCGGGGCGGGCCCCGCGCGCCGCCCGGCGCCGCCGCGCGGCGGCCGCCGGCCCCGGGGGGTGCGCCGGCCCCCCCGCCCCCCCCCCCCCCCCGGCCGTCGGTGCGGCTCAGCGGGCCCGGGAGCCGTCCTTGTCCCGCGCGAGCACACCGGCCTGACGTGTCGTCAACTTGCCCTGGCCGTACAGCCAGCGCACCGTGTCGGCCATGGTGTCGGCCGTCGGCCTCGGGGTCAGCCCGCCGGTGCTCGCGGCGGGGTCGACCGGGGCCGCGCAGGCGCAGGTGTACACGGCCCCGTACTCGGCGGGGATGTGCCAGGGCCATCCGCGCTGGAGCAGGCCGGCCAGGGTGCCGACCGGCAGCATGGCCCGGGCGGGGAGGAAGGCCGCGGGCAGCCGCCGCCCGGTGACCTCCCGCAGGGTCCGCACGTACTGCCGGGTGGACAGGTGGCGGCCGGGCCCGAAGTGCCGGTCGGCGCCCGCCCTCGGCGCGGTCAGCAGCCGGGCGTGCAGCTGCGCGGTGTCCCGGACGTCGCCGACCGGGAAGCCGCCGAGCGGCCAGATCGGCATCAGCCCGCGCAGGGCGTTGCGCAGCCGGGCGTTCTGGTCGCCCGGCCCCGGGTCCTGCGGGCCGAGCAGCGCCGGCGGGTAGCTGATGACCACCGGCGCGCCGTCCCGCTGGTGGCCCCGGGCGATCCGCTCGGCCGCGGCCTTGGTCGCCATGTACGTGTCCCGGGGGCGGCCGACCGGGGAGTGCTCCCCGAGCGGCCGTCCAGGGGACGGCAGCAGGGCGACGATGCTGGAGACGTGGACGACCGGGTCGGCGCCCGACCGGCGGGCCGCGGCCAGCACCAGCTCGGTGCCCCGTTCGTTGGTCCGGCGCATCTCCGCGTTCCGCCGGCTGTCGAAGGAGTACACCCCGGCCGCGTGCAGGACGGCGTCGGCGCCGCGCACGGCCCGGGCCGCGCCGCCCTCGTCGGTCACGTCCCCGACGACCAGGTCGACGGCGGCCGGGTCCACCGCCAGCAGGCCGAGCGCCCGTTCCGCGGCCTGCGGGTCGCGGACCAGCATGCGCACCCGGTGTCCGCCGCGGACCATCGCCGCGACGGAGTGCAGGCCGAGGAATCCGGTGCCGCCGGTCACGCTCACCAACATCGGTCCATCCTCCGCTCAGCCGATCCCTTCCGGGTTCCCGCCGACGCCCCGGTGGAAGGCGCCGCCGTAGAACAGCAGCGCCTGCCGGTGGTCGGACCAGTCCGCGGCCAGCACCTCGCCGAGGAAGATCGAGTGGTCGCCGCCGTCGTACTGCTCGGCGAGCTTGCACTCCAGCCAGGCCAGCGAGTCCGCCAGCAGCGGGGCGCCGGTGAACGGGCCGGGCTGCCAGTCGAGGCCGTCGAACTGGGCGGCCCCGAGCGGCCTGCTCTTGTTCGCGAAGTAGCGTGCGAGACGCTCCTGTTCGGCGCCGAGCACGGAGACCGCGAAGGACCTGGTCGCGGTGATCGCCTCGTGCATCGTCGCGGAGCGGGACACACAGCACAGCACCATCGGCGGTTCCAGGGAGACCGAGCTGAACGCGTTGGCGGTCATCCCGTGGACGTACTCGCCGCCCGTGGTCAGCACCGTGATCCCGGTGGCGAACCGGGCCATCGTCTCGCGCAGGGCGCCCGGCAGGACGGCCCGGTTCTCGGCGGCCGCCGGAGCCGGGGCCGGCGGTTTGGTGTTGACCGGGGACCGGCCGTTGCCGATCACAGCGCCCGCTCCGTCTCCACCGGACCGCCGGGCGCGGCCTGGGCCGCCAGGGCCCGCGCGACGGCCGGGCCCTCGGCGTACGGCGCCAGCGCCCGGCGCAGCGCCTCGGGCACCCGGGCGGGGACGGTGGCCGTGTTCGGTCCGCGCATGCACGCGATCCGCTGCCGGCCGCGGGCGACCAGGTTCTCCTGCTCGCCGTCGATCCGCAGGTAGTCGAAGCTGAACTGGATCTGGGTCTGGGTCAGCTCCTCCAGCCGCATCCGGACCGACAGCTCGTCGAACGAGGTGATCTCGGCGAAGAAGTCGCACTCCACCTTGAGGGTGAACAGCTTCAGGTCGTCCTGCAGCTCGGCGAGCACCTCCGGCGCCTTGTCCTTGAGGAACATCTCCCGACAGCGCCCCTGCCAGCGCAGGTAGTTCACGTAGTAGACGTTGCCGACGAGGTTGGTCTCCTCGAACCCGACGGTGTGCCGGATCTCGTAGTAGGCCGACATCAGTTCTCCTTTCCGACGAGGACCGCGAAGAGCACCGGCTCCGTCCGGTCGTTGACGGTGGTCACCCAGGTGGCGACGGACGCGTCACCGGCGGACAGCACCACCCAGCCGCCCGGGTGGACCCGGTCGAGGGTCAGCGCCTGGGTGGTGGCGCCGGACTTGCGCAGGCATTCCAGCGCGCTCCAGACCCGGGTGCCGGCCACCGCCGGGCTGCAGCCCGCATCGGTCACCAGCAGGTCCCGCAGGGCGAGTTGGCCGGCGCCCAGCAGCGCGTCCCAGTCCTCGGCGGTCCGCTCCAGGACGGTCTCGACGTCGCAGGCGAGCCGCCCGCGTCCGGCCACCGCGAGGGTCAGGCCGGCGGCGTGCGAGGCCGACACCGTGGTGCCGTCGAGTTCCGGCGCACCGGCGAGTTCGGGCTTGCCGTCCGGCCGGTGGCGCAGTTCCACCGGCCGGCCCAGCGCCCGGCCGAGTGCGGTCGCGGTGCGGGCCCTGCGGTCCCCGTCCCGGGCGGCGGCCTGGGCCGTGCCGTCCGCGGCGGGCTTCGCCTCGGGTTCGACCACCACCGCGCGGCGGCCGCCCAGCACCCGTTCCAGACCGCGTTCCAGGTACGAGCCGAGCATCGCGGGCACCCAGGGCCCGGCTCCGTCGCGCTTGCGGACGGCGACCAGGGTCAGCCCCTCCCAGCGCTCGACCACCTTCCCGGCCGGGGTGCGCACGTCGAGGTCGTAGACGTAGCTGTCCCCGTCCTGCCAGCGCTCCCTGGCGTCGAGCACGACGTACTCGGAGTCCTGGTCGGCCGGGTCGGCCAGCCAGAGCCGTTCGATGCCCTGCGGCAGCAGGGTGGCGTCCGGCACGCAGCACTGGATGGCGTGCATCATCGCGTCCCGGGTGCCGGGGTCGGCGAGCCGCTGGTCCTGCGGCAGGAAGGCCGCGAACCACGGCGCCTGGGCGGTGGTGGAGATCTCCGCCAGCGCGTGCCGGGCGCTCGCCCGCCGGTACTCCAGCAGCCGCTGGAACCGCTTGCCCTGGAAGAGCACGCTGCCGTACAGCTCGGTCACCGGGTCCACCGGCACCGCCGGCAGGCCGAACTCGGCCGGCACCGGCGTCCCGGGCACCTCGGGCCGCGGGTAGCGCAGCGTGGCCCGGAAGTGGTCGGTGGCGAAGTCGGTGCCCTCGCTGCGCAGCACCACGTCGACCGTCCCGGGATCCCGGACCAGGGCCGCGATCCGGATGGTGGTCGAGCCGCCCGGCCGGACCACCACGGGCCGCCGGAACTCGACGTCCTCCAGCAGCGGCGGGCCCTGGTGGCCACTCACCGCGGCGGCGACCTGGGCCATCGCCTCCATGCCGAGCACGGCCGGGAAGAGCAGGTCGTCCTGGAGCCGGTGGTCGGTCAGGTACGGGTCGCCGCCCTCGGTGAGCTCGGTCTCGGTGATCAGCTCGATGCCGGGGTGGTGCGCCACCACCCGCTCCACGAACCTGGTCAGCGGCAGCTCCTGGCGGACGGTGGCGAGGGTCGGCAGGCCGCCGGCCCGTCCGCTCACCACCAGGACGGGGCCCGCCGACGGGTCCGCGAGCACCTCGCGGAGCACCTGGATGCCGTTCTCGGTGGAGATCGGCGTGATGCCCTCGCGGATCAGCGCCTCGACGACGCCGAGCCGTTCGCCCATGCCCGCGCCCGACCAGACCGACCACTCCAGCGCGAGGGCCCGGGCCTTCGGGTACCGCTGCTGGAAGCGGAGGGTCAGTTCGGTCATCCAGTCGTTGGCGGTGGCGTAGTGCGCCTCGCCGCGCAGGCCGGCCCGGCCGATGATCGAGCCGAAGGTGATCAGCAGCTTGAGGCGCTCCGGCCGGACGGCCGCGAGGACCGCCTCCAGGCCGTCGGTCTTGGGCGCCAGGGTCTGCCGGAAGTCCTCGGCGGTCAGCGCGTCGAGGGCGGCCGGGTGGTTGCGGCCGGCGCCGTGCAGCACCGCGGTGACCGGGCCGAGCCCGCTCTCCAGCAGGGCCACCGCGGCGGCGACCTCCTCGGCCGAGGTGACGTCGGCGCGGGCGTAGCGATAGCGCAGGCCCGCGTCGTCCATCCTGGCGAGGTTGCCGGCGAGTTCGCGGTCGGTGGCCGGGTCGGCGCGGCCGATCAGGGCCAGGGCGGCCCCGGAGTCCTTGGCCATCGCGATGGCGCACTCCGCGGTGATGCCCTTGCCGCCGCCGGTGACCAGCAGGACGTCCCCGGCGTCGAGCGGGGAGCCGCCCTCCGCTGCCGGGCGCAGCTGCAGCGGCCGCAGCAGCGGGACGGTCCGGCCGCCGTCCGCCTGGTAGCGGACCTCCGCGAAGCCGGCCGTGGCGGCGGTCTCGGCGACCACCCGGGCCACCGCCTCGTCGCGGGCGGCCCCCTCGGGCGCGGTGTCGGGCAGTTCGACGACCGTGGTCGGGACGGTCGGGTGCTCCAGGTGCAGGGTCTTGGCCAGCCCGGCGGCGCCGAGCCGGTGCTGGACCACGACCAGCCGGGTGCCCTCGGGGGCGGCCAGCACGGCCCGCCCGGCGGCCAGGAAGAGCTCCGTCTCGTCCGGTCCGCACGCGTCCGGGAGGCAGAGCAGCACGCCGTTGCCGAGGCCCGCGGCGGCGAGCGCGGTGCGCAGCGGCTCGGCCAGCGGGTGGCCGGGCGTGCTGTGGACCGTCCAGTCCCCGGCCGGGCCCGCGGGGCCGGGCTGCGGGCGGGCCGGCAGGGCGGTCGGGACGTGCTCGACCGCGAAGGGCCGCACCCACGGGGCCACGCCGTCGACCTCGCCCGCCGGCGCGGCGCCGTCCTGCGCGGTCCCGGCCAGCTGGTCGATCAGCTCGGCGATCCCGCCCAGGTTCACGGTCGCGTAGTTGGGCGTGGCGGCGAGCACGGGCCGGCCGAGCGCCCGGGTGACGTCGTTGACGATCTGGCCGATGGTGATCGAGCTCAGGTGCAGGTCGTCCATCGGGTGGGTCTGCGCGGTGACGGAGTCCAGCGGCAGTTCGACCCGCTCGGCGGCGAGCCGGCGCAGCAGCTCCAGGGTGGAGTCCTGGGCCGCGTCGGTGTCCGCGGACGCCCGCGCGCCGTCCCGCTCGTCCCGGCCCGGTCCGCCGTCCCGGGCCACCGGGTCGGCCAGGTCCGCGTCGATGGCCGGAGCCGCCTCGCAGGGGTTGGCCAGGAAGGTCATCGCACCGTCGGCCGGCAGCGGCCGCACCAGGCGGTCGCCGAACAGGGCCTCGGTCCGCAGCGGCACGCCGAGCACGTAGGCGGCGCCGGCGACCCTGAGCAGCGGGCCGAGCGAGGCGCTGTCGGTGTCGACCGCCAGGGTGGTGAGGTCCGGGGCGATCTCCGCCAGCAGGCCGGACAGCACCCGGCCCGGGCCGACCTCCACGACCAGGTCGGCGCCGGCGGCCGCCGCGGTGGCGGCCTCCTGGAACCGGACCGGGAGCAGCACCTGCTCGCGCAGGACCTCCCGCAGGTCGGCGGACGGGTCCAGGAACCGGCCGGTGACGGTGGAGGCGATCGGGCGGACCGGCTCGCTGAAGTCGAACTCCGCCAGTTCGGCCGCCATCGCGACCGCGGCCGGCTCGACCAGCGGCGAGTGGAAGGCGTGCGACACGTTCAGCCGGGTCGCCGTGACGCCCTCGGCCGCGGCCCGGCGGCAGACCTCGTCGACCGCCTCGGCGGGGCCGGAGAGCACGGTCTGCCGGGGCCCGTTGTAGCCCGCGACGACCACGTCCTGACCGGCGGACAGCCGGGCGGCCTGCTCCGGGGTCGCCGCCAGGCCGGCCATCGCGCCGCCGCCGCGGCTCGCCCGCGCCATCACCCGGCCGCGGACGGTGGCCAGGCGCACCACCTGCTCCTCGGTCATCGTGCCCGCCCAGTGCAGGGCGGTCAGCTCCCCCAGGCTGTGGCCGACGGCGGTGTCGGCCCGGATGCCGATCGCGTCGAGCACCCGCAGGGCGGCCAGCGAGCCGGTGACGATCCGCGGCTGGGCCACCTGGGTGGCGACCTGGTCGTCGCCGGTGGGCACCGCGGCCGCCCGGAACACCTCCTCCGCCGCGGCGAACCGGCGCCGGATCGCGCCGACGGCGCCGCGGCCGGAGCCCTGGCCCGGGAAGAGGTAGACGATCCGCGGGGCGGTCCGGGCGCGGCCGAGGAAGACTCCCTCACCGGCCGAGAACGCCTCCCGCGCGCCGGAGTCGAGCAGGGCCAGCAGCCGTTCGAGGCCGCGTACGGCGTCGTCCGGCGTGGTCGCGACGACGGCGGCGCGCACCGGGCCGCCGGCCTGCCGGTCGGCCAGCGTGCCGGCCAGGTCGGCCAGTTCGGCCTGGGCCAGCTTCGGCACGAGTTCCAGCAGCCGGGTCGCTTCCGCGCGCAGCGCGGCCGTGTCCGGCCCGTCCAGCAGCAGCAGTTCGGCGTCCTGGCGGCCGGCGACCAGCCGGGTGGTGCGCTCGTCGAGCGCCTCGCGCCGGGTGCTGCCGGGCGCCTGGGCGACCGCGACGTGGGTGTTGATCCCGCCGAAGCCCATCGCCGACACCCCGGCCCGGACCGGCTGGTCGGCCGGCCAGAGTTCGGCCTGGCGCGGGACGTACATCGCCGCGTCGTCACCGAGCAGGCCGGGGTGCGGGTCGACGTGGCCGGTGGCCGGGGGGATCACCTGGTGGTGCACGGCGAGGGCCGCCTTGATCAGACCGGCGACGCCCGCGGCGGCCTTGGTGTGCCCGAAGTTCCCCTTGACCGTCCCCAGCGCGGCCGGACGGGCCGTCGGGTCGGCGAGGCGGCGGGCGGAGGACAGCGCCTCGATCTCGGTCGCGTCGCCGAGGGCGGTGCCGGTGCCGTGGCCCTCGAAGTAGGAGACCGTCTCGACGCCGTAGCCCGCCCGCTGGTAGGCGCGGGTCAGCGCCAGCCGGTGGCCGCCGGCCTCCGGCCGGGTGATGCCGCCCTTGCCGTCGGAGGAGACGCCCCAGCCGCTGATGCTCGCGTAGATCCGCCGGCCCTGCGCCACCGCGTCCCGCTCGCGCATCAGCACGAGCATGCCGGAGCCCTCGCCGGGCCAGAAGCCGTTGGAGTCCCGGTCGTAGACCTTCATCTCGCCGGTGGCCAGCGCGCCGGTCTTGGCGAAGCCGATCACCTCGAACGGGTCGATGGAGAGGTCGACGCCGCCGGCGACGGCCACGTCCAGCTCGCCGTCGGCGAGCGCCTTGGCCGCCGTGACGACGGACAGCAGGGAGGAGGAGCAGGCGCCGTCGACCGTGTAGCCGCCACCGCGCAGGTCGAAGTGGTTGCAGATCCGGCCGGCGATGGTGTTGGCGAGGCCGCCGGCCAGCGAGTCCTCGTCGATGGCCGGGAACGGCGCCTTGTACTGCGGCTCCAGCTCCTGGAGGAACTTGGCGACGTCGCCCTCGGACCAGCCCTGGCCGGCCAGCGCGGCGGCCACCGTGCGGCGCACGTACGGCCACCGCAGCCGCATGATGTTGGCCCGCGAGAATTCCCCGGTGAGGCTGTTTCCGACCACCACGCCGGTGCTCTGGTGGGGAAGGCCCGAACCGTCCGGGAATCCGGCGTCGGCGAGCGCCTCGGCGGCCACGTCGAGGGCCAGCCAGTGCGTCAGGTCGGTCGCCCGGTAGGTGCTCCCGGCGACGCTGTACTTGATGCGGTCGAACGCGTAGTCCCGGAGGACGGCGGCCTTCTTCGTGTAGTGCCGGTCGGGCGCGCTCCGGTCCTCCGACCAGTAGTCCGCCTGGTTCATCCGCTCGTCCGGCAGCCGCCGGAAGGCCCGCCGACCACCCAGTACGTTGTCCCACAGTTCGCTCGCCGAATTGGCGTCCGGGTAACGGAGGCCAATTCCCACGATAGCGATCCGCTCACTGCTCACGTATTCACCACCCATGGAGATGAATTGACGGCGAATATTGTCGCCGGCTCGACTCTCTGCACTGTCGTCAAGCGTGCATCCGCGGCCGTCCGGATGTCTTCTCCGAGTTTGCTTTCCGGCTGGTCCGGGCCGGTGCTTTTCCATAACGGCGTGATGCCGCTTTTCCATAACGGTGTGATTTCCTGGCCGCGCTATTCGATAACGCCGTGATTCGCCGGCCGGCCGCGCCGGGAACGCACCGAGGCCCCCGCCGGTCGGCGGGGGCCTCGGTGGTGCGGGCGTACGCGGGGTCAGGGGCCGGCGGCCGCCGGGACGCGGTCGCCGAGCCGGGCGCCCAGCTCCCGGGCCGCCGTCAGGGCGGCCCAGGAGGTGAGCTCGATCAGCGCGGCGTCGCCCGGCCGGTCGCGCCGGAATCCGGCGACGGTACCGTCGTCGACCTGGTACGAGGCCTTGGCGGTCAGCAGGGCCAGCCGGCCCGCCGCACGCTCGTCCTCGGGCAGCGCCGACACCGCCTCCTCGACCCAGCCGCGGCCGAGCCCCGGCGGCCGGCCGTCCCACCCGGCCAGCTGGTCCACGACCAGGCCGCGGACGCCGTCCGGCACGGACCGGGCGCCCGCCGCGTCGATCACGGCGGCCGCCCGGGCGAACGCCCCGGCGACGCTCGGGGTGCCCGCCGCCCAGCGCAGGTCCCCGGGCAGCGGCGCGGACGCCAGCAGGTCGAGCGAGGTCCCGGCCGGCGGGGCGACCCGCGCGCCGCGGCGCATCAGCCGGCCGAGGACGGCCCGCGCCGCCGACCGCGCGGCCGCCGGGAGGCCGGCCGGGAGCGGGCTGTCCGCGAGGAACAGGTTGACCATGCGGTTGAGGTAGTGGAAGGTGACCGCCACCCCGACCAGTTCGGGCGCCGCCTCCGCCGGGAACGGCGGCCCGGCGTCCGGCGTCCGCCCGTGGTCCCCGTCCGCGCGGAACCAGTCGGCCGCCGCCTCCGCCGCCGCGCGGGCCGCACCCGGGGCGCCCGCCCCGGGCAGCAGCGCGCCCAGCGTCGTGCTGTGCACCTCCACGCAGTACGGGCAGGCGTTGGCGGCCGAGACGGCCGCGGCCACCGCCTCCTTGGTCGCCCGGTCGACCCGCCCGCCGGCGACCAGGGTCTCCCGCAGCATCACCCAGGAGGCGGCGAGCACCTCCGGCGCGGCGGCGTGCAGGCCGATCGGCGGTGCGAGCATCCCGAACTCCCGCTCGACCTCGGCGAAGACGCGGGCCACCTCCTCCCCCGCGTCGGCCGGCCGCACCGGGGCGACCCGGTGGATCCCCGCCATGGACCTCCGCAGGGCCGGCCGCAGGAACGGTGTCGTCATGTGCCCTCCTCGATGGCTCGATCCGGCGCCGGGTGTCCGCTACCGGCGCATCAGGCCGGGCAGCTGCACCTGCACGCCCCGCCGTCCGCTGGTGCCGCCGTCCGGCGCGGGCGCGCCGTACCTGACGTTCACGCCGCGCTCCTGGGCGGCGGCCACGATGCCGGGGATCGCGCGCTCGGCGAGCGCGGAGATGGTCAGCGCGGGGTTGACCGTCAGCGCCCCCGGGACGGCGGAGCCGTCGGTGACGAAGATGCCCGGGTGGTCGCGCAGCTCCTGCCGGTCGTCGAGCGCCGAGGTCCCCGGGTCGTCGCCGATCCGGCAGGACGCCAGCGGGTGCACGGTGTAGGCGCCCACCAGGTCGTTGGTCCACGGCATCACGCGGGCCAGGCCGTCGCGCTCCAGGATGTCCTTCACGACCGCGTCCGACTCCTCCCAGGCGCGCAGGGTGTTGGCGGTCGGCCGGTAGGAGATCGTCCCGCGCCCGAGCATCTGCTGGGAGATCCGCTGCGCGTTGCCGGTGGCCGGCGGCGGGCCGAAGACGCCCTCGTTGTCGTCCTCGATCATGGTGAAGACGGTCAGCCAGGACTGCCACTGCCGGACCAGTTCCTTCTTCTCCACGCCGAACCAGCTGGGCCCGCTCGCGTCGGGCACCTGGGCCAGGATGGTGCCGAACCCCGGCGGGAAGTAGAGCTGCTCCAGGGAGAACCGGCGGTGCTCCGGCAGCGAGCCGTCGAGGTTGTCCCAGCTGGCCACGACCGGGCCCTTGCCGATCTGGTTGGCCCGGAACGCCCGGCCGTCGGAGCGCTTGAGCCCCAGCAGGTCGCGGGCCCGGTCCTCGTCGACGACGGCCGTGTTGAGGCGCTCCCCGTTGCCGGAGAAGTAGCGGCCCACGGCGTGCGGCATGGTGCCCAGGGTCGCCTCGGAGCGCTGGAGGATCACCGGGGTGGCGCCGGCGCCGGCGGCGAGCACGATGATCTTCGCGTCGATCGTGCCGCTGCCGACGTGCACCCGGTAGTCCTCGTCGTCGACGACCGAGTAGTGCACCCGGTAGCCGCCGTCGTCCGTCCGGGACAGCTGCTGCACCTCGTGCAGCGGCCGGATCTCGGCGCCGTGCGCGAGGGCCGCGGGCAGGTAGTTCAGCAGCAGCGACCGCTTGGCGTCGAAGCGGCAACCGGACATCATCCAGTTGCAGTTGGTGCACTTGGCCCGGTCGATGGCGGCCGGGACGGGGTTGGCGCTGCGTCCCGCGTGCTCGCAGGCGGCGGCGAACAGCCCGCCCGCGTACGTGACGTCGTTCCAGTCCTGCCGGGTGATGGGCAGCGCCTCCTCCACCCGGTCGTACCAGGGGTCGAGGACGTCCCGATCGATGGCGGCCGGCCACATGCGCCGGCCGATGCTGCCGCGGCGCTCGAAGACGAACCGCGGCGCGCGCGGCATCGCGGCGAAGTACACCACGCTGCCGCCGCCGACGCAGTTGCCGCCGAGCAGGCTCATGCCGTCGCCCACCACGAAGTCGAAGATCCGGGTGTACGAGGAGCCGAGCATGAAGTCGTGGTCGAAGTCGTCCGCCTTGAGCCACGGGCCGCGCTCCAGGATGGTGACCTTCGCGCCGCCGGCCGCCAGGTGGTACGCCGCGATCGCGCCGCCGAAGCCGCTGCCCACGATCAGGACGTCGGTGCTCTCGGTGCTCGTCATGCGGGACTCCCTGAAGACGTGGTGTCCGGGTGGGGATCGGCCAGCTGCTTGCCGTACGAGAAGTCGGGGAACCGCCACAGGCCGTCCTCGTCCGGCTTCATGAAGCCCATCCCGGTGAGGCCCGGGTGGCCCGCCGCGAGCGCGTCCGTGGTGTGCATGTGGGCGGCGGTGTCGAAGGCCATGTTGGCGAACAGCGCCAGCAGGACCCAGAGTTCGCGTTCCTGGTGGTCCTTCCCGGTCAGTGCCTGCACCAGGCTGGTCCGGTCGGCGAACGGCAGGGCGACGAACGGCGGCACCGAGTCGTCGAGCCGCAGGCCGTGCTCGTCCGCGTACGTGGCCGCGTGGCGGTTCAGCGCCTGCTCGTAGTCGTCCAGGGCGTCCGTGAGTCCGGTCGCGGGGGTCTCCAGCAGCTCGATGGCGCCCGCCTGGACGGCGCCGCCGCCGGTCGAGGCCCCGGCCACCGCCCGGTCGTCGGGGGAACGCTTCTCGCCCGGGACGATGGTGTCCGCGAACGCTTCGAGCGTCATGGTCCGGTAATCGTGTCGATCTGAGGTAGGCGAGCCCACCGGCATCTCCTCAGGTTCTTGTCGAAAAGCGGGCCGGCGCGCATCGGCCGATCCCGATTCGCATACGCGACTGTGGCATCGTGCGCGCAATTCGCCCTCGCCTGCATCTCCCGTGTTGCTGAGGGCCACCGGCGGCCGTTCAAACCTGAATTCCGGGACTTCTCACCGGTCGGGCATGCCAGCGGCAAGTGCCACCGAACCATTGCGACTGTCATGTGCCTGCTGCTACGGTCGTCACTTGCTATGGCGGCGACAATTGTCAGCTTCGCCTTTCCGAAGGGGGTCCTCCCTTCGCTTGCCTGGCACGGACGGTCGGTCGGTCACCGCGGCCGCGACTTTCGTTCCCGATCATCGCCAGGATGGAATTTCCGTTCATCCGCAGGTGCAGCGGAGAATCTGGAGCCAAAGATGACATCTGCCATCGAGCAAGCCGTTTCCCGGGCCATCGAGACCATGCACGACAACATCGGTGAGCTGCTGACCATCGACGACATGGCGCAGGCGGCCATGTACAGCAAATTCCACTTCTCCCGGGAATTCCAGCGGATGACCGGGGTCTCGCCGCGGCGGTTCCTCTCCGCCATCCGCCTCGAAACGGCCAAGCGCCTCCTCATCGAAACGTCGTTCACGGTGACCGAGATCAGCCACCGCGTGGGCTACAACAGCGTCGGTACGTTCAGCTCGCGGTTCGCCAGCAGCGTCGGCGTCCCCCCCACCACCTACCGCCAGCTCGGGGGTTTCACTCCCCGGATCGAGGTCGACTTGCGCGGCGTGGCCCGCGGCACGGAGCTCTCCGCCTTCCGCGGCGAGATCCGCGCCCCGATCGCCGGGGACCTCGGCCGGGTCTACGTCGGGCTGTTCCCGACCCGGGTCCCGGAGGGGCGGCCGGCCGCGTGTACCGTCCTCCCCCGCCCCGGGGTCTTCTTATTCGACCAGGTGCCGGCCGGCACCTGGTACCTGCTGGCGCACTCCGTCCCGGCCGCGTTCGACGAGGTGCTGACGGGTGACCGCGAGGTCTCGGTGGGATCGGTCGGACCGGTCGAGGTGCGGCCGGACGTCCCGCTGCTGCCGATCGAACTGCGCCTGCGCCCGGCCCGCGTCCTCGACCCGCCGGTCCTGCTGGCCCTGCTGGACGCCCGGGCGGTGGCGCTGGCCACCGAACGTGCCCTGATCACCGACACCGCCTGATCCGGCGCGGCCGGCACCACGGCGGCCTCCGCACGGAGCCCCCGCGACGGACGTCGCGGGGGCTCTGCCGTGCGGGCTCCGCCGGACGGGACCGGCGGGGCGGTTCCTCAGCCGACGGACCGCACGGTCATCGGCAGGCCGCCGCGCACCCGCAGCGACAGCATCGGCTCGGCCACCACGCGGTAGCCGGGCACCTTGGCCAGCCGGAGGTCGCGGGCGACCATGGCGATCGTGAAGGTCGCCTCCAGCAGCCCGAGGTGGTTGCCGATGCAGAACCGCGGCCCCGCCCCGAACGGGATGTAGGCGTAGCGCGGCCGCTCGGTGGCCCGGTCCCGGTCGAACCGCTCCGGGTCGAACTGCTCCGGGGCGTCCCAGAACCGGGGGTGGCGGTGCAGGGTGTACGGGCAGATCAGGACGTCGGCGCCGGCCGGGACGTGGTACCCGCCGACCTCGTCGTCCGCCTGGGCCTGCCGGGGCAGGATCCACACCGGCGGGTAGAGCCGCATGACCTCCTCCACCACCATCGAGGTGTACCGCAGGCGGTGCAGGTCGTCGAACCCGGGCAGCCGGTCGCCGAGCACCTCGACGGCCTCGGCGTGCAGCCGGTCCATCACCTCGGGGTGCCGGTCGGCCAGGTAGAAGGTCCAGCCGAGGGTGCTCGCCGTGGTCTCGTGGCCGGCCAGCAGCAGGGTGACCAGCTCGTCGCGCATCCGCTGCCGGGCGACCGCGGCGTCGGGCTCCTGGCGGGTGGCGACGATCAGCCGGGACAGCGCGTCGTCGCCCTCGACCTCCCCGCCGTCGCGGGAGACCCGCTCCGCCACCAGCCGGTCGACCACCTTCTGCAGGTCCTGCCGGGCCTTGCGGAAGCGCAGTTGGGTGGACAGCGGCACCCAGCCGGGCACCATGCCCATGGTGACCATGTCGAACATCGCCTGGTCCTGCACGGCCTCGAAGTCGTGCCCGACCGCCTCGAAGGCGCTGAGGTCGACGTCGAGCAGGGTGCGGCCGAGCACCCCGAGGGTCAGCGCCGTCACCTCCTTGACCACGTCGACCGGTCCGCCGCCCTCGTGCGCCCGCAGCCGGCCGACCAGCTTGGCCGCCTCCTCCGCGACGGCGTCGGCCTGTTGGACGATCCGCTTGTGCTGGAAGGCGGGCTGGATCTGCCGGCGCTGCTTGCGCCAGAGCTCGCCCTCGCTGGTCAGCAGGCCGTTGCCGAGGGCGCGCCGGGCCTGGGCCAGCCCGATCCCCTTGTGGTAGTTGGCCGCGTTGTCCGCGAGCACGTGCTTGGCGTGGTCGGGGTGGTTGAAGAAGTAGAGCGTCTTGGGGCCCATGGAGATCCGCACCGCGTCGCCGTACTCCGCGGCGGCGGAGCGCATCATCGAGAGCCGGTCCCCGACCAGCCTGCGCAGCAGGACGGGGGCGGCCCGGCGCGGCGGGCCCGGCGGCACCCGGTGGCCGGCGGCCACGGCTAGCACCCCCCGACGGCGGGGAAGCGGTCGGCGATGGCCTGGCGCCACACCTCGTACGCGGGCAGCGCGCCCGGCACCGGCCCGGCCGGCCGCACCTCCTGGGTCACCGCGGCCGCCTGGGCGGACGACATGCCGCAGAAGACGCGGGTGGCCAGCTCGGTGTGCGGCACCAGCAGCCCGGCCCGGATCCGGGCCTCCGCGGCGAACGCGCTGCCCTGGGCGACCATCGCCCGGTGGACGCCGGCCCGCTCGCGGAACGCGCACAGTTCGGCCTCGCCCACGCCCCCGGCGTAGGTGGCCGCGAGGCCGGCCCCGCCGTAGAGGTCGGACCACCGGGACTCCGGGAACTTCTCGATCATGGTCGCGACCAGGTCCGCGTCGGTGCCGCCGACGAACCACAGGGCCCGGCCGATGCCCTGGTCGATGGCCCGGCCCGCGTACGACGGGTGGTCGTGCGCCGGCCAGGGGAACGCCGGGTCCCGGTACTGCTGGTGGACGTACCGGTCGGTGCGGAAGTAGGCCTGGTGGAAGCCGTACCCGTCGAGCACCAGCCAGCGCAGCAGCGGGTCGAGCGCGTCGATGTCGGGCCAGCGGAACCTCGGCAGCCGGGCCATCGCCCAGCCGATCCCGACGTAGACCATGTAGACGTGGTCGGCGCCCCGGCCGGCGAGGAAGCGGGCCACCGAGTCGCGGCCGGTCAGCCGCAGCCCGTCGAGCATGGCGAAGCCCATTCCGGCGCCCTCGTAGGCGAAGCCGCGGAACCGGACCGGGATCTCCTCCAGCGGGTGTTCCGCCTCCGCCGGGTTCCGGGCCTCCACGGCGTGGGCGTAGCCCTCCAGGAAGCGCGCGCCGACCGTCTCCAGGATTTCCTGGGCGGCCGGCGACTTCCGGTGGAAACCACGCGTCTCCAAGAGCGTTTCAGAGGTGTTCGGGGTGAGAATTCGACGTCGGAGCGTCCGCCATGCACTGGCCACGCCATACTCCTCTCAGGTTCTCCCGCGAGGCGGCCGATCCGCCCCGCGGCTGGGTTCGCACCCGTCCGGCCCGGGCCCTGCGCGCGGGCGCTCAGCGCGTCCGGGCCGTCGGGAGCGGCGCGGGCCCGCCGTCCCCGAAGTGCGCGCGCACGTTCGCCCGCCACAGCTCGTACGGGGGCGTCCCGCCGGCGGCGCCCGGGGCGGGACCGTCCACCGCGCAGTCGTCGGCGAGCTTCGCGGCCGCCTCCACCGACAGGCCGGTCAGGCTCGTCGAGGCCACCTCGGAGTGCGCGGGGACGAAGCCCGCGTACGCGCGCGCCTTGGCGGCGAACACCGACCCCTGGGCGAGCTCCGCCCGGTGCGGTCCCGCCGTGTCGGCCAGCCCGGCCAGGCCCTCGGCCGTGCCGCCCCCGGCGAAGGTCGCGGCCAGTCCCACGCCGCTCCACAGGTCGCCCTGCCGGTCCGCGCCGAACTTCCGTACCGCGGCCGCGACATGGGTCGGCGATCCGCCGTGGATGAACCACAGCGCCCGTCCGACGCCCTGGTCGACCGCCCGCTGGAAGTAGCCGGGCGCGCCCTGCCACGGGTACGGCTTCGGCCGGCTCTGCTCGTCCACCCAGCGCCGGGTGTGGAAGTAGGCGAGGTCGAAGCCGTAGCCGTCGACGGCCAGCCAGCTCATCGTCGGGTGGTAGGGCGTCCCGGTGAGGTCCGGCAGCACCTTGCGCCACAGCGACCTCGGCAGCCGCGCCATCGCGAAGCCGATGCCGATGTACGCCAGGAAGATGTGCGGCTGCCCGGGCCCGGCCAGCAGGTCGCGGGTGCGGTGGCCGCCGCCCGTCGCGTCCAGGACGGTGAAGGCCATCGTGGCGCCCTCGTACGCGAATCCGCGCTGTTCCGGCTCGACCAGGCCGAGCCTGCGCTCGACCTCCCACTGGCTCCGGGCGTCGATCCCCCACTCGAAGCCGCAGACCACCGCCTGGGGCACCGCCTCCAGCCGTTCGGTGGCCTCCGTCGGCGTCACCGGGAAGCCGCGCCCGGCGAAGGTCACCGAGGCCAGTGACGGTGTCAGTACCAGCCGGCGCAGCGATCCGAAGGTCGTCGGCACGATGCCTCCCATGCTCACGTCCAGAAATCCACGGTCCCCCCATGGTCCTGACGTCCTGTCACGGTCCGCATCTCCGCGGTTGCGTTCCTGGCCCCGCCCGGCCCGCGGGCATCTTCGGACGTGCTCCGCCCGCCTGCGCCGGCCTTCCCGCGGGGCCCCGGCACCACAATGGAACCGGCCCGCGCGAGACCGGAGTTCCGGCGTCGCCGGTCCGTCCCGTCACGGCCGTCCAACCGAAGGAGAGCCCGTATGAGCACGTACCAGCGCAACGCCGAGGCCACGTCCGGGTCGCTCTGGGAGCGGGTGCCCGACCACCTCGCCTACCGCGGTTCCCGGGAGTACATCACCGGATTGGTGGAGCGCCCCGGGGTGGCCGGCGTTCCGGTGCCCGCCTGCCCGGGGTGGACCGTCCTGGACGTGGTCGGCCATCTGCTGGAGGTCTGCCGGACGGTGGCCGCCGACGCGCCCGGCAACCTGTGGGAGGTCCCGCACGACGGCTCCGGCGACGGCCTCGCCGGCCTGCTCGCCGAGTGGGCGCGGCTGGACGGCCCGGTGGAGCGGGTGGTCACGGAGTCCCCGCAGCTGCGGCACACCATGCTGATGATGGACGCGTTCACCCACGAGCTCGACATCCGGGGCGCGCTGGGGGTGCCGGTGGTGCCGGAACACCCCTCCTACCCCTCGTCGTTGGACCTGGTGGTCCGGGGCTTCTCCGCCGCGGTGCGCACCCTGGGCCTTCCGGCGCTGCGGATCGAGACGCCGGGCGCCGAGTGGCTGGCCGGCGACGGCGAGCCGGCCGCCGTGCTGCGCGGGCACCGGCACGACCTGCTGCGGTCGCTCACCGGCCGGCGGTCGCTCGGCCAGATCGCCGAACTGGCCTGGAGCGCCGCGCCCGGGCCCTGGCTGCCGGCGTTCACCTGGGGGCCGTTCCACCCGCCGGCGAAGCCCGTCGAGGCGGTGCTCGCCGAGCGGTAGGCGGCCGGCCCGCCCTTCCGGCGGAACGGCGAACGGCGCTGTGGCGCTGCCCGGTCGGGCAGCGCCACAGCGCCGTTCGCGGTGTCACCCGCGGTGGTTCAGCGGTGTCACCAGCGGTGGTTCAGGCCGCGACCGCGCCGATCTGCTGCGGCTGCGCGGCCGTCCCGTCCGCGGCGCCCGCGCCGGTGGCGGCCGCCTGCCGGGACCGCTGGAGCAGGTGGGCGACCCACCAGCCGATCCCGCGCAGGGCGCAGACGATCGTGGTGGCGTAGAACAGGGTGTAGACGACGTTGAACACCATCAGGACGCCGTAGACCATGGCGACCGAGGAGCCGAACATGAACTGGGCGCGGGCCTTCATCGGCGTCGTCCCCGGGTCGCTGATCATGTAGTTGGTGAACAGCACGAAGGCGACGCCGGTCATCGCGCCGAGCGCGGAGAACAGCGCGACGTCCCAGATCCAGTGCCGGACGAACGCCTGGATGGCGAACGCGCCGAGCCAGCCGACGATCAGCGGGGTCCGCTTGGTGAGCAGCGCGTTGATCACCGTGCCCGCGGTGGCGATGATCAGCGGGATCATGACGCGGAAGAAGGTGTTCGCGTTCTCGGTGAACTGGTACGGCGGCGAGATGCTGAACCAGGAGCCGAAGCACAGCAGCGACATGGTGATCCCGAAGTTGGACGGGTTCATGTAGTGCCGCATCCGGCCGGCGATCGGCGCCTGCAGGGCGTGCTTGCCGCCGACGCCGACGACCACCCCGAAGAACAGCGGCAGCAGCTGGTTGTTGCCGTACGTCAGCATGTTGACCGCGAGCGCCGTGATGTGCGCCGGCAGCAGGAACTCGTAGAGCCCCCGGCCCCCGTTGCCGCGGAAGCGCGGCGCGCGGCGCTGGGCCCAGGCGCTGATCAGCTCGAAGCCGAGCTCACAGGCGTAGGCGGTGAACACCGCGATGAACGGCCACAGCCAGGGCTGTTCGAAGCCGAGCAGGGTGTAGCCGAAGGTGTTGAACACGCTGATGGAGATCGCGAAGTTCCGCAGGGCGAGGTAGCGGGGGTCCTTGGGCTTCGCGGGGGCGGCCGGCGCGGCCGCCGGGGCGCCGCCGGGCTGGGCTTGCGCGGTCGCGCTCATCGGTTCGGGACCTCCTGGACGTCACTGGTCAGCATCAGGGAGTGGGTGCCGGGGGTGATCTCCTGGGTCTTCTCGTGCAGCCCGCCGGCGGCGTCCCGCCAGGTCAGCTTGACGGTGACCGGGCCCTGGTGGGAGCCGAGGCCGAAGCGCACGTCGAAGCTGCGGTAGCCGCCGTGGCCGCCGCCGCCGTCGAGCTGGGAGATCTGGTTGCCGTCCGGGGTCATGACGCACACGGTGGCGCCGTACGCCGGGGCCCCGGTGTTCACCAGGCCCTGGCCCGCTCCGCCCTCGGCGGTCGGCCGGTAGAGCCGCAGGTTCAGCTGGTTGCCGAGGTTCGGCGAGGTGTTGGCGTAGAAGGCGGGCGGCCCCCACTGGCGGGCGACGGCGAAGTCCAGCTTGCCGGTGCCGGTGGTGTCGCCGGTGGCCAGGCCGCGGGTCGGGGTCGGCACGTCGATGCCCAGCTCGGAGCTGATGTTGACGTACGGGCCGCCGGGGGTCTTGGCGTAGAAGGCGATGGCCTCGTCGCCGGCGATGTCGTCGCCCGGCTGGACGTTGGGCCACATCGCGGGGTTGGAGAGCAGGTCGTCGTTGGTCATGGCCATCTCCTGCAGCCACGGCCAGCGGTTGATCTTGCCCTTCACGAAGCCGGTCGCCTGGAGGACGTTGAGCTCGCCGCTGTTGAGGAAGTCGCCCATCTTGGCGTCCCAGCCCCAGCCGCTCCAGGCCATCCCGTGCTCCTGGGCCTCCTGCTTGAACGGCGCGATGCCGGCGGCGAGTTTGGCCCGCATGTCGGCCTCGTCCTTGGACTTGTTGATCCAGACGAAGTTGCTCTCCTCCAGGCCCCAGGCGACGGCGATGTTGCTGACCATCATGTCGAACTTGCCGTCGCGGCCGAGGTCGCCGAAGTCGACGCCCATGCCCTTGAAGGAGCCGTTGCCGAGCACGAAGGACTTGGGCGTGGTCGGGGTGCGCTCGCCCTTGGCCTCGGTGAGCTCGATGTGCCCGGGCGTCGACCGGTTGTACAGCAGGTGCCCGTGGCCGAAGTCGTTGGCGATGTACAGCTCGGGCAGCCCGTCACCGGTCAGGTCGGCGCCGGAGATGGCGAGCGTCCACCCGGTGGACGCGTCGTAGGGGATGGCGCCCTTCTCCTCCACGTAGGACACCGTGGGCTCGGGGCCCGAGGTGCTCTGCTGCCAGCGCAGGACGTGGTCGCCGCCGGCGTTCTTGGCGCTGGACAGCGAGTCGTTCATCTCGACGTTGTTCAGACCGTTCGGGTCGAGCACGTCGGAGTCGGGGAAGTAGTTGCCGATCACGATCGACGGGTGTCCGCTGCCGTCGAGGTCGCCGACGTAGTCCGCGTCGGTGTTCCAGCGCGGGCCGTGGTACCTCCCGTCCAGCGACTCCGAGGGGATCAGCTCCCGGGGCACGTAGGCGCTCGGGGACACGGTCGTGGCGTCCGACTTCGCCATGAACAGGATCGGCGTCCGGCCCCAGTACGTCACCAGGAGGTCCATCCGGCCGTCCGCGTTGAAGTCCCCGGGCGTGCAGGCGGTGGGCGCCATGGCCTCGTCCATCGGCAGCGGCTTGCCGTCCAGCACGAAGGGCGTGAACCGGTCGGCCTCCCGGGCGGTCGGCGTGTACGTCACGATCACGCTGTCGGTCCTGGTGTCGACGATGCACATGCTGTCGGCGACACCGTGCCCGGTGAGGTCGTTGATGGCGATGCTGGCCCCGACCGAGGAGATCCACGAACGGATCTTCTGGTAGGCCGGGTTGACGTTCCGGACGGTCTTCATCGGCCGCTGGTCGTAGCCGGGCGGCATCGCGATGGGCATCTCCTTGAAGCCGTACTTCTTCGCGACGTCCTCCGCGCCGGCCACCGCGACCGAGCTCCTCGCCGCGAAGAACAGCGAGGCGGCCACCATGATCACCACCAGGCCCGGTACCAGTCTGCGGAATCGTTCACGGTTTGACACCGAATTCCCCTCTCAGCAGATCGCGTACGACCCTGCTCTCGCATCGAGTGCACGACGCGGCCGACTCCTGCGGGCCGGAAAAGGCCCGGGGTCCGGAATCCGCGTTCCCGGAATGCGACGGTGAATCCCACTTCACGCGCAGGTCTACTGCACGAGCATGAACTCCGCGCGCTGACAAAGGCATCTCTCACATTGCTCACCGACCCGCCCCGGCTTTTACCGGGAATTGGCCGGCGGGGGAATCCCGCCGTTCGGCCGGCCGGACACGCCGAAGCGCCCTCCGGAGGTACGCGGAGGGCGCTTCGGCGGGTGCGTGCGGTGTCGCCGGCGGTCGGTTCCCGCCGGCGCGGGTCAGTAGCGGGCGGAGGCCCCCGGCGGCACGTCGTGGCGCATCCACCCCGACGGGTCCACCCGGCGGCGCACCCGGTCCACCCGCTCGACGGCGGCCGCGGACAGGTGCCGCTGCGGTTGCTCCAGGCGCTCGACCAGGGTCGGCGCGGTCCGGCCGGTGTCCCAGGGCGCCAGGGCGGAGCGGACCTCGGCGCAGTGCGCCCGGACCGCCGCCGCCGAGGCCTGGTCGACCGCCAGGCCGCCCGCCGTGAACGCGAAGGCGGCGTCGAGGTGGCTCAGCGCCCCGCCGTTCGGATCGGGCACCGCGAGCGCCCCGCCCAGCTGCCGCAGCTCGGCGTTGACCAGCGGCGAGCCCGAGCCCTCGCCGAGCACCTTGAGGAACGTCTCGGCGCCGTCCGCGCCCAGTGCGGAGAGCAGCTGGTGGTCCCCGAGCACCGGCACCGGGTCGGTCGGGTCCATGTGGGTGCCGACCACCGCCGACGGGGTGGTGGTGCACCAGGTGTCCAGCACCGGTCCGGCGACCGCCCGGAACCGGCCGAGCAGGTCCGCGGCCCGGCGTTCGGCCGTCGCCAGGCCGTCCTCGGTCGGGCTGAGCACCACGCCGGCCAGGCACACCACCGGGCCGCCGGTCAGCTCCGGCGGGATGCCGGGCACGGCCGGCAGGTTCATCACCCGGAACACGGTGGTGACGGCCTCCGGCGCGTCCCCGGTCCAGTCCAGCCAGCGGGACAGCAGCTCGGGGCCGTGCGACGCGGGCCAGAAGGCCGCGCCGGTGACCACCCGGGCCGCCGGGAAGAGCCCGACCTCGATCGCGGTGACGACGCCGAGTCCGCCGCCGCCCCCGCGCAGCGCCCAGAACAGCTCCGGGTCCTCACTCGCCGAGACCCGGCGGAACTCGCCGTCCGGGGTGACGAGTTCGACCGCCCGGACGCTGTTCACGGCGAGCCCGGCCCGGCGGCCGTAGAAGCTGATCCCGCCGCGCAGCAGGAAGCCGACCACCCCGACCGTGGGCGAGGTGCCGTGCGGCGCGGCCAGCCCGTGCGCGGCGGCGGCCTCGACCACCTCGCCCCAGCGCGCGCCGGCCGGGACCCGGGCGGTGCGGGCCACCGGGTCGACCACCACCGGGCCGTCGGGCTCGGTGCGGATCAGCAGGCTGTCGTCCATCGGGCGGGCCGAGGAGGCGGCGTGCCCGGTGGTGTGCACCCGGACCCACCGCCCCTCGTGCCGGGCGTGGCGCAGCGCCGCCCGGACCTGCTCGACGGTGCGGACCGTCACCGCCGCCGCGGGCCGGACCGGGGCGGCCAGGTTGAACACGGCGGTCGCGGCGGCGTAGCCGGGCTCCCCGGGCAGCGCGACGGCCTGCTCGGTCTCGGTCATGACGGGAACTCCTCGGGTCGACGGGCTGCTCGGCGGACGGCTTCGGCGGACGAGTTCGGCGGACGGGTTCGGCGGACGGGTTCGGCGGACCGCCTGACGGACTGCGTGACGGGCTGCTCGACGCGCTACTTGACACCGAACCGGGCGCGGGCGAGCTCCCGGGTGGTCACCGCGGACAGGAAGACGCCGATCCCGGAGTGGCTGTGCAGGGTGGACAGGTCGCGCCAGACCCGCTCGATCCGCTCGCCGTGCCGCACCGAGCTGGAACCCGCCGTCGGGAACAGCTGCCCCTCCACGGCGTGCCAGCACAGCCGGATCACCTCGCGGCAGATGGTGGCCAGGCGCAGGTCGTGCTCCCGGGTGAAGGCGCCCGGCCCCCGGGCGCACAGCTCCTGCCACTGGGTGACCGCCTGCCGCACGGCCGCCTCGGCGGTGGCGATCATGCCGGCCGCCTCGCCGTACCAGAACTGGTAGTCCGGGTCCTCGGCGCGGGTGACCACGGGCGGGAACAGCGTCGTGCGGGAGACCATCAGCTCCCCGTAGGCGTCCAGCGCGCCCTGGGCCATGCCCACGGCGAGCGAGGCGACCTCCAGCACCATGAAGCTGAGCGAGCCGCCGCCGTACTCCGGGTTGCCGTGCAGCCGGTAGCCGGGCGTGCCCCCGTCGACGAGGACCTCGCTCATGTGGGTCCGCGGCAGGGTCAGGTGGTCCGGGACCCGGCCGTCCTCGATCACGATGCTGTGCGAGCCGCTGCCCTTGAGGCCCAGCTGGCCGCCCCAGTCGTCGAGCCGGCGGAACTGCTCGCGCGGGGCGACGAAGAGCATCGGCGCCGGCGGTTCGCCGTCCTCGCCGGGCATCGGCACGTGTCCCATGAAGTGGGTCGCGTACGGCGAGCCGGAGCAGTAGTTCCAGGTGCCGTCGATCCGCCAGCCGCCGTCCCCGTCCCGCTCCGCCGTGCCGTTCGGGACGATGGTGGCCGGGCAGATGAAGTCGCCGCCGGCGAACAGCTCGGCCTGCGCGCGCTCGCCGAACAGCGAGGCCGCGGGCAGGGCGTGGGTGGCGCCGAGGCAGTACATCCAGCCGGTCGACGGGCAGCCGCGGGCCAGCGTCGTCGCCACCCGCAGGAACGTGTCGATGCCGAACTCGTAGCCGCCGTACCGTTTCGGGACGAGGATCCGGTAGAAGCCGGCCCGGGCGAACGCCTCGTGGGTGTCCTGGGCGTAGTAGGTACGCTGTTCGGTCTCGGCCTGCCGGGGCACCAGGAGCGGCGCGATGGCCTCGGCCCTGGCGATGATCTCCTCGGGTGTCAGACCGGGCTCGGGCGGCTGCGGCGAGCCGGACCCTGCGGCATTCGTGGCGACCGTCATGTGCGCGCGGCTCCTCTGCGGTTCGAGCGGGCTTTCCCGCGGGACTTTCCCGGCCAGCGTCGCGCGCGGACCGGCCGGGCCGCATCTCCCTGATTGCCAGCACGATCGAAGAACCGCGGCGGCGGGGCGGTTGCTACGGTTCCGGGGCGAATTCGCCCCGGAACCAGTGAGAGGAATTCCCATGAGCCTCGATGGAAAGCCGCAGTCGGACGCACCGGTGGGCAGGACGCCGCTCTCGTTCAACCAGGAATTCCTCTGCGGCTTCGACCGCGGCGACGACGAGGGGCCGTTCGGGCCGCGGTTCCACATCGTGCACGGCTGGCGGCTGCGCGGGAAGGTCGACGCCGCGACGCTGCAACTGGCCCTGGACGACGTGGTGGTGCGGCACGAGGCGCTGCGGACCGCGATCGTCCGGGGCGAGGGCGAGCGGTACCAGGAGGTCCACCCGCCCACCCCGGTCCGGCTGGAGCTGCGGGAGCTGCCCGGAGCGGATCCGGCGGCGCGCGAGCAGGCGGTCGAGGACCTGATCACCGAGGTCGAGTCGGGCACCATCAGCGCGCGCGAACTCCCGCTGCTGAAGGCCACCCTGCTCCGCTTCGACGAGGACGACGCGGTCCTGGCGCTGGTCGTGCACCACACCGCGGCGGACGGCTGGTCGGTCCGGCTGATCATCCGCGACCTCGCCGTCCGCTACGCCGAGCGCCGCGGGCACCGGCAGCCCGAGCTGCCCGACGCCCTGCCGTACCGCGAGTTCTCCGCCTGGCAGCGGGAGTACGCGGCGGACCCGGCGCTGGAGGAGTCGCGCGCGTTCTGGCGGGAGCGGCTGGCCGGCGCCCGGATCCTCTCGGTGCCCACCGACCGGCCGAAGTCCTCCGGCCTGCCGGAGGCCACCGCCGTCCACCGCTTCACCGTCGACGCCGAGTTGACCGCCCGGGCGGTGGAGATCGGCCGCGCGCTGCGCAGCACGCCGTTCATGGTGCTGCTGGGCGCGTTCGCGGTGATGGTCGCGCGGTCCACCGGGACCACCCGGGTGGTGGTGCCGACCTTCTCGCCGGGCCGCGGCGAGGACCGCTTCCACCACACCGTCGGGCCGTTCTTCAACTTCCTCCCGCTGTGCACCGAGCTGGCCGGGTCCCGCGACTTCGCCGAGGTGGTCTCCCGGATCCGCACCACCAGCCTGGAGGCGTACGCCCACGACATTCCGTTCGGGCAGATCCTCGCGCAGGCACCGGAGTTGATGCTGCCGACGCTGGAGGACGGGCGGGCGGCCTGCGTCTTCCAGGTGTTCCCGTTCCCGTTCCTGCTGGACGGCGAGCTGATCGGGGACCTGGAGTACACCGAGGTGCGCCGCCGGCTCACCTCGCAGCCGGTCGGCTCCGACGTGCCCAACGGCGCGCTGTGGACGCTCAACCTCGACCCGGCCGGCGACGTGGTGGCCGGCATCCAGTACAACAGCAACCTGTACGACGAGAGCTCGGTGGCGGAGCAGGTGGACCGCTTCCGCGAGGTGCTGCGGGAGCTGGTCGGCGCGCCGGACGCGCCCCTGGACCTCCGCCCCGAGCGTTCCTGAGCCCGGGGACCGGGTCCGACGGCCGCCGCCGGGCGGGGCCGTCGGACCCGGTCCGTTCTCAGCCGACCCTGATCGGGCCGCGCGGGCGCAGGCCCCGGCAGGCGTCGTTGTAGTGGTCCAGCAGCCGCTGGGCCTCCGCGTTGGCCCGGGCGAAGCGGACCCGCGGGTCCACGTCGGTGACCAGGACGTCGTGCATGGCGGTGGTCAGGACGTCCTGGATCCCGGCGAACTCCCCGAGCAGCGCGCCCCGGGCGGCCGGCGAGCCGGAGTTGGCGGCGAGCTGGTCCAGCGCCGTGCGGAAGTGCGGGTTGCGCCGGAACCAGCCCTCCTGCTCCAGCAGGTCGATCGCCCCGCCGGTGACCGGGATGAACCCGGTCTCCCGGTGCCGCTCGGCGGCGGTCCGCGGGGTGTTCAGGTACTGCATGAAGGCCAGGGCGCCGTCCTGGGTCCGCTGGTCCAGGCCGGCGGCCAGCCAGAGCGCGTCCCCGCCGATCACGTTGCCCGCGTACGGCACCCGGTCGTTGTACGGCATCCGGCAGGCCCGCACCTCGAACCCGCCGTCCCGGCCGGCCTGGGCCATCCGGGCCGCCTCGACCGAGGTGGTGAGGGTGAAGGCGACCTCCTGGTCGGCGAAGGCGCGGAAGTTGCCGTCCCAGTCGACCTCGGTGTTCACCCGGCTCGGGTGGTAGCGGTACAGGCCCGCCCGGTGCAGCCCCCGCCACCACTCGACGTAGGCCAGCATCGCGTCCGAGTCGAGGTACAGCCGCTCGGCGCGGCCGGACCGGCCGTTGTCCTGGTCGGCGAGCAGGGCGCCCTGCTGGGCCACCGACTGCTGGAACCACCAGCCGTGGTTGGGCCAGGTGATCGCGTGGGCCGGCCCGTCCGGGAGCGCGGCGACGGCCCGGCAGGCCGCCTCGATCCCGGCCCAGGTCTGCGGGACCTCGGTGATCCCGGCCCGCTCCAGCAGGGTGGTGTTGGCGTAGAGCAGCGTGGTCGAGGTGAGCGGCGGCATGGCCGCCACCGCGCCGTCGTAGGTGTAGTAGTGCCGGGCGGCGGGCGCGACGTCGCCGAGCACGACCGGCTCGCCGAGGATCTCGGTGCGGCCCGCGATCGCCCGCTCGACGGAGGTGAACAGCGGTGACCCGTCGGGCCGTCGGGCGTCGAGGGCGTCCCGGGTCGAGGTGTAGAAGTACTGCGCGATGGTCGGCGCCTCCCCCTTGCCGACGGCGTCGTGCACCGCCTGGGGCACCGACAGCCAGTCCGCGCCGGTGACCCGGATCCGGTACTCGGGGTGGTTGGCCGTGAACTTCTCCGCCAACTCCCGTGTCCGGTCGAGAAAGTACGGCATGAACGGATAGAGCGGGACCACGATGTCGATGTCGGTTCGCTGGCTCATTCCGGAGTCCTTCCTGCACAGGCCGGGCGATTCAGATGCTCATGCTCCGGGGGCGGCCGGACCGGGGCATCTCCGCAAGTGCTGAGTCCGGCGGGCCTGACCGCCCGGGTGAGGGCAAGCGCGCACGCCGGGAGAAGCGGCCTCCGCATCCGGGCTGGCACGCTCGATCCGTCCGGTGAACTGGCAGCAAGGAGAGGCGTCTGATGGCCGAAGCCCGGGAGACCACCGCCGGCGATGCGCGCGGGACCCGCCCGCTGACCGGGGCGGAGTACATCGAGAGCCTTCGCGACGACCGGGAGATCTATCTCTACGGCGACCGGGTCAAGGACGTCACGACCCACCCGGCGTTCCACAATCCGGTCCGGATGACGGCACGGCTCTACGACGCCCTGCACGATCCCCGGCATCGGCCCGTACTGACCGCGCCGGTCGACAGCGGCGGCGAGGGCTACACCCACCGCTTCTTCACCACCCCGCGCAGCGCGGAGGACCTGGTCGGCGACCAGCAGGCGATCGCCGCCTGGGCGCGGATGAGCTACGGCTGGATGGGCCGCAGCCCCGACTACAAGGCGTCCTTCCTCGGCACCCTGGGCGCGAACGCGGACTTCTACGAGCCGTTCGCGGACAACGCCCGGCGCTGGTACGCGGAGTCGCAGGAGAAGGTGCTGTACTGGAACCACGCGATCGTGCACCCGCCGGTCGACCGGAGCCTGCCGCCGGACCAGGTGAAGGACGTCTTCATCCACGCCGAGCGGGAGACCGACGCCGGGCTGGTCGTGTCCGGCGCGAAGGTGGTCGCCACCGGCTCCGCGCTGACGCACTACAACTTCATCGCGCACTACGGCCTGCCGATCAAGGACCGCACCTTCGCCCTGGTGGCCACCGTGCCGATGGACGCTCCCGGGATGAAGCTGATCTGCCGCCCGTCGTACACCGCGACGGCGGCGGCGATGGGCAGCCCGTTCGACCACCCGCTGTCGTCCCGGCTGGACGAGAACGACACCATCCTGGTGCTCGACAAGGTGCTCATCCCGTGGGAGAACGTCTTCGTCTACGGGCAGCCGGAGAAGATCCGGATGTTCACCGGCCAGTCGGGCTTCATCGAGCGGTTCACCTTCCACGGCTGCACCCGGCTCGCGGTGAAGCTGGAGTTCATCGCCGGGCTGCTGGCCAAGGCGCTGGACATCACCGGCACCGGAGACTTCCGCGGGGTGCAGAGCCGGCTCGGCGAGGTGCTGGCCTGGCGCAACCTGTTCTGGGGGCTGTCGGACGCGGCCGCCCGCAACCCGGTCGCCTGGCGCAACGGCGCGGTGCTGCCCAACTCCCAGTACGGGCTGGCCTACCGGTGGTTCATGCAGACCGGCTACCCGCGGATCAGGGAGATCGTGCTCCAGGACGTGGCCAGCGGGCTGATCTACGTGAACTCCAGCGCCAAGGACTTCGACAACCCGGGGATCCGGCCCTACCTGGACCGGTTCCTGCGCGGCTCCGGCGGCGTGGACGCGGTCGAGCGGGTGAAGGTGATGAAACTGCTCTGGGACGCCGTCGGCAGCGAGTTCGGCGGCCGCCACGAGCTGTACGAGCGCAACTACGCCGGCAGCCACGAGAACACCCGGATCGAGCTGCTCTTCGCCCAGCTCGCCAACGGCCAGCTGGACTCCTACAAGGGCCTGGTCGACGAGTGCCTGGCGGAGTACGACCTGAACGGGTGGACCGTACCCGATCTGTCCTCCTTCGCCGACCTGAGCGACTCCGTCCACGGGCTGCTCGACAGCTGATCCGGGCACCGACAACCAATCGATCAGGATCGGAGGGCATGGTGGCTTCCCCTTCCCTTCAGGGGCATTTCACGGAACAGGCGCTCAGGACACCGGACGCGATCGCCGTGTCGTCCGGCGAAGTCCGGCTCACGTACCGGGAGTTGGACGAACGGGCGAACCGGCTGGCGCACCGGCTGGGCGAGCTCGGCGTGGTGGCCGAGTCGCCGGTCGCGGTGCTGATGGAACGGTCGGCGGACCTGGTGGTGGCGATCCTGGCCGTGCTCAAGGCCGGCGGCTGCTACCTCCCGCTGCACAGCGCCTACCCGCTGCCGCGCAAGCAGTGGATCGTGGAGCACTGCGCGGCGCCGGTGCTGCTGACCGACGAGGCGATGCGCCGGCAGGGCCTGCCGGAGGTCCCCGAGGTGGTCGTCGTCGACGGCGAGAAGGGCCTCGCCGACCACCCGGCGACGGACCCGGCCGTCCCCGTCGGCCCGGACGGGCTCGCCTACGTGATCCACACCTCGGGCTCCACCGGGGAGCCCAAGGGCGTCGCGATCGCCCACCGGGACGCGCTCGGCCTGGCCCTGGACTCGATCTGGGCGGACGGCCGGCACGAGCGGGTGCTGATGGTGGCGCCGTACGCCTTCAACGTCTCCACGTACGAGCTCTGGGTGCCGCTGCTGCACGGCGGGCGGATCGTGGTGGCGCCGCCCGGCGACCTCGACGTGCACGCCCTGCGCGGGCTGATCGCCGAGGAGCGGATCACCGGCATCCACCTGACCGCGGGCCTGTTCCGGGTGCTGGCCGAGGAGGACCCGGGCTGCCTGGCCGGGGTGCGCGAGGTGCTCACCGGCGGCGACGTCATCGCCCCCTCGGCCGTCCGGCGGGTGCTGGAGCACAACCCCGGCCTGGTGGTGCGCGCGATGTACGGCGCGACCGAGGCGACGCTGTTCAGCACCAGCTCGCCGATGACCGCCCCCTTCCGGGCGGACGGCCCGGTGGGCGTCGGCCGGCCGATGGACGACGTGCGGCTGCACGTCCTGGACGCCGAGCTGCGGCCGGTGCCGGTCGGCGGGGTGGGAGAGCTCCACATCGCCGGACGCGGCCTGGCCCGCGGCTACTACAACCGGCCCGACCTGACGGCCGAGCGCTTCGTCGCCAACCCCTTCGACGCGCCGGGCGGGCGGATGTACCGCACCGGGGACCTCGTCCGGGTCGACCGGGACGGCCTGCTGGAGTACCTCGGCCGGGCCAACGACCAGCTCAAGGTGATGGGCTTCCGGGTGGAGCCCGCCGAGGTGGAGGCGGTGCTGGCGCGCTACCCCGGCCTGGCCCACGTCGCCGTGGTGGCACGGGAGTCGGAGTCCGGGGACAAGCGCCTGGTCGCCTACTACGTCCCGGAGTCCGACGTCGAGGCGGGCGCGCTGCGGGCGCACGCGGTGGAGCAGCTGCCGGCCTACATGGTGCCGACGGCCTTCGTGAGCGTGCCCGCCCTCCCGCTGACGCCCAACGGCAAGCTGGACCGGCGGGCGCTGCCCGAGCCGGTGGCCGATGCCGCCCGCCGGGCGCCGGCGACCGAGCGGCAGCGGCAGCTGTGCGCCCTGTTCGCCGAGGTGCTCGGGGTGCCCGAGATCGGCGTCGACGACAGCTTCTTCGAGGTCGGCGGCCAGTCCCTGGACGCGATGCGGCTGGTCAGCCGGATCCGCGCGGCGCTGGACGTCCGCCTCACCGTCACCGACTTCTTCGACGTGCCCTCGGTGGCCGCCCTGGAAGCCCTGCTGGACCGGGCGGAGGGGGAACGGGGATGACCAGCCCCTTCGACGCCGACGACGGCGAGTTCACGGTCCTGGTCGACGCGGAGGGCCGGCACTCGCTCTGGCCGGCCGCCGTGGCGGTGCCGGCGGGCTGGACGCCCGTGCACGGGCCGTCCGGACGGGCCGCCGCCCTCGCGTACGTGAACGAGCACTGGACCGACCTGAGGCCGAAGAGCCTCACCGGGCGCCCCGCCGGGCAGCCCGACGACTGACGAGGAGTCTGACATGAGCCTCGACGCGGGTCAGGAGACCTTCTGCGGCATGCTCGTCGACCACATCACCTGCTACGTCGCCGACCTGGCGGTCACCACCGAGTGGCTGGTCCGCGGGTACGGCCTGGAAGTGTACGCGGGCTCCGCCCCGCAGGCGTCGGACCTCCGCTCGGTGGCGGTCGGCCGCAACGGCATCCGGGTGCTGCTCAGCCAGCCGCTGCCGGGCGACCACCCGGGGGCGGCGTACGTGGAGAAGCACGGGGACGGGGTGGCCGACATCGCGCTGCGCGTCCCGGACGCCCGGGCCGCGTTCGCGGCGGCCGTGCGGCGCGGTGCCCGGCCCGTCGCCGGGCCGGTCGCCGACGGCGAGCTGGTCACCGCGACCATCATGGGCGTCGGCGACATCGCCCACACCTTCGTCCAGCGGTCGGACCGGGCGGACGAGCGGACGCTGCCCGGGCTGACGCCCGTCGCCACCGACCCGGCCGCGCCGGACCTCGGCCTGCGGGAGGTCGACCACTTCGCGATCTGCGTCGAGCCCGGGCAGATCGACGCGACGGTCGCCTTCTACCGCGAGGTCCTCGACTTCGAGCTGATCTTCACGGAGCGGATCGAGGTCAACGGGCAGGTGATGATCACCAAGGTGGTGCAGAACGGCACCGTCACCTTCACGCTGATCGAACCGGACCAGGCCCAGGTCAGCGGCCACCTGGACGAGTTCCTGAAGGACCACGGCGGCCCGGGGGTGCAGCACATCGCCTTCACCACGGACGACATCGTGCGCTCGGTCGACGCGATCGCCCGCCGGGGCGTGGAGTTCCTGGGCACCCCGCAGGCGTACTACCGGCTGCTGCCGGACCGCCTCACCCCGCTGCGGCACTCGGTGGCGGAGCTGGAGCGGCTGAACCTGCTGATCGACCAGGACCACGACGGCCAGCTGTTCCAGATCTTCGCCAAGTCCGTGCACCCCCGCAACACCCTCTTCCTGGAGGTCATCGAGCGGATGGGGGCCCGCTCCTTCGGCAGCGGCAACATCAAGGCGCTCTACCAGGCCATCGAGCACCAGCAGGGCAGGGGCACCGGCGATGACGCGTGACGGGATCTTCGACGACCGCTTCCGCACCGCGGTGGAGCGGCTGCGGGTGCCCGGCATGGGGACCGAGGTGGTGGCGCCGCTGCTCTCCCACCTGATCCACCTGGCCCGGCCCCGCCGGGTGCTGGAGGTCGGCATGGGGTACACCACGCCGTTCCTGGCGAAGGCCCTGGCCGAGGCCGAGGAGCTGGCCGAGGCCGAGGCGGCCGCGCTGGTCCGCAAGACCGGGCCGTACCTCGCGGACGGCCGGGAGCTGGACGAGGCGTGGATCGACAGCGAGCCCGCGCTGCTGCTGCCGGCCGGCTACCGCGAGCCGTACCGGCCGCGGTTCGTGGCGATCGACGACCTCTCGGACTCCGGCTCCTCGGCCCCGCTGGTGACGGAGGTGCTGGGCGAACTCGGCCTCGCCGAGCGGGTCACCGTCGTCAACTCCGACATGCGCGGGGCCGTCGGCCGCCTCCCCGAGGAGTTCCGGCCGATCGACTTCGCCTGGGTGGACGCCTGGGACTGCCTCTACTTCTTCGAGAACTTCTGGGAGTTGATCGACCCGGACGGCGGGATCGTGGTCATGCACTACCTGATGACCTACCCCGAGGGCGAGGCGATCCTGGAGTACATCGCCGACACCCAGCGGATGGCCCCCGGCGAGTTCGAGATGCTGAACCTGCTGGAGAGCCGGAAGCTGCGGCAGAACAGCATGACCGTGCTGCGCCGCACCAGCGGCAGCCGGCCCAGGCAGTACTCCGACACCGGTCAACGCCCGCGCCTCGGCGGCCGGGTGCGCGAGGACGCCGTCGCGCTGGCCCGGTCGCTGGAGGCCCGCGGCACCGGCTGAACCGGGGCCGGACCGCGCGGGCAATCTGGAAGATGGCGGCCTCCGCCTGCCTGGATAGATTGATTCACATCCACTGCGAGCCTTGCGAACAGAGGGGAACCACCGGCATGAGCACACTCTCCGAGGACCCGAACAGCGTCAAGTTCGTCTACTGGGACAACCTCACCTACGCGCCCACGGGCTCGCGCTCGCCGGAGGAGTGGGATCCGGTCCTCGGCGCCCGCCTCTACGAGAGCTACCTCGACCACTGCGTCGAGGCCGAGCGCCTCGGCTACGCCGGCCTGAGCGTGCCGGAGCACTTCGGCCCGTCGTCGATCTCCCCGCACCCGAACATCCTGCTGGCCGCGCTCGCCGCGCGGACCACCCGGGCCCGGCTGGTCACGGGCGTGAACCTGGCCCTGCTGCACCACCCGCTGCACCTCGCCGAGCAGTTCAACATGATCGACGTGCTCTCCAACGGCCGCCTGGAGATCGGCCTCGGCCGACGCGGCGACCGGGCCGCCTTCGAGCACAGCGCCGACCTCGTCGACGGCGCCGTCAACCGGATCGACCACCCGGTGGCGAAGGACGACCTGACCGCCACGTACACCGCGTTCCTCCAGGACACCGAGGTCGCGAAGGTCACCGTGTGGCCCCGGCCGGTGCAGCCGAGCGTGCCGCTGTGGGTGGCCGCCGAGACGGACGGCTCCCTCGCCATGGCGGCCCGCCGCGGCTGGAACGTGTTCACCGGGCTGAACCTCGACCCGTCGGCCGGCGGCATGTCCAAGATCAGCGTGGACGAGATGGTCACCCGCCTGCACCGCTACTTCGAGGTCGGCAAGGAGCACGGACACGAGCTGTCCATGGCGAACACCGCGGCGAGCTGCTTCACCGTGGTCGCCGACACCGACCGCGAGGCCGCCGAGATCGTCCGCGCCGGCTTCGTCTCGCACATCGAGACGGCCGGCGGGGTCCTGGCGCGGATGGCCGGAGCCTCGCCCGCCGACAGCCCGCTGTCGGAGCTCGCCAAGGAGGGCGACACCGGCGTGCAGGGCGTGTTCGAGGCCCCCGCGGAATCCTACCTCCGCAACCCCTTCGCCCTGGTCGGCTCGCCCGAGACGGTCCGGGCCAAGCTGGACGCGCTGGTGTCCGCCGGCTTCCGCCGGTTCGTGCTGTTCTGCGGCGGCGTCGGCACCGCCCACGAGGTCGGCTGGCAGTCGGCCCGGGCGATGGCCGAGGACGTGGCCCCCGAGCTGTTCGCCCCCAACGCCGGCTAGCCGGCCGTCCCGGCCCGGGGAACGCGCCCCGTCCCGACGGCGAGGGATCGGGACGGGGCGGGTTCCCCCGGGCCGTGCGGGAGGACCCCGGGACCCGACGGCCGGCACCCGGGGCGACCTGGGCCGGCCGCGCACGTGGAAGGACGAACGAGCATGAGCGACAGGACCGTTGATCCGACCGGGCCGACGGTGGTCAGGCCGGGGGACCCTCGGTACGAGAACCTCGTCCAGGGCTACAACCACCGCTTCGTCGGACGACCCGACCAGGTACACGTGGTGACCGGCACCGAGGAGGTGGTGGCGGCCGTCGACGAGGCGGTGGCGGCGGGCAGGCGGATCGCGGTCCGCAGCGGCGGTCACTGCTTCGAGGACTTCACCGCCTCCCCCGACGTCCAGGTGCTGCTGGACGTGTCCCAACTGAACGGCGTCTCCTACGATCCCGCCCGGCGCGCGATCGAGGTCGGCTCCGGCGCCCTGCTGGGCGACGTCTACCGGACCCTCTTCAAGCGCTGGGGCGTGACGGTCCCGGCCGGCACCTGCCTGGAGGTCGGCGTCGGCGGCCACTTCGCGGCCGGCGGCTACGGGCACCTCTCGCGCCGCGACGGCCTGGTGGTCGACCACCTGTACGCCGTCGAGGTGGTGGTCGTCGACGAGTCGGGCAGGGCCCGCGCGGTGGTGGCGACCGCCGACCCCGAGGACCCCCACCACGACCTCTGGTGGGCCCACACCGGCGGGGGCGGCGGCAACTTCGGCGTGGTGACCAGGTACTGGCTGCGCACCCCCGGGGCCGACGCCGCGAACCCGGCCCTGCTGCTGCCCAGGGCTCCGGCCCGGGTGTGGAAGCGGACGGTGATGTGGCCCTGGGCGGAGATGACCGAGCGGTCCCTCACCACCCTGCTGCGCAACTACTGCACCTGGTACGAGGACCACGACGACGCCGACGCGCCGGCGGCCGGCCTGTGGAGCAACCTGATCGTCACCCACCGGGACTCCGGGGCGTTCGGGATGGTCGTGGTGATCGACCACGACGGGCCCGACGCCGAGAAGGTGCTGGCGGAGCACTTCGACTCGGTCAGCGCGGGAGTCGGCGTGGAGCCCTCGGTGCACGTCACCGAGGTCGTGCCGTGGCTGAGCTCCTGGCTGCCCTCGTACAGCTTCCCGAACGACCCCAAGGGGCGCTACAAGGACAAGGCCGCCTACCTGCGCAAGGGCTTCACCGACCGCCAACTCGGGGTGATCTGGCGCTACCTGACCGATCCGGAGCACATCAACCCGATGTCGTGCCTGGTGGTCGCCGGCTTCGGCGGGAAGGTCAACACCGTCGCCCCCGACGCCACCGCCGCCGTCCAGCGGGACTCCGTCCTGAAGGTCCTCTACGGAGGCGGCGTCTGGCAGTCCGCGGACCAGGACGAGGCCTGCGTCTCCTGGATCCGGGAGTTCTACCGCGAGGTCCACGCCGGGACCGGCGGGGTCCCCGTCTCCGACGCCTTCACCGACGGCGCCTACATCGGCTACCCCGACAGCGACCTGGCCGACCCCGCGTGGAACACCTCGGGGGTGCCGTGGTCGACGCTCTACTACGGCGCCAACTACCCGCGCCTGCAGCGGGTCAAGCGGACGTACGACCCCCGGAACGTGTTCCGCCACGCACTGTCGATCGAACCAACCGACGCACACCCGGACTTGCTGGAGGATCAGGATGCTTGAGGACAAGGTCGTCGTGGTCTCGGGGGTCGGCCCCGGCCTGGGACGCTCGATCGCCCTGCGCGCCGCGCACGCGGGCGCGGACGTGGTGCTCGCCGCCCGGACCGGCTCCCGGATCGCGGAGATCGCCGCGGAGGTCGAGCGGACCGGGCGCCGGGCGCTGGCGGTACCGACCGACATCACCGACGACGAGTCGGCGGCCGCCCTGGTCAAGGCCGCGACGGAGACCTTCGGCCGGATCGACGCCCTGGTGAACAACGCCTTCGCGGTGCCGCCGCTGGTCGACCTCGGCGAGGTCGAACTGTCGGACGTGCGGGCCGGGTTCGAGACCAACGTCTACGCCGCACTGCGGCTCACCCGGCTGTTCTCCCCCGCCCTGGCCGAGAACCGGGGCTCGGTCGTGATGATCAACTCCGCGGTGATCCGGCACTCCAAGCGGCTGTTCGGCGCCTACAAGATGAGCAAGGCCGCCCTGCTGTCGCTGGCCCAGAGCCTGGCCACCGAACTCGGCCCGCAGGGCGTCCGGGTGAACACCGTCGCCCCCGGCTACATCTGGGCGGACGCGCTGCGCGAGGGCTTCGGCCAGTGGGCGGCGCAGCGCGGCGTCACCGTCCAGGACATCTACGACGAGGTCGCGGCCACCCTCGACCTCGGCCGGCTCCCCGAGCCGGACGAGGTCGCCGACGCCGTGCTGTTCCTGATGTCCCCGCTCTCCCGCGCCGTCACCGGCCACTGCCTGGACGTCAACGCCGGCGAGTACCACCACTGAACCGCCCGGACCCAACGGAAGTCGAGGATCAGCGGTGACACAGAACACGGAGCCGTCCGGGGCGCTGGCCGCCGGACGGGAACGCGCGAGACCCGGCGGCGGTGCGGCCGCGGCCGCACCGAGCTGGTGGCAGAGCCCATGGGTGGCGGCCCTGGCCGTCCTGGTGGTCTTCAACCTGGTGTACGCCTTCCCCCGCTACCTGACCGGCGGGCCGGGGCAGGCGCGGATCCCGCTGGACGCGGGCTTCCCGGCGCACTACGCCGTCCTGGTGGGGCACGTCGTCTTCGGCAACATCTCGATGGTGACGGTGTTCCTCCAGGTCCTGCCGTGGATCCGCCGCCACTACCCGGCGGTGCACCGGGTGAGCGGCCGGGTGTACGTCTTCGCCGGGGCCCTGCCCGGCGGGCTGCTGGCGCTGGTGCTGCTGCCCTACTCCACCGCCCCGAGCGGCCAGATCGGCCTGGCCATGATGGGCGGGCTCTGGCTGCTCACCACCGTGCTCGGGCTGCGGGCCGCCCTGCAGCGCCGGTACGTCGACCACCGGCGCTGGATGGTCTACAGCTTCGCGATGGCCCTCGGCACCAGCTGGGGCCGGGTGGTGGTCGAGCTGATGGGGTACATCCCGGGCTTCAAGCTCGACCTCCCGACGCTGCTGGAGGTCGCCAACTGGGCGGGCTGGGTGGTCAACCTGCTGGTCGCCCACTGGTGGCTGGAGCGGACCGGCCCCCGGGCCGCCCAGCTGGTGCGCTGACACCGGTCCCCGCGCGGCCGGCCGTGAACCCTCACGGCCGGCCGCGCGTTTTCGTGCCCCCGACCGCCCCCTGCACCGCGCCCGCGCCCGTCCCGTTGCCGCGGCCCCGACGACCGGAGCCCCCGCGGGCACAACAGACCGGCGGGCCGGAAAACGTCGAGAACGGCCCGTCGGCTCCGACGTCTCCAGTGAGGACCCTCCGGAGACGCCCGGGGGCCACGGCCCAAGGAGTGAGAATCATGAAGTACCTGCTCGTGATGCACATGGACCCGGTGCTGTGGGACGGCCTGTCCGTGGACGAGCAGCAGGCGGTGTACGCCGGCCACCGCGACTTCATGAAGCTCATCAAGGAGTCCGGCGAACTGGTCACCACGCAGGCGCTGGCGGTGCCGGAGCAGAGTACGACCGTCCGGGTCCGCGACGACGGCCCGGTGCACAGCGACGGGCCGTACCTGGACACCAAGGAGTTCGTCTGCGGCTTCTACCTGGTCGACGTCGAGACCAGGGAGCGCGCGATCGAGCTGGCCGCGCTGATCCCGGACGCCCGGCACACGGGGGTCGAGGTCCGTCAGGTGATGTTCGAGCAGGGCCTGGAGATGTGACGGCCCGGGGGCCCCGGGGGGGGGGCGGCCCCCCCGGGGGGGGGGGCGGGGCGGCCGGCGGGGGGGCGGGCGGCCGGGGGGGGGGGGGGCGGCGGGCGCGGGGGGGGGCCCCCCCCCCCCCGGGGGCGGCGCCCCCCCCCCGGGGGGGGCGCGGGGGGCCCCCCGGGGGGGGGGGGGGGGGGGGGGCCCCCCCCCCCCCCCCCCCCGCCGGCGTTCGCGGATCAGCGGATCAGCGGATCAGCGGGTCAGCGGGTCAGCGGATCAGTCGACGATCTCCAGCTGGCCCATCATCCCCGCCGAGGAGTGCTCCAGCATGTGGCAGTGGTACATGTAGCGGCCGAGGTAGTCGGTGAAGGTCGCCTGGACCCGGACGGAGGTGCCGGGCGGAAGCGGCACGGTGTCCTTCAGGCCGGCGTCACCGGGCAGCGGCGGGCGGCCGTCCCGGTCCAGCACCCGGAACTGGGCGAGGTGCAGGTGGAACGAGTGCTGGATCGGGCCGTACTTGGTGGCGCTGTCGCCGTTGGTGACCGTCCAGATCTCGGTGGCACCGCGCCGGATCCGCTGGTCGACCCGGTCCGGGTCGAAGGCGAGCCCGTTGACCAGGCCGACCGGCGTGCCGTCCAGGTCGAAGGAGAGCGTCAGCTCGCGGTGGACCGTGGCCGGCGGCAGCTCGGGCAGCGGGCGCAGGACGGCGGGCACCCGGCTGCGGTCGTGCCCCCTGCGGTCCACCCTGAACTGCAGCACCGGCTCGGTCCGGTCGTCGCCGGTGAACTGGCCCTGGTTGGTGAGCGCGGCCCGGCTGCCGACGGACAGCCCGGAGAAGTCCACGACCAGTTCCACCCGCTCACCGGCGGCGAGCGGGAAGTCCGTGCCGGTCCGGTCGACGGGCGCGGGCAGCAGACCGCCGTCCGAACCGATCTGGAGGACCGGCAGGGAGCCGAAGTTCAGCTTCAGGAACCGCAGCGTCGAGCTGTTCAGCAGGCGCAGCCGGTACTTGCGGGCGGCCACCGGGAAGTACGGCTTGGAGCGGCCGTTGACCAGGATCACGTTCCGCTTCGCCGGGTCGCCGTGCACCAGTCGGCCCTCGGCGTCGAACTCGGCGTCGCGGATCGCGATCGGGACGTCGTACTCGCCGCCGGGCAGGTCGTACCGGCGCTCGTCCTCGCCCTCGATCAGGTAGAAGCCGTGCATGCCGCGGTAGACGTGCTCGGCCTCGCTGTGATGGCTGTGGTCGTGGTACCAGAGCGTGGCGCCGGGCTGGCGGTTCGGGTACTCGTAGCGGCGCTCGCCGCCCGGGTCGATGAGCTGCATCGGGTGTCCGTCGCTGTCGGCCGGGACGTGGCCGCCGTGCAGGTGCACGTTGACGGCCTCGGGCAGCCGGTTGCGGTAGGTGACCAGGACCCGGCGGCCCTCCCGGGCGCGGATCGTCGGGCCGACGAAGCTCCCGCCGTAGGTCAGGCAGCTGGTCCGGACGCCCGGGAGCAGCTCCAGGTCGGCGGCCAGGACGTCGAGCCGGTAGACGTCGGTGTCGTCGGTCCGCGCCACCGGCCGCAGGGTCGGCGGGACGGGCATCCGCACGGCGAACGGCCCCTTGGCCGGTCCCCCGGCGGCGGCCGGTCCGGGCGGCAGCGGCTTCCCGCCGACCAGCGCGCTCACCGGCAGCCCGACACCGGTGGCCGCCGCGATGCCCGCGAGGCCCAGAAATCTTCGCCTGTACAGGGTGTCCTCCCCACCTCGGTACGCATGCGTTCACATCGGGGCTGTGACGGTTCGTCAGGCGTAGGTCACGACCGCGCGGAAGCGCGCCTCGCCCCGGTCGGCCCGCTCGACGGCCTCGGCGACCCGCTCCTTGGGGAAGGTCTCGATCATCGGCGTGACGGCGCCGGACGCGACCAGGTCCAGCGCCTCGGTGAGCTGGTCCAGGCCGTTGTGGGTGGCGCCGATCACCTGCTGGCGCTGCGCCCAGAACGGGCTGGTGGGCGGGATCGTGAAGGAGTCGACCGGGTCGATCGTGGCGAGCACGATCCGGCCGTTCGGCCGCAGCCCCTGGAGGGAGTCGGTGGCCGCCCGATAGGAGGTGCCGGTCACCAGGACGACGTCGGCGCCGCCCGCCGCCCGCAGCTGCTCGCCGTCGGCGACCACGTGGTCGGCCCCGAGCGTGCGGGCCAGCCCGTGCTTGTCCGGCGAGCGGGTGACGGCCACCGTCTCGAACCCGGCGGCGTGGGCGAACTGCACGGCGAGGTGGCCGAGTCCGCCGATCCCGAGGACCGCGACCCGCTCGTGCGGCTCGGGGTTGGCGGCACGCAGCGCGCTCCACGCGGTGTACCCCGCGCACAGCACCGGCGCGGCGGCCTCGTACGAGAGGGCGTCCGGCAGCAGCACCGTGCTCCCGGCCGCCACCGCGACGTACTCCGCGTGGCCGCCCTGGACGGTGAGGCCGCTCATCACCGACTCCGGGCAGTTCATCCCGGACTGCCCGGTGAGCGGGAGGTTGAGCCGGCAGTAGTCGCACCGGCCGCAGGTCGCCTGCACCCAGGTGGTGCCGACCCGGTCGCCGACCCGGCGGGTGGTCACTCCCGGGCCGACCTCGACGACCTCGCCGGCGGCCTCGTGGCCGACCACCACCGGGTCGAGCGGCGGGAAGGGGAAGACGCCCTGGCTGACCCAGAGGTCGTTGTGGCAGAGCCCGCAGGCGTGGACCCGGATCAGCACCTGGCCCGGACCTGCCTTGGGGGTGGGGACCTCGCGCAGTTCCCAGCGCGCCTTGGCCTCGGGTACGACGGCAGCCCACATCAGGCCGGCCTCCCTTTCGTGTCAGCGGGTTCGCGGCGTGAGGCGGACCGGGAGGGTCTGCACGCCGTTCATGATGAAGGTGACCTGCGGCTCCAGTTCCCCGGCGGGGACGGCGAGTTCGAGGTCGGGGAAGCGGTCGAACAGCGCGGCGAGGGCGATCTCGGCCTCCATCCGGGCCAGCGGCATGCCGATGCAGCGGTAGACGCCGTGGCCGAAGGAGAGGTGCTCCTTGTCCGGCCGGGTGGCGTCGAAGGCGGCCGCGCTGTCGCCGTGCACGGCGCGGTCGCGGCCCACCGCCGCGAAGTTGATCAGGACCGGTTCGCCCTTGGGGATGACGACGCCGCCGAGCTCGATGTCCTCCACCGCGAAGCGGAACGGCAGGTGGGCGACCGGCGCCTCGACCCGCAGGGTCTCCTCGATCACGTCCGCCCAGCTCACCGCACCGCTGCGGAGCAGCGCCAGCTGCTCGGGGTGGGTGAGCAGGGCCCGGGTCGCGTTGGCGAGCAGGTTCATCACCGGCTCGGTGCCGGTGGCGAGCAGCAGGTGCAGGGTGCCGACGAGTTCGGAGTCGTTCAGCCGGGAGCCGTCCTCCTCCTGGGCCTGGACCAGGTCGCTGGTCAGGTCGTCCCCGGGGCCGCGGCGCTTGGACTCGACGAACTCCGTCATCTCCCGGTGCCACTGCTCGACGTTGGCCGCCGACTCCTCCGGGGTGAGGGTGGTGTCGATGTTCGCCTCGCCGCCGCGCAGCATCTGCGCGCGGTCCTCGGCCGGCACGCCGAACAGGTCGCAGATCACCCGGGCGGGCATCGGGCGGGCGAAGCGGGCCTTGAGGTCCACCACCTCGCCGGGCGCGCAGCGGTCCAGTTCGTCCAGCAGTTCCTCGACGGCCTTCTCGACCTCGGCCCGCATGGCCTCGACCCGGCGCGGGGTGAAGGCCCCGGCGGTCAGCTTGCGCAGCCGGGTGTGGTCGGCGCCGTACCGGGTGGTGAGGTTGTCCATCAGCACCCAGCCGATCAGCGGGAAGTCCTCGCCGATCCGGCCCTCGGCGAAGGCCGTCCAGTGCTGCCGCGGGTCCTTGGACAGCCGGTGGTCGGTCATGGCCTGTCGGGCGATCTCGTGGTCGGTGATCGACCAGGCGAGCACGCCGCCGGGCAGTTCGATGCGGGCGACCGGGCCGTTCGCCCGGATCCGGGCGGCCTCGCCGTGGATGTCGTGTCCGGCGGGGTCGATGACGACGGGTTCGGGGATTGCCATGGTGGGCCTCCGGCGGTCGGTGGGAACGGTGGGAGGGGCACGCCGGGGACAGGGCCGCCGGCGGGCGGCCCTGTACCGCGGAGCATCGGCTACAGGTAGAGGGTGTTGGGCCCGAGGCCGCAGGCGACCCGCCCGTACAGTTCGAGGTTGGTGTTGGGGTGCAGGATGCCGTGCAGGTTGAGGGTCTGGACGTCCCGCTCGATGCGCTGGATCGGCACCGTGGTGTAGATCGAGGAGCCGCCGCTGGCGGTGTTGAGGATGTCCACCGCTTCCTTGGTGCGCGCGCAGACCGCGCCGAGGTCGAGCCGGATCCGGGCCCGCTCCTCCAGGGTCCACTCCTCGCCGGTGGGGCCCTTGGTGTCGAGCAGGGTGGCGGCGCGGTGGGCGTGGAACTCCACCTCGTCGATCCTGGTGATGGCGTCGGCCACCTGGATGTGGGTCACCGGGGCCTCGGCCTGGTTGGCGTACTCGGTGTAGCTGATCTTCCGGCCGGGGAGCCGCTCGAAGAACGCCTCCCGGGCGGCCTTGGCCAGCCCGAGGGCGGGCGCGGCGACCGTGGCGCAGGCGGTGGGCATGAACGGGGCGCGGTAGATGGGCGCCTCGGCGTTCGCCAGGGAGCGGTGCCGGCCCTGGAGCACCGGGACCATCGGCAGCACCCGCGGCTCGGGGACGAACAGGTCGGTGGCGACGGTGGTGACGCTGCCGGAGCCGCGCAGGCCGGTGGTGTGCCAGTCGTCGACGATCTCCAGCTCCGCGAGCGGGACCGCCACCATGATCGGCTGCGGGCCTTCCGGGGTCATCAGCACGGCCGCGTTGGTGTTCCAGGCGCTGTGCAGCGCACCGGAGTTGAAGGTCCACTTGCCGTTCAGCAGCACGCCGCCCTCGACCGGCACGGCGACCGCGGTCGGGCTGAGGATGCCGCTCACCCGGACGTCCGGGTCAGCGAAGACCTCGTCCTGTACCTCGTCCGGGAACAGGCCGGCCATCCAGGAGCTGATCGCGTAGACCGCCGCGACCCAGGCCGTGGAGCCGTCGCCGCGGGCCAGCTCGGCGATCACGTCCACCGCGGTGCGCATGTCGGACTCGTAGCCGCCGTAGCGGACCGGAACCCGCATCCGCAGCAGCCCGGAGTCCCGGAGCGCGGCCAGCGTCTCGTCGGACAGCCGGCGGTGCTCCTCGTGCCACAGCGCGTTCTTCTGCAGCAGCGGCACCAACTCGGCGGCACGGCTCACCAGTTCTTCCCTGGACGGGGATTCCTTGGCTGTCATCTGGACTCCTCCGGAGTGGGCGGCCCGCTCGGAACGGTGGGCCGTCCGGGGGCCGCGGTCGTTGATCGGCCCTGTCGAGGCTGGCAGCCGGGCGGGGTGCCCGCATCTCCCGGATTGCGGCGCACCCGGAGCGCGGCCTGGCCGGGTGCCCGGTCAACCGAGCATCGCAATCGGGGAGTTGTCGCCCTCCGCGGGCTGCTGTGAGGCTGGCCGTCACCCGGCCGCCGTGATCGCGGCCGCGACCAGGAGAAGGAGAGAGCCATGTCCGCCACTCCCCCGTCCCACACCCCCGACGCCGCCGCGCTGCGCGCCGTCCCGGAGCGCATCGTCGCCGCCTGGGCCCAGCACGACGCCGACGGCTTCGCCGAGGTCTTCACCGAGGACGCCACCCTGATCCTGCCCGGCGACGTGTTCCTGACCGGCCGTCAGGCGATCCGCGCCTTCATGACCCAGGCCTTCGCCGGCCCGTTCAAGGGCACCCGGGTCACCGGCGAGCCGGTGTCGGTCCGCCCGCTGGCCGAGGACGTGGCCGTGGTGGTCACCCGGGGCGGCGTGCTGGCCCCCGGGGACACCGAGGTGACGGCCGAGCGCGCGATCCGGGCGACCTGGGTGCTGGCCCGCCAGGGCGGCGACTGGCGGATCGCCTCGTACCAGAACACCCCGATCGCCGCCTGAGACGCGGCCCGCCGCCGGCCCGCCGCCGCCCGCCGCGGCTGCCCGCCCCGGAGACCCGACCGTCCCACCGAGAGGACTTTGACATGCGCCCCTTCCGTATCGACGTCCCGCAGGAAGCCCTCGACGACCTGGACCGCCGGCTCGCGGCGACCCGCTGGCCGGGTGAACTGCCGGGCGTGGGCTGGCAGCGCGGTGTGCCGCTGGGCTACCTGAAGGACCTGGCCGAGTACTGGCGCACCGGCTTCGACTGGCGCAAGGCCGAGGAGCAGCTCAACGCGTTCCCGCAGTTCCTGACCGAGATCGACGGCGTGGACATCCACTTCCTGCACGTGCGCTCGCCGGAGCCGGACGCCATGCCGTTGATCATCACCCACGGCTGGCCCGGCTCGGTGGCGGAGTTCCTCGACGTGATCGGCCCGTTGACCGATCCGCGGGCCCACGGCGGCGACCCCGCCGACGCGTTCCACCTGGTCATCCCCTCGCTGCCCGGCTACGGCTTCTCCGGCCGCCCCCGGGAGACGGGCTGGGACACCGCCCGGGTCGGCCGGGCCTGGGCCGAGCTGATGCGCCGGCTCGACTACGACCGGTACCTCGTCCAGGGCGGCGACTGGGGCATGCCGATCTCGCTCCGGCTCGGCCTGGCCGATCCGGCGCACGTCGCGGGCGTCCACCTCAACATGCTCGCCACCTTCCCGCCGCAGGACCCGGCCGAGTTCGCGGACCTGGACGAGGCGGACCGGGCCCGGCTGGAGTTCGCCGCGCACTTCGAGCAGGACGGGGCCGGCTGGCGGAAGATCCAGTCCACCCGCCCGCAGACGATCAGCTACGCTCTGACCGACTCGCCGGTCGGCCAACTCGCCTGGATCGTCGAGAAGTTCAAGGAGTGGACGGCCGCCGACACGGCTCCGGAGGACGCCGTGGCCCGCGACCGGCTGCTGACCAACGCCGCGATCTACTGGTTCACCGCCTCCGCGGGCTCCAGCGCCCAGCTCTACTACGAGTCCAACCGGCTGGACTCCGAGTTCGTCGGCACCTGGGCCGGCCCGTGGCAGCTCGCCGCGCCGGTCGGGGTGGCCGTCTTCCCGGAGGACGCCGTCCGGCCGATCCGCCGGTGGGCCGAGCGGATCCTCCCGACCCTCGCCCACTGGTCCGAGTTCGAGCGCGGCGGGCACTTCGCGGCGCTGGAGGAGCCCGGGCTGTTCGTCGGCGACGTCCGGACGTTCGCGCGCCGGGTGCGCTGAGCGCCGTTCCGGGTCACCCTGATCCGGTCCCCTTCGACCAGGCCCGGGGTCGGCAATGACCTTGGGCGGAAAAGGAGTTGAGTTGTCCTTCATCCTGAAGAGCCGCGGCGCCGGGCGGCGCGGTCGCCGCCGGCCCGGCTGGCTGGCGGCCACGGCACTGGCGGCCGCCGCGCTGGCGATCGTGCCCGGCATGGCCGCCCCGGACCTGGCGGCCGCGGGGCCGGAGTCCGCCGCGGACGGCCACGACCGCCGGGTCAACCCACGGGACTGGGCGCTGTCCAACGGCGATCTGACCAACACCCGCAACGTCACCCGGACCCCGATCAACTCGCACAACGTCAAGGACCTCAAGGTCAAGTGGCGGCTGCCGCTGGAGGGGGACCCCACCTTCGCCGGCATCATGGCCTCCAACCCGGTCGTGGTGGGCGACACGGTCTACCTGATCACCCTCAACTCCGACGTCTACGCGGTGGACAAGGAGACCGGGAAGGTCCGCTGGAAGCGCGTGTTCAACAGCCCCTCGGTCGGGCCGAACGGCGTGGCCTACGCGCGCGGGGTGCTCTACGGCACCACCTTCACCGGCGTGTTCGCCCTCGACCCGAGGACCGGCCGGACGCTCTGGGAGCGGGAGCTGATCGCCTCCGGTGCGGGCGGCATCGACGTCGCCCCCCAGGTGTACGAGGACACCGTCGTGGTCAGCACCGTCCCCAACACCTTCGGCCGCTACGTGCCGGGGGCGATGGGGACCATCTACGCGCTGGACACCGCCACCGGGAACCCGCGGTGGAGCTTCAACACGGTCAAGGACGGCGACCTCTGGGGCCACCCGGAGATCAACAGCGGCGGCGGGACGTGGTTCGCGCCGGCCCTGGACGAGCACGGACGGCTCTTCCTCTCCATCGCCAACCCCGCCCCGCTGCCCGGCACCCCCGAGTACCCCAACGGCAGCAGCCGGCCGGGCCCCAACCTCTACACCAACTGCCTGCTGGCCCTGGACGCCAGGACCGGCAAGCTGCTCTGGTACCAGGCGACCGCGCCGCACGACCTGCGCGACTACGACCTCCAGGAACCCCCGATCGTGACCAAGGTCAAGGTCCGCGGCGTGCCCACCGAGATCGTGGTGACGGCGGGCAAGATGGGCAAGGTCTTCGCCTACCGGGCCGACGACGGCACGCCGCTGTGGACCCTGCCGGTCGGCGCCCACCTGAACGACGAGGGCCCGCTGCCGAACACCCCGACCACCGTCCTGCCGGGCATCATCGGCGGGGTGGAGACGCCGATGGCGCTCTCCCGCGGGCGGCTCTTCGTGCCCTGGGTCGACAACCCCGCCAAGCTCGACGCCACCGGCGGGCTGGCGCTGCCCGACTACACCATCGGCCGGGGAGGCCTCACCGCCGCCGACGTGGCGACCGGCAAGGTGCTCTGGCAGCGGGACCTGCCGCAGATGGCGCTGGGCGCCGCCACCGTGGCCAACGACGTGGTGTTCACCTCCACCTTCGACGGCCAGGTCTACGGGTTCGACACCGCCACCGGAGCGACCCTGTGGACGGCCAGGACACCGGCCGGCATCATCTCCTTCCCGGCGGTGAGCGGCAACCTGCTCCTGGTCGGTGCGGGCGCCCCGGCGTTCACGACCAACCCGTCGTTCGAGCTGATCGCCTACTCGCTCTGATCCTCCGTTCGCTCTGACCCCGTTCCGCACACCGCTCCACCGAGCCCGACCACCGACGGCCACCGGCCCGGCGACCCACGCCGCGCCGGTGGCCGTCGTGCGTGCGTTCCGGCCCGCGCCCAGAGCTACGGCCCGAGGTTCTCCCGAGAAATCTCCCGTCGGATGTCGATCCGCGGCCACCGGCTCCGTCTACCAAGTGCCGGGCCTGGACCCCGGCGCGGTCGAGGCCCCCTGCCTCGACAACGGTCACGGTCGCCGGGGACGGAGTGGACGCCCTCCCCGGCGACCGTCGGCCTCGGCCGACAGTCGGGAAGGGAGCCAGCCAGGGACTACCGGGAGTGACTGGAGAGCGGCGGTCCGGACTCCGGCCCACGCGTGGACGGCACCCGCGGACGGCCCGTCACCGATGGGCGGCAGCGCCCGGGCCTTCTCGCGTCGTGCGGTGCCCAGCAGACCCCACGGCCCCGTTCCGAGCCACCCTCCATGGCCTTCACACACCGCCTGACCTGCGCGTTCCCCAGCCGTGCCGATCGCCGCACGGCCATCGGCGGGCGCTCGGGCGGTTCTTGACCATGCTTCGTGGACGCTGCTACACATCGTCCGTCGCCGACCGTACCGGGGCGGCGGATCTTCTGTGGGCACGACCGTGGAGGAGCCATGGTGCAATCACTCACCGTACTGGCCGATGGGCTCGACTTCCCGACCAGCCTGGCATTCGACGACGAGGGCCGGACGTACCTGGCCGAGTCTGGACTGCCCTTCGGGGGCGCCGCCCCCGGGGGCCGGATCTGGCGTCTGGAGCCGGGGACCGGCACCTCGTCACGCACACTCCTCGCCGACGGCCTGGCCGCCCCGGTGACCGGACTGCTCTGGCACGAGGGCGACCTCTACGTCTCGGAGGGCGGGGCCGGCCGGATCACCCGGATCGGCCCGGACGGGCGGCGGACCGTCATCGTCGACGGCCTGCCGGGGCCCGGCAACTACCACGTCGACATGGCCGTGGCCGGCCCGGACGGGAAGCTGTACTTCGCCCAGGGCGCGATGTCCAACCTGGGGATCATCGGTCTGGACGCCTACGAACTCGGCTGGCTGGGACGGCTTCCGCACTCGTACGACGTCCCCGGCCTGGACATCGAGCTCACCGGTGTCAACGTGACCACGGACGACCCGCTGGCCGGCCGGGCCGGGGCGCGGACCACCACCGGCGCGTTCGTCCCCTTCGGCACCCCGACCCGGGCCGGGCAGCGGATACCGGCCGGACTGCCGTGCAGCGCGGCCGTGCTGCGCTGCGACCTCGACGGCGGCAACCTGGAGCTGGTGGCCTGGGGGATGCGCAACGCCTTCGGCCTGGGCTTCCTGCCCGACGGCCGGCTGCTGGCGGTCGACCAGGGCGCGGACGACCGCGGCAGCCGCCCGATCGGCAACGCCCCCGACCTGCTGTTCGAGGTGCGCGAGGGAGCCTGGTACGGGTGGCCGGACTTCATCGGCGGCATCCCGGTGACGGACCCGGCGTTCAAGCCCACCCGCGGCCCGCAGCCGACCTTCCTGCTCGCCAACCACGACGAGCTCCCGCCGCCCGAGCGGCCGGTGCTCGACTTCGAGTCGCACGTCGCGGCTACCAAGTTCGCCGTGGCGCCGCCGAGTTCGCCGCTGGCCGGACGGCTGGTGGTCACCCTGTTCGGGGACGAGGCGCCGATGACCCTGCCGCCGGGCGGCCCCCAGCTGGGGCGCGACCTGCTGCTGGTCGACCCCTCCGACTGGTCCACCCGGGGGCTGCCGTCCGGTCCCGAGCTGCACCGGCCGATCGACGTCGGCTTCGCCCCGGGCGACGACGCGCTGCTGATCCTGGACTTCGGCGAGTTCGAGATGACCGACCACGGCGTCGAGTCCCGCCCGGGCACCGGCCGGCTCTGGCGCTGGGCGGGCTGGGACCAGTCGTAGGACCAGTCACCTCCGCCTCACCGAAAGGGAGTTGAACCATGGCAGGCAGGACCGGACTATGGCTGATCGGCGGCCGGGGGTCGGTGGCCACCACCGCGGTCTGCGGGCTCGCCGCGTTGCGGGCCGGGCTCGCCCCGGCGACCGGCAGCGTCAGCGAACGGCTCGACCTCGACCCGGGCGTCTTCCCCGGCTGGTCCGAGCTGGTCACCGGCGGCCACGACGTCGTCCCCACCCCGCTGGGCAAGCGGGCGGAGGAGCTCGCCGCCGCGGGGGTGCTGCCCGCCTGGCTCCCGTCGGCGGTCGCCGGGGAACTCGCGGCCACCGACCGGGAGATCCGCCGCGGCCACGACCCGGCCGACGACACCCCGGCCACCCAGGCCGAGGCGGCGGCCCGGCTCGCCGCCGACCTCGCGGACTTCCGGCGCTCCCACGGCCTGGAGCGGGTCGTGGTCGTCAACGTCTCCTCCACCGAGCCCCCGCTCCCGCCCCGGCCCGAGCACGCCGACCTGGCCGCCCTCGACGACGCCCTCGCCCGGCCGGGCCAGCGGGTGCTCGGCCCGGCCGCCCTCTCCGCGTACGCCGCGTTCTCGGCCGGCTGCCCCTACGTCGACTTCACCCCGTCGCCCGGCCTGCGCATCCCGGCGGTCACCGAGCTGGCCGACCGGCACGGCCTGCCGTACGCGGGCTGCGACGGCAAGACCGGCGAGACCCTGCTGCGCAGCGCGCTGGCGCCGATGTTCACGGCCCGCGGGCTGCGGGTGCGGTCCTGGTCGGGGACCAACCTGCTCGGCGGCGGGGACGGCGCCAACCTGGGCGTGGCCGGACGGGCGCGGGGCAAGCTGGAGTCCAAGGCCCGCGGTCTGGCCGCGCTGCTCGGCGGGGACGTCACCGCGCCGCTGCACATCGACCACGTGCCCGACCTCGGCGAGCGCAAGGTCGCCTGGGACCACGTCTCCTTCGAGGGCTTCCTCGGCACCCCGATGAGCCTCCAACTGACCTGGGACGGCTACGACTCGACGCTGGCCGCGCCGCTGGTCCTCGACCTCGCCCGGCTGGTCGCCGGTGCGCACGCGGCCGGGATCTCCGGGCCGCTCGGCGCGCTGGCCTTCTTCTTCAAGGACCCGCTCGGCAGCGACGAGCACCGGCTCGCCCGGCAGGAACAGGACCTGGTGTCCTGGACGCGGCGGATCGCGGTGGCCCGATGAGGGTCGCCCTGCGCCCGTGGCTCGACCTGGTCCGGGCACCGGCCGCGCTCACCGTCCTCGGGGACACCGTGGCCGGCGCGGTGGCGGCCGGCCGGCCGCTGCGCGGCCGACGGCTGGCCCTGCCGCTCGCCTCCGTCGCCCTGTACTGGTCGGGGATGGCGTTGAACGACTGGGCGGACCGCGACGTCGACGCGCTGGAGCGCCCCGAGCGCCCCATCCCCTCCGGCCGGATCGCGCCCGGGACCGCGCTCGCGGCGGCCGCCGGGCTCGGCGCCACCGGGCTGGCCCTGGCCGGCCTCGCCGGCGGCGCCGACGCGCTGCGGATCGCCGTCCCGCTCACCGCGGCGGTGTGGGCCTACGACACGGTGCTGAAGCCGACCCCGGCCGCTCCGCTGGGCATGGCGGCCTGCCGCGGCCTGGACGTCCTGCTCGGCGCCGGATCCGGGCACTGGCGGGCGGCCGGCGTCCCGGCGCTGGCGCTGGCCACCCACACCCTGGGCGTCACCGCGCTGTCCCGCGGCGAGGTCCACGGCGGCCGCCCGGCCGACACCCGGCTGGCGCTGGCCGCCACCGTGGCCACCACCCTGCTGACCGACGCCGGCCGGGCCGCCTCGGCCCGGCACCGCACGGCCGCGGCGCTCTGCGCGCTGGGGTACGCGGCCACCACCGGCACCGCCCAGCTCGCCACCGCCCCGGCCCGCCCCACCGCGGCGGCGCCGCACCGCACGGCGGCGCCGCACCGGACCGCGGAGGCCGACCGCACCGCCGTCGCGGTCCGGACCGCGACGGTGGCCGGGATCCACGGCATGCTGCCGCTGCAGGCCGCACTGGCCGCACGGCGGGGTTCGCTGCCGGCCGCCGCCCTGGTGCTGGCCGCCCTGCCGCTGGCCCGCCGGCTGTCCGCCCGCAGGAGCCCGACGTGAGCGCGATCGCCATCGGGTACGGCACCAACGGGTTCGCCAACCACCGGCTGGACGACGCGATCCGGGTCATCGCCGACCTGGGCTACACGTCGGTCGCCCTCACCCTCGACCACCACCACCTCGACCCGTTCGGCCCGGACCTGGCCAGCGAGACCGACCGGCTCGCGGCGCTGCTCTCCTCGTCGAAGCTGCGCTGCGTGGTCGAGACCGGCGCGCGCTACCTGCTGGACCCCTACCGCAAGCACCACCCCACGCTGGTGTCCGAGGACGCCCGGCCGAGGATCGACTTCCTGCTGCGCGCCGTCCGGATCGCCGAGTCGCTCGGCGCCGACTGCGTGTCCTTCTGGTCCGGGGTGAGCGAGCCCGGGGCGGACCGCCGGACCAACCGCGCACGGCTGGTCGAGCACCTCGCCCCGGTCCTGGCCGAGGCGGGGCGCCGGGCCGTACGGCTCGGCCTGGAGCCCGAGCCCGGCATGGTCGTCCAGCACCTCGACCAGGCGCTCGACCTGCGCCGCGAACTCGGCGAGCCCGAGGCCCTCGGCATCACCCTCGACGTCGGGCACTGCGTGGCCGTGGAGCCGGTGGACGCCGCGCGGTGCGTCCGGCAGGCGGCCGGGCTGCTGGTCAACGTCCAACTGGACGACATGCTCCCGGGCGTCCACGAGCACCTGGAGTTCGGACAGGGGCGGCTCGACCTCGCCGCGACGCTGGCCGCCCTCGACGGGATCGGCTACACCGGCGTCGCGGCGGTCGAACTGCCCCGGCACAGCCATGCCGCGCCGCAGACCGCACGGACGGCCCTGGCGGCGATACGCCGGGCCCAGGAGACCGTTTCCGTTCCGCCGGCGCACACGGGTGCACCGGCGTCGTCCACGATCGGAGACCGCCAGTCATGACCAACCCAGAGCACCACCGCTGGCTCGAAACCAGCGTCTACGGCGGGAGCTGGCCGGTGCCGCCGGCGGACCCGGAGGACGACTGGCCGACCCGCGCCGAGCGCCGGGTCCGCGAGTGGCCCGGCACCGTCCACCAGGAGTTCCCGCTGGCCGGCCGGATGGTCGGCCGCGACCCGGTCCGGCCGGACGCCGACCCGCAGGGGCTGGTGCACGGCACGGTCGACGACCTGGCCCGGGGCCGGCTGCTCGCGGCGCTGGCCGGGGCCCTGCCCGGGGCGGTCCTGGCGGCCGAGGTCGAGAAGCTCTACCGGCACGGCGACGACGCCGAGCGGCGCGGGGTGCTGCGCGCGCTGCCGGAACTGCCGGACAGCGTGCGACGGCTCGGCCTGGAGCTGGTCGCCGACGGCCTGCGCACCAACGACCCGCGGCTGGTCGCGGCGGCGATGGGCCCCTTCGCGGCCCGGCACCTGCCCCAGGACCAGTGGCGCCACGGCGTGCTGAAGTGCCTGTTCACCGGGGTTCCGCTGGCGGCCGTGGCGGAGCTGGTCGCCCGCACCGACTCCGAACTGCTGCGGATGGCCCGCGACCTGGCCGAGGAACGGCGGGCGGCCGGCCGGGAGATCGACCCCGACCTGCGGGCGCTGCTCGGCATGACCGTCCTGCTGGCACTCGTGCCCCCGCGCCCGGAGGAGGCCCGGTCATGAGGATCTTCGACCCGCACGTCCACATGAGCTCGCGCACCACCGACGACTACCGGGCGATGCGGGCGGCCGGGGTCCGCGCCGTCGTCGAGCCGGCCTTCTGGCTCGGCCAGCCCCGCACCAACCCGGGCTCCTTCACCGACTACTTCGACGGCCTGCTCGGCTGGGAGCGGTTCCGGGCGTCCCGGTTCGGGATCAACCACAACTGCGCGATCGCCCTGAACCCCAAGGAGGCCAACGACCCGCGCTGCGTCGGGGTGCTGGACGTCCTGCCCCGCTACCTCGGCAAGGACGGCGTGGTCGCGGTCGGCGAGATCGGCTACGACTCGATGACCAGGGCCGAGGACGAGGCGTTCGCCCGCCAGCTGGAACTGGCCGTCGACCACGGCCTGCCGGCCCTGGTCCACACCCCGCACCGGGACAAGCACGCCGGCACCCGCCGCACCCTGGACGTGGTCCGGGAGTCCGGCATCGACCCGGGCGCCGTCCTGGTGGACCACCTCAACGAGGTCACCGTGGCCACCGTCGCCGACTCCGGCTGCTGGATGGGCTTCTCCATCTACCCGGACACCAAGATGGACGAGCAGCGGATGGTCGCCGTGCTGAAGGAGTACGGCACCGCCCGGATCCTCGTCAACTCCGCCGCGGACTGGGGTAATTCGGACCCGCTCAAGACCCACCTGGTGGGCCGGGCGATGCTGACGGCCGGCTTCACCGCGGCGGACGTGGACACCGTGCTGTGGCGCAACCCGGTCGAGTTCTACGGCCGGAGCGGGCGGCTGATCCTCGACGAGGAGCTCCGGGCCGACACCGGCACCGCCTCCTTCGCGGGCAACTCGGTGCTCCGGGGCGGCTCGTGAACCGGCTCTGCTACTCCACCAACGTCCATCCGGCCGAGGACCTGCCGGGGATCCTCCGCCAGCTCGACACCTGCGCCGGCCCGATCCGCGAGCGGACCGGCTTCGACCGGCTCGGGCTCGGACTGTGGCTGGCCGCCGACGCCGCGGCCGAACTCGCCGCCGACCCCGCCCTGCTCCGCCGGCTGCGCTCGGAACTGGACGCCCGGAGCCTGTCGGTGCTCGCCATGAACGCCTTCCCGTACGGCGGCTTCCACCGGCGGGTGGTCAAGCACGCGGTGTACCGGCCGGACTGGACCGAACCCGCCCGGGCCCGCTACACCGCCGACTGCGCGACCGTGCTGGCCGGCCTGCTGCCCGAGGACGCCGACGGCGGCAGCGTCTCCACCCTGCCGCTGGCCTGGCGCCGGCCGTGGTCCCCCGCCGCGGACCGGACCGCCGAGGAGGCGCTGCGGCGCACCGCGGCGGCGTTCCGCGCCGTCTCGGACCGGGCCGGCCGGCCGATCCGGCTCGCCGTCGAGCCGGAACCCGGCTGCGTGCTGGACGACGTCGCGGACGCCGTGCGCTGGCTCGCCACCCGGGCGGACCTCGACTTCGTCGGCCTCTGCCTCGACACCTGCCACCTGGCGGTCTCCTTCGCCGACCCGGAGCGGACGGTGGCCGACGCCGAACGGGCCGGCGTGCGGGTGGTCAGGATCCAGGCGTCGGCCGCCCTGCACGTGGACGACCCGGGGGACCCGGCGGCCCGCCGGCTGCTCGCCGACTACGCCGAACCCCGCTACCTCCACCAGGTGCGGGAGTCGGACCGCTCCGGCCGGGTGCTCACCGCCGACGACCTGCCGGAGGCACTGGACCGGCTGCCCGGCCGTGGCCCCTGGCGGGTGCACTTCCACGTGCCGCTGCACGCCCCGCCGCCCGCGCCGCTGAGCGCCACCACCGACGTGCTCCGCCGGGCGGTGGCGGCCGTCCGGGAACGGACGGTGGTCGAGGTCGAGACGTACACCTGGCCGGTGCTGCCCGGCCGGCCGGCCGGGGCCCCGGTCGACGTCCCCGCCGGCACGGCCGCCGAACTCCTGTGGGCCGAACGCGAACTGATCAGCGAAAGGGTGGACGGTTGAAACCCGTGGTCCTGCTGGACGTGGTCGGCCTGACCCCGCGCCTGCTGCCGTACATGCCGAACCTCACCCGGCTCGCCGGGCGCGGCGGGTCCGCCCCGCTGCGCACGGTGCTGCCCGCCGTCACCTGCAGCGTGCAGTCCACGCTGCTCACCGGTCGGCTGCCCGCCGAGCACGGGATCGTCGGCAACGGCTGGTACTTCCGGGACCTCGGCGAGATCCACCTCTGGCGCCAGCACAACCGGCTGGTCCGGACGCCGAAGGTGTGGGAGACCGCGCGCGCCCGGCACCCCGGCTACCGGGTCGCCAACGTCTGCTGGTGGTACGCCATGGGCGCCGCCACCGACCTGCTGGTCACCCCGCGCCCGGTCTACCACGCCGACGGCCGCAAGTCGCCCGACTGCTACACCCGGCCGGCCGGGCTGCGCGACGAACTCACCGCCGAGCTGGGGCCCTTCCCGCTCTTCCAGTACTGGGGCCCGACCGCCGGGATCGCCTCCAGCCGCTGGATCGTCTCGGCGGCCCGCCGGATCCTGCGCACCGAGCGGCCCGACCTGCTGCTGGTCTACGTCCCGCACCTGGACTACGACCTGCAGCGCTTCGGGCCCGACTCCCCGCAGGCCGTGGCGGCGGCCCGGGAGGTGGACGCCGAGCTGGCGCCGCTGCTGGAGCAGGCGGAGGGGGCCGGCGCGAGCGTGGTCGCGCTCAGCGAGTACGGCATCACCCCGGTCCGCCGCCCGGTGGACATCAACCGCGAACTGCGCCGGGAGGGCCTGCTGGAGGTGTACACCCAGGCCGGGATGGAGTACCTGGACCCCTGGGCCTCGCGGGCCTTCGCCGTCGCCGACCACCAGATCGCCCACGTCTACGTCCCCGACGAGGCGGACCTGCCCAAGGTGCGCGACCAGCTGCTCCGGCTCCCCGGCGTGGCCGAGGTGCTGGACCGCGCGGACCAGGCCCGCCACGGCCTCGACCACCCGCGCTCCGGGGAGCTGGTGGCGGTCGCGGCCCCCGACTCCTGGTTCACCTACTACTACTGGCTGGACGACGCGCGGGCCCCCGACTTCGCGCGGTCCGTCGAGATCCACCGCAAGCCCGGCTACGACCCGGCCGAGCTGTTCTTCGACCCGGCGGACCCGTGGGCCAGGGCCCGGGCCGCGGTCGGCCTGGCCCGCAAGAAGCTCGGCCTGCGCCACACCATGAACGTGGTGCCGCTGGATCCGACCTGGGTCCGCGGTTCGCACGGCCGCCTCCCGGACTCGCCCGCCGACGGCCCCGTGCTGATCTGCTCGGACCCGGCCTGGCGGCCCGTCCTCGACGCGGCCGGGGCGATCGGCGCCACCGACGTCCCGGAACTGCTGCTGGGGCTCCAGGGGCTCACCCGCTGACGGCCGTCACCGGTCGTTGAGCGCCTCGGCCCTGGTCTCCAGGTAGCGCCGCTCGGGGATGCTGCCGGTGCGCCGGGCGGCCTCCCGGAAGCTGTTCCGGGCCGCCTCCCGGTCGCCGTTCATCTCCAGCAGGTGGGCGCGGACCGCGGCGAGCCGGTGGTGGTCGGCGAGCCGGCCGTCGGCCTCCAGCGTGGCGAGCAGTTCGAGCCCGGCCGCCGGGCCGAGGGCCATCCCCCGGGCGACGGCGTGGTTGAGGGTCACCATCGGGCCGGGGGACATCTCCTCCAGCACCTCGTACAGCGCCATGATCTGCGTCCAGTCGGTGTCCTCGGCGTGCGCGGCCTCGCCGTGCACGGCCGCGATCGCCGCCTGCACCTGGTACGGCCCGGCCACCATCCGCGGAAGGGTCTCGGCTATCAGCGCCAGCCCCTCCTTCAGCGCGGACTGGTCCCACGCCGAGCGGTCCTGCTCGGCGAGCGGGACGAGGCTGCCGTCCGGCCGGGTGCGGGCCGGCCGGCGGGCGTCGGTCAGCAGCATCAGCGCCAGCAGGCCCGCCACCTCGCCCTCCTCGGGCAGCAGCCGGTGCAGCTCACGGGTGAGGCGGATGGCCTCGCGCGCGAGCTCGGGCTGCAGGAGGTCGGGGCCGCTGGTGGTGGTGTAGCCCTCGTTGAAGATCAGGTAGAGCACCTGGAGCACGACCCCCAGCCGCTCCTTGCGCTCGCTCTGCGGAGGCATCCGGAACGACGACCCGGTGGACTTGATCCGCTGCTTGGCCCGGCTGATCCGCTGGGCCATGGTCGCCTCGGGGACCAGGAAGGCGTGCGCGATCTGCACGGTGGTCAGACCCCCGACGGCCCGGAGGGTCAGCGCGACCTGCGAGCCGGGGGTGAGCGAGGGGTGGCAGCAGAGGAACAGCAGGGTGAGCATGTCGTCCTGCTCGGCCGCCTTCGGCTCCTCGCCCGGGCCGGGCGTCACCGTCTCGTCGGTCGGGGTGAGCGCGGCGGCGGTGGCCTCGCGGCGCTGGCGGGCCTGCTCGCTGCGCAGCCCGTCGATCACCCGGCGGGCGGCCACGGTGATCAGCCAGGCCCGGGGGTTGCCGGGCACGCCCTGGTCGGGCCACTGGACGGCGGCGGCCAGCAGGGCGTCCTGGACGGCGTCCTCGCAGGCGTCGAAGTGCCCGTAGCGGCGGACGACCGCGCCGAGGACCTGCGGTGCGAGCGATCGGAGCAGGTCCTCGACCCGGACGTCACGGTTCATCGGCTCAGCTCTCCGTATCGGCTTCGAAGACGACCTGGCGGACCTCGACGCCCGTGTACCGGGCGTCGGGGATCAGACCCGCCAATTCGATCGCGCGTTCCCTGGACGCGCACTCGACCAGGTAGTACCCGGCCAGGAACTCCTTGCCGGCCAGGTAGGGACCGTCGGAGACCGCGGGCCGGCCGGCGCGGACGCGGACCGTGGCACTGCCGGCCGGGTCGGCGAGGGCTTGGGTCACCACCATCTCACCGGAGTCGAGGATGTTCTGCTGGAACGTGGCGTGTCCGGCAAAGACCTCGTTGCGCTCTCTCTCGGACAAGCCGTCCCAGACTACCGGGTTCATGTGGATCAACAGCATGTACTTCATCTCATCATTCCTTGGTCCCTCGTGCGGCGGACTGGTGCCATGCACCTGAGACGTCGCCGCCGGAGGGCCGCCCTCGACATCCAAGCCGAGATCACGGCGCTCCGCCCGGGTTTCCGGCGCGGACGTCGAGACCGTGTCGCCTGGTCCGACGTACCGGGTGTGACGGCACCCGCGGGTGCCACGTGCCCCGAGAATCCGGAAGGACCCCGCGATGAGCGACACCACACCCCCCAGCGCGCCCGCGCCCCGGGCCGGACGGCGGGAGTGGATCGGGCTGGCCGTCCTCGCCCTGCCCGCCCTGCTGGTCTCCATCGACGTCTTCGTCATGCTGCTGGCCCTGCCCAGCGTGGCGGACGCCCTCGACGCCGGCGGCGTGCAGCAGTTGTGGATCACCGACATCTACTCGTTCATGCTCGCCGGCCTGCTCGTCACCATGGGGTCGCTCGGCGACCGCATCGGCCGGCGCCGGCTGCTGCTGATCGGCGCCGCGGCGTTCGGTGTCGCCTCCGTCGCCTCCGCCTACGCCGTCAGCCCAGGCATGCTGATCGCGGCGCGCGCCCTGCTCGGCGTCGCCGGCGCCACCCTCGCGCCGAGCACCCTCTCGCTGATCACCACCATGTTCCAGGACGCCCGGCAGCGCGGCGCCGCCTTCGGCATCTGGGGCGCCTGCTTCTCGGTCGGCGCCGTCGCCGGTCCGATCATCGGCGGCACCATGCTCGACCACTTCTGGTGGGGCTCGGCCTTCCTGCTCGGCGTCCCCGCGATGGTGCTGCTGCTCGTGCTCGGCCCGGTCCTGCTGCCCGAGTTCCGCGACCCCGACGCCGGGCGCCCGGACCTGATCAGCGTGCTGGAGTCGCTGGCCGCCGTCCTCCCCGCCATCTGGGGCCTGAAGGAGATCGCCAAGGACGGCTGGCAGCCGATGCCGATCGCGGCCGTGCTGGCCGGCATCGGGTTCGGCATCCTCTTCGTCCACCGCCAGCGCCACCTCCCGCACCCGCTGCTGGACCTGGGCCTGTTCGGCCACCGCGCCTTCACCGCGGCGCTGCTCAGCCTGTTCCTCGGCACCATGCTCACCGGCGCGGTGATGTTCTTCGTCACCCAGACCCTCCAACTGCTGTACGGGCGCGACCCGTTCCACGCGGGCCTGTGGATGCTGCCGGCGATCGCCGCCAACACGGTCTCCTTCACCCTGTCCCCCCGGCTCGGCCAGCGCTTCCGTCCGGCGTACCTCATCGGCGGCGGCCTGGTCCTCTGCACGCTCGGCATGCTGGTGATCACCAGGGCGGAGCCCGGGTCCAGCCCAGCGGTGCTGATCACCGGCTTCGCCGTGGTCTTCCTCGGCTCCGGCCCGATGGTCACCCTCGGCATGGGCCTGGTGATGGGATCCGCCCCGGTGGAGAAGGCCGGCTCGGCGGCCGCGCTCAACGAGACCAGCGGCCAACTCGGCTTCGCCCTCGGCGTCGCGGCCCTCGGCAGCGTCGGCGCCGCCGTCTACCGCGGCGCCCTCGACCTGCCGGACGGCCTGCCCGCCGACGCCGTCCGGGCCGCCCGGGACTCCCTCAACGGCGCCCAGGAGGCCGCCCGTTCGCTCTCCGGCCAGCTCGCCGACGCCCTCCTGACCCCCGCCCGGGCCGCCTTCGCCGACGAGCTCCACACCGTGGTCGCCGTCGCCGGCGTCCTGCTGCTCGCCACCGCCGCCCTGGTGACGGCGCTGCTGCGCCACCTGCCGCCCACCGGCCGGCCGCCGGGCGCCGCCGCCGACGGGCACCCGGCGGACCCCGGCACCGCCCCCGCGGCCGGCTGACCGCCCTCCGCACCGCCCGCCCGACGCGGCGATCACCTGTACGGCGTACCGCACCGTGCCCCCGCCTCCGCTCCGGTCGTTGGGGGCGCGGGCGCCCGGTCGTACGGATGCCCGGATCGCCCCACGAGGAAAGGTGCGGAACGCATGTCGCAGCTGGTGTCGGTGCAGTGCTTCAACCTGTCGCGCGACGGGTTCGGGGCCGGCGAGGGACAGTCCCTGGAACGGCCATTCGGCCACGCGGACCCCTCCCCCTTCTTCTCCTGGGCGGGTGCCACCGCGAGCTGGGTGAACCGCACGGACCCCGGCGGCACCCGCGGCCTGGACGACTACCTGACCCGCGACCACGCCCGCCCGCCGGGCGCGGTGATCATGGGACGCAACAAGTTCGGCCCCCAGCGCGGCCCGTGGGAGGACCACGACTGGAAGGGCTGGTGGGGGCCGAACCCGCCCTTCCACGCGCCGGTCTTCGTGCTCACCCACTACGAGCGCCCGTCCTTCACGCTGTCCGACACCACCTTCCACTTCCTCAACGCGACGCCGGCCGAGGCGCTGAAGCACGCGAAGGAGGCCGCCGAGGGCCGGAACGTGCGCATCAGCGGCGGGGTCACCACCGTCCGCGAGTTCATCGACGCCGACCTGGTCGACACCATGCACTTCGCCGTCGCGCCGGTCGACCTCGGCCGCGGGGAGCGGCTCTGGGAGAGCCACACCGAGCTGCTCGACCGCTACCACCTCGACACCGTGCCGAGCCCCAGCGGAGTCACCCACCTCCTGTTCTGGAGGCGGTGACCGGCGGCGCGCACGAACCGCGCGCTCCCCTCCGTACGACCATCGAGAAATAGTGACGGACCGTCACAAACCGCACGGCCGTGGGCGGGGGCCCGCGCCCCCGCCCCCCCCCGCCCCCCCGGCCGGCCCCCCCCCCCCGGGAGCCCCCGGCCCCCCCCCCGTGGGAAAAAAGTTTTTGGAACAAAACCCCCCCGGACGGGAAACAAGCGCGG
>NZ_JBIAVL010000001.1:208117-234259 GCF_042894165.1 Kitasatospora sp. NPDC001547 | reverse complement strand
CCTCCCCCCCCCCCCCCCCCCCCCGCGTCCCCCGCCCCCCCCCCCCCCCCCCCCCCCGGGGGGGGGGCCGGCCCCCCCCCCCCCCCCCCCCCCCCGTCCGCGCGTCCGGACCCCGCCGACCGGAGATCCACGGGCAGCACGTTGGAAGAAAACATGTTGTCGAATCTCCTCCCCCGGTTACGACTAACACGCGAGTGGCACCACGCGCCCGACCCATGATCGGCCGGGACCGCGCCAGCGGTCCCCACCTCGGAGACAGGGGTTCACCCATGAGTTCGCCACAACCGACCCGTACGGCGAAACTGCCGTCACTGGAGGGCCTCAGAGCCATCGCGGTCGTCTTCGTCTTCGCCAGCCACGCGCTCGTCCTGGGCGCGTTCAAGGACCCGGACGCCCTCTCCGTCTTCAGCACCCTGACGGGCGACGGACGCATCGGCTTCCTCGCGGTCTCGTTCTTCTTCGTCCTCAGCGGCTTCGTGCTCACCTGGTCCGCCAAGCCGGGGCAGACCGCCACCGGCTTCTGGCGGCGCAGGCTGGTGCGCATCGGCCCCTCCCACGTCCTGATCGGCGTCATCGCCCTGAGCCAGTTCGCCGCCGCGGGCGAGACCATCCGGTGGGGGCCGGCCCTCGCCAACCTCTTCCTGGTGCAGAACTGGTGGCCCTCCCAGGACCTGATCATGTACCAGTTCAACGGCGCGACCTGGACGCTCGCGGTCGAGATGCTCTGCTACGCGATGTTCCCGCTGCTGGTCCGGTACGTCCGGCGGCTCGGCAACCGGGCGCTGTGGTCCTGGATCATCGGCCTCGGCGCGACCGCCGTGCTGCTCCCGGCCGTCAGCTACCCGCTGCTCTCCGGCTTCCCGCCGAGCGAGTTCTACCCCGCCGGGTCCTGGCCCCAGCTGTGGGCGCTGTACTTCTTCCCGCCCGTGCGGTGCATAGACTTCGTGATCGGCATGTTCCTCGCCCGGATCGTCGCCTCCGGGAGCTGGCCGCGGATCCGGATCGTACCGGCCGCCCTGCTCAACCTCGCCGTCTTCCTGCTGCTGTTCCACCTGCCCATCCCGTTCGGGATCGCGGCGCTCTACCCCGTCCCGGCCGCGCTGCTGATCGGCGCGCTCGCCACCCGGGACCTGTCCGGCCGGCCCACGGTCCTCGGCACGCCCTTCATGGTGTGGCTCGGGGAACTGTCCTTCGCCTTCTACGTCATCCACATCACCGTGATGTTCGCGGTGCACGCGGCGTTCGCCGGCGACCTGGTGGGCTACGCCCACTCGTACACCCCGACGGCGTTCAGCACGCCCGTCGCCGTCGCGTTCGTCGTCGCGCTCTACGCCCTGTGCGTCGCGCTCGCCTGGGTCCTGCACAAGTCCGTCGAGATGCCGGCGATGCGCCGCTGGAGCCGACCGGCGGCCCAGCGCGCCCCCAAGCGACCGAACCCGGAACCCCAGCCGCAGACCTGAACCACCATCACACGACGATCGGAGACAGCCATGGCCGACCCGGCCGACCTGACCGACCACTCCGACCACTCCGAGCACCCGTCCTACCCGATGCGCCGGACGTGCCCGTACACGCTCCCGGCCGGATACCGGCAGCTCCTCGACCGCCCGACGCTGGGCAAGGTCAGGCTGCCCAGCGGCAAGCTCGCCTGGGCCGCCACCCGCTACGAGGACGTCAAGGCGATGCTGGGCGACAACCGGTTCAGCTCCGACCTGCGCCGCCCGGGGTACCCGCTGATGATGGACCACCAGGTCCCCCCGCCGGAGTTCTCCACCTCGCTGGTCGGGATGGACCCGCCGGACCACACCCTGGCGCGGCGCGCGGTGGCCGCCGACTTCACCCCCCGCAGCGTCAACCGGCTGCGGCCCCGGATCCAGGAGATCACCGACGAGTACGTGGACCGGCTGCTGGCCGGCCCGCGCCCCGTCGACCTGATCGACGGCTTCGCCAACCCGGTGCCGCTGCTGGTGATCTGCGAGCTGCTCGGCGTCCCGTTCGCCGACCGCGAGTTCTTCCTGCGGATCTCCTTCACGGTGATGAACGCCAACACCCCGGAGGCCGGCGCCCAGGCGACCGGGGAGCTCATGGGCTACATGGACCAGATGGTCACCGACAAGGAGCGGAACCCGACCGACGACCTGATCGGCCGGCTCGCGGCGCGGCGGGGCGAGCCGGGCGTCCCCGACCACCGCGACCTCGTCGGCATGGCCTTCATGCTGCTGATGGCGGGCCACGAGACCATCGCGAACGTCATCGGGCTGGGCGCCATGCTGCTGCTGGACCGCCCGTTGCTGCGCAAGTCGCTGGCCACCGACCCGTCGCGCTGGCCGGCGGCGATCGACGAGCTGGTGCGGTACTTCACCATCGCGGAGATCGCCAACTCCCGGGTGGCCCTGGAGGACGTCGAGATCGGCGGGGTCCGGATAGCCGCCGGCGAGGGCGTGCTCGGCCTGACGGTGGGGGCCAACCGGGACCCGCAGCGGTTCCGGGACCCGGACGCCTTCGACCTCGACCGCGTCGACCGCAGCCTGGCCTTCGGCTTCGGCGCGCACCAGTGCATCGGCCAGCACCTGGCGCGGACCGAACTGGAGGTCGTCCTGAGCACCCTGTTCGAGCGCATCCCCGAGCTGCGGCTGGCCGAGCCGGTGGAGTCGCTGCGGTTCAAGGAGGAGCACGTCAACTACGGCCTGCACGCGCTGCCGGTCACCTGGTGAGGGAGGAAGCCATGCGGATCCGTACGGACGAAGACCGCTGCATCGGCGCGGGCCGGTGCTACCTCGCGGCACCCGACCTGTTCGACCAGAGCGACCGGGACGGGACGGTGGTGGTGCTGACCGAACGGGTCGCGGGCGCCCAGCTGGCGGGCGCGCGGACGGCGGTCGAGGAGTGCCCGACCCGCACCCTCTCCCTGATCGAGGAGTAGGGCGCAACGGCCGAGGCCGGCGCGGGACCCTCGGGTCCCGCGCCGGCCTCGTCGGGTCAGCCGGTCAGCTCACTGGCCGCTGTTGCGGGCGGCCCGCTGGAAGTAGATCCCGGCCAGCAGCGCCAGCACGACGAAGACCGCGGAGGACACCGCCGCGACGGCGTTCAGGCCGCTCACGAAGGCCGCGTGCGCCGTCTTCAGCAGCGCCGCGGAGGCGTCCGCGCCGAGCTTCGTGGCCTCGGCGGCGGCGCCGGCCACGGTCTCCCGGGCCTGCGCGGAGTCGACACCGCTCATCTCGCTGGTGTACACCGCGGAGCCGATCGTGCCGAGCACGGCCAGGCCGAGCGCGCCACCGAGGTAGTTCGCGGTCTCCGCCATCGAGGCGGCCGAACCGGCGCGCTCCGGCGGCACCGAGCCGACCACCAGGCCGATGCCCAGCGCGAACATCGGGCCGGCGCCCAGGCCGATGACGGCGGTGCCGAGCACGATCGGCCAGGGGCCGTGGTCGCCGTTCACCAGGATCAGCACCGCGGCGCCGATCGCGGAGAGGAACATGCCGCCGATGATCGCGGTCCGCGGCTGGATCGAACGGATCAGGGCCGGCGTGGACATCGTGCCCACCGCCATGCACAGGCCCATCGGGACGAACCACAGGGCCGACGCGAGCGGGGTGTAGCCGAGCACCGTCTGCAGCAGCTGGGTGACGTTCAGGGCGGTGCCCGCCAGGACCATCCCGGCCAGCGCCAGCGCGGTCAGCATGACGGTGAACGAGCTGTTCGCGAAGAGCCGCAGGTCGAGCAGCGGGTCGTCGCCCTTGAGCTGGCGGCGCACGAACACGGTGCCGAACAGCAGGCCCACGGCCAGCGACACCACGCCGGTCAGGGTGCTGCCGGTGCCCAGGCTGAGCACCTTGATCGCGTAGACCACCGGGAGGATGCCCAGCAGGGAGAGCACGACGCTGGTCAGGTCCAGGCTCCGGGACTGCTCGGGGCGGAACTCCGGGAGCAGCACGGGCCCGGCGATCAGCACCACGGCCGCGACCGGGACGGCGAGCAGGAACACCGCGCCCCACCAGAACGGCGCGAGCAGCACGCCGCCGAGCACCGGGCCGAGCGCGGCGCCGGTGAAGGTGCAGGTGGCCCAGATCGAGATGGCCTTCCCGCGCTGCTTGTCGTCGCGGAAGATGTTGGTGATCAGCGCGAGGGTGGAGGGCATCAGCGTGGCACCCGCGATGCCCTGCACGCCGCGCGCCGCGATCAGCATGATCGGGCTGGTCGCCCAGGCGCAGACCAGCGAGGCCAGCGCGAACACCGCCATGCCCGCCATCAGGAGCTTGCGGCGCCCGATCCGGTCACCGACCGTCCCCATCGTGATCACCAGGCCGGCGACCATGAAGCCGTAGGCGTCGGTGATCCACAACTGCTGGACGCTGCTGGCGCCCAGGTCGGCGGTGAGTTCGGGCAGCGCCAGGAACAGGACGTTCGCGTCCAGCGCGACCAGCAGGGTCGGCAGCGCGAGGACCGCGAGTGCCAGCCAGGGCCGTGCAGTGGTGCGAGGGAGGTCTGTCTCCGCTGTAGTGACGGACATGGCCGTGTTGTTCCTTTCGCTCATTTTCGGAAGGTCGCTCACTACGTTGTCGAAGCAGCCGACCGATTCTTGCGCCGGTTCGCGGAACTTTTTTCAGATGACTTCCGCACGGCCCCGACGGCTGTGGCGTCGTCGCTGGTCAGACGCGTGGAGCCGATGGTGGTCGACACCATCGGCTCCACGAATGGACATCTGTTCGACTGTTCTGGGACATGTCCCGGCCACGGCGGCCGGTGGTCCGCCGGCCGCCCGGGGCGGACGCGGGATCAGTGGTGGTACTCGCCGCAGTTGACGTCGAGGCAGTGGCCGGTGACGGCGCGCGCCAGGTCCGAGGCCAGGAAGATCACCACGTCGGCGGTCTCCTCCGGGGTCTGCAGCCGGCGCAGGTCCATGTCGGAGGCCACCTCCTGGTAGCCCTCCTCCAGCGTCAGGCCGCGCATCTCGGCGAGCCCGCCGATGAAGTCCTTGACCTTGTCGGTCCACATCGGCCCGGGCGCCACGGTGTTCACCCGGATCCCCTCCGGGCCCAGCTCGGTGGAGAGCATCTGGGCGGCCGCGAGCAGCCCCGACTTGGCGATCTTGTAGGCGCCGCAGGCACGCTTGGAGTGCCGCAGGACGGACGAGTTGACCATGACGATCGAGCCGCGGCTGTCCCGCAGGGCCGGGGTGAACAGCTTCGACAGCCGCAGCGCCGCGTAGACGGTCACCTCCATGCCGAGGCGGACGTCGTCCAGGTCGGTGTCCTGCAGCTCGGTGTGCGGCGGCTCCACCAGCGCGTTGTTGATCAGGGTGTCGACCCGGCCGAACTCGTCGAGCGCGGCGGCGACGAGCGCGCTCGCGGCGGCCGGATCGGTGATGTCGGTGGGTACCGCCAGTGCGCGGCGCCCGGTCTCCTCGACGGCCTTGGCCACCTCGTCCAGGTAGGAGGAGGTACGGGCCGCGAGCACCACGTCGGCTCCGGCCTCGGCGCACCGCACGGCCAGCGTCCGGCCGAGACCGGCCCCCACGCCCGACACGACGACGACCTTGTCTCGGAGCAGCTCCGGAACCTTCATGTGTTCGTCCTCTCTCGATAACAGTGCGCACGGACTACCGAGGGGCAGGACGGAGCCCGGGGGCCGCGAGGCCCCCGGGCAGCCGGTCAGGCGGCAGCGCCCTCGCTGAAGACGATCGGACGGAGCTCGATGCCGAGGCCCTCGACAGCGGCGTCCGGGATCATCGCGGCGACCTCGTGGGCGCGCGCCAGGTCCTTGACCTCGATGATGTAGGTACCACCCACGTATTCCTTGGCCTCGGCGTACGGGCCGTCCGTCACCGCCGGGACACCGCCGCGCACCCGCACCACGGAGCTCTGGTCCGGGCCGGCCAGGGCCAGGGTCCCGACGAACTCGCCGGTCGCCTTGATCTTCTCCATGAACGCGCCGTGGCCCTGGAAGACCGCGTTGCGCTCCTCCTCCGGCAGCGCGGCCAGGACGTCGGCGTTCGGGTACATCATGATCAGGTACTTCATCGTTCCGCTCCTTGCGACGTGAGGCGCCCGGTGGGGCCTTCACTTAGAAGTCGGCGCTGATCCGCCGACTTCGACATCCTCGCGAAAAACTTTTTCCCGTACCAGCGGAACGACGGAGGAGGCCCTCACGGCGCGGTGACGCCGAAGGCCGAGGGCGGCACCGGGCGGCGGGCGGCGCGCAGGACGCGCAGCAGCGTCCGAGGGTGCATCAGGGACTGTGGGGTGGCCACCAGTCCGGCGATCCGCACCAGTGCGTCGGTCACCCGGGGGTCGTGCACCGCCGCCCGCTGGGCCAGCGCGGCGTACCGGTTGACCAGGGCGGTCTGGAGGTTCCGCTTGCCCTTGACGCCCTGGTAGCCCAGGTCGGTCACCGCGGCGAAGGACCAGGGCGAGCGGATCTCGCGGGCGATGTCGCGGAAGTAGGCCTGGGGCCTGGGCAGCCGCCGCCCGGCGGCGTGCCGGCGCAGCACGAGCGCCTGCAGGGCCGCCGAGGTCATGCCCTGGGCGTAGGCGGGGTTGAAGCTGCAGATCGCGTCGCCCATCACCAGCAGTCCGGCCGGGAAGCGCTCCAGCCGGTGGTAGTCCCGGCGGACGCTGGCCGGGAAGCGGAAGCGCAGCGGTTCGTCGAGCGGTTCGGCGTCCCGGATCGCCTCGTAGATCTCGGGGACGGGCAGCGACCGGACGAAGGCGTGGAACCCCTCCGGGTCGGTGGGCGGGTGGTCGCCGAGGAGGCCGGTCACCGACAGCTCCACCCGGTTGTCGTCGCCGGGCACCCGGTAGAAGAACGCCCCGCGCGGGTGCGAGGGCGTGGCGGCCGGGATGATGGCGATGTCGCTGCCGAACGGGTCCTTCTCCAGCCGGTAGTGGCGGGTGGTGTACGCCAGGTCGATCTCGATCCGTTCCTCGGGGGGTGCCTGGTACCCGAGGTCGGCCAGCCAGAGCGGGGCCCGGGAGCCGCGGCCGGTGGTGTCGACGACGAGGTTCGCGGAGATCGTCCGCTCCTCGGCTCCGGGGGTGCGCGCCTGCACCCTGACCCCGGTGACCCGGTGCCCGGCGGCGTCGGCCACCGGGGCGATGACGTCGTGCTCCTCCAGGAACGACACCTCCGGCAGCTTCCGCACCCGCTCGCGTAGGTGGTACTCGAGCACCGGCCGGGTGGCGGGCACGGACGGCAGGCCGGTGCGGGCGGGGCTCAGCCGCAGCCCGTTGAAGTACCACTGGATGTCGTTGCTGAAGTCACCGGGCCGCACCCCCGCGGCGATCAACTCGTCGGTGAGGCCCGGGAACAGCGATTCCATGATCTGGTGGCCGCGGGCGACCAGCCCGTGGGCGTGGTTGCCGTGCGGCACGCCGCGGCGCGGCCCCTGGACCCCGAGGATCCGGTCGCGTTCGACGACGACGACCCGGGGATAGGACTCGGAGAGCACCCTGGCCGCCAGCAGGCCCGCAATGCTTCCGCCGAGAACCACGGCACATTCGTCGGTACGGGTGGCCATGAAGGTCCCCTCTCTACGGATTCCGGACGGGTGCGGTCAGTTGGCGGACGGACCGAACTGGCCCGGGGTGCGGCCCTCGCCGGCCGGGCCGCGGTAGGCCTGGGCGACGTCGAGCCAGGCGTCGGCGTCCTTGCCCTCGGCGGTCAGGGCGAGGTCGTCGCGGTGCCGGCGCCGGGTCACCAGGAGGCAGAAGTCGACGGCGGGGCCGCTGACGCGCTGCTCCGCGTCGGCGGGGCCGAACTCCCAGCGGGCGCCCGACGGCGCGGTGATCTCGAAGCGGAACTCGGTGTCGGGGGTGTCGAGTCCGCGCGCCTGGTAGCCGAAGTCCCAGGTGCGGACGGCGAATTCGACCAGGTAGCGGAGCCGGTCGGTGTGCTCGCGGGGCACCCCGAGGGCGTCGGCGATGTCCTGGCCGTGGCCGAACAGCTCCATCATGCCGGCGGCGGCCAGCACGGGCGCCGGCAGCGGGCGGACCAGCCACGGCACCAGCTGCCCCGCCGGGACGGCCGCCAGGGCCTGCTCGGCCATCCGCCGCTCGGCGTTCCAGCGCTCCAGCAGGATCTTCGGCGTGGCGGAGGCCAGGTAGGGCTTGAGGGACTGCTGCACCGCGCCGTCGAAGTCCTGGCCGACGCCCGCGGCCAGCGCCTTGAACGCCTCGGGGTCGGCCGCGGCGGTGCCCGCCAGCTTGAAGGTGGCCGCGAGGTGGGCGATCTGGTGGGCGACGGTCCAGCCGGGCGCCGGCGTGGGCCGCTCCCAGTCGGCGTCCGCCAGGTTCGCCACCAGGGCTTCGACGGCGTCGCCGTCGGCCTTCAGTGCGGCTGTGACGTCCTGCGAGTCGGCCATGCCTCTTCCTTCCGTCCAGGGGGTCCGGTTCCGTCCAGGGGGGATCCGGGTGCCGACGCCCGCTCGACGCGCGGTGCGCGGCGTCGCAGCGGGGGCCAGCCCAGTATTGGCCGGGTGCGGATCTGCGGGCTTCTCTGCTCGTGCTGTACGCCCGCTCCCCCTGCGGAGCGCGGGCGTGCGCCCGGCTCGCCGGCGGCGCGCGACGAAGCACGGCAGGCCTGCCGGCCGACGGGTTGCGTCGGTCGGCAGGCCTGCCGCGGATGAGTTGACGGCAGGTCAGTCCACCGCCGGCTCCAGGGTGGCCAGGGCCAGTCGGTGCCGCCGGCTGATGTACCAGGCGGCCGCGCCGCACAGCAGGGCGAGGGCGGAGACCGCCACCAGGACGGCGGAGGCCGAGGACACCAGGCTCGCCAGCAGCAGCGGCCCCATCAGGCCGCCCAGCCGGTTGAACAGCGAGACCCACCCGGTGGTGCGGCCGCGCCGTTCCGGCTCCGCCAGGTCGGCCGCGATCGGCAGGAAGATCGCCGCCATCGAGTTCACCGAGAACAGCGCGGCCACCAGCGCGCCCGCGGCGATCCAGCCCACCTCGGCCACCGCGCCGCTGGCGGTGAGCGCCAGCAGCAGCACGGCGGTGACGGTCGCCAGGCCGGCCGCCATGGAGGTCGGGCCGAAGCGGCGGTAGCCCAGCATCAGCAGCAGGGCGCACGGGATCATCGCGACCGCCGCGACGGTGAGCATCAGGTTCGCGGTGTGCACCGGCACGCCGCCGATCCTGGCCAGGCTCGGCACCCAGGTGGTGAGGCCGAAGGTGAGCAGCCCGATCAGGGTGGCGAAGGCGCGCTGCAGACCGCTGGTGAGGGCCCGGGAGGACCTCGGCAGGTGCCGGACGGCCGGTGCGCCCTCGGCCGCCGGGGCGGGGGCGGAGGTGCGGTTGGGGACGAAGGGCGTGAGCAGGGCCAGCACGGCGCCGGTGGGGGCGCCGATCAGCCAGAGGATGCGCCAGCCGAACACCGGTTCCAGCCAGAGCGCCGAGCCGGCGGCGACCAGGTAGCCGACCGCGGTGGCGACCACGGAGAGCGCCACCACCACCGATCCGCGGACCTTTCCGCCGACGGTCTCGGTGAGCAGGGTGATCAGCAGCGGGGCGAGGCCGCCGACCGCCACGCCCATCAGGGCGCACATCACCAGGTTGCCCTCGAAGGTGGGCATCGAGCCGCACATGCTGGTGGCGGTGAAGCCGAGGGTGGCGATCAGGTAGGAGCTGCGGCGGCCGATCCGGTCGGTGAGCACCCCGAACAGCAGCGCCCCGGCCGCCGTGCCGGTCAGCCCGCAGACCGCCAGCAGGGACGCCGTGCGGGGGTCGAGTCCGTACTCGGTGCGCAGGCCCGGTATGACGAAGCCCAGGGTGGAGGTCTTGCTGATGTCGATGGTGAGGGCGGCGGTGCCGATGACGGTGATCAGCAGCCGGCCGCCGCGGCCCTTCCCGGAGTCGGCCGGGACGGCCTTCGGGCGGCCGCGCAGGGCGGCGCCGGCCACCACGAGCAGCAGTCCGCCGAGGGCGGTGAACATCTCCGGCATCTCCGACAGCGCCATGCCGTGCAGCTTCCGGTCGTCGTCGGCCGGCATGTGGGACATCGGCATCGCCGGGTCCATGGCGAAGGAGTGGTAGAAGGCCACGGCCGAGGAGACCAGCACGATCAGGCTGCCCAGGGAGAGCAGCAGCGTGGCGCCGGTGGAGCGGCCGGGGGCGGGCGTGGACAAGAGCGACCTCCGTGGGGACTGAGGGTGGGGAGTGCGCGACGGATCGTCAAGATATCGTCTCCGGCCGCTCGTTGACCCCGGAAAGTCGCGCCGGGTGACTGGAAAGCTATGCCCGGCGTCCGGACGGCCGCTTCTCGCAATGTGCGGGGATCGGAGGGTTGTGAAGCTCGAACGTGCCTGGGATAACGGCATTTTGCTTGACTGAGGGAATGAGTCCACGTCACTCGGATCCCCGCGCCCGTCCGGCACTGGTGGACATCGCCGCCCGGCTGCTGGCGGAGGAAGGGCCGCAGGCGCTGTCCGCCCGCCGCATCGCGAGCGAGATCGGCACCTCCACGATGGCCCTGTACACCCACTTCAACGGAATGCGCGGACTGGTGCGCGCCATGGTCCACGAAGGGTTCACCCGGCTCCAGCACTACTTCACCCTGGTGGAGTTCAGCGACGATCCGGTGAGCGACCTGGCGCTGCTGGGCCGCGCCTACCGGTGCAATGCGCTGGCCAACCCCCACCTGTACGCGGTGATGTTCGGGGGTTCCTCACTGGCCGGATTCTCACTCGGTGAGGAGGACCGGCAATACGGCCGTTACACGCTGGCCGGCGTCTCCGAGTGCGCCGCCCGTTGCATCGAGGCGGGCCGGTTCCGGGCGGCGGACGCCGATCTGGTGGCGCATCAGATGTGGTCGGCGGTGCACGGCCTGGTCGTTCTGGAGCTCGGCGGCTACCTCACCGAGCCCTGGGACGCCGACCGCCTGCTGGAGGCGCAGCTGGTGGGGCTGATGGTGGCCGTCGGCGACACCCGGCAGGCCGCCGTCGGCTCGGTGGCGGCCTCGGCGGAGCGGCTGTGGAGGGAGGTGGACACCACGGCGACCGGAACGGACTGACGGCGGGAGCCTCCCCCGGCGCGGCCGCCCCACCGGCCCGCCCACCCCACCGGCCCGCCCGCCCCACCGCCTCCCCATCCGCATCGTCCACGCACCCCCCACCGGCGCATCTCCCCAATTGCTGCAGTATTTCAAACACATACCGGCCAGTATTCGATGCTTCGGCTTTGCCAAATGGAAGCACGGGAGGAGCCGTTGAACTTGTCATGTCCGCCTGCTACGGTCATCAGTCGTTATCGGGTCGACACACTGTGTCACCGCCGCTTAACGGAAGGGAGATGGGGAAACCTCGCGCGCTCCGGTAGCCAAGGGTCACCCACCCCTTCGGCCGCGTTCCAGGACGCAATACCGGGGCGGAGTTTCCGTCGTCCACCGGTACATGCGAGAATCTGGAGCAGCCTTGAAGCCAGCAATAGAAGAGGCCGTGGCCCGCGCGATCGAGGTCATGCACGAGAACATCGGCGAATTGCTCACGATAGATGACATGGCCCAGGCCGCCATCTACAGCAAATTCCATTTCTCCCGGGAATTCCAGCGGGTGACCGGGGTCTCGCCCCGACGCTTCCTGTCCGCCATTCGGATCGACGCCGCGAAACGCCTGCTCATCGAAACGGACCTCACCGTCACCGAGATCAGCCACCGGGTCGGCTACAACAGCGTCGGCACCTTCAGTTCGCGGTTCGCCAGCAGCGTCGGCACCTCGCCCACCATGTTCCGCCAGTTACGCGGCTTCACCACCAGGATCGAACTCGACAACCGGCGATGGAGCCGGCCGACGGAACTCGCCACCGTCCAGGGCGAGATCCGGGCCTCCGTCGCCGAGGAACTCGGCCGGGTCTTCGTCGGCCTCTTCCGCACCCGCATCCCGGAGGGCCGGCCGGCCGCCTGCACCGTCCTCCCCCGCCCCGGCGCCTTCCTCCTCGAACACGTACCGGCCGGGACCTGGTACCTCCTCGCGCACTCCGTCCCCGCCTCCTTCGACGAAGTCCTCACCGGCGAGGTCTCCGTCGGATCCGTCGGCCCCATCGAGATCAGGCCGAACGTACCGCTGGACCCGCTCGAACTGCGCCTGCGCCCGGTGCACGTCCTCGACCCGCCGGTCCTGCTCGCCCTGCTGGACGTCCGGGCGGCGGCCTTCTCCAGGAACTCCAAGCTCCCCAAGGCCGGTTGAGCCGGCGCCGGGCCTCCCGGCGCCCTCGGCGCCGGCCCCGGACCCGACGAAGGGGGCGGCGGCCGGCTGCTGCCGACCGCCGCCCCCTGGGGTCTGTCGTCGAAACCCGCGTCCGCGACGCCGGGGCGCTCAGGCCCGCCGTCTCACCGCGATGGCCGCCGCACCCAGCAGGCAGGCGACGGCGGCGGTGACGTAGGCGAGGTGGTAGCCGGAGAGCTGGTCGTCGGTGGTCGCCGCGACCAGGACCATCACCGCCACGCCCGCGCTGGCGCCGATCTGCTGGGTCACCACGTTCAACGCCCCTGCGACGCCCTGCTGTTGCTCCGGGACGCCGGACAGGCCCGCGGAGGTCATCGAGGGGAAGTTCAGCCCCTGGCCGATGCCGCTGACCACCAGGCCGGGCAGCACGTGCAGCACGTAGTCGCCGTCCTGCGGCGTACCCAGCCACAGCCCGGTGCCCACCCCGATCAGGACGAGGCCGACGGCCATCAGCGTCCGCGGGGAGTACCTGGCCAGCAGCCGGCCGGTGGCGAAGTTGGCGGTGAGGAACACGGCCAGGGACATCGGCACCAGCGCCATGCCGGACTCGAAGGGCGAGTAGTGCAGCATCCCCTGCAGGTACAGCGGGGCGAAGAACAGCATCCCGACCGAGCCCATGTACTGGAGGAACGCCGCCAGGCTGGCCTCCCGCACCGAGGTGATCCGGAAGAGGCCGAGCGGGAGCAGCGGGTCGGCGGTGCGGTGCTCGCGCACGACGAACAGCACCAGGCAGAGCACCGCGGCGCCGAGGACGATCCACGCCGACGCCCCGTTGCCGCTGGCGCCGACGATGAGCAGGGTGAGGCCGAGGGTGCCGGTGATCGCGCCGGGCAGGTCGAGCCGGCCGCGGTGCCCGGCGCCGTCCGGCAGTCCGATCCGCGTCGCGCCCAGCACGCCGAGGCCGAGCAGCACCGAGAACCACAGCACCGAGCGCCAGCCGAAGAACTCGGTCAGCACCCCGCCCAGCAGCACGCCGCCGCTGAAGCTCGCGGCGCCGACGGCCGCGTACACGCCGAAGGCCCGGTTGCGCGCCGGACCGGCCGGGAACGTGTCGGTGAGCAGCGCCAGCGCGGCCGGTCCGGACAGGGCGGCGCCGATGCCCTGGACGGCGCGCGCGCCCAGCAGGGTCACGGTGTTCGGGGCCACGGCCCCGACCAGCGCGGACACGGTGAACAGGGCGACACCGACCTCGAACACCCGCCGCCGCCCGAGCACGTCGGCCAGCCGGCCGCCGACCAGCAGGAAGCCGGCGAAGGTGACGGCGTAGGCGGTCATCACCCACTGGAGCGTGGTCTCGTCGAGGTGGAAGCGCTCTCCGACGGAGGGGAGGGCGGCGTTGAGGACGCCGAGGCCGCTCACGTCCAGTGCGAGCGCCCCGGCCAGCACGCCGAGGGCCAGTCCCGGCCGGCGGACCGGACCGGCCGCGGTGCCGGTGGAGTCGGTGGAGTCAGTGGTATCCGTGGTGTCGGTCATGCGGGCCTGCCGTCGAGGTCGCGGGCGGCGGGTGCGCGGCCGAGGTGGTCGGCACGTCGGGGTAAGGAGCTGTTGGCATCGGCTGACGCCGCATCGAATTTGTCAACTGCCATGCGGACAGCTTGCATTGGTCGATCGTCTGCTGTCCACTCCGCGCCGGGGCGCCCGGACGGCACTGGGCGGTGCCGTCCGAGGAGATCGAATCGGACACTTTGTCGATCAAATCTCGCCACTGCCGCAACCGGACCGCAAAGTGCGCAATCCTGGAGTCGACGCCCCGCCGCGCTCAACGGCGGTGAAACGCCAGTGCTGCGGAATCCCGGCAGCGGAATGCGCGACAGAACCTTCGGTAAGGCCGCACGCACCCGGTGAGAACTCCACAGTGAGCCGCTGAATCGCGATCGCCCACGTCACTTCGAAGCCCCCGTCCTCGGAGCCTCCCGCCCTCGGCGCGCGCCGCCGAGTCGCGTGGTCAGCGCCTCGAACCTCCCTTCCTGCCACGAGAGGAGCCGCGTTGCCCGATCGCATGAACCATCATGTCATGTACAGGTCTAGTCCTTTTCTTCGTGTCCGAATTGGCCCGACGCGGACGTACTGACCAGCCCCCCCTTGCGAACGATCGGTGTGTAGCTCCACCCGTCCATTCCACCCGCCCTGTCGAGGAGTCACCATGCCCCAGGAGCGCGCGGCGCGAGACATATCCGCCGTCACGGATTTCCTGCTATCACGTTTCGCCGAGCTGTTGGACATCTCCGCGCACTCCGTGGACCGGTGGGCGCCGATGCACCGGTACGGGTTGGACTCGTTGAGGTCGGTGAACCTCGCGGCCGCGCTGTCCGAGTTCCTCGGCTGGCAGGTCCCGGCGACCTGGATGTGGCAGTACCCGACCCTCGACGGGCTGGCCCGCGCCCTCGTCGACGGTCCGCGGGCCGCGGAGCCCGCCCCGAGCACCGAGCGCCGCCAGCCCTCGCACGAGCCCGTCGCGATCGTGGGCATCGGCTGCCGCTTCCCCGGCGGGCCCGACCCGTCCGCGTTCTGGCGGCTGCTGGTCGAGGGCGGCGACGCCGTCGGACCGGTGCCGGCCGCGCGCCGCGAGCTGCTCAACGACCGGGTCCGCTGGGGCGGGTTCATCGACGGCATCGACCGGTTCGACCCGCTGTTCTTCGGCATCTCGCCCCGCGAGGCCGTCCAGATGGACCCCCAGCAGCGGCTGATCCTGGAGCTGTCCTGGGAGGCCCTGGAGGACGCGGGCATCGCGCCGCACACCCTCGTCGGCAGCGACACCGGCGTGTTCATGGCCTCCTGCTGGGGCGACTACGCCGCCCTGGCCCACTACCGCGGCCCCGACAGCCAGATCACCCCGCACACCGCGACCGGCATGCACGACGGCATCATCGCCAACCGCGTCTCGTACGTCCTGGGCCTGCAGGGCCCCAGCATGGCCATCGACTCCGCCTGCGCCGGATCGCTCATCTCGGTGCACACCGGCTGCCAGTCGATCTGGCTCGGCGAGAGCGACCTGGTGCTCGCCGGCGGCGTGAACCTGAGCTTCGTCTCCGACTACTACACCGCCATGGACGCGATGGGCGCGCTCGCCCCGGACGGCCGCTGCAAGTCCTTCGACGCCCGGGCCAACGGCTACGTCCGCGGCGAGGGCGCCGGCGTCGTCGTGCTCGCCCCGCTCAGCGTGGCGCTGGAGCGCGACCTGCCGGTGTACTGCCTGATCAAGGGCAGCTCCTCCAACAACGACGGCCTGAGCAACGGCATGACGGCGCCGAACCCCCAGGCGCAGGAGAAGATGCTCCGCACCGCCTGGCAGCGGGCCGGCGTCGCACCGCACCTGGTGGACTACATCGAGTGCCACGGCTCCGCGACCCCGCTCGGCGACCCGATCGAGGCCAACGCCATCGGCGCCGTCCTCGGCGGCGACCGCGCCGAACCGCTGCGGCTGGGCTCCGTGAAGTCCAACGTCGGCCACCTGGAGGCGGCCGCCGGCATCGTCGGCCTGGTCAAGCTCGCGATGTCGATGCGCAACGGCGTGCTGCCGCCGAGCCTGCACTTCAGCGCGCCGAACCCGCAGATCCTGTTCGACGAGTACAACCTCACCGTCCAGGACCGGCTGGAGCCGTGGCCGCGGCGCTCCGACGCCCGCCGCGGCGGCGTCAGCTCCTTCGGGTTCGGCGGCTCGATCTGTCACGTCGCCGTCGAGGAGCTGCCGCGCCCCGAGTCCTCGCTCCTCCTGCTGGCCGCGGACTCCCGCGAGGAACTGGCCGAGCGGGCCCGGGCGCTGCGCGACGGCACCGACCTGCGCGCGCTCTGCCGCCGCACGCCCGGCGACGGCCCGTTCCGGCTCGCCGCCACCGCCCGCGACATGGCCGAACTCAGGAGCAGCCTCGACGCCTTCGGCAACGGCGGGAAGGCCCCCGGGCTGAGCGTCGGGGAGCCGGCCGGGCGCAGGCCGCGGGTGGCCTTCCTGTTCTCCGGCAACGGCTCGCAGTGGGTCGGCATGGGCCGCCAACTGCTGGCCGGCCACCCGGTGTTCCGCCGGTCCATGATGAGGTCCGACAAGCGGATGCGGGAGCTGCTGGGCTTCTCGCTCGTCGAGCAGCTGCTCTCCCCCGACGGCCGGCTCGACGACATGGACGTCTTCCAGCCGCTGCTGTTCTCCCTCCAGGTCGCGCTGGCCGAGACCTGGCGCTCGCTGGGCGTGGAGCCGGACGTCGTGGTGGGCCAGAGCGTCGGCGAGTTCGCCGCCTCCCACGTCGCCGGAGCGCTCGACTTCGACGACGCCTCCCGCCTGGCCGCCCACCACGGCCGGCTCCTCCAGCTGCTGGCCGTGGGCCGCGGCGAGGGCATCGTGGTGATGACCCCCGCGGACGAGGTCCGGCCGCACCTGACCGGCGGGCTCACCCTCTCCGGCCACAACGGCCTGAACTCCACGCTCGTCACCGGCACTCCGCAGGAGATCGACGACCTCGTCCGGCGGCTGACCGACGCGGGCGTCACCAACCACCGGGTACGGATGGGCCACGCCCCGCACTCGCCGCTGGTCGACCACGTCCTCGCCCCGCTGAAGGCCGAGCTGGCGGGCATCCGGCCCCGGACCGCCCGCATCCCGATGATCTCGACGGTCACCGGCGAACCCGTCGACGGCGCGGAGCTCGGCCCGGACTACTGGGCGGACAACCTGCGCCGGGAGATCCGGGTGGTCGACGCCCTGACCAGGCTGCGCGACCACGACGTCGACGCGGTGGTCGAGATCAGCCCGCACCCCCTGCTGCTCAAGTCGGTGTCGGAGATCCTGCCGGCGACCACCCTGCCGTCGCTGCGGCGCGGCGCCGACGAGGCCGCGACCCTGCTCGGCTCGCTCGGCGCCCTGTACGCCGCCGGACTCCCCGTCGCGGCCCACCCGTTCCTGGCCGGCGACCGGGGCCGGCACCTCGCGCCGAGCCCGGGCGACGCCCCGGCCGACGAGCGGCCGTACCTGGTGCCCGTCACCGCCCGCACCGCGGGCGCGCTGGCCGACACCTGCCGTGAACTGTCCAACCACGTGGAACGCGACCCGGCCCTGCGGGTCTCCGACCTCGCCTACACCCTCGCCGCCCGGCGCACCCACCACAGCCACCGGATCGCGCTGTTCGCCCGCAACCGGCAGGACGTCCTGGACGGACTCGCCCGGGTCGCCGCCGGCCAGGCGCACCCCGACGTCGTCACGGGCACGGTCTCCGGCAACGCCGACCGGCGGGTGGCGCTGGTGTTCTCCGGCGGCGGCACCCAGTGGGTCGGCATGGGCCGCGAACTGCTGCGCGCGCACGCCGGGTTCCGTACCTGGATGGAGGCCTGCGACGCCGCCGTGCGCGCGGCCGGCGGCTGCTCGGTGCTCGACCACCTCGCCGCCCCGGCCGAGGAGGCCAGGTACGAGGAGATGGACTTCCAGCAGCCCGTGCTGTTCGCCCTCCAGGTGTCGCTGGCGAAGGTCTGGCTGGACCTCGGCATCGAGCCGGCCGCCGTCGTCGGCCACAGCCTGGGCGAGGTCGCGGCCGCCTGCGTGTCCGGCGCGCTGTCCCTGGAGGACGCCGCCCGCGTGGTGGTCGCCCGCTCGCACCTGCTGGAGCGCAAGGCCGCCGAGGGCGCCATGATCTCGGTCGACCTGCCGGAGGCGGAGCTGCTGCCGCGGCTCGCCCCCTACGCCGAGCACGCCGCCGTCGCCGTGGTCAACAGCCCCACCAGCGCCGCGGTCTCCGGATCGCCCGGGGCCGTCGACGCGCTGGAGGCGGACCTCCGGCGGGACGGGATCTCGGTCCGGCGGATCCGGGTCGAGCGCCCGGTGCACAGCCCCGGCATGGACCCGCTGGTCCAGCCGCTGCGCGAGAGCATCGACGGCATCACCCCGCTGACCCCCGGCATCCCCTTCCACTCCACGGCGCTGGCCGACACGGTGGACCCGGTCGCCGACGTCGACTACTGGGTGCACAACCTGCGCAACCAGGTCCGGTTCGCCGAGACCATCGGCGCGCTGGTCGACCGGGGCGTCTCCACCTTCGTCGAGATCGGCCCGCACGAGACGCTGCGCGGCGCCGTCGAGGAGATCGGGCTGTCCCGCGGCGTCCAGGTGCACGCGGTCAACTCCCTGCGGCGCGAGGAGAGCGACGTCCGCTGCCTGCTGGGCGCCGCCGCCTCGCTGTACGTCCGGGGCCTGCCGCTGACCTTCGACTCCCTCTTCCCCGACGACGTCGAGGTCGTGGAGACCCCGCTGGTCCAGTGGCAGAAGGAGCGCTACTGGATCGACACCGAGCCCCGCCGCGAGGCCGCCCCGGCCCCGGCCGCCGCCGCCACGGTGGCGGCGCCCGCCGCGGCGGCCCCGGCGGTCGAGGCGCGGCCGGCCGCCCCGCAGCCGGCGGCGGAGCGGCCGGTCGCGGAGGTCGTCCTCGCCGAACTCGCCGACGCGCTGGGCGTGCCGGTGGGCCGGTTCGACGCGAACGCCGGCCTGCGCGACTTCGGCCTCGACTCGATGCTGGCGATCCGCCTGGTCAACAAGATGCAGGCGGTGCTCGGCCACCGGGTCTCGCCGGTGGTCTTCCTGGACGGGCGCTCCATCGCCGAGGTGGTCGACCACTTCGTCGAGATCACCGGTGGCCCGGCCGCGCCGGCAGCCGCCCGGCCCGCGCCCGCCGCGCCCCCGGCCGCCCCGGCGCCGGTACCGGCCGCCGCGGCCGGACCGACGCCCTCGTTCCTGGCGGACCTGTCCGAACTGGACGCCGAGGAGCTGGTGGAGGAACTCGACGCCCGCGGCCTGCTGGAGGCCACCGACGCACCGGCGCTGGAGCAGCTGCGCGCCGAGGGCCTCGGCCTCCAGGTGGCACCCGCCTCGCACGGCCAGGCCTCGCTCTGGTTCATGCAGATGGTCGCGCCGGACGCCGTGCCCTACAACTTCATGGTGACCGCCCGGATCCGGGCCGAGGTCGACGAGGAGGCCCTGGAGCACGCCGTCCGGGCCGTGCTGGACCGCCATCCCGCGCTGCGCACCGTCTTCGTGGAGGCGGGCGGCAGCCCCTACCAGGTCATCCTGGACGAGCCGGTGTACGAGTTCCTGGTGGTGGACACCTCCGACCTGGACGACGAACAGGCCCGCGAGGAACTGGCCCAGTACGGGCACGAGCCGCTCGACATGGACAACGGGCCGCTGGTGCGGATCGTCCTGATGCGGCGCGGGCCGGCCGACCACTACCTGATGGTGCTCGTCCACCACATCGCCTCGGACGCGGCGTCGGCCGACGTCATGATCCGCGAGATCCAGGAGTACTACGAGGGCGCCGACCCCGCCGACAGCGCGCCGGTCGCCCCGTACACCGAGTTCGTCGAGTGGGAGCGGCAGTGGCTGGCCGGGCCGGCCGCCGAGGCGGCGCTGGACTGGTGGTCGCGGAAGCTGGCCGACCCGCCCGCCCACCTCGACCTCTCCAGCAAGGAGCGGCCGCCGGGCGTCACCTACGAGGGCCGCGACATCGCGTTCCGCTGGAGCGCCGAGGAGACCCGCCTGCTGCGGGAGTTCGCGGTGCGCGAGGGCGTGTCGGTCAGCACCGTCGTGCTGGCCGGGTTCTTCGCCACCCTCAACCGGGCGACCGGGACCGAGGACTCGGTGCTGGCCACCGCCATCGCCCAGCGGGCCGAACCCGGCTGGGAGTCCGCCATCGGCTACTACCTCAACACCGTGCTGGTGCGGGCGAACCCGGCCGGCGACCGCAGCTTCCGCGAGCTGCTGCGCGAGGTCCACGCGTTCTCGCTCGGCCTGCTGGAACACATGAACTACCCCCTCGACCTGCTGGCCTCCCAGCTGAAGCCGCCGCGCGCCGAGGGCCGCTCCCCCTGGTTCGACGTGGTGGTGAACTGGCTGTCCTCGGACGCCTTCCCCCGCTCCGTGAAGCTCTTCCACGGCGTCGGCGAGACGCTCACCCCGGACGGCGCGCTGCCGCTCGAACCGCTCCAGGTGCGCAGGCACCTCGCCAAGTTCGACCTCGAGATCTCGATGGCCGACATCGACGGCAGGGTGGCCGGCCACGTCCAGTTCAAACCGAGCTACCTGGAAAGGCAGACCGTGACAGCACTGCTCGCGCTGTACCGCACCGTGCTCTTCGACTCGATCGCCCGACCCGACCAGGCCCTCGGCGACATCGCGTCGACCGGCCTCCCCGAGGAGACCCACCGATGACCGACACCCTGCACTCCGAGTTCGTCGCCCAGGCGGTCAAGAACCCCGACGCGACCGCGGTCTACTCCGACGCGGGCGTCCTGACCTACGGCGAACTGAACGAGCGGTCCCGGGTGCTGGCCGAGCGGCTGGTCGCCGACGGCGCGGGCCCCGGCGTCCCGGTCGGCATCTGCGTCGAACGCACCCCCGACCTGCTGGTGGCGGTCCTGGCCGCGCTGCGCGCCGGATCCTGCTACCTCCCGCTGGACCCGAACTACCCCGCCGACCGGCTGACCTTCATGGTCCAGGACAGCGGCACCCGACTACTGCTCACCACGCCCGCGTCCCGGGCCAGTTGCCCGCCCGGGCCGACGGTGGTCGTGCTCGGGGACACCGTGACGACCGAGCCGGGCGCCAAGCCCGTCGCGGTCGTGCCCGAGGACACCGCGTACGTCATCTACACCTCGGGCTCCACCGGCCGGCCCAAGGGCGTGGCCGTCCGGCACGCCGGCGCGGTGGCGATGCTCGCCGAGATGGACCGGGTCCTGGAGGGCTGCGACCTGAGCGGCGTCTCGGCGGCGAGCTCGGTCTGCTTCGACATGTCCGTGATGGAGCTCTTCAACGCGCTGTGCCGCGGCGGCGCCGTGGTGCTCGTCGAGAGCGCCGTGCACCTGCCGGAGAGCCGGTACGTGGACCGGATCACCCACCTGACCGTCGTCCCGTCGGTCATGAACGGGCTGCTCGACGCCGGCGCCCTGCCCCCGAACGTGCGCTCGGTGGTGTTCGGCGGCGAGGCCCTGCGCCGCAAGCTGGTGGACCGGACCTACCGGGAGACCGGCGCCACCCGGGTGTTCAACGCCTACGGCCCCACCGAGGGGACGGTCTTCTGCACCTTCGGGCTGGTCCCCGAGGACGGGACCGACGAACCGACCATCGGCCCGCCGACCACCACCGACCTGGTCTACGTGCTCGACGAGAACCTGGAGCCGCTGCCGGTCGGCGAGTCCGGCGAGCTCTACCTCGGCGGCGTCGGCGTCGCGCACGGCTACGTCAACCGGCCGCGCACCACCGCCGAGCGGTTCGTGCCGGACCCGTTCCGCCCCGGCGGGCGGATGTACCGCACCGGGGACGTCGTGGCGTTCACCGAGGACGGCGAACTCCGGTTCCTCGGCCGCTCCGACCACCAGGTCAAGCTGCGCGGCTACCGGATCGAGCTGGAGGAGGTCGAGGCCCGGCTGACCGCCTGCCCCGAGGTCCGGGAGGCGGCCGCCGTCGTCCGGGGCAACCGGCTGATCGGCTATGTCGTGCCGGCGGGCGACGGCGCGCCGCAGGACGGCCCCCGGGTGGACGCCGCGCTCCAGAGCGCCGTCACCGGCCGGCTCGCCGTCGAACTGCCCGACTACATGGTGCCCGCGACGCTGGTCTCGCTGCCCGCCCTCCCGCTGGGCCCGGGCGGGAAGCTCGACCGCGCCGCGCTGCCCGAGCCGCCGGCCGCCGGCACCGACCGGCCGCTGACCGCCGCCGCCACCCCGACCGAGGTGGCCCTGTCGGAGATCTGGGGCCAGCTGCTCGACCTCGACCCGTCGGGCATCGACGTGCAGTCCGCGTTCTACGACCTCGGCGGCGACTCGCTGCTGCTGGTCCGCCTCGCCCGGCTGATGACCCGGCGCTTCGACCGCCGCGTCCGGGTGCCCGACCTCTTCAGCTTCCGCGACATCGCCTCGCTCGCCCGCTGGCTCGACGAGGAGGCCGGCGCCACCCCCGAGGTGGTCCAGTCGGCCCGCGAGCGGGCCGGCGCCCGCCGGGCCGCGCTGCGCGGCCGCGGTGGCGCCGCCGGCCGCGGCGGCCCGACCGGCCGCTGAGCCCCGTCACCACCACCCGAACCGAAGCAACCGAAGCAGGAGCCTTCCCATGACCGACAGCCCCGAGCAGGAGTACGACCCGGGTGACGTGGCCATCATCGGCATGTCCCTGCGGGCACCGGGAGCCCGTACCAAGGAGCAGTTCTGGGACGTCCTGGTCAACGGCCGGGAGACCGTCTCCTTCCTGGCCAAGGACGACATCCACGTCGACGAGACCCTGATCCACAGCCCGTTCTACGTACGGGCCTGCGGCGTCCTCGACACGTACGACAAGTTCGACCCGTCGGTGTTCGGGATCAGCGACCGGATGGCGGCCGCGATGACCCCGGAGAACCGGCTGTACCTGGAGAGCGCCTGGGAGTCGCTGGAGGACGGCGGCTACGACCCGGACCGGCTCAAGGCCGAGATCGGCATGTACGGCGCCAACAACCCGCAGACCGCCGCGCTCTACAGCTCGCCGCCGGACCGCGTCTCGGTCGGCCCGGAGGCGATCGAGGCCAGCCTGGCGTGGTCGCCGGACACCATGACCTCCAACGCGCTGTACTACATGGGGCTCACCGGCGAGGCCGTCACCGTCGCCGCCGTCTGCGCGGGCTTCCACTACGCGGTGCACCTGGCCTGCCAGTCGCTGCTGCTCGGTCAGAGCGACATGGCGATCGCCGGCGGCTCGATGGTGCGCATGCCGCACCCCCGCGGCCACCTGTGGGAGGAGAACCGCATCCTGTCGAAGGACGGCCACTGCCGCCCCTTCGATGCCAACGGCACCGGCACCGCGCTGTCCAGCGGCGTCGTCACCGTGCTGCTGAAGCCGCTGGGCCGGGCCGTCGCCGACCGCGACCACGTCTACGCGGTGGTCCGGGGCTCGGCCGTCAACAACAACGGCGTCAGCGCGATGGCGTACGGCCTGGCCCAGCCCGAGCGGCTGAGCGCCTGCATCGCCGCCGCCATGGAGGTGGGCGGCGTCACCCCGGACACGGTGTCCATGTACGAGGCCAACGGGCTCGGCCTGCCGATGACCGACGAGCTCGAAGTGCACGCGGCGACCATGGCGTTCGGCAAGCAGACCGCGACCACCTCGATCGGCGGGGTCAAGGGCAACGTCGGCCACGGCGGCGTGGTGTCCGGCGGCTTCGGCGCGATCAAGGCCGCGCTGGCGCTGTACCACAAGACCCTCCCGGCGACGATCAACCTGACCGAGGTCAACCAGGACCTCGACTTCCCCAGCACCCCGTTCGTGCCGCAGATCGAGGGCGCGGCCTGGGAGCCGGAGGCCGGCATCCGCCGCGCGGGCATCACCTCGATCGGCGGCGGCGGCTACAACGCCCACCTGCTGCTGGAGGAGGCGCCGGCGCCCGCCGAGCGCGCCCCCGAGGACACCGGCCGGCCGCGGCTGGCCACCCTGTCCGCGATGGACGACGAGGCGCTGGCCCGTCAGCGCACCCGGCTCAGGGAGTGGCTGGAGGCCGACCCCGGCCTGCGCCTGGACGACGTCTGCTTCACCCTCAACCTCGGCCGCAAGGTGATGGGCCGCCGGTGGGCGGCCGTGGTGCGCAGCCGCGAGGAGCTGGTCGCGGCGCTGTCCGACGACGCCCGCGGCCCGGTCACGTCGACCGCCGCCGCCCCGCGGACGGACGCCGGCGCCTTCGGGCGCACCGACGGCGGGATCGTGCCGGCCGGCCAGGACGCGCCCGCGCTGGCCGACCTGGCCGCCGCCTGGGTGACCGGCCAGCAGGTGGACTTCGACGCCCTGCACCGGGACGGGTCGGGCCGGCGCGTGCCGCTGCCCACCTACCCCTTCCAGCCCCGCCGCTTCTGGCGTACGGACTGGTGAGCATGAGCGCACCGGCACTGGACACGGTGGACCTGGGCGACCCGGCCACCTTCGCGGACCACGACCTGGACGGGTTCTGGCGCAGCCTGCGGGACACCGCGCCGCTGCACTGGAACCCGCCGGTCGGCGGCCGCCGGGGGTTCTGGGTGCTCTCCCGCTACGACGACATCATGGCCACCTACCGGGACAACGTGAACTTCACGTCCCAGCGCGGCAACGTGCTCGTCACCCTCCTGGAGGGCGGCGACGCCGGGGCCGGCCGGATGCTGGCCGTCACCGACGGGCCCCGGCACCTGGAGCTGCGCAAGATCCTCCAGCGGGTGCTGTCGCCGAGGGTGCTCGACGAGGTCGCGCGGACCGTCCGGGACAACACCCGGCTGTGGATCCGCGAGGCGGTCGAGTCCGGCGGCTGCGACTTCGCGGAGCAGATCGCCAGCCGGATCCCGATGACGACCATCTCGAACCTGCTCGGGGTGCCCGAGCGGGACCGGGACTACCTGCTCTCGCTGACCAAGACCGCGCTCTCGGCCGACGACGAGGACGTCGACGAGGTCGACTCCGAGATGGCCCGCAACGAGATCCTGATGTACTTCATGGACGTCGTCGAGGAGCGGCGCGAGTCGCCGGGCGACGACGTGATCAGCATGCTGATCGGCAGCGCCATCGACGGTGTCCCGCTGTCCGACGAGGACGTGGTGCTCAACTGCTACAGCCTGATCATCGGCGGCGACGAGACCAGCCGGCTGACGATGATCGACTGCGTCCGCACGCTGGCGTCCCAGCCCGAACAGTGGCGCCGGCTCAAGCACGGCGAGGTCGCGGTCGAGACCGCGGTGGACGAGGTGCTGCGCTGGGCCTCGCCCACCATGCACTTCGGGCGCAGCGTCGAACGGGAGACCGAGCTGCACGGCGTACGGCTGCGGCCGGGCGAGATCGTCACGCTCTGGCACGCCTCCGGCAACCGGGACGAGCGGGTCTTCGCGCGGCCCGAGGTGTTCGACCTCGGCCGTACCCCCAACAAGCACCTGGCCTTCGGCTACGGCCCGCACTTCTGCGTGGGCTCGTACCTGGCCAAGGTCGAGATCGCCGAACTGCTGAAGGCCCTGCGGGACTTCACCCTCGGGTTCGAGCAGACCGACGAGGCGCAGCGGATCCGGTCCAACTTCCTGACCGGGTTCTCCACCATGCCGGTGCGCTTCGAGCCCGACCACTCCGGACTGCGACCGCGGGAGTGCGGATGAACATCTACATGTCAGGACAGGGGGCGTTCGCGGTCCAGGTCGCGGAAGCCCTGCTGGACAACGGGCACAAGATCGTCGGCGCGGCCGCACCCCGGCTGCGCAAGGGCAAGTCCGACGAGGGCGACGCGATGGCCTGGGACCGCCTGCGGGCCTGGGCGTTCCCCCGGGACATCCCCTGGACGGACTCGGCCGAGCTGCGCGCGATGCACGTCCCGGACGGGGTGGACGTCATCGTCGCCGCGCACTCGCACGCCTTCCTCGGCCGGCAGACGCGCGCCCGGGCCTCCGTCGCCACCATCGGGTACCACCCCAGCCTGCTGCCGCTGCACCGCGGCCGGGACGCGATCCGGTGGACCATCCGCGACGGCGACAAGGTGACGGGCGGGAGCGTCTACCACCTCACCGAGCGCACCGACGGCGGCCCGCTGGCCGCCCAGGAGCACCTGCTCGTGCCGCCGGGTTCGACCGCGCAGAGCCTGTGGCGCGACCACCTGGCCCCGCTCGGCGTGCGCCTGCTGGTGAAGGTGGTCGCCGACCTCGCCGCGGACCGGCGGATCGAGGTGCCCCAGGACGAGAAGCTGGCGACCTGGGAGCCGGCGATGGACACCCAGCCGCTGTTCAAGCCGGAGCTCATCGCCCTGCCCGGCACCACCCGGGTGGAGAGCAGCGCCTCGGCGCTGCACGACCGGTAGGACCCGCCCGCCCCTCGCGGCCGTGGGGCCCCCCCCGCCCCCCGCGCCGCGGGCCCCCCCCGGCTGGGGTGCCTCCCCCGGCGGCAGCCGCGATGTAACGCGCCGGCGGGGGCGGGGGCCCCCCCAGAACCCCACTGACCCGCC
>NZ_JBIAVL010000001.1:196421-208107 GCF_042894165.1 Kitasatospora sp. NPDC001547 | reverse complement strand
CCCGCGGCGGGCGCCCCCCCCCCCCCCCCCCCCCCCCCCCCGCCCCCCCCCCCCCCCCCCCCGCCGCCGGCCCCCCCCCCCCCCCCGGGGCGCCCCCCCACGGCCGTCTGCGTGTCGCACCCGAGGGCGACAGCTGAGATGAACGGCTCGGGCGGAGCCGTTCACGCCACTTGACGCACCGTCACGGCCCGAGCCCCGCCGTCTTCCGGCGGGGCTCCTTCGGATCCTCAGCGCAGCCGTCGAAGAATCCGCTGGCGCCGCGCTCGCCTATCCTTGATCCTGATCACCGTGCCAGAACCCGAGTTCGAGATCCGCGCCCTCCACACCGCCTCCACCGTGACCGTCTACCAGGCGTACTCCCCCGAGATCGGCCTGCCCGCCGCCAGGGACGGCCGCTTCCCGGCCGCGTGGAAGCGGGACCGGATGACGTGGATCAAGCCGTCGTTCCTCTGGATGATGTACCGCTGCGGATGGGGGACGAAGGAGGGGCAGGAGACCGTCCTCGCCGTCGAGATCACCCGCGAGGGCTTCGAATGGGCGCTGGGGAACAGCTGCCTGTCCCACTACGTACCCGAGCTGCACCCCGACCAGGCTGCCTGGAAGCGGGAGTTGAAGCGATCGCCGGCCCGCGTGCAGTGGGACCCGGAGCGCGGCCTGCGCCTGCAGCCGCTCCCCCACCGCTCCCTCCAGCTCGGCCTCGCCGGCGAGGCGGCCAGGCGCTACGCGGACGACTGGATCGTCTCGGTCACCGACGTCACCGAGCTCGCGCACACGGTCCACGCCCACGTGCGGAACGGGGAACTGGACGCCGCCCGAGGGCTCCTCCCCGCCGAACGCCCCTACCCGTCCGCCGACACGCTCCTCGCCCACCTGCGCGCCTGAGCCGGGGCGCGCCGTCCGGGCGCCCCGGCCCCTGTCCTGCCGATCCCCGGTCAGCTGCCGCCCGGGAACTCGTCTCCCCGGATCGCGGCGATGAAGGAATCCCACGCGGCGGCCGGGAAGACGAGCGCCGGGCCGTGGGGATCCTTGGAGTCACGCACGGGGACGAGGCCGGGGAATCCGGGGGCCACCTCGACGCAGTCGCCGCCGTCCGGGCCGCTGTAGCTGCTCTTGCGCCAGACCGGATTCATACCGGGAACTCACCCTCCTGGACGGCTCCCACGAACGCCTCCCACGCGGCGGCCTGGAAGACGAGCGCCGGGCCGTGGGGGTCCTTGGAGTCACGCACGGGGACGAGGCCGGGGAATCCGGGGGCCACCTCGATGCAGTCGCCTCCATTGCTTCCGCTGTAGCTGCTCTTGCGCCAGGCGGTCACGTCGAGCTCGTTCCTCATCATTTCTGAACCCTTCCAGCGCATCGGCGATCAGCGCGAGCGACTCGGCTACTGGCAGTGCCGCCCCATGCACCAGATCATAGTTCCAGCGATGCCGTGCAACGATCGCCGGATCGTCACTGGAGTGTCCGCGATCGAGGCTCTCCGAGTACACGCAGGTGCGGCCATCCGGCAACTCCAGCATCACCATGGACTTGTCGGCGTTGGCCGGTCGACACGTGAACGGCACAACCTGGATGACCACGTTCGGAAGTGCCGAAACGTCCAGCAGGTGCTGCATCTGGCGTCTCATCACTCCGGGTCCGCCGACGACAGTTCGGATCGCGCTCTCATCCAGGATTACCAGCAGAGTCGGCCCCTCCAGCTCCAGGAACCGCCCCTGCCTCGCCAAACGAGCCGCCACTCGTTCTTCGATCACCTCGGGCTTTCCAGCCGCGTCACTGACCGCCAGGACCGATTCGGCGTATTGGCGGCACTGCAAGAGGCCATGCACGACGGCTAGCTGGAAGATCCTTGCGGCCACGGCCTCAGATTCCATGTCGGCATGAGTCTGGAACCAATCCGGATGCTCGACCCCCACGCTCCAGTCCACCCGGTCCCAGAGCCGCTTCAGCGATCCGCCCGTGTCGAGCAACACGTCGGCCTTCACGACCAGGTCCGGCGGCATGCGCCTCTGGCCGGACTCGTACCGCGTGATGTTCGGCCTGGTGCAGTGCAGCAGCTTCGCCAACTGCTCCTGCGTGTAGCCGGCCATCTCCCGGTAGAACCGCAGCTCCTCGCCGAAGATGCGCGCCGAACTGGCCGTCACTTCGCTCTTCAGCCGCCGGTGTGCCATGCAAGACCCCCAGACGTACCGCACGTGCGTGGTACCCGATTTCGGCCATCACCGTACCTCCGCCAGCCGATCATTGAGACCGGAACGCAATCATCTGCATGCGTAGCGTGATGGTGCGCGCTCCTGTCGCACGCCCCCCTCCGCCCCCGTGAGGTACCCCCATGCCCAAAACCCACAGCCGCCCCCGCGCGTTCGTCGCGCACCTCGACTCCCGCGCCGAGTCCACGCCGCTGGCGCGCTACCTGCTCCGCGCCTACCTCTCCGGACTCCCCTCCGGCGAGCGCTACTCGGACACCGCCGAGCTCCTCCTCGGCGAACTCTTCGCCAACGCCGTCCAGCACTCCGACGCCCCCGACGACCGGCACGTCGAGGTCCGCTTCACCCTCGTCGACTCCTGCCTCAGGCTGGAGGTCCACGACGCCGGATCCGGCCGTCCCGTCCTCCACGCCCCGGCCCCCGAGGACGAACACGGCCGAGGCCTGTTCCTCGTCAACGAACTCGCCGAACGCTGGGGCTGCGCCGAGCGCCCCGGCGGCATCGGCAAGTACATCTGGGCCCTCGTCGCCCCCGCCCCCGCCCCCACGCTCGTCACCGCCTGAAAGCCCGAACCCCCGTGCACCTCACCACTCTCGCCGGCCACGCCCTCTCCCGTGGCCGCACCCCCGCCGAGACCTACGCGCTGCTCAGCCGCCGCACCCGCAAGCCGGTGCCCTCCGCCCGCGCGGTCTGCCTCGCCCTGGCCATCCCGCTCGCCGAGACCGCCCGTCGCCTGGACGACTGCTACGACGCCCTCCTCGCCGACCCCCGCCCCGGCTCCGAACACGACACCGGCGAACTCCTCGAAGCCCTCGGCGTCTTCGACGTCCCCAAGCCCCTCACCGACACCGAACTCGCCGTCGTCGAGCACTTCCTGGTCGCCATCGAGGCCATGGGCGGCATCCGCCCCGGCCACCAGCACGGCCTGAGCCGGTGGTTCACCACCGGCAACCTCGGTGCCGCCTACCTCTCCCTCGCCGCCGCCCGACCCCTCCCCCGCACCGGCGACCCCGCCCTGTACTGGGCCACCCTCGTCACCGCCGGCGAGCTCCTCACCACCCCCGTCGCCGACACCCGCCTCAAGTACGCCCTCGCCCACTGCCGCACCCAAGCCGCCCGCCACCCCTGAACCCCGCGCCGTGCGCGGGAAGTCGGCCCCGCCGACTTCCCGCGCACGGGGAGCACCGGGTCGCCGCAACCGGAGCCGCGGACCGTCAGCGCGACGGCTGCGCTTCCCGTGGAACGCCACCGTCGCCGTACACGGGGGCCATGGCGGAGATTCCGGTGAGCACGAAGCCGCGGATCCCCTCCAGATACGCGTCGCGGTCGACGTAGCCGTCGCGATCGGTGTCGAGGTTCTCGAAGGCCGTCTCGACATCGGACTTCGCGTTGCCCATCGCCGTACGCAGGCGGACGAACTCGTCGCGGGTCAGCCGCCCGTCGGCGTCGGCGTCCGCGATGTCGAACATGGAACCGAGGACGGCCCGGCAGGACCGCTCGAACGCCTCGGGCCCGGCCCACTCGCGGTACTCCTCGAAGGTGACCCGGCCGTCCTGGTCGGCGTCCATGTCCTGCCACACGCCTTCGTGGGCGGCCCGGGCCGCGAGCACGACCGGATGCCCGGCCTCGAACCCCAGGGCCGACACCACCCGGTCGACCCTCGCGAGGTACTCCGACCTGGAAATGACACCGTCACCATTCGCGTCCAGCATTGCGAAAATACGAAGTTTTGCGGAGTCGGACACAGTGCACCCTTCGGCGTTCGCCCATGGTCTTCTCGAATGGAGATGGTACCCACGGAAATCCGGCGTCCGGGCTGCGGAGACGCGCCCTCCACGCCACCGAAATTAATGCTTCAAAATGCCGATCAGGTAATCCAAAAAAGGTCGCGTCGGCGCGGTGGCGCCCGGGTTCGCGGGCAGGTCGGTGGTCAGTGCCACAAGGGCGTGTTGCCGGCGCAGTGCGGAGAGCATCCGCTGGATGCCGCGCTCCTCACGATCATCACCAGGACGACGAGCGCCAGGACGATCACAGCTACGACGACCAGAGCCAGGACGATCACGACGACATGGCCGACCCATTCGTTGATGGCGGACGGGGTTTCCGGAGCGCTCCCCTGTGGAACCCCACGGCGGCTGCCGGGCTCGCCACTGGGTCCGTCGCGTCTCTCCGCCGCCATCGTGTCCTCCCCCATCGCGGTGTGACCTCTCATGGCACGACGTCAGATCCCGTCCGTCAAGGCCTGCGGCGGGTCGCAGTCGGGAAGAGCCGCCCTGCCGTCCCGACGGTCAGTCACGGGGCAGCCCTTGATCCCTGCCGTCGGGCTTCAGGGGCTTGCCCTCCGGGGAGGTGGTCGTGAGCGAGGTCGCGGCGGCGACGATCCGTCTCTTGGGAGTCATGACTCGAAGCGTGGGAGCGGAGGTCCCGATTCGGTAGGACAGGTCCCGCCACCTCGCGCTGACCCGCCGCCGCTGGAGCTCGTCGCAGAAGCGATCCCGGTGGGCCCCGCGCTCAAGCGCGTGCGGAAGAATGTGGATCGTGGAGGGGACGTACAGGCTGCTGCGCCAGACGAGCCGATGGGCGCGGTTTGCCCAGGTCACCGTGCACGGATCCGTGGCCACCGAGCCAGCGGTGCGGATGGGGCCCGACGTGTTCGGTTGGCGCGGCCGGTCCTACGGCACCGCGCCCTGCGCCGGCCGCGCCGATGACCAACGCATCGAGGCGGAGGCGCGGGAAGGTGCTTGGTACGCGCTCATGCACCTTCCCGAAGAGGCCCGTGGCGTGCTCGTCTCCGTCGTGGAGATCGTGACGGCACCAGCGGACACGGGCCCCGGTGACGTGAAGTTCGCTGCGGCACGAGCCGTCTGGCAAGCCGTCGGCCGGCAGCCGGACCAGCATCCATGGATCGGCGAGGACGGTAATCCTGTCTTCCCGTAGCGGCTTACCGACAGCTACTCGTTCACGGCCGCGATGAGCACGGTCGCCTCGTAGCCGACGGCGGGTTTGGCCGAGGGATCTGTGTGATTTGCCGGCCAGGCCGGGAGCGTGGGCTGTCGTACTAGTCCCGGCCGTCGGGCTTCAGGGGCTTTCCCTCCAGGGAGGTGGTCGTGAGCGAGGCACGGAGTTCGGTGATGACGTCGGCGCGGCCGACCGCCGCGCAGGTCAGCTCCAGCAGGACGAAGCCCAGGCGGTGCTTCCCGCGCACCATGCCGGTGCCGACCAGGCCGCCGACCCCCTCGTACAGCCAGTCGTAGGCGCTCTGGGTGTCGCCGTCCTGCCAACCTTCGAGTTCCGCCGCCTCGATGCCGAGGGCCAGCTTCTCGGCCAGGTACTCGGGGTCCAGGACGCTGCGGAAGCGGATCGTCAGGCGCTCGAACGCGTGGCCCGTGCCGAACTCCCAGAGCGCCCACAGTTCGTCGACGCCGTTCGCCCGGGGTGTGGCTTCGAGGAACCAGTCGTACCGCTCCAGGAAGGGCGCGTGGAGGTCCAGCCACCAGGCGCGTTCGCGCGGCAGGACCAGCCACGGACGCGGGACCTCCTCGAAGGCCGGCCAGTCCACCTCAGGGCAGTCCCAACTGCCGGTCCACGCACGGACCTTCTCCCGGTTGGCGATGAACTTCGCGCGTGCCTCGTCCGCTTCCCGCCGCTTCCGCCTGCCCAGGACCATGCGCACCAGCCTTCCCCGGTCGCCCCTGTCAGCCGCCGCTCCGCGCTCGTCCGCGACGCGGGCCCGGCCGGTGGACACCGGATCAGCGTATCGACCCTCGGCTTGGTCGAACACCGTTGCGGCACAGCCGAGTTGGGCATCGAGGCGGCCCCGCGGTCGGAAGAAGGCGCGGCCCTGCCCTGCCGGAACGTGCCGGGGGCACCGCACACGTCGTGTGCGGTGCCCCCGGGCGTGTGCGCCGGACGGGGTGCGGGGTCAGGCCTTGCCGAGGTAGTAGCCGCCGTGGCCGGTGCAGCCCCATCCCCAGTACGCGCCCGAGACGAAGCCCGGCGGGATCGGCGAGTTGGGACAGGTGAGCAGGCCGACCCGGGCGATCTGGTGGTACCAGGCGCCGACGCCGTTGCAGCCCGGGACCTGGTAGCCGGTCACGACGTAGCCCGGGACGATCGGGGAGCCGCCGCAGGTCCAGATCCCGTCCTTGACGAGGTTGTGCCGCCAGGAACCCACCCCGTTGCAGCCGTACTTGCTGAAGTCGGTGACGACGTAGCCCGAGTAGATCGGGGAGCCGCCGCAGGAGTAGAGCCCGTCCGCTTCCGGCTGCTGGAACCACGAGCCCCAGCCGCTGCAGCCGTCCTTGTTGTAGGCGGTGATGGCCCAGCCGTCCGGGATGGCGGCGCCGGAGCAGGCCCACTGGCCGGTGCCGGCGACCGCGGCGGGCTGGGCGGCCGCGGTCGAGGTGCCGGCGGCGGTGCCCGCGAGGACGAAGGCGGCGACGAGCGCGAACGCGCCTATGGTGGCGCCGATGCCGCGGCGGACGATCGCGCCGGTGAGGCGCTTCCAGAGGGGACGAGGATGCATGTTCGGTTCACTCCTGTCGTGGCGGCGGGCATGCTGGATGCCCGCTGGTCGCGGGGAAGGCCGAGCAGTGGATCGGGCCTCACCTTAGTGGGGAGGCCCTGTGGTTGTCCGGTGTTTGGACCGTGAAGGGGACCGATCAGGTCGGAGCGCTCCCCGGCCCCGCCGGGCCACCGGCCGGCCAAGGGAGCGCGCAGCCCGGCCCGTTGATAGCGTGACCGCCATGACGGAGCTGGCGGAACTGGTCCTGACCCCCGACGAGCGGGCCCGGGGAGTCCGGGTCGACCGGGTGGTGTTCACGATGGACTGGACCGGCGAGGACCGCCCGGGCCGACTGGCGGAGTTCGTGGCCGGTCGGGTACGGGCCTTCGGGGCCGAGCCGACGGGTGTCGACACCGACGCCGTCCACCGGGCCGCCGCGGACGACCCGACGCTGCGCCGCGGTGACCTCCCGGCCCGCCAACTCGATCACCTGGCCGACGTGTTGGCGGAGCTCGGCTACACCCTCCTGGTGCGGGAGGGCGGCACCGACGCCTACGAGCTGCTGGTCGCGCCGACCGGCGGGCACGAGCCGGCCGGGTTGACGCACGAGGGCCTCCCGGTCCGGGCCTGGGGATCGGAATCCGAGGCGTCCGGGGCGTCCGGGGCGACCCTGGTCAGCCTGAACTGCCCGCAGTGCGCGCAGATGCTGGTCTGGGAACTCCCCCCGACCGAGACCCTGGCCGGCGAGCACTGCGACTGCGGAACCGCCCTGTTCGACGCCGCCGGCCGCCCACTGCCCGACGTCACCCTCCACGACTGACGCCGGCCTGCCGGGCCGTCAGGCCGTCAGCCGGACCAGGAACTCGCCCCGGCGCGGGGCGACCGGCAGTCGGCCGGCGCCGAGCGCGTTCAGCAGGTCGTTCGCGTCGGTGCCGAGGCGGACCGTCTGCGGCGCGCCGTCGAGTCGCACCCGGACCAGACCGAGGTCCAGTTCCAGGACGTCGGCCAGCCAGGGAACGCGCGGGCGGGTGCGCCGCAGGTGGGCGGCGAACGCCACCGCCTCCTCCGTGGGGAACGGCTCCGGAGGGTGGGAGCGGGTGTAGTCGTCCAGCAGGGCGCGAACCCCCGCCTCCCCCAGGGTGAGCAGCAGCAGGCGGACGGTGTGGACCAGCGTGCCGGCCAGCGCGCCCGCCCGCAGCTCCGTGACCAGTTCCCGCAGCAGCGCGGTCGCCGGGTCGGCCGCCAGCTCCCGGGCGAGCGGGCCGTCCGCCTCCCGGCCGACCGCCAGCGCGCCCAGCGCGCACTCCCACTCCTCGGGGCCCGGCCCCTCGCCCCGCCCGTCGCCCCTTCCACCGACCGACGGCGGCCCCGGCGGCAGCGGAAGCAGGAGCGGCCCGAGCGCCGGCCGCGGCCGCCACTGCTCGCGGACGCGGACCAGCAGGTCCCGGACGGCCCGCGGATCGACGTACGGCACCGCCGAGCCCGTCACCTCGAACAGGACCGCCCGCAGCGCCGGCAGCCGGGGCAGCACCCGCTCCGCCAGCGCGAGCAACTCCTCGTCGGGCAGCCCGCAGTGGGCGTCCAGCCAGTAGCCGCGGTGTTCGAAGCCGCCGGCGAGGTGCACCTCCCAGACCCGGTCGAGCGGGAGGTCGTCGAGCAGCCCGTCGACGGGCGTCCGGCCGTTGCGCTCGTTGGCGAGGACGTTGTGCAGGTCGAGCAGCAGCCCGCAGCCCGCGCCGTCGGCCACACCCGAGACGAACCGGCCGTCCGGCAACTCGTCGGCGCGCGGCCGCAGGTAGTTGGTACCGATCTCGACGGCGAGCGGCACCGGCAGGGCCCCGGCCATGGCCCGCACGGAGGCGACGCCGCGCCGCACGCCCTCGGGGGTCTGCCGCGGCGGGAGCAGGAAGCCGGTGTGGAACTCCTCGCCGTCCCGGCCCGTCCGGTTGAACGCCAGGTGCTCGCTGACCCAGGGAGCGCGCAGCCGCTCGGCCAACTCGCCGACGAGGGCGGTCTGCCGGGGATCGGGCGGCCGGCAGCCGCCGACCGGGTTGCCGACGCCGTGCAGCAGCCGGGCACCGGGGAGGTCCGCGAGGCGGCGCAGCGCCTCCTCGTCGCAGCCCGTCGTTCCGTCCGACCGGGCGCGCCAGAGCGTCTGCGGTTCGATCTCGACGACCTCCAGCAGGTCGGCGCAGGCCTCGAGGAGCGGCTCGGCGCCGGGGACGTGAGTGAGCCCGACACCGAGCCCGGTCATCTGGCCGCCCTAGCCCAGGAACGGCTGGGCGATGCCCTGCGCGACATCGCCCTTGGGCGAGACCACGAAGTCCAGCGACTGCCGGAACCTCAGGTCGAACCCGGAGTGGCAGTTCGGATGGCCGAGTTGGGTCATCACGTTCTTGATCACCTGGTTCATCCGGTCGAGGTCACCCGCCAGTCCCACGGGTACGGTGACGGTGACCTCCCGTGCCGTGATCCACGGGTCCGGCAGAGGGCCCATGGTGATTCCGCCGCTCGACATCGCGCCTCCTCGCTGCACGCCGCGGGCCCCGCGCCGGCGGGTACCGGCGCACCCCGGGCCTCGGGCGGGTACAGCATTCCGCCCCGGCGAACCGGGCCACGGCGTACGCGCCCGAACTGTCACCCGGAGCGGCTACCGCGGGGCACCGCGGCTCGCGGTGCGGGCCCTCCCGGCGCCCGCACCGCGGCGGAGCTCCTCCGCACGGGCTCCACGCGGACCCGGTGAGCGGTACGGACGACACGGGAAGTCGGCCCCGTCGACTTCCCGTGCACCCTCCCCGAGAGGCCGCCCCGCCGAGGAACCGCTCAGGCCCCGCTCGGGGCGGCGGCGGCCTGGCCCCGGAAGGTGTTGCGGTAGGCCTGGGGCGACACCCCGATCGCGGCGTGCAGGTGCTGGCGCAGCGACGCTCCGGTGGCGAAGCCGATCTCGGTGGCGATCCGGTCGACCGGGAGGTCGCTGGTCTCCAGCAGGTGCCGGGCGCGGTGCAGCCGCTGCTGGATCAGCCAGCGGCCCGGGCTGGTGCCCGTCTCGTCCTGGAAGCGGCGGGCGAAGGTGCGCGGGCTCATCCGCGCGTGCGCGGCCAACTCCCTGAGCGCGAGCGGCCGGTCGAGGTTCTCCAGGGCCCAGGCCTGGGTCGCGGCGGTGCCGTTGGCGCCCTCCGGGGGCACCGGCTGGTCGATGTACTGGGCCTGGCCGCCCTCGCGCCAGGGCGGCACCACGCACTGCCGGGCGACCTGGTTGGCGACGGCGCTGCCGTGGTCGGAGCGCACCACGTGCAGGCACACGTCGAGGCCGGACGCGGCGCCCGCCGAGGTCAGGATGTCGCCGTCGTCGACGAACAGCACGTCGGCGTCCAGGCGGACCCGGGGGAACATCCGACGGAAGGCCGGGGCCAGCGCCCAGTGGGTGGTGGCGGGACGCCCGTCGAGCAGGCCGACGGCCGCGAGGGCGAACGCCCCGGTGCAGATGGAGACGATGCGGGTGCCGGGGCGGATCCGGGCGAGCGCAGCGCGGTCCGCCTCCGGCAGGTCGGCGGTGACGCGGTGCAGCGCGTAGGGCGGGATGACGACGGTGTCGGCGCTCTCCAGCGCCTCGGGCCCGTGGCCGACGGTGATCGTGAAGTCGGCCACCGTGGCGACCGTCCGCTCCTCCGTGGCGGCGCAGGTCACCACCTCGTACGCCCCCGGCACCCCCGGGAAGACCCGGTTGGGGATGCCCAGCTCGAAGGGGTAGACCCCGTCGAGGGCGAGGACGACGACGCGGTGCGGCGGCCGGTCGCGCAGGGCGAGGGGTTCGATCGGGCGCATGGCACGATCCTATCGGTCTTTGGCACTCTTGCCATTTCCCTGGTCAGGGCCGTGACCGCAGGGTTGGTCCATGACCACGAACACCATGCGAGCCATCACCCAGACCACCCTCGGCGCCCCGGACGTCCTCCACGAGGCCGAGGTCGAACGCCCCGAGCCCGGCGTCGGCCAGATCCTCGTCGCCGTCCACGCCGCCGGCGTCAACCCCACCGACTGGAAGCACCGCGAGCACGGCTACTTCCTCGGCCGGCCGCCGTTCACCCTCGGCTGGGACGTCTCCGGCACCGTCGAGGCGGTCGGCTTCGGCGTCTCGCTGTTCGCGCCGGGCGACGAGGTCTTCGGCATGCTGCCCTACCCGTACGGCGTCGGCTCGCACGCCGAGTACGTCGCGGGCCCCGCCCGGGCCTTCGTGCCCAAGCCGGCCGCGCTGAGCCACGTCGAGGCCGCCGCGCTCCCGCTGGTGTCGCTCACCGCCTGGCAGGCCCTGGTCGACACCGCGCGGGTCCAGCCGGGGCAGCGGGTCCTGGTGCACGCCGCGGCCGGCGGCGTGGGGCACGTCGCCGTGCAGATCGCCAAGGCGCGCGGCGCGTACGTCATCGGCACGGCGTCCGCCGCCAAGCACGACTTCGTCCGGGGCCTGGGCGCGGACGAGGTGATCGACTACCGCACCACCGACTTCGTGCGGGAGGCCCGCGACATCGACGTGGTCCTCGACGCGCTGGGCGGGGACGACCGGCTGCGTTCCCTGGAGACGCTCCGGCCCGGCGGCGTCCTGGTGTCGATCCTGCCCCAGGGCCTCGAAGGACTGGCCGAGCGCGCCGCCGAGTTGGGCGTGACGGCGAAGACCCTGCTGGTCGAGCACGACCAGGCGGGCATGGCCGCGATCGCCTCCCTCGCCGAGTCCGGGCAGCTGCGCGTGCACGTCTCCGCCACCTACCCGCTCGCCGACGCCGCCGCGGCCCACGCCGAGGGCGGCACGGGCCGGGTCACGGGGAAGCTGGTGCTCACCGTCCGCCCGTGACAGCGGCAGGCGGTGGGGGGGCGGGGGCGGGGGGCGCCCCCCCCCCCCCCGGGGGGGGGGTTTCCCCGGCAAACCGGGGTCGACGCCCCGGAGGGGGATAAACCCCCGGGTATTAATAACCCCCCCCCCCGG
>NZ_JBIAVL010000001.1:0-196411 GCF_042894165.1 Kitasatospora sp. NPDC001547 | reverse complement strand
GGCCCCGGGGGGGGGGGGGCGGGGGGGGGGCGGGGGGGGGGGGGGCCCCCGCCGGGGGGGGGGGGGGGGGGGGGGGGGGGGGGGCGCGGGCCCCCCCCCCCCCCCCGCCGCTGCCGGCTTCGGTGTTCCCGCGTACTACGCGGTGACGACGCCGCTGAGGCTGATCACCGCAGGGATCTTCTTCCCCGCGTCCCCGGTTACGGTGACCTTCCCGTCGCTGGTGAGCTTGGCCTCGGCGTCCTTCTCCGGATCGGCCATCACCGTGAAGCACAGGCGGGTCTTGTCGCCGTCCTTGCCCGTGTTCAGGTGGCTGTCGAGACTGAAGGAGAGCGTCCTGCCCTCGACGGTCGCGTCGAGGATCTTCGCCGCGGTGGCCTTGTACTCCTTCTCGTCGTAGTAGTAGCTCGCGAATTTGACCCAGTACCAGCCGCTGGGGGCCTTGAGCTCGTACTTCAGCACTCCGGGCTCATATTTGCCGCCTTGCGGGTCTACACCCAGCGTGATCGTGAAAATATGAAATCCCTTCTCGCCCTTGCGCCCGATAGGAGCACTTTCCTGCCTGGTGGTGACCGTCTTGACGTCGGACACCACGTCCGAGTCCGCAGTCTCTCCAAGCGCCGGTGTCATGATCGTTTCGGTGGGCATCATGGGATCCACCTGTCATTCCATGAAGGACTTCCGCGAGGAACGGAGGGCGGTCGCCCACCGCCAGCTCTCCGCCGACCAGTCCCTGCTGTTCACCGCCAACCGGGGGCTGAACACGATCACCGTGTACGACTACCCGGCCAACACCGTACGGCTGCGGGTCGCGATGCCGGAGCTGCGCAGCCACCTTCCCGAACTGCCCGTCTGGACCGATCCCCGCCTGGGGTTCCACCACAGCACGCTGCTGAGCCCGCAGGCGGCCCCCGCCCGAAACCCGGCCTGAGGAAACCCGAACCGAGGAGTGCCCATGAGCGCCGAAACCCCCGAGCAGCTGAACGACGAACTCCAGGCGGGCTGGGAGCACCTGCGGTCCACCGCGGCCACGGTCGCCGAGCTCCAGACCTCGATGTGGGGCGACTGGGCGGAGCTGACCGCCGGCCTGGCCACCGGCAGGCTCCCCTGGGGGAAGGTCTACAGCGAGTACTGGAAGTTCGTCGCCGAGGAGGACCTGAGGTTCGCCATGGAGCTGAGCGGCCTCGGCATCGACTACGCCCAGCAGGTCGCGGAGGTCACCCGGGAGCACGAGCAGCGGCTGCGGGACCACCTGCGCAGGGCCGTGGAGGGGGACGTCGAGCCCCTCCCGGAGGAGACCGACGAGCCCGCGCCGAAGCCCGCCCGGCCGTCCCGCTCCAGGACCCCGAAGCGGTGACGCTCGGCCCGCCGGCTCTCCTCAGCCCACCGGGTCCTCTCCTCAGCCCGCCGGGTCCCCCTCCCCCAGCGGGCGGGGCAGCAGCTCCCGCGCGCCCGTCACCTCCGGGCGCGGCCGCAGCCCGGACCTGACCCGGTCCGACAGGTGCGGGCTGGTCACCAGCCAGCCGAGCGCCTCGACCAGTGCCTGCCGCGCGGGCCGCGGCCTGTAGCCGAGGCCCGCGGCCCGGTCGTGCCGGTACCAGTAGAAGCGCCCCATCGTCCGGGCCTCCGACCGGGTGGTCGCCGGGGCCCGCGCGGTCAGCACCGCGCGGATCTCCCCCAGCGTCGCCGCCAGGTACGCGCCCGTGTGGCTGGTGGTGGCCCACGGCCCCCGCGTGCCGCACAGCTCGGAGACGGTCTGGTGGATGGTCCGCCAGGCCCAGTTCTCGCCGCCGAGCAGGTAGCGCTCCCCGGGCGCCCCGCGCTCGGCGAGCAGCACGTGGCCGGCCGCGACGTCCCGGACGGAGACGATGTTGCAGCCGCCCGGGTAGGTGGTGCGCAGCGGGTCGGCCAGGTACCGGGTGATCAGCGCGTTGCTGGGCACCAGCCGCCAGTCGGGGCCGCCGACCACGATGGTCGGGCAGGCCGCCACCACGTCCAGGCCGAGCTCGGCGCCCAGGGCGAAGGCCGTCCGCTCCTGCTCCAGCTTGGTGACGAAGTAGTCCGGCAGGTACTCCTCCCCGGGCGTCCACTCCTCGTCCCGGGCCACCGGTCCGCCGGAGGAGCCGCAGGTGATGGACGACGAGGTCACCACCATCCGCCGGACCCCGGCCAGCGCCGCCGCCCGCAGCACCTCGCAGGTGCCCTCGACGTTGGCCTTGGTGAGCTCCTCCCTGCTGGCGTCCCAGTAGGCGAAGACGGCGGCGCAGTGGAACACCGTGTCGCAGCCCTCGAACCCGGGCCGCAGGCTGAGCGGGTCGCGCAGGTCCGCGTTGACCAGGGGCACGTCCAGGCCGTGCAGCTGTCGCAGGTCGCTGCTGCGGCGCACCAGCGCCCGCACCTCGTGGCCGGCGGCGCGCAGCGCGCGCACCACCTGGGAGCCGACGAGCCCGCTGGCCCCGGTGACGCACGCCCTCACGGCGTCCACCGGGAGCGCCGGTCCCGGGCCGCGGCCTCGCGCAGCCCCTGCCAGAAGCCGGCCACCGCCGGGCGCAGCGACTCGCGGAACTCCGCCAGCAGCGGGGTGCGGCTCGGGAGGTCGCCGGGCGTGACGTGCCAGAAGCCGTCCGGCCCCAGCCGTCCCGGCGGTGGCGGCACGGTCAGGGCCTGGGCGGCGACGGTCCGCAGCATCAGGGCGGCCTCGGTCAGCCGCCGGGTGGGCAGTTCGGCCGCCTCCAGGTCGTCGAGCTCCTCCCAGGGGCGGCCGATCCGGTAGGGGCGGCCCTCGTACTGCGCCTCGAAGTTGTCGAGGGTGCGGGTGAAGAAGCGCTGGTAGGAGTCCTGCACCAGCGGGTCCCTGAGCTTGGGCCGGGTGTCGGGGCGGATCACCTGCCAGGTCAGCGGCAGGGTGAACCGCTGGCGGACCCGGATGACGATCCGGGTGCGGGCGCCGCCGTCCGCCGGGAGGAAGGTGACCGATCCGTCGTCGTAGTCGGCGGACCCGTTCGGGCTGCGGACCGTCCGCCAGGAGATCCGCTGCCGCTGTTCCGCGTAGTCCACCGACTCCAGCTTGCAGACGTCGATGGGCGGGCCGCCGTAGTACGCCAGGTAGTTCGGCTGTGCCAGGTACAGGTTGCGTTCGATCTGGCGGGTGGGGCGGCCCCGGGCGTCGCGGGACACCACGTGGACCCGTCCGCCGAGGTAGTCGGTCATGTAGCTGATGGACCGGCTGACGTCGACCCGCCGGACGAACTCCCGGTACGGCGCGTTGACGGTGCGTTCGCAGCCGAACAGGATCGAGTGCCCGACGTGCCGCCGGCGCATCTGCCAGGCGTCGGCGGGCAGCGCGTCGATCACCGTCTCCAGCGGGCGCAGCAGGTCGGTGATCCGGTCGAAGTCCGCGAGGGTGTAGGCGTCCGGGTCGACCGCGAGGGAGACGTCCCGGTGGCGGAGGCCGTCCTTGGCGTTCCCCGCCCGCCAGGCGCGGACGGTGGAGGAAGCCAAGGCGGTCGCGCCGAGCACCGCGCAGAGGGTGGCGGCGGCCGGGTTGGTGTCCGCGGCGCGGATCAGCGAGGTGAGGATCCGGGAGAGCCGGGCGAGCGCCGGGTCGGTGACCTGCGCCGTGCCCGGGGCGACGTGCCAGGCGGCGACGCTGAACAGCCGGTGGGCCCACCCGTCGGGGGCGAGCCGGCGCACCGCCTCGACGAGCGGCCTCGGCGGGTTGCGCCAGCCCTGGTAGGGCGTGAGGTCGCCGTCGATCCGGTAGTCGTCCGGCAGGCCGCAGTCGTCGAGCACCCGCGCGTAGAGCGGCGACGAGGCGGGGTCGACGCCCATGAGCAGCGCGCCGACCAGGTCCGCCAGCACGCCGTCCGCCGCGGCGATCACCGTCCCCGTCCGCAGCGGTCTGCCGACCTGCGATCCGGCGCAGCCGTGGCTGCTCACCACGGCGTCGACGAGGTGGAAGTCCGGCGGGTGGGTGCGCAGCAGGTCCACGACGACCTCGGCACCGTCGCGCCGGGCGCGGTAGTGGTGGTGCTTGTCGTCCTGCGGGAGCACGCCGAACAGGTTGGCCAGGCACAGCGCGTAGCCGAACTCCGATGGGTGCTGTTCTTCGCGATGTTGATCCGGAAGCCCGCCTCCAGCCAGCCGCGCGCCATCCCGCTGCCGTGCAGCACCGAGGAGTCGGGGAACCCGGCCGGTTCGACGTCCTCCGCCAGGTCCACGACGCGGTAGGCGTTGCCCTGCGGGGTGCGCCCCGTGTAGCCGAGCCGGCGGCAGGCTTCGGGGAGCCCGGGGCCGGCCAGCCAGGTGTCCGGGCCGCAGCGGGCGGCGCCGACGGTGACGTCCCGGTAGCCGCGGTCGTGCAGCAGGTCGATCAGGTGCTCCACCAGGGCGGCGTCGACGGCCGTCGCCGGATCGCCGTACCCGGAGGCGCCCGGTGCCAGCAGCACCGCGACCGTCCCCGGCTCGCCGTGCGCCCGCTCGGCGAGCCGTTCCCAGAGACCGGCCCGGGCGACCGCCTCGGCGAGCAGGTCGGCGGCGGAGAGCGGTCGGACCCGGGTGGAGCGGGCCACGGCGGCGACGACGGTCACATCTCCCCCAACGCCGGAGGACGGTCTTCCCGCGTGCGGTCGAACCGTCACGGATTCACCGGAAGGCATCCCGAAACAGGTCCAGGCGATGCTACTGCCCGGAGCCGGGAGGCCGGGTGGGACACGCGCTCGACCGGTCCATGACCGAACAGACCGGGGCAGAGTCGGTCCGAACCGGGCAGGGTGGGACGATATCCGCCATGTCTAGCAAGTCTCCGTCGGCCCGGGTCCTCGACGCCCCGCCCGAGCCGCTCCACCGTCTGCTCCTCGACTTGGGCGAGGCCCTGCTCGGCGGTGGCCTGCCCGTCCACGACGTCGAGGAGGAACTCCGTGGGCTGGCACGGGCGTCGGGGGCTCCGGAGGCGCGGGTCGCCGCGCTGACCAACGGGCTGTTCGTCTCGCTCGGCCCGGACGGGGCCACCAGGTTCCAGCCGGTCGGCGGTGCGCTGCGGTTCGAGCAGACGGCCGACGTCCTCCACCTGGTGCACCGGCTGCGGGCGGGCGAGCTCGACGGGCCCCGGGCGCTCGCCGAGCTGGACCGGATCCGGCGGGCGCCGGCCCGCTGGCCCGCGTGGGTGGCGGACCTCGGGGCGCTGCCGGTCGGCGTGGGGGTCTGCCTCTTCCTCCAGCCGGTGGCGGCGAACGTCCTGGCGGCCGGGCTCGGCTCGCTGATCGTGGTGGGGCTGACCGTGCTCGCCCGGCGGTTCCCGTACCTGCGGCCGCTGCTGCCCGTCACGGCCGGGTTCCTGGTCGCCCTGCTGGTCCTGGGGCTCGCGCGGGCGTCGCTGCTGGACGGCCCGCTGCGGACCATCGTGGCCACCCTGGCGATCCTGCTGCCGGGCGGGCTGCTGGTCACCGGGCTGTCCGAGATCGCCGCGGGCGCGGCCAGCGCGGGCACCGCCCGGCTGGTGTCCGGCGCGGTCCAGCTGGCGCTCTTCCTCGCCGGGGTGGCCGCTGCCGCGACGGCGATCGGCATGCCGGCCACCGCGCTGGCCAACGTCCAGGTCGCCCAGCCCAGCTGGTGGGTGATCGCGCTGGGCCTGGCGATCGCGGTGGCCGGCGTGGTGGTCAACGTCCACACGCCGCCCTCGACCATCCCGTGGATCGTCGCCGTGATCGCGGTCAGCGCCACCGCCCAGGTGGCGGTGGGGTCGGCGCACGGCGCGGCGATCGGCGGCCTGGCCGGGGCGGTCGCCGCCGCGGTCGCGGCCACCCTGGTGCACTGGCTGCCGGGCGGGCCGCTCTGGCAGGTGCTCTACCTCCCGGCGTTCTGGATCGTGGTGCCGGGCTCCTTCGGCCTGTTGAACACCGCGCAGATCGAGGTCGGCAACGGCGCCCAGTCGGTCCTGGCGGCCGTCTCGGCGGTGTTCGGAGTGTCGATCGGCACGCTGATCGGCGCCGTGATCAGCCGGATCCCCCGTCCCTGCCGCGCCGGGCTGCTGTCCCGAGCCTGAGCCGTCCCGCCGGGACCGGGCCTCAGCCCTCCCGCCGGGACCGGGCCGGAGCCTCGACCCGGGAACCGGGCCCTGGGGCGCGCGGAGGTGCGCCCCAGGGCCCGGAGCTCTTCTCAGGGGTGGCGCAGGGCCTCGGTGAGGCGGTGGGCCGCCTCGACGACGGCCTGGGAGAGGGTGGCGCCGGGATGCCGGGTGAGGCGTTCGACCGGCCCGGACACCGAGACCGCGGCCACCACCCGGTTGGACTGGCCGCGCACGGGCGCGGAGACCGAGGCCACCCCGAGCTCGCGCTCGCCCACGGACTGGGCCCAGCCGCGCCGCCGTACGCCGCTCAGGGCCGTGGCGGTGAAGCGGGCGCCCTGCAGACCGCGGTGGAGGCGCTCGGGCTCCTCCCAGGCGAGCAGGATCTGGGCCGCGGAGCCGACCTTCATGGGGAGCGTGATGCCCACCGGCACGGTGTCGCGCAGGCCGGAGAGCCGCTCGGCGGCGGCCACGCAGATCCGCACCTCGCCCTGCCGGCGGTAGAGCTGGGCGCTCTCGCCGGTGACGTCCCGCAGGTGGGTGAGCACCGAGCCGGCCGCGGCCAGCAGCCGGTCCTCGCCGGCGGCCGCCGAGAGCTCGCCGAGCCGGGGGCCGAGCATGAACCGGCCCTGCATGTCCCGGCTGACCAGGCGGTGGTGTTCGAGCGCGACGGCCAGGCGGTGGGCGGTGGGCCGCGCCATGCCGGTGGCGGCGACCAGGCCGCCCAGCGTGACGGGGCCGGCCTCCAGGATGCCGAGGATCGAGGTGACCTTGTCGAGCACGCCGACGCCGCTCGTGTTCTCCATGGGTGGGGTACTCCAGTCTCAGGGCCCGGGAGCAGCGGGTCGGCGCTGCTCACCGGTGGCTCCGGGTGGGGAGCCGGGGGGTGGTCAGCGAGGACGGGCCGGGGAAGTCGGCCGATTGCCTGCGCCGGGCACGAGACGGGTACGCGAAAGGGCCGGGGCGGGAAGCGCCCGGGCGAAGGACAGCACAGAGAGCACCGTGTCTCCTCATCTTTCCCGCGCCACAGTGGCGACAGGCCGGAGTTGGCACTGACCCCGGACGGCACGGCGCGTACTTCGGACGCCGGGTCGAACGGGGAGTTGCCGGGGCTTCGTAGGGCCGGTCCCTCCACCCCTCTGGATGATTCGCCAGGAACGATACAAGACTCCCCGGGGCGCTCGGCAAGCCCCCCGCCCACACGTGCGTCCGCCTGCCGGGCGACGGGCGTCCGGCAGGCGGCGGATCGGGCGGGCGAGGGGGGCGGGCGGACCGGGCGGAGGAGTGCGCTGCCGGTCAGGCTGGCCTGTCCACCCGTCCGACGCACAGCGCCCAGATGACCAGGGCGTCGACCGCGATCAGGACGATGGCCCAGACGGGGTAGTAGGGCAGCCAGAGGAAGTTGGCGAGCATGCCCAGCCCGGCGACGACGACGCCGACGACGCGGGCCCAGACGGCGCCGCTGAAGACCGCCACACCGGCCACCACCACGACGACGCCGAGGATGAGGTGGATCCATCCCCACCCCTCGGTGTTCATCGAGTACACGTAGCTGCGGGTGACGATCAGCAGACCGTCCTTGCGGACGGCCGCGGCCCCCTGGAAGACCGCCATCATGCCGGCCGTGATCAGCATGACCCCCGCGAAGACGGTCCACCCGCTCGCGTGGGGGTACCGCTCGGGGCCCCTGGCGACGGGGCCGGCTCCGGTAGCACTACTGGCCATGACATGGGCTCCTTCGGTGGCAGCCGCCTCGCGGACACGGGGAGACGGGGGGAGGGCAGCCGGGCGGCGGTGCTCCGGGAGCGCGGGGACGTGCACCCGCGTCGGCGGAGCCCCGTATTCACGGTAAGACCGGACTCCCCATCCCGCCGCCGTGGGCCGCGTGCCCGGGTCCGCTTGACCTTGTCACGGTGGCAAGCCCTTCACTGTGGCCCAGGAGGTGGTCCTGATGACCAGGGCGGAAGAGGACACGGACACGGTGCGGGCGCTCCGGGGGCTGGCGCACGACGACCCGTCGGTGCGGCTGCGGGCGGCGCTGGCCGTCGGCACGAGCCCGCGGCCGGGGCTCGTCGGCGGGCTCGTCGAGCGGTGCGCGGTCGAACCCGAGTTCCTCGTACGGGAGATGCTCACCTGGGCGCTCACCCGGTACGAGGCGGCGGTGACCGTCCCGCTGCTGCTCGGCGAGGTCCGCTCGGAGCGCGCGCAGGCCCGGAGCCAGGCCCTGCACACGCTGTCCAAGATCGGGGACCGCCGGGCCTGGCCGGCGGTCACCCCGGCGCTGCTGGCCGACGCCGACGAGGAGGTGGCCCGCAGCGCCTGGCGGGCCGCCGTCGTGCTGGTGCCCGAGGGTGGCGAACGCGAGCTGGCCGTAGGCTTGGCGGCTCAGCTCGGACGCGGCGGACACGAGACACGGCTGAGCCTGAGCCGGGCGCTGATCGGGCTCGGGGAGGTGGTGCTGCCGGTGCTGGCCACCGCGGCGACGGACCGCGACCCCCGGGTGCGCGCCCACGCGCTCGCCACGGAACGGCTGTGGCACGACCCGGACGCCGGCTTCGAGTCGGCGATCGAGGAGGCGAAGCGCACGGTGGCCCTCGGCGGGGGCGGCCGGGAGGGACGGTAGGCAGTGTTGATCGGCGACGTCGCGCGGAGGTCCGGGGTCAGCGCCCGCATGCTCCGGCACTACGAATCGCTCGGACTGGTGCGGCCGACGGAGCGCACCGACTCGGGTTACCGCCGGTACTCGGACGAGGACATCCGGCGGATCTTCCACATCGAGAGCCTGCGGTCGCTGGGCCTGTCGCTGCGCGACGTCGGGCGGGCCCTCGACGATCCCGGCTTCGCGCCCGCGGAGCTCGTCGACGACCTGATCCGCCGGACCCGCGAGCGCATCGCGGCGGAGACGGAGCTGCTCACCCGGCTGCGCCGGATCGACGCCGCGGAACCCGCCGGCTGGGAGGAGGCCCTCCGGGTCGTCGCGCTGCTCCAGGGCCTGGAGTCGAAGAGCCCGGGGGCCCGCCAGCGCGCGGCCCTGTCCGTCGGCGAGGCCGTCCCGGTGCCGGCGGAGGCGCTGGTCGAGGCCGTCCTGGGCGAGTCGGACCCGCACGTCGCCGGTGCCCTCCGCTGGGCGCTGGCGCAGGCCGGCGAGGACGGCGCGGCCCTGCTCGCGGAGGGCCTGCGGGCACCCGCGGCCGAGGTGCGCGAACGGGCCGTCCGCTGCCTCGCCGAGCTGCCGGACGGTACGGCGACCGCGCTGCTGCGGGACGCCCTCGGCAGCCCCGACGCCGTGGTCCGCGGGTACGCGGCCCTGGCGCTCGGGGCCCGGGGCGTGGCGGAGGCCGTGCCGACGCTCATCGGCATGGTCGTCGAGGCAGTGAACGACGCCGACGCGGCCGACGCGCTGGGCGCGCTGGCGGGCGACCCGGCGCTGGCGGAGCGGATCGCCACCGGTCTGGTCGACCGCCTCGCCCACGACGCCGTCGGACCGGACGCCCGCCGGCGGCTGACCCAGGCGCTCGCGGAGGTCCCGGGGAGCACGACGTCCCGCGCCCTGGAGGAGCTGTCGCGGGACGAGGACCGTGCGGTCTCGCTCACCGCGACGTACATTCTCAAGCTGCGCGACGACACGCGGTAGTCCGTACCGCGGCCGGGGTGGGTTCCAGAGGGGCGGGTTCGATCGTGGTGGGGGTGGCGTGACAGGGGCCGGGCGGTTCCGTCGGCAGCGGCGGTTGTTCCTCTCGGTGGCGATCGACACGTTCGGCTCCGGCGTCTTCCTGCCGCTGTCGCTGCTGTACTTCGTCACCGTCCAGCACTTCCCGGCGGCCGCCGCGGGCACGGCCGTGACGGTCGGCTCGCTCGCGTCCTTCGCCGTCGTGCCGCTCTGCGGACGGCTCGTCCAGGCCCTCGGGCCCAAGTCCTGCCTGCTCGTCAGCAACGTCCTGACCGCGCTCGGGTACGGCCTGTTCTTCGCGGCGGACGAGCTGCCCGCCGTGGCGGCCGTCACCTTCCTGGTGACCGCCGCCGACCGGCTCTACGGCGCCGCCTGGCCGACGCTGGTCGCGCGGTTCGCGAAGCCGGCCGAGCTCACCGAGTGGTTCTCCGCGGTCACCGTGCTCAAGACCACCTCGCTGGGGGTCGGCACGCTGGGGGCGACCGCCCTGATGGCGCTCGCCGGCGGGCACGGCCTGCAGGCCGCGCTCGCCCTGAACAGCGCCAGCTCCCTGCTCGCCGCCGTCCTCCTGCTGGGGGTCGCCGTGCCGGCCGCCGAGCGGCCCGGGCCCAGGGCGGCGAGGTCCAACGCCCGGGCGGCACTCGCGGACCGGCCCTTCCTGTCGCTGGTGGCATCCCAGACACTGCTGTCGGCGGCCTGGCTGATCCCGACGGTCGCCTTCCCCGTCTACCTGGTCGAGACGCTCCACCAGGCCGCCTACTGGCCGACCGTCGTGGTCGCCGTCCGCTACGCCACCGCCACCACCCTGCAGATGCGGATCAGCCGACGGCTGTCCGGCTGGACCAGGTCACGGGTGCTGGGCCTGTCGATCGGCGCGGCGGCCTGCGCCATCGCCCTGACCGCGACCGTCTCCAGCGCCCCGCACGCCCTCCAGGGGCCGCTCGCCGTCCTCGTGGCCGTGGTGCTGGCGCTGGCCGAGCTGGCCTCGAAGCCGACCGCGGCCGCGGCGGCGGTCGGCTTGGCGCCCAAGGGCGACGAAGGCCCGTACATGTCCGTGTTCCAGCTGACCTGGACGGTGTCCTACGCGGTCGGCCCGGCCGTCATCGGCGTGGGCCTGCAGAACCCCCCGCTGCTCTGGGCCGCCCTGGCGCTCTGCGTGGCGGCCAGCGCCCTCGCCCACCGCCTCCGAACGCCCCTGCGGCGCCCGCCGGTCGAGGCCGCCGCTGGTCAACTGCCGCACGGCGCGCCGGAACTGCGAGAGCAGGCCGAGGTACCATAGCCGTCGCCCCGGCGGCATCACCGACACCCCCGACCCACAGCCGCCTTGCGGCCGGAAGCCGGTCCCGCTCCGCCCGACTCGCCCCGGTCAACTGCCGCACGGCGTGCCGGAACTGCGGGAGCAGGCCGAGGTGCCGTAACCGCCGCCCCGGCGGCACCACCAACACCCCCGACCGACAACCGACTTGCGGCCGGAAGCCGGTCCCGCTCCGCCCGACTCCCGCCGGTCAGCGCCGGATCGGCGGCTGCTCGGCCGGTCCGTAGGCGCGCAGCTGGTACGGGAGCGCGGCCGGGCGGCGCCACTGGAGGTCGAGGCCGCAGGCGCCGAGGACGGCGCCGAAGGCGTGCCGCATCGCGTCCTGGACGGCGGTCCGGGCGCGGGCGGCCCGCTCGGCGGCGGGGGTGTCGCCCTCGGCCGCGGCGGCCAGGCGCCGGGAGGGGTTCCAGCGGAGGTCGGCGACGCCGGTGGTGTCGTCGCCGTCGTCGACGGGCCGGCACGGCGTGAGGGCGATGCCGGGCGCGTCCGGGTGGTCGGCGACCGGCAGCCCGGCCAGCGCGGCGGCGCGGCGCACCGCGTGGACGACGTCCGCGCCGATGCCGAGGTCCCGCGGGCCGGCCCCTGTCGGCGCGGGCACGGAGGCGTCCTGGCCGGTGGCCGGGGCGGGGCCGCCGGCCCGGCCGACCCTGGTCTCCCCGCCGAGCCGGCCGGCCACGACCTCGACGCCGAAGGCCGGCAGGAACTCCGCCAGCGCGTTCCGCATGGTGCTGTCGACGATCCGCCGGGCGGCGGCGGCCGGCTGCTCGGGCTGCTCCATGGCCGCGGCGGCCGCCAGCCGGGGCCCGGGCTCCCAGTGCAGGGCGATCAGGCCCGCGCAGTCGTCGGAGTCGTCGTACGGCCGGGCCGGGCGCAGCTGGACACCGGGCCCGTGTCCGCCGTACCCGACGGGCAGGCCGGCCAGGAGGAGCGCCTCGGTGACGCGGTCGGCGAGCAGCGGGTCGATCCGGGGCTCGCCGGGCGGCCGCTCCGTGCCCGTGTCCCGCCGTACGGCAGCCGTGTCCACACCGTCCTCCTCCGGGTCCCGGGCGGCGGCCGACCGCCTGCGCCCCGAGCGTACGGCGTCCCCGCACGCCCCGTCGGCGAATCCCGAAACCGGCCGCCCCCACCCTCCACCTACCGGACCGGGTCCGGCGGCGACCCGCCGGGAAGGAGCCCCGAACGGGCCGGGACCGGACCGAACTGCCGCCGACCGCCCGGGCGTTGCTTGCCGTGGCCGCCCGGCCCGGACCGGGGGCAGGCGAGACCGGGCGGCGGGGATGATCATCCGGGCGTAGGCTCTCGGCTGATCGCAGGGGCAGGAGAGGGAGACATGGGCCAGAAGATCATCCGGTTCTCGGACCTGACCGGCAAGCACGCGGAGAGCGACCGGGACCTGGTGCGGATCGTGGTGCTCCAGCACCCCGACCTGACGGACGGCCCGGTCGAGATCGACGCGCTCGCCGGGGAGTTGGGCGGGGTGCGGGAGCTGGCGCTCGACCTGGTCACCGTCGAACTGCACCACCCGGACCGCGCGGAGCCGCAGACGGTGGTGATGGAGGCCGGGACGTTCGACCGGCTGGCCTCGGCCGCGCCGATGGCCGAGGTGCTGCGCGGCGCCAGGCCGGCCGCCCGGGCCGCCGGCCACGGGGCGGCGGCCGCCACCCACCGGGAGCGGGTCGACTACGCCAGCCTGGAGCACGCCGGGCGGCCGCACAAGGGCCGCACCACCGACGCCGAGAAGCAGACCGTCCAGCGGCACCTGGACGAGATCAACGAGCGGCTCGCTGCCGAGGGCGTCCGCACGATCGACCTGGAGAACGTCGACCACGTCACCCGGTACGGCCTGGACACCCTGGCCCTGGAGACCGGGGTGATGCACGGCTGAGCGGCCGCTCCACCCGGGCCGCGGCGCCGCGCCGTCGGGGGCGGCGCCCGGCGCTCCTAGTCCAGCTGGGACAGCGCGTCGGAGACCAGCTTGGTGGCGAAGTCCTCGCCCTGGCCGGAGATCCGGTTGATGTACTCCGCGAGCAGCACCGCCGTGGCCTCCAGGGGGTTCATCTCCTCCTTCGTCCACGGCCCGTACTGGGCGCGCCACAGGTTGGGGCTCAGCCCGGTGCCGGCGGCGACGAGCAGGCCCGCCATCATGGGGACCACCTCGGGACGGAAGGTCCTCGGCATCATCCGCATGGTGGCCACCAGGCTGGGGACGGCGTGCTCGATCACGTCCTCCTCCTGCTGCTCGAAGGCCGAGCGCAGCCAGTTCATGTAGATGTAGACGAGCGTGCAGGCGCCGTCCACCAGCGCCTCGGCCTCCTCGGGGCCGAAGGACGCGGTGAGCTGGTCGACCATCCGCTGGTGCTCGGGGTCCGTCCCGGACTTGCCGTCGTAGACGGACTTGAGCCGGGAGTCGATCACCATGAGCGCTGCGCTCACATCGCCGACGGGAGCGTGTTGGGGGTCGCAGGACGACACGGGACTCCTCCTTGAGCGGCCACGGCCTGGACGGCCGGTCCGTTCGTAGGGTAGGCGACCGGTCGGACGGGGCCGGACGGATCCGTCCGGGAGCACCCCGCGGCGGCGGGTACGGCGGTGCCGCCCCGGGCCGGCCGGGGCGACACGGTGGCGGTGGGACGGGCCCTGTCCCCCGCTCCCGTCATCCGGCAACGGCGCCTCACACGTCAGGGCGAGGTACCGGCAGCCGAGTTGACGACCGCGGCGCGCGGGCGCGCCTCCCGTCAGCCTGCCTCGGTACGCCGTTCCAGCCGGGTGCCCGTGCGAAGGGTGATGGACATCAGGTCGCTGGGGGCGTCGAGCTCCAGCCGGTGCCAGCGGCCCCGGGGGACGATCACCGCGCTGCCGGGCGCCAGGCGCACCATGGACTCCGGCTCGCCGGGCCCGGCCGGGCGGAGGTGGAGCCGGACGCCGCCGGCCAGGCAGCAGACCGCCTCCTCGGCCTCGGGGTGCATCTCCCAGTGGTCGGCGTGGACGTCGGCGTCGCTCTCCACGTGGAAGGTCGCGATCTGCCAGGCCCCGGCGTCGCCGCCGGTCATCCGGCGCTCGGTGGCCCGGAGGTCGCCGTCGGGGTGGATGTGCAGGGCCGAGGCGAACAGGTCCACCACCGCGATCGGAGCGGTCGTCATGAGCGGGTTCCTTCCAGTCGGTTGTCGGCGGGGGCGAGCGGGTGGGGCGCCTCCGGCCGCCGCCCGGGCAGCACGGCGATCGCCACCAGTGCGGCGAGGACGAAGAGCCCGGCGGTGACGGCCAGTCCGGTGGCGTAGCCGTCGTTGAGGGCGGCGGGGTCGGTGGCGCCGCCGGTGCGGTGGGCGGCGACGGTGGCCAGGGCGGCCAGGCCGACACAACCGCCGAGCTGGCGCGAGCTGTTGAGCAGGCCGGAGGCCGTACCGGCCTCGCGGGCGGCCACGCCGGTGGTCGCGGCGGCGGCGACCGGGGCCAGCACCAGTCCGGTGCCGATGCTGGTGACCAGGGACGGGCCGAGGACGTCGGTGAGGAAGCCGCCGTCGGGGCTGATCAGGGCGAACCAGGCCAGTCCGGCGGCGGCCAGCACGGCCCCGGGCACCAGGGCGGCCCGGGGAGTGCGGACGGCGACGACGCGCGTGGCGAGGACGGTGCCCGCGACCAGCCCGGCCGAGAAGGGCAGGAAGGCGAGGCCGGTGGCGGCGGCGCCCAGGCCCAGCACCTGCTGGAGGTAGAGGGAGACGAAGTAGAAGGCCGTGAACTGCCCGGCCGCGGCCAGGAACACCAGGACGTTGGCACCGGCCACCCAGCGGCTGCGCAGCAGGCCGAGCCGGAGCAGCGGTGCCGCGGTCCTGGTCTCGGTGACGGCGAAGGCGGCCAGCAGCGCGACCGCGGCGGCGAGCGTGCCGAGGGTGGCCGGGGAGCCCCAGCCCCGGACGTCGGTGCGGACCACGCCGAACACCAGCAGCCCGATCCCGGCGGTCGCGAGGACGGCGCCGAGCACGTCCGGCCGCGCCCGCCGTACGGGCCGGGCGTCAGGCGCCCCGGGCACCCTGGCGAGGCCGCCCGCGGGGCCGCCGGCGGGGCTGCCGGCGGGCAGCAGTGCGAGCGCCGTCGCCACGACGGGCAGGCTGACCAGCATGACCCAGCGCCAGCTCGCGTACTCGGTCAGCAGTCCGCCGGCCAGGACGCCCAGCGCGCCGCCGGCGGCGTTGGCCGCGCTCCACACGCCGAGCGCGCGCACCCGCCGGGGGCCTTCGGCGAACGTGGTGGTGAGCATCGCGAGCGCGGCCGGGGCCGCCGCCGCGGCGCCCACGCCCTGTCCGGCGCGGGCGGCGACCAGCTGCCAGGGCTCCTGGGCCAGTCCGCCCGCCAGTGAGCAGAGTCCGAAGACGGCCAGGCCCAGCAGGAGCAGCCGCCGTCGGCCGTACAGGTCGCAGGCGCGGCCGCCCAGCAGCAGGAGCCCGCCGAAGGTGAGCGCGTAGACGTGCACGACCCAGGAGAGGTCGAGCGGCGCGAAGCCCAGGTCGGCCCGGATCGCGGGCAGGGCGACGTTGACCACGGACATGTCCAGGGCGAAGACGAACTGTGCGACGGTCACGGCCGCCAGCACCAGGCCGGGGCGTGGCCCCGGTAAGTTTCTGTACATGTATAGAAAGTAGCCCCGGACGATCCCCGCTGTCGAGTCCCGGGTGATGATGGGGGCATGCAGCAGCCCTCCGCCCCGCAGCCCGCCGCACCGCAGCCCGCCGCACCGCGCAAGGCCACCGGCCGGCCTCCCCGCATCTCCCGGGAGGAGGTCGTCACCGCGGCCCGCCGGATCGTGGACGAGGAGGGCGTCGAGCGGCTGACCATGCGCCGGCTGGCCACCGAGGTCGGCAGCACGCCGATGGCGCTCTACCACCACGTCCGCGACAAGGAGGAGTTGCTCGTCCTGCTGCTGGACGACTACGCGGAGCGGACGCTGCGGCCGACCGACCTCCCGGCCGAGCCGCGCGAACGGGTCGTCGCCGCGGCGGCCGCCATCCACGGGGCGCTCGCCGCCTGCCCGTGGATCGTCGAGGTGCTGACCGGGGACAGCCTGTTGTCCGCCCACGCCCTGTGGTTCGTCGAGCAGATCGTCGACGGCCTGGTCGGCTGCGGCCTGTCGCCGGAACGGGCCGTCCAGGGCTACCGCGCCATCTGGTACTACACCGCCGGCGAGATCATGGTCCGCGCGACGGCGGCCCGCCGCCGGGCGGCCGACGACGGCCCGACCCACCGTCAGCAGGTCTTCGCCGGGCTCGACCCGGAGCGGCTCCCCCGCCTGGCCGGGCTCGCCGACCGCTGGGCGCCGCTCACCGCCCAGGACACCTACCGGGACGGCCTCGACGCCCTGGTCGACGGCCTGCTCGCGGCCCGCTGAGCGGGCGGGGCGGTCGGCGACACACCAGCCGACGCCCCGCCGACTCCCAAGAACTCGGAAGCAGTCGGCCTCAGCCGTTGCCGAAGAAGCCGAGCGCCCCCACCGCACAGAGCCCGCCGGCCCCCATGAAGACCGGCGTCAGCACCTTGAGCTCCACCCAGCTGCCGGCCCGGAACCGCATGCCCTTCGGCGGCCCGATCGGGTACCAGCGCCGGCGGCCGATCGGTATCGGCCACAGCACCGGGCAGCCCGAGACGGTCAGCGCGTCGCCCAGGCAGTGCACCAGCGCGCCGAGCGCGATCGGCAGCCCGATCCAGAGGTACTGCTGCCCGGGCGCCTCGAACAGCCACTGCGAGCCGTTGCCCGGCTTGTCGAGGACCTCCGCGATCATCCATGCGCCGGCCGCCCCCAGCAGCCACACCAGGACGTCGCTGGAGACCCGGGCGTGCCGCCACAGCAGGCCCTCGATCGCCAGCACCATGTGCACGAACAGCACCGCCAGCACACCCCAGCGGCCGCCGTACCCGGCCACCGCCGCGGCACCCGCCCCGCACAGCACGGCCCAGGGCCAGGTGTGCGTCAGCGTCCGGTGGCCGCCCGAGCGCCGCGGATCGCCCTTGCCCCGGGTGGCCTTGTACACCGCGTACGAGAGGTTGTCGATCACCTCGCAGAGCACCCGGGACACCGGCCCGAACGCCCTGGATATCGTCGCCGCCTTGTGGTCCAGGTCCGGCGCCAGCGCCGCCCCCGCACAGATCAGCGCCCCCGCGAGCAGGACCGGCCAAGGCATCGGCTCCCCCATCCCGGCCGCCACCGCGCCCACCCCCAGCCACGCGGTCGCACCCGACAGCGAATGCGCCGGTCCCATCATGTCCGTACACCACCGATCGTCATCAGCTCCGTCCTCACCCTGAGGACCTGACAACACGGCAGCCTATCCGTCCAAGATCACCGGCCGAACGCCTCGCGCCCACCCCACCGCGACACCCGGTTCAGCGTCACCCTCGCCCCGGCGTCGAATCCACCCCCGCCCCGGCCGGCCGTCTCCTCCCCCACCTGTCCGGCCGTCGACTCCCCCGCCCCCGCCGGGCGACGGCCGCCGCACACCCCGACGGCGGCCGCCCCTCCACCCGGGCCGGGTGCCCCTTCCCTCCCGTCAGGCCAGGGCCTTCTCCAACGCGGCGAGGTAGTTGCGCATCATGTGGTCGCGCAGGCCCTCGCCGTCCGGCGAGAACGCCGCGGCGCCCAGCCCCTTGGCCCGGTCGGTCAGGGCGGAGACCAGCCCCGCCTTCTCCTTGACGCGGCCCGCGGAGTCGATGTGGCGCAGCGCCTCGACGTGGGTGAAGGCGGGCTCCGGGGGCAGCTCGGGCACGATGTCGTTGCCGTGGACGAACCGGTAGGTGCGCCCCTTCAGGCCCTTGTCGTACGCGGCGGCCAGCAGCCGGTCGCAGGTCCGGGGCTGGCCGAAGGTGTAGACGCCGTCGGCCGCCATTCTCGGGTCCTCCAGGTCGAGCCGGGCGGCGACGAGCATGGCGAGCGCGCCGCCGAGGCTGTGGCCGGTGAACCAGACGCTCTGGTCCTCGGTGCGCAGGTCGGCGATGGCCTTGGCGACGTCGGGGAAGATCGATTCGAGCGCCTCGGCGAAGCCGTAGTGCACGTAGCCCGTCCGGGCGGGGCCCGGCCAGGGCGGGGTGGTGGAGTCGGTGAGCCAGTCGCGGATCTGCACGGGTTCGGTGCCGCGGAACGCCGTGACGATCATGCGGTCGCTCGCCATGGTGTACGCCTGGGTGTCCTGCAACGGGAACGGCGGGGTGAACCGGGTCTGGTGGTGGCGCACGGTGTCGAAGCCCCAGTCGTGGGCCTGCTGGTCGATGGTGGCCTCGTCCTTGTACGCGAGGTCGGCGGCCTTGGCCAGCCAGTAGGCGTGCTGGAGGCTGTAGCCGGTGACGTTCTGGTCGAAGGTGGTGGGTACGGCCACGGGGGGAAGCTCCTGTCAGGTCGACGGTCGGAACGGCGGCGGTCTGCTCCAGGGCCCGGCCGACCCCACCCGATGAGGGATCACCGTGACACCCTGGTGACCAGCAGTGACGCTACCTCCCACCCGACCCCCCAGCGACCGGGCCACCGCCTTTCACCCGGCCCCCGCCCTCCCGTCGCCGCTGACGCCGGCGGGACCGCCGATCAGGCGTCCGCGATTGCCGCCTTCGCCGCGCTGAGCATCCGTCCGGGGATGACGACGAGCCGCTCGCCGGGGCCCAGGGCGACGCCTTCCGGGAGCCGGCCTCGGTAGGCCTCCGTCAGGTGCCGGGTGTCCGCCCGCCGGGCCACAATGGTGAGCCCCGACGCGAAGGAGGACGCCGTGAGCGACAGGATCCCGCCTGACCGGCAGGGCCGGTGGCGCGGCCAGCGGGGCCTCGGCTCGCGCGGGCCCACCAGGGTGCCGACGCATCCGGCGGTCCCGATGCCGGAGGAGGGGGCCGCGGTGAGTGGGGAGCCCGGGCCGGAGCCTTCGAGGGACGGGGACGGGGACGGGGGCGCCGGGTTCGACGGGCCGGCCCCGGCACCGGCGGACGCCCCGGAGGGCGATCGTTGACCGGTCCGCTCAGAGGCTGGAGAGCAGCTGCGGGGAGAGGGTCTTGAGCATCGTGTTGCTCCAGCGCATCTGGCGCAGCGTCTGGGGGTGGCAGGCGGTGGCGAGGGAGAGCAGGGCGTCGTCGCCGGTGGCCTGCGCCACCTGGGCGAGCATCTCCCAGTGGAGGGAGTTCGCGGTCGCGGCGAGGTGGAGGTCCCGCAGGTCGTGGAGCAGGCGCAGGCCGGGTTCGGAGTGAGGCCCGGGCACGTCGGGCGGCCCGGGCACGTCGGACACGTCGGACGGCCCAGGAGCGCCGGGCGGCCCCGGCAGGTCGAGCCCGTGGTCGCGGGCCGCGTCGGCGATCCGGCGGGCGTGCTCGCGGGACCACCGGGCGAGGTCCGTGGCGACGTGGTGGACCTCGTGTTCCGCGCGGTGGCGTTCCGCCGCCGCGAGGAGGGCCCGTTCCAGCCGGCGCTCCCCGTCGTGCAGGGCGCGGAGGGTGTCCGTGGTGCCGCTCACGATCCGTCTCCTTCCGGCGCGTCGGCGCGCTGGGCGGCGACCGCCTCCGGCCCGCCGGTGGTGGGCGGTACGGACGCGCCGTCGGCCGGGGCCGAGGCCGTGGTGGTGGGCGCCGGGGCGCGGTGCCCGTCGGCGCGGGCGACCAGGGCGATCCGGGCGGCGGCGGTCTTGAACAGCGGCTGCTTGGAGACCGGGTCCCAGTCGGTGATCGTGGTCTCGTTCGCGGCCCGCCCGCCGTCCGCGCCCGGCCGGTCCCCCTGCGGGGACGATCCGTCCGTCGGCGACGGCGACGTCCATCGCGTCCCCGTTGGAGTGCAGCAGCGACGCCGTGGGCACCCACCGGTCGACCTCGTCGGCATCGACACCGGGTTCCAGGTAGGCGTCCACCCGCACCGGCCACGGCCCGCCGGGGCCGTAGGGGGTGCGGTCGCCCCACGGTTCGGCGATCCGGTCCACCCGTTCACGCACGTCGCACCTCCCGGTTCGATCGGACGGGCCCCGCGCCGGGCGCCTCAGTGCGGTCCGCCCGGCGTCAGGAAGTCCCGCGCCCGCTCCCCGACCGAGCGCTCGGGCGGCGGGAGCCGGTCCGCCGGCCGGTCGGTCGGCGGCAGGTGGCGGGGCCGTCCGGTCGAGGACTCCTTGGTCTCCCGGGCCCGGACCGCCAGGGCGTGCAGCTCGGCCTCGGTGGCCACGGCGCGTACGGCCGGGAAGAGCCGGGCCTCCTCGTCGCCGGCGTGACGGGTGACCTCCTCGGCCAGCCGGGCCACCAGGCGGTCGAACCGGGGCGAGGTCACATGGGTCGGGCGGAGTTCGCCGAGCAGCTCCTCCACCCCGCGGTGGTCGGCGAGTTCACGTTCCACCACGGCCGGCCCGTCGGCCAGCCGGTCGCGGGCGAGCGGGTAGAGGTGCTCCTCCTCGGCCCGGGTGTGCCGGACCAGCTGGTCCGTCAGCAGGTCGACCAGTTCCTTGCGCTCCCCGTCCCCGTGGGGGATGCCGCTGAGTCGGCTGAAGCGGACCAGGACCGACCGGTGGTCGGCGGTGAGCTGCTCCAACAGGTCTTCGTCGTACGGCACGGGTGGTGTCCTTCCTGCGTGCGGGCGGGCGGCCCTCCCGGCGCGTCGGCGATGCGGTGGTACCGGTCGCCCTCCTCCTGCCCCTCGGCGGGATTCCCCGCCGCTCCGGGCGTGTCCCCCCGGCTCCTCCGGCCAAACTCCGCTCCGGCGGCGACGCGTGGGTGCAGCCGCCCCCCTGGCGTTCTCGGTTTCCCACCACCGCGGCCGGGCAACCGCCGGACATGGACCACTCACGCGCACCCGTCCTCGAAGCACTCGCCGACTACCACGAGAAGGGCCGGCTGGGGTACACGCCGCCCGGCCACCGGCAGGGCCGGGGCGCCGACCCACGGGTCGTGGCCCTCCTCGGGGACGCCCTGTTCCGCGCCGACGTGCTCGCCACCGGCGGGCTGGACGACCGCCGCTCGACCGGCCGGGTGCTCCAACAGGCCGAGGAGCTGATGGCCGACGCCGTCCACGCGGACCTCACCTACTTCACCACCTGCGGCAGTTCGCTCTCGGTCAAGGCCGCGATGCTCGCGGTGGCCGCGCCCGGCGAGAAGTTGCTGATCGGCCGTGACGTGCACAAGTCGGTCGCCTCCGGCCTCCTCCTGTCCGGCGTGCGCCCGGTATGGGTGGACCCGGAGTGGGATCCCCAGCTGCACTTCGCCCACCCGCCGTCGGCCAGGGCGTTCGCCAAGGCCCTCGCCGACCACCCGGACGCGGCCGGCGCCCTGGTCACCAGCCCGACGCCGTACGGCGGCTGCGCGGACCTGGCCGGCATCGTACGGGTCTGCCACGAACGCGACCTGCCGGTCGTCGTGGACGAGGCCTGGGGCGCCCACCTGCCCTTCCACCCCGGGCTGCCGGCCTGGGCGATGGACGTGGGCGCGGACCTGTGCGTCACCTCGGTGCACAAGATGGGCTCGGGGCTCGAACAGAGCTCGGTCTACCACCTGCGCGGCGACCGCGTCGATCCCGCGAAGCTGAAGGCCCGGGCCGACCTGCTCGGCACCACCAGCCCCTCCGTCCTGATGTACGCGGCGCTGGACGGCTGGCGCCGCCAGATGGTCCAGCACGGCCGCGAACTGTTCGACCAGGCCCTGCGGACGGCCGAGACCGCTCGGCAGCGGATCCCGCTGGTGCCCGGGCTGCGGCTGTACGGGCGCGAGGAGTTCTGCGCGCCGCACCGGGCCGCCGACTTCGACCCGCTCCAGCTCGTGGTGGACCTGGCCGCGCTGGGCACCGACGGCTACCAGGCGGCCGACTGGCTGCGCGCCCACCGGCGGATCGACCTCCACCTCGCCGACCACCGCCGGATCAGCGCCCAGCTCAGCCACGCCGACGGCCCCGACACCGTGGACGCCCTGGTGGCCGCGCTGCGGGACCTCGTCGACCACGTCGACGAACTCCGGCCCGCGGCCCACATCGACGTGCCGGACCCGTCCGGCCTGCGGCTGGAACAGGCGCTGACCCCGCGCGAGGCCTTCTTCGGGCCGACCGAGGCGGTGCCCGCGGCCCGGGCGGTCGGACGGATCGCCGCCGAGGTGCTGACCCCCTACCCGCCCGGCATCCCGGCCGCCCTGCCCGGCGAACGGCTGAACCGCGAGGTCGTGGACTACCTGCGCTCCGGGACCGCCGCCGGGATGGTCGTCCCGGACGCCGCCGACGACTCCCTGGCCACCCTGCGCGTGGTGGCCGACTGAGCGGCGCCCGTGCGGCCGCCCGCGGACGGTTCCGGGCACACCGCGCGACCCCGGCCGGATCGGCGGCCGGGGTCGCGCGGACATGCGGCTGACGGACGTACGAAGCGTCCAGCGGGCGGCCGGTCCACCGACCGGACGACCGGCGGCAGACTCAACCCGGACTGATCCGCCCCCTCCAGCCGCCCTCCTCCCGGCCGCGGTCCTCGATGAACTCCTTGAACCGCTTCAGGTCCCCCTTCACCCGGCGGTCGACCACGCCCGTGACATCGGCGGCCCGCTCCGCCATGCCCTCGGGCCGGAAGTCGATGGCCATCGCGACCCGGGTGTGGCCCTCGTCGAGCCGTCGGAAGGTCACCACGCCCTTCTGGTCCACGTCGCCGTCCACGGTCCGCCAGGCGATCCGCTCGTCGGGCTCCTGGTCGACGATCTCGGTGTCGAACTCACGGGTGACACCGCCGATGCTGGTCCGCCAGTGGTTGTGGCGGTCGTCCAGCTGGGTCACCGAGTCGACGCCCTCCATGAAGCGCGGGAACTCCTCGAACTGCGTCCACTGGTTGTAGGCGGTGTGCAGGGGGACCGCCACGTCCACGGACTCCTTCACCATGCTCATCCCGGCCTCCTCGTACGGTGCGGCCGGGGCCGTCCCGGCCGCCCCCGCGCCTGCCCGGCCGACACCGGCGCAACCATCCCCGCCGGTCCGGCCTGCCAACCCGGTCCGGCCTTCCCGCCTGGTCCGGCGCCGGCCTGAGTACCGGACCGGGCACCCGCTACGGGCCGCTCCGCTCGCCGGGCCCGGACCGTGCCCGGTCGCCGTCGGCCAGGTGCCGGGCCACCGTGTCGAGGTCCGTGCCCAGCCGCTGCGCGGCCCCGACCAGCAGGCCCAGCGCGGTGTGCGGGGTGACCTCGAACCGCTCCGCGGTGAGGCCGATGGCCAGGCCGGTGGCGTGCCGGCGGTCCAGCAGGTCGGCCACCGCCCTGGACAGCGCGTAGCGGTCGAGGGCGGCCGACGCCTGGAGGGCGAGCACCTCGACCAGCCCGAGCGCCGGGGTGCCGGGCTCGTCCGGCGTGCGCAGGTAGGCGCTGAACACGGTGCAGCCGTGCGGGTGGGTGCGCAGGTGGGCGCCGGCCACCGCCCGTACGCCGCAGCGCCGGGCCCGGTCGGCGAACCGGCCGGTCCGGCCCGGGGCCAGCCGGACCACGACCTGCCCCTCGCCCTGACGGCGGAGCCGGGGCAGCGGGCCCGCTTCCGACCCGCGCTGGGCGCGTTCCAGGGCCAGCAGGTACGACGGGGCCGCCGCGAAGGTCTCGACCGAGCCGTCGTCGTGCCAGGTGCTCACGGCGGCGCCCACGCAGTCCGGGACGGTGACCCGGGTCAGCTGCACCACGTCGTTCAGGGTCGGCAGGGGCGCGGGCCGCAGCCGCTCGCGGGCCGCGAGTTCGCCGAGTTCGGCCAGCAGCGCCGCGCGGGTATCCGTCGCCGGCGCCCCGGCCGCCGTCCCGCCCACGTCGGCCGCCCCCTGGCGGCTCAGCAGCAGGCGGGCCCGGGCGACCGCGCGGACCGCGTCGGCCTCCCCGGTGTAGATGCCGATCGTGTAGCAGACGTCGCGCAGCCGTTGCCCGGCCTCCGGCGAGCTCGACGGGGACAGGGCCTCGTACTCCGCGACCAGTCGGCCGAGGGCAGCGACATCCACCATGGGCATGAGCACCTCCGTGTGTTTACGGAAAGTATGCGCCGATCACGCAGCGAAACCGCGCCGTCGGCCTCCCCGCGCTCTACACTTCGCCCCGGCGCCCGGCGCCCCCTCGCTCAGCTCGCCCGGTGGTCAGCCCGCCGGCGATCCGTCCCGCACCTCAACCCCGCCGTCCGCCGACGACCGGATCACCGGTCCTCCTCCGTGAACCGCAGCCGCCGCTCCACCACGTCGTGGGCGACCTCGTCGATCTCCCGGCCGTGGGCGAAGGCGTGGGCCCGCAGCCGGTCCAGCGCCTCCCCGGCGGGCACCCCGAGCTGCACCATGATCATGCCGATCACCTGGTCCACCTCGACGCCGTCGAGCGCCGACCCCTCCGGCCACGGCTGCTCCGGCAGCCCGCCGGAGCAGCCGTGGCCGGAGGGCGCCAGGAAGGAGCCCACGATCGCGAGGGCCACGGCGGTCGCGGCGACCTGGATGTCGGCGGCCTCCGCGAGCTCCGGGACACCCGGTCGCGCGCCGTACAGGCTGAGCACGCCGATCCCGGACGATCCGAGGTGGAGCGGGGAGGCGTAGGCGCTGCGCAGCGCGGGCCCGGGCGGGGCCGCCGAGGAGGCCAGGTCGACGGCCAGGACCGGCCAGCGCACCTCCTCGGGCGACAGCAGGTCGGCGACCGCGACCGGCCCGCGGGTGCGGAAGGCGTCCACGCCCGGGCCCTCGCCGAGGCCGAACTGCCGCTCCTCGATCCGCCGGGCCCGGTCGTCGCTGGCCCAGACCCCGGCCCGGTGCCCGGGGTCGGCCATCAGGGTGATCGCGGCGGCGTCGGCGGGCAGCGCCGCCACGCAGGCCGCGCAGAGCCGCTCGGGCAGGGAGGGCCGGCCCGGGCCGTTGACGGCCTCGGCCACGATCCGCGCGATGCGCGTCAGATCGGCCATCTCCGCGCCTCGCCCTTCTTCCGTCCTGCCACCGTCGCCCGGTGGTCGACCGGCCGGGCCGCAGCGTGATCCTCGCGGTCCGGGCCCGCACGGCGGGCGGACGGCGGATCGGCTCCGCACGAACGGCGGTTCGGCGTGCCCCACTCCGTACCGCACCCGGCCGTGTGAGGCCGCCCCGGCCGCGGTCACGCCGGGTCCCGCCGCGTCCAGCCGCCGGCACCCGGCCGCCGCCCCGCGGACGGCCACCGACGCGCGCCTACCCGGCCCGGTCCACGACACACCCCGGCACCCGGGTTTACGGGGCCGGTGCCCGGTTAGCCGCCCGGGTATGGACACCACATCGCTGCACACCCAACGGTGGTCCCGCCGGCTGCGCCGGGCGCTGGATGCACCGGCGCGCTGGGACGTCCTCGACGCCCCGGCCCGGCCGCTCGCCGAAGCGGTCGAGGCCCTCCCGCTCGGACCGTACCGCGACGCCCTGCACGGCGTGTGGCTCGGCCACCCGCTCCACCCGGCGCTGATCCACCTGCCGCTCGGCTGCTGGATGTCCGCCGGAGTGCTGGACTACCTCCCCGGCGGGCGCCGGTCCGCCGACGCCCTGGTGGCGGTCGGCCTGCTGGCCGCCGGGCCCACCGCGCTCACCGGCTGGGTGGACTGGGCCCGGCTCGACCCGCCGCGCCGGCGTACCGGCCTGGTGCACGCGCTGTCCAACACCACCGGCGTGCTGCTGTACGGCGGCTCGCTGCTGGCCCGCTGCCGGGGGCACCGGGCGCGCGGCCGGCTGCTCGGCCTGGCCGGGCTGACCGCCGTCTCGGTCGGTGCCGCGCTCGGCGGCCACCTGACCTACCGGCTGGCCGCCGGACCGGACCGGGCCGCCGCCGTGCCCCGGCTGGGGCCGACCGACTGGGTCGCCCTCGGCGCGGTGGAGGACTTCCCGCCCGGGAAGCCGGTCCGCGCGACGGCCGGTGAGCTGGCCGTGGTGGTGGTCCGCGAGGGCGAGGACTGCCACGTGCTGGCCGAGCGCTGCAGCCACCTGTCGGGGCCGCTGTCCGAGGGCGCCGTGGTGGACGGCTGCCTGCGCTGCCCGTGGCACGGCAGCGAGTTCCGGCTGCGGGACGGCGAGGTGGTGCACGGTCCGGCCACCGCGCCCCAGCCGGTGCTGGAGACCCGGGTGCTCTCCGGACACCTGGAGGTCCGACTGCCCGGATCGGCCTGACCCGCCGTCACCGCCCGGCCTACCCCCCAGGAGCAGCCATGACCGCACCCAGCCCCGTTCACCCGGGCCGCCCCCGCCCCTCCGTCCCCGCACGCCGGTACCGCGCGGGGACCGCGGCGGCGGCCGGGCCGCCGAAGTCCGGTGCCCGGCCGGCCGTCACCGCACCGGAAACGTGGTGACCGCCGTGCTGCTGCTCCGGCCACCCGGGGTCTATCCGCCCCAGGGGGACACCGCGCTCCTGGCCGCCTGCGTGCGCCGGGAGCCGCTGGACGGCTCCAGCCGGGTGCTCGACCTCTGCACCGGGACGGGCGCCGTCGCGCTCGTGGCGGCCCGGGCGGGGGCGCGCGTCACCGCGGTGGACCTGTCCGCCCGCGCCGTCGCCACCGCCTGGCTCAACAGCCGCCTGCACCACCGGCGCGTCCGGGTGCGCCGGGGCGACCTGCTGGCCCCGGTGGCCGGCGGGAGCTACGACCTGATCACCGCGAACCCGCCGTACGTCCCGGTCCGCGCCGGGTCGGGCACCGCCGGCCGCGGCGCCGCCCTGGCCTGGGACGCCGGCCCGGACGGGCGGCTGGTCCTCGACCGGATCTGCCGGGAGGCGCCCGGTCTGCTCGCCCCCGGCGGCGTGCTGCTGGTGGTGCAGTCCGCGGTCGCGGACGTCCGCGCCACGCTCGTGCTGCTGCGCGCGGCCGGGTTGCGCGCGGAGGTGGCGGCGCATCGGCGGCAGGAGTTCGGTCCGGTGATGACCGCGCGGGCCGCCCTGTTCGAGCAGCGCGGGCTGATCCGGCCGGGCGAGCGCGCGGAGGAGCTGGTGGTGGTGCGCGGTGTCCTCGAACGCTGACCGGGCCGCGACCCGGGTGGTCGTCGTCCCGAACGGTCCGCTGCTGGTGGAGGGGCCGGTCGAGGTGGTCCTGCCGGACGGCACGGTGCGGGTCTCCGAGCGTCCGGTGGTGGCGCTGTGCGCCTGCCGCCGCAGCCGCACCTACCCGTTCTGCGACACCAGCCACCGGCGGCACAGCCGCCCGCCACGCGATACGGACGGGGTCGTCGGGCCGGCGTGAGCGCGGCGAGCCGCGACCGGCGGCACGCTCACCGCTCCTCCCCGCGGCCGTCGGCGCAGCGGCGGAGCACCGCGGAGGCGGCCGCCAGCGCCAGGGCCCAGCAGGCCGTGAGGCCCCACCGGAACGGGGCCGCCGACACCCCGAGGCCGGCGGCCAGCAGGCCCAGCGACAGCAGGGCGAGCCCGAGCACGGTCCGCGGCCGCAGTCCGCGCACCAGGTCCCAGGCGCGGCCGCGCAGACCGAGCCCGACGGTGCGCAGCAGCGGCTCCGGGGCCGGGTCGCGGCGCGGCCGACGTCCGGTTCCGCGCGCCCGCGCCCGCTCGTGTCCGACCATGCCGTCCGCCTCCTCGCCGTGCCGTCCCCCGTGGTCCGCCGCAGCGATTACCCCGGATGCGCGATCGCTAACGCCCGGGGCGCGGGCGCAGCCGGACGGCCAGCAGGCAGCCGTCCTCGTCGGCGTCGGGGCCGCCGAGCCGGGCGGCGAGGTGGTCCAGGCAGTCCGCCGGCGCGCGGCCGGCACACTCCTCGGCCGCGCGCAGCAGCCGGTCCGGGCGGGCGGTTGCGTCGTCCGGCCGGTTCAGCAGGCCGTCGGTCCAGAACAGCACGGTGTCCTCGGCGGGGCGCAGCGGTAGCACGGTGTCGGGGTAGCGGGTGTCCGGCTGGGCGCCGAGGGCGCTCCCGGTGGGGCCCTCGGCGAGGCCGGCGGTGGCGCCCCGGACCACGGCGGGCGGCGAGTGCCCGGCCGCGCTCCAGGTGAGGGTCGCCGACCCCGGGTCGAGCAGGCCGCACAGCACGCCGGCGGTCCGGCCGCCGCCCTGGTGGCAGAGCATCGTGTTGAGCCGTCCGAGCATCTCCCCCGGCCCCTGGCCGGTGTAGCAGAGGCCGTGCAGCGCGTACCGGAGTTCGGCCGTGCCGACGGCGGCGGTCAGGCCGTGGCCGCCGACCTCGCCGACGGCGAGCAGGATCCGGCCGTCGGCGAGCGCGGCCAGGTCGTACCAGTCGCCGCCGAGCCGGGGGCGGTCCCCGGCGGACAGGTGGCGGGCGGCGTGGTCGAGGACGGCGGGGTCGGGCTCGGGCGCCTGGGGCCCGGCCACCAGCGCGTTCTGCAGGGCCCGCACCGTACGGTGCTCGGCGCCGGCCCGGCGGCGCTGCTCGGCGAGCCGGGCCCGGGCGCCGGTCAGGGCCAGCTCGGTGCGGTGCCACCGGCTGACGTCCTGCAGGACTCCCCGGATCACCCGGGGGCGGCCGCTCTCCGGGTCCCCCGCCGCCTCCGCGGAGACCCGCACGGTGCGGGTGGCCTCGCCGGGCCGCTCGGCGTCGAACTGCAGGGCCGGCGTCCGCCGCCCGGCCAGCAGACGGCGCAGGAACAGCCGGGCCGCCGGGCGGTCGGCGGGGGGCACCCGGGCCACCAGTTCGGCCGGCCGGACCGGGTCGGTGCGGTCGGGGTCGAGGCCGAGCAGCCGCAGGGCCTCCCCGGACAGCTCCGGCGGCGCTCCGGGTGCCCACTCGAAGCTGCCCAGGCCGGCCAGCCGCTGCGCCCGGTGGAGCCGGGCCTCGCGCTCGGCACCGTGGTCGGGGTGCCAGGTGAGCAGTACGCCGTCCAGGAACGGTTCCGCCCGCAGGGCCAGCGTCCGGTCCGGCCCGGCGCCGGTGAAGTCCTCGGTCCGCCCCTCGTACCCGGTGCCGGTCGTCGCGGCCTGCAGGATCCGCGCGAAGTGCCCCGTCGCGACCAGTCCGGGGTGGAGTTCGCTCAGCCGCCGTCCGTCCGCCGCGCCGAGGCCGGCCGCGGCGTTGGCGTACCGGACCCGCAGGTCGGTGATCGCACCGCCGGGGACGGCCCCGCGCACGGCCGTGAGCACCAGGACGGGGTCGAACACGGCGTCCAGCACGGCGCGGAACCAGTGCTCGCCGCCGGGCACCGCCACCTCCGGCTCGTCCTCGCCCGTGCCGTCGAACCGCAGCAGGTGCCCCGCGACCAGCCCGGACAGCGCGTCCACGTACCGGGTCGCCGCGCGGGCCCGGGCGGCCGGTACGTCCCAGCCGAGGCTCATCGCGCCGATGACCCGCTCGCCGGAGCGCAGCGGCACGGCGCAGGCGCTGCGACCGGGGACGATCCGTCCGCTGCCCGGGGCCCGGCCGCCGCGGTGGCCGCGGTCGAACTCCCAGACCAGGCTGCCGCCGTGGGCGGCGGCCACCAGCGGCACGCCGGTCTCCGGCGGGACGCGCTGCCACTGGCTGACCCGCCGGGGCTCCACGCCGTGGCTGCCCACCAGGAGCAGCGCGCCGTCCGGCTCCAGGCGGCCCAGCACCACGGCGACGACGCCGACCGGGGCCAGGGCCACCTGGTGCAGCAGCCGGGCCAGCTCCTCGGGCGTCTCCGCGCTGGCCAGGGCCGAGGCCGCCAGGTGGTAGCGCGCGGCGAGGCCGGGCACCGCGGCGGCCGGGGCCGCCGTCGGCGGTCCGGGGGCGGGGGCGGGCGCGGCGGCGGGGACGAGCGGCTCCCGACGCGGCGAGGCGCCGGCGGCCGTGCGCCCGGGCTCCGCGTGGGGCTCCTTCACCGGCTCCCCCACCGGCTCCTTCGGGTCCGACAGCGGGGCGGCCAGGCCCACCAGTCCCGCGGCGATGTCCGCGAGCCGGCGGTTGGTGTCCTGCGAGAGCTGGACGAGGTGGTCGAACGCCTCCTCCGGCGTGCAGTCCAGCCGCTCGGCCAGCATGCCCTTGGCCTGTTCGATGACGCCCCTGGTCCGCATGGCCCGCCGAAGGCCCTCGGCCTCGGTGCGCAGCCGGTCGACGGCCTCCCGCAGCACGGCCGCGTCGTCGGGCGGGGCGGGCTGCTCGGCGCTCCGGTCCTCACGCACGGGCGGCCGCCACGTCCGGGCGGCGGCGCCGCACCGCGCGGGCGCGGCGGTCCCCGCCGAGCGGGACCGCCGTCCACCCGCTGGCCGCCAGAAAGTCCTTCATCCGGGCCGTCCTCGATGCCGGGCCCGGCCGCCCCCACCCGGGCATCCCCCCTCCCAGGCTAGGGGGTGTCCGACCGTTCCCGCCGGGTACGCGACGCCGGGCCGCGCAGTGCGCGGCCCGGTGGATGGGGAGAAGGGTACGTCCCGGTGCCCGACGACCTGCCCGAACGGCCCTACCTGCTCAAGGGCGACGACGGGCGGAAGCAGGGCCGACCTACGGCCCGCTCGGGCTCAGCCCCCTTCCTCGGCCCCCTCGGACTCCTCGGCCCAGCCGGGGGCGTCCAGGTCCTCCAGTTCCTGACGCAGCCAGGCCAGGGTGGCGCTGAGCAGCCGGGAGACGTGCATCTGCGACACGCCGATCCGCTCGGCGATCCGGGACTGCGTCAGGCCGTCCCAGAACCGCAGCTTGAGGACGGTCTGCTCGCGTTCGGGCAGCCGGGCCAGCAGCGGGCGGACGGCGATGCGGAAGTCGGCGAGTTCGATGCCGGGGTCGCAGCCGCCGAGGCGGTCGAGCAGGGCGCTGCCCGACTCGTCGGTGTCCTGGTCGCGCAGCGCGTCCAACGAGTTGGGGCGGTAGACCCGGCCCGCCGTCAGGCCTTCGGTGGCCTGCTCGACGGTGATGTGCAGGTCCTCGGCGATCTCCTCGGGCTGCGGCAGCCGGCCGAGTTCCTGCTCCAGGCGGTCCGAGCCGCGGGCGACGGACAGGTAGAGCTCCTGCATGCTGCGCGGCACCCGCACCGGCCACGAGGTGTCGCGGAAGAACCGCTTGATCTCACCGGTGATGGTCGGGATCGCGTAGGTGACGAACTCGACGCCGCGCTGCGGGTCGTAGCCGTCCACGGCCTTGATCAGCCCGATCGTGCCGACCTGCAGAATGTCGTCCAGGTCCTCGGCGCGGTGGCGGAAGCGGGCGGCGATGAAGCGCACCAGCGGCATGTTCAGCTCGATGATCGTGCCGCGGACGTAGCTGTACGCGTGGGTCTCCCGCGCCAGCCCGGAGAGCCGCTCGAACAGCGCGTCGCTCAGTTCGCGGGCCTCCGACTTCCCCATCCGGCGCAGTTCGGCGGCCGTCGGGCGCGGCGGCAGGTCGGACGGCAGGTCGGACGGCGGCAGGTCCGATGACACGAATTCCCGGTCGGTCGTTTCCAGGTGTTCCCGGTCGGTCGTTTCCAGGTGGGTGGACACTTGATCGCTCCTGGGCATGCGGGGCAACGCCCTGCGACGCGTGCGAACTCGCACCTCGTGCGTCGCGGACCTCTTCCCCCAGGACCTGTGCCCGGCTTCTTCAAGCGCGGTCCCGGTGGCACCGTCCACGGTGCGGGAGCAGCCGGGTCGGTCACGGCCGCTGCACCACTCGTTCTACCCCTGGATCCGGCTCCGAACACCCGTGCTGGTGTTTTTCCTGCGCCGTCGCCGATCATCGGCCGGACCGGCCGGGCGTCGAGCAGCCTCCGACCCGGCCGGTCAGGCCGGGCGCCCGAGGGGATCGGGCCACCCGGACGGCAGCGCGACCTCCAGCCACACCTGCTTGCCCCCGCCCTCGGGCGCGGAGCCCCAGGAGCGCGCGAGCCGTTCCACCACGCGCAGGCCGTGTCGGCCGGGGCGGCCCGGGTCGGCGTACGGGCGCAGCTCGGGCCGCACCGGGCTGGAGTCCGCGACCTCCACCCGCAGACGTCGCCCGTCCCACCTCAGCCGCAGCTCGTCCGGCCCGCCGCGGGTGTGCAGGCAGGCGTTGGTGACCAGCTCCGAGACCATCAGCACCACGTCCTCGACGACCGCCGGCCGTTCCCCGTCCGCGGCCGGCAGCCAGCGCCAGGACCGCAGTGCCTCCCGGCTGAAGTCACGGCCGGCCTGTACGGCGCCCGCCCGGCCGGCGAACACCAGCCGCCTGGTCTCGTCCCGGCCCGGGACCCGCCTGGGCAGCGGTACTCCGAACGGGTGCGGTGCCCCGATCGGCCCCGGCAGCGGCACTCGTCCGTAGCAGTCCATGCCCGGCCTCCTCACCTCGGCCCGGACGACGACTCGGCGCGCACCCCGCCCGCCGGGTCGTCGTCCGGTTTCCCCGCCGGCGGTCACGTTCCGCACCGGCCCCTCGTCCGGCACCGGGCCACGCAGCCCGCCGGGCCCGTGCTCACCGGTGGTCGCGCGGGCTCCCGTCGCCCGTCTCCGTACGGGCGCCGGCCGCGCCGGCGGACCGCCCTGCCACCCCCCGCGCCGGACCGGGCCGTTGCCCGGTGCCGACGGGGAGGGCTCGGGGGTGAACGGGTGCACCGCCTCGTCGTCCATGACCGACGCCTGCCCGGGCCGGCCCCGGCTACACGCCCCCTCCCGCGGGAAACGGGAGCACCGACCCCGGCCCGTACGGACGGACCTCCGGCGGGATTGGAACGGCCTCCGCCCGGCAAAACGCCCCTCATGCGGATCGACACACCTGCCGGCCCGCGCCCCGGGACCACCGGCGCCGCCCCCGCCGCGGCGGTGCGGTGAGGCGGGCGCGACCGTGGACCCGGCACAGGCGCTGCGGCGGATCGCCTTCCTCCTGGAGTGGCAGGGCGCCTCGCCCTACCGGGTGCGGGCGTTCCACACCGCGGCCGAGGCCGTCCGCGGACTGCCGCCCGGCCCGGTGGACGCCGACGGCGTCCGCCGCCTGCGGGGCGTCGGACCGGTGACCGCCGCGGTGATCGCCGAGGCCTCGGCCGGCGCGACACCGTCGTACCTCGCCCGGCTGGAGGCCGAGGCCGGACCGGCCGCGTCCGCCGGGTGGGCCCTGCTGGCGGCCGCCCGGGGCGACTGCCACCTGCACTCCGACTGGTCCGACGGCGGCCATCCGTTCGAGGAGATGGCCGGCGCCGCCCGCGACCTCGGGCACGACTGGGCGGTGCTCACCGACCACTCCCCCCGGCTGACCATCGCCAACGGCCTCTCCCCCGACCGGCTGCGCCGCCAGCTCGACGCGGTGGCGGCCTGGAACTCCGGCAACGGGCCGTTCCGGCTGCTGACCGGGATCGAGTGCGACATCCTGGAGGACGGCTCCCTGGACCAGCAGCCCGACCTGCTCGACCGGCTCGACGTGGTGGTGGCCTCCGTGCACTCGAAGCTGCGCTCCGACCCCGGACCGATGACGGCCCGGATGCTGGCGGCGGTCCGCGCGCCCCGCACGAACGTCCTCGGGCACTGCACCGGCCGGATCGTCACCGGCCGCGGCCGCCCGCCGTCCCGGTTCGACGCCGAGGCGGTGTTCGCGGCCTGCGCCGCCGGCGGGACGGCGGTGGAGATCAACTGCCGCCCCGAGCGCCGCGATCCGCCCGACGACCTGCTGGGCCTGGCCGCCGCGGCGGGCTGCCTGTTCGCCGTCGACACCGACGCCCACGCACCCGACCAGCTGCACTGGCTCAGCTCCGGCTACGCCCGCGCGGCCCGCTTCGGCCTCGGCCCCGAACGGCTGGTCACCACCTGGCCGCGCGAACGGCTGCTGGCCTGGACGGGCCGGGCCGGCGGCTGATCAGCCCCCGCCCGGCGCGGTCTTCCCCGCCCGCCCCGGCGCCGCCCTCCGGCCCGGCCGCCGCGGTTCGACGTACTCGACCAGCTGCATCATGCCGAGGTCCTCGTGCTGGAGCTGGTGGCAGTGCAGGACGGTGCGGCCGGTGAAGTCCTCGTACCTGACCAGGAAGGTGACGGTGTCGCCGGGCCTGCCGCCGGCCAGGTCGACGGTGTCCTGCCACACCGGCGGGTCGAGCCGCTCGCCGTTGCGGTGGGTGACCAGCACGTGGTTGGTGTGCAGGTGGAAGGGGTGGTGGAAGACCGGCTGGGTGTCGTCGGTGCGCAGGGTCCACCGCTCGACGGCCCCGAGTTCCAGGGTGTGGTTGACGTACTCGGGGTCGAACATGCCGTAGGCGGGGTCGCGCGTGAGGTCGACGCCGCCCCCGTCGCCGTCGTCCGTGGTGCCGCCGTCCGGGGTGCCGGCGGCCGGGGTGCCGGCGGCCGGGGTCGGGTGGCTGCCGAGGATGCGGTAGGCGTTGGGGTACGGCCGCTCGAAGACGCCCGGGTCGACGTGGAAGACCACCGTGCGGTCCCCGTCGGGGTTGACGATGTCGTCCTCGTCGAGGAAGGGCTTGCCCTGTGGCAGGGCGGTCGGCAGCTCCATCGGCGGCTCGACGGCCTCCCCCGCCACCGCGACCGTCATCAGCGGGTCGAAGACCCCCTGGGCGCGCAGTTCGTACGTCCCGGCCTCGCCGCCGCGCACCAGCACGTCGGCCCGGCTGCCGGGCGCCAGCTGCACCGTCCCGGCGGCGACCGGCACGGCGAAGGTCACGCCGTCCCGCGCGATCTGGTGCATCGTCATCTCCGTGTCCTCGCGCACCAGTTGGAGCTCCAGCGTGGTGAACCCGGTGGCCGCCACCAGCCGCCACCGCTGGACCTCGCCGGGGCGCAGCACGAGTCCGGGGTTGACCTCGCCGTTGACGGTGAAGGTCGACGGGGCGCCGGTGAGCGAGTTGTCGGCGGTGAACTCGGGGACCGCGCCGTCCCGGAGCCGGAGTTCGTTGACGCAGACCACGAGGTCGGCGGCGGCCGCGATCTCCGGCACCTCGTCGACGTCGCCCTCGACGACGATGACCCCGGCCATCCCCCCGCCGATCTGCTCCGCGGTGGCCCCGTGCGCGTGCGGGTGGTACCAGTAGGTGCCGGCCGGGTGGTCGGCCGGGATCTCGATGACGGTCAGGTACTCCGGCTCGTCGGCGCCGGCCTCGACCTCCTCGGCCGTGCGCGGCGCGAACTCGCGCAGCACGTTGTCGGCGCGCCCGGACGGGGAGACGTGCATCCCGTGGGTGTGCAGGTTGAAGCTGTTCGCGCGGTGCGGGCGGTTGTGGCCGCCGCTGTACGGCGGGTTGGGCGGCAGGCCGTTGACCTGGGTGAGCCGCAGGGTGTCTCCGCCGCGCACCCGCAGGGTCGGTCCGGGGATGGTGCCGTTGTAGGTGCGCGTGGTGACGGTGCCGTAGCCCGGGACGCTGGTCTCGGTGAACCGCACGTCGAGCGTCTGGTCGAGCACCGCCCGCCCGGCCCCAAGGGCCCTTCGCGGACTCCGGACGACCGGCTGCGGGAAGGGGGCCGCCGCCGCCAGCGCGGGCCGGGCGAGGATCCCGTCGGAGGCCGCCATGAGGACGGCGGCCGCGGGGAGGGCCTTGAGCATCGATCGGCGACTGATTCCGACATTTTCTCTCATAGCCGGGCAATGTAGGTCGACTTCCGGACACCCGCGCTCAGGCACACCGCGCACCGCCGGGCGGTTGGGCCTTCCGTACCAGCCTAGGAGCGCTCCGGATGGGTCAGGTTGGCCCCGTCGCGGGGGTCGAAGACGTGGATGCGCGTGGTGTCCACCCACAGCTCCAGCGGCCCGCCCTCGGCGGCCCGGGTGGCGGGGTTCAACCGGGCGACCGCCCCGTGCTCCCGCATGCCGGTGTCGGCCCGGCCCGAGTCGGCGGCGAGTTCGGCGAGTTCCTCGGTCGCCGCCGGTCCGCCCTCCTGCGCGAAGTGGACGAAGACGTCCGAGCCGACCGACTCGCGGACCTCGACGGTCACGGTGACGGTGATCCCGCCGGCGTGCCGCTCGGACAGGGCGGCGTCCTCGAAGTCCTCGGGGCGGATGCCGACGATCAGTTCGCGCGGCGCGTCCGCGCGCTCCAGGGCGCGCCGGGTGCGGTCGTCCAGCGGCAGGTCGCCCAACGGCGTGCGCAGGGCGCCCTGCTCCAGCGCGGCGCCGAGGAAGTTCATCCCGGGCGAGCCGATGAACCCGGCGACGAAGAGGTTCACCGGCTCGTCGTACAGCTCCTGCGGCGAGCCGACCTGCTGGACGACGCCGGAGCGCATCACCACCACCCGGTCGCCGAGCGTCATCGCCTCGACCTGGTCGTGGGTGACGTAGACGGTGGTGGTGCCCAGGCGGCGCTGGAGGGCGGCGATCTGGGTGCGCATCTGCACCCGGAGCTTGGCGTCCAGGTTGGACAGCGGTTCGTCCATCAGGAAGGCCTTGGGGTCGCGGACGATCGCCCGCCCCATCGCGACCCGCTGGCGCTGCCCGCCGGAGAGGTTGGCGGGCTTGCGGTCCAGGTGCCGGGTCAGGTCCAGGATCCGGGCGGCCTCCTCCACCTTGGCGGCGATGGTCGACTTGTCGACCTTGGCCAGGCGCAGCGCGAAGCCCATGTTGTCGCGCACGCTCATGTGCGGGTAGAGGGCGTAGCTCTGGAAGACCATCGCGATGTCGCGGTCCTTGGGCGCGCGGTCGTTGACCACCTGCCCGGCGATCCGCAGGGTGCCCTCGGTGATGTCCTCCAGCCCGGCGATCATGTTGAGCGTGGTGGACTTGCCGCAGCCGGACGGGCCGACCAGGATCACGAACTCGCCGTCGGCGATGGTGAGGTTGACGCCGTGGACGGCGAGGGCGCCGTCGGGGTAGCGCTTGGTGATGCCGTCGAGGACGATCTCGGCCACGATCCGCCTTCCTGGTCCGCCGGGTGCGGCGGGCTCATCCGTCGGGCCCGGGACCGGGTCCCGCGTCCGTCTCAACCCTTGACTGCGCCGGCGGTCAGCCCGGCGACGATGCGGCGCTGGAACAGCAGCACGAACACCACGATCGGGATCGTGATGACCACGGCGGCGGCCGCGATCGAGCCGGTCGGCTGCTCGAACTGGGAGCTCCCGGTGAAGAAGGCGATCGCGGCCGGGACCGTCCGGGCCGAGGTGGTGGAGGTCAGCGAGATCGCGAACAGGAAGTCGTTCCAGCAGAAGATGAACACCAGGATCCCGGTGGTGAACACGCCCGGGGCCGCCAGCGGCGCGATGACCAGCCGGAACGCCTGCCACGGCGTGGCGCCGTCCACCTTGGCCGCCTTCTCCAGGTCCCAGGGGATCTCCCGGAAGAACGCCGAGAGCGTGTAGATCGCCAGCGGCAGCGAGAAGGTCATGTACGGGATGATCAGCCCGGGCCAGGTGTCGAACAGGCCGAGCACCCGCTCGATGTCGAACAGCGGCGAGACCAGCGAGATCGGCGGGAACATCGCGATCAGCAGGGACACCCCGATCAGCAGCCGCTTGCCGGGGAAGCGCAGCCGGGCCACCGCGTACGCGGCCATGGTGCCGAGCACGACGGCGACGGTGGTGGCGATCACCGCGATGCCGACCGAGTTGACCAGGGCGCGGGTGAACTCCGAGGTCTGGAAGATGCCCCGGTAGTTGGCCAGGGTCCACCGGCGGGGCACGAAGTCGCCGTCGGAGAGGGTGCTCGGGTCCTTGAAGGAGAGCGCCACGATCCACCAGACCGGAAAGAGCGCGTAGAGCACGACCACCAGGTTGGCGACGCCCCAGCCGGTCAGGGTCCGGGTGTGCCGGCCGCTCATCGCCGCTCCGGTTCCGCGCCGGGTGCGGCCGTGCCGAACAGCTTGACGAAGACCACGGCGATCAGTGCCACGCAGACGAAGATCAGCACCGAGATCGCCGAGCCGATGCCCAGGTTGAGCGCGGTGAACAGGTTGTCGTAGCCGAGGATCGACACCGAGCCGGTGTCGTTGGAGCCGCCGGTCAGCACGTAGACGTTGTCGAAGATCCGGAACGCGTCCAGGGTGCGGAACAGCAGCGCCACCAGGATCGCCGGCTTCATCAGCGGCAGGACCACCAGCCGCAGCCGCTGCCCGGGACTCGCGCCGTCCACCATCGCCGCCCGGACGGTCTCCTCCGGGACGAGGGCCAGTCCGGCGAGCAGCAGCAGCGCCATGAACGGGGTGGTCTTCCACACCTCCGCGAGGATGATCAGACCGACGGCCGGCCACTGCTCGGTCAGCGGGGCGCTGCCCTCCGGCAGCAGGGCGGCCAGGTAGCCGGTGCCCGGCGTCCAGGCGTACTGCCAGGAGTAGGCCGCGACCACCGTGACGATCCCGTACGGCACCAGCACCGCGGTGCGCACCGTGCCACGCCCGAAGACCGTACGGTGCATCACCAGCGCGAGCGCCAGGCCGAGCACCAGCTCGACGGCCACCGACACCACGGTGACCAGCACGGTGACGCCGAGCGCCTGCCACCACACCGGCGAGGCCAGCACCGCGCCGTAGTTGGCGAGCCCGACCCAGTGCGCCTGTTCGGGGAAGCGCAGGTCGTAGCGCTGCAGGGACAGGTAGACGGCGTAGCCGATCGGATAGGCGGTGACGGCCAGCATCACGATCACCGCGGGGGCGCACAGCAGCAGGCCCAGCCGGCGCTCCTGGCGGGCGCCGCTCGACGGCCCGGCGGGTGCCGGTACGGCTGCGGCGGCGGTCTCGGTGGACGGTGTCACGGGATCAGCCCCTTCGAACCGAGGGCGTCCCGGATCTGCCCGCGGAGGTCGGCCACGTCCTTCTCCGGGCGGATGCCGCCCGGCGGGGAGAGGGTGTGCGAGACGGCGATGGAGACGTTCTGGTAGGCCGGGGTCTGCGGGCGCACGCTGGCGGAGTCGAGGGCGGCCAGCACGTCGGCGGCGAACGGGTAGCTGGCGGTGAGCTCGGCCGTCCCGTACAGGCTGCGCAGCGAGGGCGGCAGGCCGCCCTCCAGCGCGTTGGTGAGCTGGTTGTCCCGGTCGCGCAGGCAGAGGGTGGCCTCGGCGGCGAGGTCGGGGTGCCGGCCGTAGGCGCCCACCGCGAGGTCGATCCCGCCGATGGTGACGCTGGCGGGCCGGTCGGCGCTCACCGCCGGGTACGGGGCCCAGCGGAAGTGCGGGAACAGCTCCGGCCGGTTGGCCTTCATCGACGGGTAGACGAAGGGGTAGTTGAGTTCGAAGGCGGCCGTACCGGACTCCATGGCGAGCCGGTTCTGGTCCTCCATCTGGTTCGGCAGCGAGGGGTCGGCGGCCACGGACGCCGCCAGGTCGCGCATCACCCCGGCGGCCGTGACGGCGGGCGCCCCGAGCGAGGGCGCCTGGGCGTCCGGGGTGAGGATCGAGCCGCCCGCGCTGGTGACCAGCGTGTTGAACCAGACCGTCAGCCCCTCGTACTGGGCGCCCTGGACCTCGACCAGGTGCGGCTTGCCCTCGCGGGCCAGCCCCTGCGCCAGGGCGAGCATCTGCGCCCAGGTCCGGGGCGGGGTCGGCACCAGGTCGTCGCGGTACCAGAGCAGCTGGGTGTTGGAGTTGTACGGCACCGCGTACAGCCGGTCCCGCCAGGTCGCGGTCCGCACCGCCGCGTCCAGGGTGTCGGCGGTGGCCCGCTCGCGCATCTCCCCCGTCCACTCGCGGATCCAGCCGGCCTCGGCGAACTCGGCGGGCCAGGTGACGTCCAGGCCCAGGATGTCCACGTCGGCGTCGTGCGCCGCCATCCGGCGCACCAGCTGCTGGCGCTGGCCGTCGGCGCCCCGGGGCAGCTTGTGGTAGCGGATCGCGTAGCGGCCGCCGGACTGCCGCCCGCAGCGGTCGGCGGCCTGCTGGAGGGCGCCCGAGTCGTCCGGGAAGTTGTACCAGTTCAGGGTCACCGGGCCGCCGCTCCCGCCGCCCCCGCAGCCCGCCAGGGCGGAGGCGAGCACGGCCAGTCCGGCGGCGGCGCTCGCCCACCGCGAGCGGAAAGCGGGAACCCTCGGCATCGTTCTCCCGGGCTGGGACGGACGGTCCGGCCGACCCTAGCCCGGGCACCCCCGCCTGACCCGGGCGCGCCGCGCCGCCGGACGGCCGACCAGCCGGACGGCGGAACCGGCACCCGCACCGGCACCGGCGTGGCCACCCTCCGTACGGCCGGCCGGCGCCGGGAGGCGCCGGCCGGGGGCGGCGCGGATACTGGGCCGCACCGGAACCTCCGCAGGCCGCGGGCCGTACGGGACGCCTGGCCCGGGATGCCTGGACCGGAATGCCTGACACCTTACGGAGCACACCGTGACCGGACCCACCGGACCCGTCGTCGTCGGATTCGACGGCTCGCCCCCGAGCCTGGCCGCCGCCGCCTGGGCCGCCCGCGAGGCGCAGCGCCGCGGCCTGCGGCTGGACGTCCTCCAGGCCTGGCGCCGGCCGAAGCACCTCCCGCCGGGGACCAGCTCCGGCGACCATCCGGTCCTGGCGCAACTCGCCGACCACGAGGGCGAGTTGCGGGCCCTCGCGCCGGAGGTGGCGGTCGCCGCCACCTCCGTGGCCGGCGATCCCGTCGAGGCGCTGGAGGCGGCCTCCCGGGAGGCCGCCGTCCTGGTGCTCGGCTCGCGCGGGCTGGGCACGCTGCGTGGGTTCCTGGTCGGCTCGGTCAGCCAGGAGGTGCTGCGCCGGGCGGCCTGCCCCGTGGTGCTGGTCCGCGCCGACGCGGAGGAGCCCGCCGGCCCGGTGACGGTCGGCCTGGACCTGGGCCGCCCCGCGGAGGCCGTGCTGGCCTTCGCCTTCGAGTCCGCCGCGGTCCGCTCCGCGCCGCTGCGGGTGGTGCACGTCTGGTCGCCGCCGGCCGGCAGCGAGCACATGGCGTACGGGGCGATCGGCGGCCTCGAGGGCGAGGCGTCCGCGGCCGAGAGCAGCGGGCTCGAACAGGCCCTGGCACCCTGGCGGGCCGGGCACCCCGAGGTGGAGGTGACCACCGAGCTGGTCCGGGGCAAGCCCGCCGTCGGCCTGGTCGACGCCGCGGCGACGGCCCGGCTGCTGGTCGTCGGCCGCCGCCTGCGGCGGCTGCCGCTGCTCCACCACCACCTCGGCCCGGTGGCGCACGCCGCGATCCACCACGTGCACTGCCCGGTGGCGGTCGTCCCGTACGACTGACCAGGACGGCGGGCGCGCTACAGTCCGGTCCCATGAGTGAGTCCGTACGCCCGCCCTTCGGGAACTTCGACACCGCCGTGGCCGCGCTGGACCTCGGCGCGGACCTCGCCGCGCCCGTCGCCGACGCGCTGAAGGACTGGGCCGCGCCCGGGGCGGCCGCCTCGGTGCTCCATGTGGACAGCGACCCGGCGCACGCGGACACCGCCGTGTTCTGCGCCGCCTACGACGTGCCGCCGGAGCTGTCCGCGAACTGCGTGGTGGTCGCCGCCAAGCGCGCCGGCGAGGTGACCCTGGCCGCGTGCCTGGCGCTCGCCACCACGCGCGTGGACGTCAACCGGGCCGTGCGCACCCACCTGGGCGCGCGCAAGGCGTCCTTCGCGCCGATGGACACCGCGGTCGAGCTGACCGGCATGGAGTACGGCGGGATCACCCCCGTCGGGCTACCCGCCGGCTGGCCGCTGCTGATCGACGAGGCGGTGGCCGCGGCCCCGTACGTCCTGGTCGGCAGCGGCCGACGGCGGGGCAAGCTGATCCTGCCCGGGTGGGCCCTGGCCGAACTGCCGGGCGCCCGGGTGCTGCCGGGGCTGGCCGGCTGACCCGTCGGACCGGTCGGACTGGTTGACCGGTCGACCGGTCCGACTGCCGCTGGAGCCGCCCCGCGAACGGCCGCTCCGGAGCCGACCTCCCCGGCGCACCGGGCCCCGACCCGGCGGAGGCCGGGCGGGACGGCCCGGAACCGTCCCGCCCGGCCTCCGCCGTGGTTCGGACACCGCGGGGCCCGCCCACCGGTCCGGACACCACGGGGTTCGACCCGCCGCCCCCGGACCACCCGTCCGGGGGCTGCCGTCACGCCTCCAGCACCAGCCGCAGGAGGTCCCGCAGGGACTCGCGCTGGTCCTCGCCGAGCCGGGCCAGCGGGTCGCCGGCGAAGGGCATCCGGGCGCGCAGGTCGGCGGCGACCGCACGCCCGGCGGCGGTGGCGGCGACGTGCTTGACCCGGCGGTCGCCCGGGTCGACGCTGCGCTCGACCAGGCCCCGGGCCTCCAGCCGGTCGATGATCACGGTCACGTTGGACGGCTCCGCGTGCAGCCGCTCGGCGATCCGGCGGGTCGGGACCGGCGCCTCGGCCGCCAGCAGCGCCTTGGCCTGCAGCGGAGTCAGGTCGTGGACCGCCGCGGCGGCCTCGGACTCCCGGCCGTAGCGGCGGTTGACGGCCGCGAAGAGCCCGACGATCTCCCTGGTGAGGTCATCCGATGGGTGGGACATGACCACCAGGGTAGCCAGATGCTTGACAGAGTGAAATGTCAGGCCACATAGTTATGGAACATATTAGTTATGATCCATAAGCATCTGGGGTACAGCGAGATGAGCGACAGGACCGTCCTGATCACCGGCACCTCCTCCGGCATCGGCCTGGCCACCGCCGTCGCGGCCGCCCGCGGCGGCTGGCACGTGATCGCCACCATGCGGAACACCGCGAAGGCCGACGCACTGCTGGCGGCCGCGACGGAGGCCGGGGTCACCGTCGAGGTCCGGGCGCTGGACGTCACCGACCCGGCCTCGGTCTCGGCCTGCCTGGTCGGCCTCGACCGGCTGGACGCCCTGGTCAACAACGCCGGGGCGGGCCACCTCGGCACCCTGGAGCAGGAGAGCGTGGACGCCGTCCGCGCCGTCATGGAGGTCAACTTCTTCGGGGTCCTGAACGTCACCAAGGCCGCCCTGCCCCTGCTGCGGGCGAGCCGGGGCCGGGTGCTCACCGTGACCAGCGTCGGCGGCGTGGTCGGCCAGCCCTTCAACGAGGCCTACTGCGCCGCCAAGTTCGCGGTGGAGGGCTTCATGGAGTCCCTCGCGCCGGTCGCGGCCACCGCCGGGGTGTCCGTCAGCGTCGTCGAACCGGGCGCGGTGGCCAGCGAGTTCGTCGCCAACGTGGGCCTCACGGACGACGCGCCGCGGCAGGCCGGCCCGTACGCCCCGGCCCTGGTCGCCTACCTGGACCGCACCCGCGGCGCCTTCGCCCACGCGCAGGCGCCGGAGGACGTCGCCGCCCGCATCCTCGGGCTGCTCACCGCCGAGCGGCCCGCCTTCCGGCTGCTCACCTCCGACGCCGCCCGGGCCTTCGCCGGCACGAAGCTCAAGGACCTCGACGGCTCGGCCGTGCAGGCACTGACGGCCGGCTGGGTCGCCCCGTGACCACCGGGCCCGGAGCGCAGGATCCGTAGCCTGGGCGGCCGGTGGTCCAGCGGCGGCGAGCCCGGGCGGGTCAGCCCAGGAGCTTCGCCAGCACCCGGTCGAGCACCCGGAGGTCCTCCGGGGGCAGCGCCAGCAGCGCGTCCGGCGGGGTGGTGAGGATCCCGGTGGCGAGCGCGGCCTTCGCCTCGCCCTCCTCGGTGAGGTGGACCAGCTTGGAGCGCCGGTCGGCCGGGTTGGTGATGCGTTGGGCGAGGCCGCGCCGCACCAGGTCGTCCACGATGACGCTGGTGTACGGCGGGTCGGCGGTCAGCCGCTCGGCCAGCTCCCGCAGGGTGATCGGGCCGGCGGCGAGCCTGCGCAGCGCCCTGACCCGGCCGAAGCTCATGCCGAGGGCTTCGGCGACGGTCTTGCGGCGGTCGTGGCGCTCCAGCACGAGCGCGTTCATCCCCTGCCAGACCCGGGCCGCCGTTCCGGCGTCCGCTTCGCCGCCCTCCGGGTGCCCACCGGCCTCCAGGCGCTCCATCAGGCGTCCACCGTCTCCTTCGTGTCCTTGCTTTCCCCGGCCGCCTCCTCGGCGGCGAGCCGCTGCGCCGTGCGCTCGGCCGTCGCCCGGGCCCAGCGGCCCGAGGTGAGCGTACCGGTGACCAGCACGGCGGCCCCGCAGCCGGCGATGATCCACCACGCCGTCCGGGCCGCGCCGGTGAAGGCCGCCGGGTCCGCACCGGCGGCCCCGGCCATCACGGCGCCGATCACCGCGACACCCAGCGACTGGCCGACCTGCCGGCTGGTGGAGGCGACGGAGGCCGCCACCCCGGCCTGCGAGCGGGGCATCCCGGAGACGGCGGTGTTGGTGATGGGCGCGTTGACCAGGCCGAAGCCGGTGCCGAAGAGCAGGAAGGCGAGGACCAGCAGTCCGCTCGGCACGTGCTCGGAGTAGCCGGCCGCCTGGAGCACCGCGCTCGCGGTCAGCGCCGTCCCGGCCAGCAGCAGCGGCGTACGCGGCCCCCGGGTGGCCACCATCCGGCCGGACAGCGGTGCGGCGAGCAGCGACATGGCCGCCATCGGCAGCATGAACAGCCCGGCGTGCAGCGGGTCGAGGCCGCGGACGTCCTGGAGGTACAGGGAGCTGAGGAACAGGAAGCCGCCGAGGGCGGCGAAGGCGGCGACCGCGGTCACGGTGGCGCCGGAGAAGGGCGCGGAGCGGAAGAACCGCAGGTCGATCAGCGGATCGGTGCGCCGGGGCTCGTACCACAGCAGTCCCAGCAGCGCGCCGAGCGCCGCCGCCGTGCAGCCGAGGACCACGGGCGAGGTCCAGCCGCGCTCCGGCGACTCGATGATCGCGCAGGTGAGGGCGGCGAGCAGCACGACGACCAGCAGCTGGCCGACCGGGTCCACCCGGCGGGCGCGGGCGGCCCGGGACTCCGGCACGTAGCGGGTGGTGAGGAAGAGCGCGGCCAGGCCGATCGGGACGTTGATCCAGAAGATCGCCCGCCAGCCGGCCGACTCCACCAGCGCCCCGCCGATGATCGGCCCGGCGGCCATGCTGATGCCGACCACGCCGCTCCAGACGCCGATCGCACGGGCGCGCTGGCAGGAGTCGGTGAAGGTGTTGCTGATGATCGACATGGCGACGGGGTTCAGCATCGATCCGCCGACGGCCTGGAGCATCCGGGCGGCGATCAGCCAGCCGAGGCTCGGGGCCAGGCTGCACAGCAGGGAGGCCGCGGTGAACACCACCAGGCCGATCCGGAACACCCGGCGGCGGCCGATCCGGTCGGCCGTCGAGCCGGCGAGCATCAGCAGGCTCGCCAGCACCAGGGTGTACGCGTCGACCGTCCACTGCAGCCCGGACACCGAGGTGTCCAGGTCGCGCCGGATCGCGGGCAGGGCCACGTTCATGATGGTGATGTCGAGGCTGACGATCAGCAGGCTCATGCAGCAGACGGCGAGCACGAGCCATGGCCGCGTTCGGGCGGCAGGGGGCATGACGGACCCTCCCCAATTAGTTGTGTTGTTGCAATCATTGTGAGACTACAACTAACTCGCGACCGGCTCCACCCCCGACCGGCCCCCGGAAACGGCAACGGCCGCGCCCCGCCGGTCTCCTCGGCGGGGCGCGGCCGTTCCGGCCGGCGGGTCAGGCCTTCTTCACCACGCTGGACTTGAGCTGCATGGCACCGAAGCCCTCGATGCGGCAGTCGATGTCGTGCCCGTCGACACCGTCCACCAGGCGGATGTTGCGCACCTTGGTGCCGGCCTTGATGCCGGAGGCGCTGCCCTTGACCTTGAGCGCCTTGACCACCGTCACGGTGTCGCCGTCGCTCAGCGGGTTGCCGACCGCGTCCGTGACCACGCGCTGGCCGGCCGGCGCGCCGGCCTGGTCGGCGCCGCCGGGCACCCACTCGTGGGCGCACTCGGGGCACACCATGAGGGCGTTCATCTCATAGGTGTACTCGCTGGAGCACTGCGGGCACGGGGGGAGGTTGTCGCTCATGGGTTCAGGATATCCAGGTGTTCGAAGGGATCCGCGGGACGAGTGCGGAGGTCAGCGGGGGTGCCGGGGCCCTCGGTCAGCCGCCGGAGCCGGAGGCCGTGAGGTCGCGGTCGGCGGGCGGGGCCGTCCGGCCGGCCAGGTGGGCCCAGGCGTGGGCGATGGCTTCGGGGGTGGTCGCGAAGACGTGGCCGTCGGCGCGGAGCCGGTCGAGCACGCCGAGGGCGTCCAGTGGTCGGTGGTGTTCGTCGCGGATGCCGGAGACCAGGACGAGGGTGCCGCGTCGCCGGAGCTCGGTGATGGCGTCGCCGAGGACGGTGGCGCCGCTGGCGTCGATCGCGCTGACCCGGGACATCCGCAGGATCGCGACCTCGATCTGGGCGGCCCCGGTGAGTTCCAGCAGGAAGCGGTGGGCGGCGGCGAACAGCAGCGGCCCGTCGATGCGGTAGGCGACGATGTGCTCGGCGAGCAGCGCCTGCTCCTCGGCGTGGTGGTCGGCCGGGGGCAGGTCGGCGTGCAGCGGGACCTGCTCGACGCGCGCGGCCTTGGCGACGGCGGCGAGTGCCAGCACCCCGGAGACGAGCAGGCCGGCCACGACGGCGGTGACCAGGTCGAAGGCGAGCGTGGCGGCGGCCGTGAGCACCATGACCGCCGCCTCGCCCCGCCCGGTGCGGGCGAGGGCCCGCAGCGAGCCGATCTGGACCATCCGCACGGCGGTGGCGATCAGCACCCCGGCCAGGGCCGCCAGCGGGATGTCGGCGACGAGCGGGGCGGCGGCGAAGACGATCACCGCGAGGACGGCCGCGTGGACGAGCGCGGCGAGCCGGGAGGCGGCCGCGGAGCGGACGTTGACGGCGGTACGGGCGATCGCGCCGGTCGCGGCGACGCCGCCGAACAGCGGGGCCACCAGGTTGGCCAGGCCCTGGCCGAACAGCTCGCGGTCACTGTCGTGCCGCTCGGACACGCTCATCGCGTCGGCGGCCGTGGCCGACATCAGCGACTCCAGGGCGGCCAGCGCGGCGACCGCGAGCGCGGAGGGCAGCAGGGCGGGGACGGCCCCGAGGTCGAGGAAGCCGAGCGAGGGCACCGGCAGACCGGTGGGCAGGTGGCCGATGGTGGCCACCGGCAGGCCGGCCGCCTTGGCGGTGACGGTCGCGGCGACGACGGCGACCAGCGAGAACGGCAGCGCGGGCCGCAGCCGCACGCCGAGGAGCATCACGGCGGCGACGGCGAGGGCCAGGGCCAGGGCGGCCCAGTGCGGGGCGGCGGCGAAGTCGCGCACCGCCCGGGCCGCGACCACCGCCGGGTTGTCGCCCTCGGGCTTGGGCACGCCGAGCGCGCCGGGCACCTGCTGGAGGGCGATGACCCCGGCGATGCCGACGGTGAAGCCCTCCACCACGGGCACCGGCACGTACGCCATCCAGCGCCCGGCCCGGACCAGGGCGAGGACCACCAGGACGACCCCGGCCAGCAGGCCGACGGTCAGCACGCCGCGGGTGCCGTAACGGGCGACGATCGGCACCAGGACCACGGTCATGGCACCGGTCGGCCCGGACACCTGGACGTCGGAGCCGCCGAAGACGGCGGCCAGCGCCCCGGCGACGACCGCGGTGGCCAGCCCCGCCGCGGCACCCGCCCCCGAGGAGATCCCGAAGCCCAGGGCCAGCGGCAGCGCCACGATCGCCACCGTGAGCCCGGCCGCCAGGTCCCTGCGCGGGGCACGGCCCATGGTGGCGAGGACCGCCCGGGTCGGCAGGACGGCCCGGACCCGGTCGCCCATGACGGCGGCGAGGCTCATTCCGCCCCCTCCCGACCGGCCGTCGGCCGTCGCTCGCCGATTGCCGCGGTCACGACCCGCCCCTTCCTGCGACCGGCGGCGGCGCCCGGACGCGCCCCGTACCGGTTCAACCGATCCAACGGCACGCCAGCATGTATGAACTTGAAGAATTTTTCAAATCACTTGTTTCGCATGTGATGGATTCCGACAGTAGTGATCTCCATGGTCGGCGGGCCCCCCGCCCTCACCCGCCGAGCGGCGCGGGCAACGGGCGGGAGTGCAGGACGTCCAGCCGGGAGACGGCCCTGGTCACCACCACGTACAGCCGGTGCAGCCCGCGCGCCCCGGCCTCCACGATGGCGGCCGGCTCCAGCACCACCACGTGGTCGTACTCCAGCCCCTTCACCAGCGAGGCCGGCAGCACCGTCACCCGCGCCGTGCTCCCGACCTGTTCGGCCGCCCCGGTCGGGATGCCCGCGGCGAGGAGCGCCTCGGCGGCCTCCGCCACCGCGCCGTCCGCCGCGATCACCGCGATCGAGCCCTCGCGCTCCAGCGCGGCCCGCACCGCCGCCACCGCCGCTCCGCCCAGGCCGCCGCCGGCCACCCGCCGCACCGTCAGCTCGCCGTCCTGCCGCAGCGACACGGCCGGCGGCACGTCCACGTCCAGGGCGCCCAGCAGGGTGTTGGCCAGGGCCGTGACGGCGGCCGGGACGCGGAAGCCGGTGGTCAGCGGCACCACCGCGGCCTGCGGCTTGCCCAGGTGGGCGAGCTGCTCGGACCAGCTGCGGGCGGCCCACGGGGCCGTCGCCTGGGCGAGGTCGCCGAGGACGGTGAGGGAGCCGAAGGCGCTGCGCCGGGCGATCGCCCGGCACTGCATCGGGGAGAGGTCCTGGGCCTCGTCCACCACCACGTGCCCGAAGCCGGCCGGGCGCTCGATCAACCCGGCCACCTCGTCCAGGAGCATCAGGTCGTGCTCGGACCACCTGGCGCTCTTCTCCGAGCGCGGCGGCCTGCGCCACAGGACCGCCGCCTGCTCCTCGGGGCCGAGCACCCCGTCGGCGGCGTCGGCCAGCACGGCCGGGTCGCTCAGCAGCGCGGCGACCACGGTCTCCGGGCGCAGCCGGGGCCAGGCGGCCTCCAGGAAGGCCGCGACCGGTTTGCAGCGGCCGGTCTTCCGCGACCAGGCGCCGGACCGGACACCGGTCCGCCGCTCGGCCTGGTCCTGGAGCATCGCCACCACCCGGGTGCGCAGGTTCTCCCGGCCGATCGCGTACGGCGGCGCCTGCTCGCGCAGTTCGGCGACCGTCCGGTCGAGCCGCTCCGGCGACACCCGCCAGCGGTAGGAGCCGTCCGGGACGACCAGCGGCTCCGAGCCCGTCGCCCGGATCCGGCCGTACAGCGCCCGGTGCAGCACTGTCGCCATCCGCGCGTCCTGCTTGACGGCGGCGGCCCGCTCGTCGTCCACCGCGGTGACCGGCCGGGTGGCGACCAGGTCCTCGACGGTGCTCTGGGTGACGTCGATCTCGCCGAGCGCGGGGAGCACCTCGGCGATGTAGCGCAGGAAGGTCCGGTTCGGGCCGATGACCAGCAGGCCGCCGCGCCGGATCCGCTGCGGGAAGCTGTAGAGCAGGTACGCGGCGCGGTGCAGCCCGACGGCGGTCTTGCCGCTGCCGGGTGCGCCCTGCACGCAGACCGACTCGCTCAGCTCGCCCCGCACCAGGACGTCCTGTTCGGGCTGGATGGTGGCGACGATGTCCCGCATCGGGCCGGTGCGGGGCCGCTCGATCTCGGCGGCCAGGATGCCTCCCGCCCTGCCGGACTGGTCGGTCCCGTCGGTCCCGCCGGGCCCGCCGAGGGTCTCGTCCTCCAGCCCGGTCAGCTCCTCGGGCGCGCCCAGGCTCCACGGCGCCCAGCCGAACCGGCGGCGCCGCGCGAGCCCCAGCGGGGCGTGGGCGCTCGCCTGGTAGAACGCCCGGGAGACCGGGGCCCGCCAGTCGACCACCAGCGGCGGCACCGTCGGGTCCTCGGAGATCCGCCGGCGGCCCACGTAGTAGCGCTGGCGCCGGTGGTCGCCGGCCTCCGCGGTGTCGGCGAAGTCGAGGCGGCCGAAGAACGACGGGCTCTCCGGCAGCTCTCGCATCCGCTTGGCGCGGGTGCGCAGGTACCGGCCGAGCGCCTCCGCGCTGGCGCCGTCGCCGGAGACGTCCTCGCCGGCGACGACCTGGTGGCCCGCGTCCTCGACCTGCCGGGCCATCGCCGCCCGGCAGACCTCCACGTAGGCCCGCTCCCGTTCCAGTTCGCCGTCGAGGGCGTGGGCTTCCGAGGTCATCGTTCGCGTCCCTTCCCGCATGACGGGCTCGCCTGTCGTTCGAAGTCCAGCATAACTTAACCTAGTCAAAATACTGACTTAGTTGCCGACTCCGACGGCAGAACGGGCCCGGACCGCTCAGGACACCAGGGGCGCCTCCTCCAGCTCCGTCAGCGTCACGGTGCACAGGCCGCCCCGCTCGGCCCGCACCTCGGTGACCTCCAGCTGGGTGCCGGGCAGCAGGATGAACTCCTCCTCGCCGGTGAACGCCGAGAAGTTCTGGATGCCGGCGGCCCGCACCGGACGCACCTCGAAGAGCGTCCGCTTGCCCCGGCTGCCGAGGAAGGACCGCGCCACCCCGAGCTTGGAGGTGCAGGAGGAGACGCCCCACCACGTCACCGTCTTCCCGAGCGGGTACTGCCGCCGCAGGTCCAGCGAGACCCCGCGCCACAGCGGCGCGGTGCGGACGGGCAGCCGCGACACCGCCGCGAACAGCAGCCGCAGGTACGGCAGGTAGGGCACCAGCCGGCCGCGGTCCGGCGAGCGCAGCACCGCGTTGATCTCCCGGTAGAACGCGGACTCGCAGGTGTACAGGTACAGCGCGGCAACCTCGTCGGCGGACAGGCCGGTGGCCGCCTCGTCGGCCCGCCGCTTGCCGAAGTCGTGCGACAGCGCGACGTGCCGGTCCAGGCCGCGCAGCAGCTCGGCGACCGGCGACACCGCCTCCCGGAAGCCCATCAGCGGGGTGTCGAACACGCCGGTGATGGCGGGCAGGACGAGGCCCTCGTCCTTCACCCCGGCGAGTCGGTCCAGGTAGAGCTGGTGCAGCTCCATGGTGGAGGCGATGAAGGCGCCCATCCGCTCGGCGACCCCGTCCGCCGCCCCGCCGTCCTGCGCCGACGCCGCGTCCCACCCGGTGCTGGGCAGCCAGTCGACCTCGTCGGCGCCGAGCGAGGCGAGTGCGGCGTTGACCGTGGCGAAGTGCTCGCCGTCGCAGAAGATGTCGCCCTGGGCCGCCGGGTTGGCGTGGTCGATGTGCCGGACCTCGACCTCGGGGTACTTCCGCTGCAGCCGCAGGACGACGTTCTTCAGGCTGCGCGCGTGCGCGCCCCACCAGGCGAAGACCACGTAGCGGTCCTCCTCGGCGGCCTGCTGCTTGGCCCGGAGGATCTCCTCCACGATCCGCTCGGCGACCGGCCGCCAGAACCCGGTGTGCTGGTCCGGCCCCATCGCGCCGTCGCTGCTCGCCGTGAGCGCCGCGTTCAGCAGCAGGACGCCCTGGGTGAGCATCGCCTGGAACCACTCCGGCGGCTGGACCGTCTCCTGCTTCTTCAGCAGCGCCCGTATGTCGGCGATCGGCGTCTTCTTGGGGATGCCGTACTTCCACATCGCCGCGGCCTTGATGAGGCAGCGGATGCTGATCACCCGGCCGAACTGGCTGTCCTTCCAGTCGTGGAAGGTGTTGTCGAACATCGCGATGCCGGTGGCGCTCTCCGGCCTCGGGTACGGGTTCTGCCCGAAGACCACGACCTTCCACTTGTGCGGCGCGTGCGGCTTGAGCGCCTGGAAGGTCAGCTCGCGGACCGGGACGACCTCCGGGCTGCGGCCGGGGCCGATGAACGAGGCCGCGCCCGGCTGCGCCTCGATGACCGGCTTCAGCAGCGGCAGCCACGGCTCGCCGCCGCCCGTGAAGAGCTCCGCGAGGGCGAGCGGGTCGTTCGGGTCGGGCTGGGTGGCGGGGGTGTCGACAGCGCTCATGGTGGTGCGACTCCGGCTGGTCGGGACCGTAGGAAGAACAGACGAACGGCAGGTGATGATCCGTCAGCTTCCCTGGCGGACAGCACAGTCCTACCAGCCGGGTCCGACAGTCCCGTCCGCTCCGGCCGGCCGCCCGACCAGGGCGGACGGGGCCCGACGGATTGTCAGTGCGGGGCGCTAGCTTCGTCGGTGTCACCAAGGAACCGGAGCGACCGGCCACGGCCGGCCCGCCGGGCCCGCCCGCCGGACCACCACCCGGGCACCCCACCCGGCCGCTCCGGCCGACCACCCCACCGACAGGAGCCCAGCATGACCACGGACCGCACCCAGTCGCCGCTCAAGGTGGTGCTGACCGACCTCAACGCGACGGTCGTGGAGTCCTGGCGGGCGGCCTTCGCCGACGTCCCCGGGATCGAGATCCGGCACGCCTCCATCCTCACCGCGAAGGTCGACGCCTGGGTCAGCCCCACCAACTCCCGCGGCCTGATGGACGGCGGGACGGACGCGGCGATCAAGCGCCACCTGGGCGCGGGCATCCAGCTGCGGGTCCAGAAGGCGATCCGCGAGCAGCACGCCGGCAGCCTCCCGGTCGGCAGCGCCGTCTGCGTCCCGTCCGGCGCCGTCAACCCCGGGTTCCTGATATCGGCCCCGACGATGCGGTCCTCCTCGCAGAACGTCAGCGAGACCTTGAACGTGGCCCTGGCCTGCGCCGCCGCCTTCCAGGCCGTCCACCGGCAGAACCGGCTGCGGCCGGGCTCCATCGAGTCCGTCGCGCTGGTCGGCATGGGCGCCCGGACGGGCAAGGTCCCGCCCCGGGTCTGCGCCAACCTGATGTGGTCCGGCTACACCCTCTTCAACGACCACCACTTCGAGGACGACGACGACCTGCGCGCCACCCTCCTCGCCCAGCTGGACGACCTGGAGAAGGCGCCCGCCACCGAGCGGGTGCGCATCACGCCGCCCGCGCGCCGGAGTTCCCCGGCCCGGCAGGCCTGACCCCACCCCGGCCGGCCGCCGCCCTCGCCCACCGCCGCACGGCCACCGTGCGGCGGCGGCGCCGCGTCCGTCCCCGCCCGCACCCTCGCGCCCGCCCGCCGCGCGATGAGAGCCCTCAGCCCGCCGTGAGCGCGAGCCGGATCCAGCGCCCGGACTCCACGACCGCCACCCCCACGTCGAAGGCCTCCGGGGCGGCCGCGGCCTGCACCACCAGCCCCTTGAGCAGCCCGACGAAGGCCGGCGCGAAGGCCTCCGGGTCCACGCCGGGGTGCAGCTCCCCGTCCCGCTGACCCTGCCGGACCACCTCGGCCGCCCAGTTCCGGGTCCGGGCGTCCAGCTCCGCCACCGCCGCGGTCAGTTCCGAGGCCCCGGCGAGCGCCTCGGCCCCCAGCACCACGAACGCCCGGCCCAGGTCGGTCGGCTCGCGTACGCCCTCCAGGCAGCCGCGCGCGAACCCGCACAGCTCGTCCACCGCCCCCGCCCCGCTGCGCTCCGGCGCGGCCGCCGCCATCGCCTCGGCCAGCGCCGCCTCCTGCAGGCGTGCCAGCAGCGCCGCCTTCGACCCGAAGTAGTGGGTGGCCAGGCCCCGGCTGAAGCCCGCCTCCTCCCCCACCCTGGCGAGCGTGACCCCGGTGCTGCCGTGCTCGGCGATCAGCCGGGCGGCGGCCGCGATCAGCGCGGACTCGGCCCGGGCCCGCCGTTCGGCCTGGGTTCGGCGCGCCGGCGCCTCGCCGGGCCCCGCGGACTCCCCGGACCGGCCCGTGCGGTCCTCATCGTGCGTAGACATAAGACCATGCTACGGTGAACTTGCTTGTTGGATAACAAGTAACTTCCGGAGCGGCGAGCACTCCCCCGACCCGCCGCCCCCGCGAGAAGGGAAGTCCCGATGACCGCCACGATGCTCGCCGGCCGGCTCGACGTCGCGAAGGGCGCCTTCGCCGTGGAGGAGGTCCCCGTCCCGGCGCCCGGTCCGGGCGAGGTGCTGATCAAGGTGGAGGCCGCCGGCGTCTGCCTCTCCGACGTCCACCTGATCGAGGGCATGCTCAAGCCGCTGTTCCTCCAGGGCGGCAAGGTCACCCTCGGCCACGAGGTCGCGGGCACCGTGCACACCCTCGGCGAGGGCGTCACCACCGCGGCCGTCGGCGACCGGGTGCTGCTGCAGGCCGGCGAGACCCGCGACGGCGTCGTGCACACCCGGGGCGTGGACTACGACGGCGGCTGGGCCGAGTACGCGCTCGCCACCGCCACCACCCTGGTGCCGATCCCCGACGAACTCCCCTTCGAGCAGGCCTGCTTCATCCCCGACGCGGTCTCCACCCCCTGGGCCGCGATCACCGCCACCGGCGCCGTGCGCCCGGCCGAGGCGGTCGGCGTCTGGGGCGTCGGCGGCCTCGGCGCCCACGGCGTCCAGCTGCTGCGGACCGTCGGCGCCTTCCCGATCGTCGCCGTCGACCCGCTGCCGGCCGCCCGCGAGCGCGCCCTGGCCTTCGGCGCGGACGCCGCCCTCGACCCGGCCGACCCCCGGTTCGCCGAGCTGCTGCGCGAGGCCACCGGCGGCCGCCCGCTGTCCGTCGCCTTCGACTTCGCCGGCGTCGCCCCGGTGCGCGAGCAGGCCATGGCCACCCTCGGCGAGCACGGCCGCCTGGTACTGGTCGGCCTCACCGACAAGCCGCTGACCGTCACCAACGGCACCCTGGTCAGCTACCTGCGCCAGCAGATCCGCGGCCACTACGGCTCCGAGGGCCAGGACGTCATCGACCTGGTCAACCTGGTCCGCGGCGGCCGGCTCGACTTCGCCCGCTCGGTGAGCGGCACCTTCCCGCTGGCCGAGGCGGCCCGCGCGGTCGAGGCGCTGGAGCACAAGGAGGGCAACCCGATCCGCCTGGTGCTCAAGCCCTGACCGAGCCCCCACCCCCGTCGCCGGGGCGGGCCGGCCGATAGTCTTTCAGCAACTTCCGGCAAGCCGATGAAGGATGGGACCGTGCACCCGCCCCGCGACATCCCCTGGCACGAGGGCAGCTGGCTCAACGAACCCGAGGACGCCCGGACCGACGGCGCCGACCTCCTGGTCACCGCCCGCGGCCGCAGCGACTTCTGGCGCACCACCGGTTACGGCTTCGTCCGCGACGACGGGCACGCGCTGCTCGCCGGCTTCCCGCCGGGCAGCGCCACCGAGGTCACCTTCGTCGCGGACTTCGCCGCCCTCTACGACCAGGCCGGCCTGCTGGTCCGGGTCGACCCCACGACGTGGATCAAGGCCGGAGTGGAGATGAGCGACGGCGTCCCCCACCTCGGGGCGGTCGTCACCCACGGCGTCTCCGACTGGTCCCTCGCGCCGGTCCCCGACTGGCACGGCCGCCCGGTCACCGTGCGCGCGAGCCGCACCGGCGACGCCGTGACCGTTCGCGCCCGCTGCGCGGACGGCCCCTGGCGCCTGGTCCGCCTCGCGCCGCTCGCCCCCGAGGCGGCCGCCACCGCCGGCCCGTTCTGCTGCTCCCCCGAACGCGCCGGCCTCCAGGTCCGCTTCACCCGCTTCGCCCAGGGCGACGCCGACCCGGCGCTGCACCTGCCGGACTGAGCCCGGCGGGTGCGGCGCCGCCCCTCCCCGTCCTCCCGCTTCCCCGGAAGCGCCGCCCCACGAGCCCCAACTCCCGGCGCCCACAGCGAAAATGGCATGCACGCCACTAGCCACCCGGCCAGTAGCACCCCTACCGTCGACTCTTCCGTGAGACTTCGACGGAGGAGTCCGCCTTGCGTCCACGCCAACGCCCCCGCCCCCGCTCCCTCCGACTCCCGGCCGCCGCCCTCGCCTCGGCCCTGCTCGTCACCGCCGCCCTCACCACCACCCCCGCCGCCACCGCCGCACCCACCCCCGCGACGGCGGCCGCCGCCACCGACTACTGCGGCGGCCGCTGCGCCGACATCCTGCCGCCCGGCGAGAACGGCAACGCCACCCTCGCCGACATCCTGCTCAACCGGGCCTTCGGCACCCGCCCCGCGCACACCGACGACCAGCTCGGCCCCTACGCCGCCCTCGCCTCCGGCTACCCCGGCCTGACCGAGGCCAAGCTGCGCGACTTCTTCAACGACGCCTCCTTCGGCGTCCCCGCCGACCAGGTGGCCAGCACCACCAGCCCGCGCCCGGACGTCACCATCGTGCGCGACAAGGCCACCGGCGTCCCGCACATCACCGGCACCACCCGCTACGGCACCGAGTTCGGCGCGGGCTACGCCGCCGCCCAGGACCGGCTCTGGGTGATGGACCTCTTCCGCCACGTCGGCCGCGGCCAGCTGTCCGGCTTCGCGGGCGGCGCCGCCGCCAACCGCCAGCTGGAGCAGACCTTCTGGCAGGCCGCGCCGTACACCGAGGCGGAGCTGCAGCAGCAGATCGACGCCATCGCCGCCCGCGGCGGCCGGGCCACCCAGGCCCTCGCCGACGCGACCGCCTACCTCGACGGCGTCAACAAGTACGCCAAGGAGTCGTACGACGCCCGCACCTTCCCCGGCGAGTACGACCTCACCGGGCACATCGACCCGATCACCAACGCCGGCTCGATCGAGCCGTTCAAGCTGACCGACCTGGTCGCCCTCGCCTCCGTGGTCGGCGCCCTGTTCGGCTCCGGCGGCGGCGGTGAACTCGCCTCCGCCCAGGTCAAGTCGGCCGCCGAGGCCCGGTACGGCAAGGACACCGGGGACGCGGTCTGGAAGTCGCTGCGCGAGGCGGACGACCCGGAGGCCGTCCAGACCCTGCACGACGGCCAGAGCTTCCCGTACGCGACCGTCCCGGACCACCCGCAGGGCGCGGCGCTGCCCGACCCGGGCTCGGTGGTGCCCGAGCGGGTGGTCTACGACGCCACCGGCTCGGCCGGCTCCGCCACCACCGCGGCGAACGGCGTCCTGCCCGGCAACCTGCTGACCGCCAAGCACGGCATGTCCAACGCCCTGCTGGTCTCCGGCGCGCACACCGACGACGGGCACCCGGTGGCCGTGTTCGGCCCGCAGACCGGCTACTTCGCCCCGCAGCTGCTGATGCTGGAGGAGATCCAGGGCCCCGGCATCAGCGCACGCGGCGCCGCCTTCGCCGGCCTGAGCTTCTACGTGCAGCTCGGCCGCGGCCAGGACTACGCCTGGAGCGCCACCTCCGCCGGACAGGACATCACCGACACCTACGCCGTCCCGCTCTGCACCACCGACGGCTCCCCCGTCACCACCGCCGCCGACTCCTACCTCTGGCACGGCCAGTGCCTGCCCTTCGACCGGCTGGAACGCAGGAACGCGTGGAAGCCGACCACCGCCGACTCCACCCCGGCCGGCTCCTACACCCTGGTGATGAACCGCTCCCGGTACGGCCTGGTGACCGCCCGCGGCACGGTCGGCGGCGCACCCGTCGCCTTCACCTCGCTGCGCTCCACCTACCGGCACGAGGCCGACTCCATCATCGGTTTCCAGGAGCTGAACGACCCGGGCGCGGTGCGCGACGCGGCGGGCTTCCAGCAGGCCGCGCAGGACATCAACTACACCTTCAACTGGTTCTACGCCGACTCGCGCGACATCGCGTACTACAACTCCGGCAGCAACCCGGTCCGCGCCCCCGGCGTGGACCCGGGCCTGCCCGTCCACGCCCGACCCGCCTACGAGTGGGCCGACTTCGACCCCGTCGCCAACACCGCCCGGTACACCCCGGCGGCCGAGCACCCGCAGTCCGTCAACCAGGACTACTACATCTCCTGGAACAACAAGCAGGCGGACGGCTACACCTCGGCCGGCTTCGGCAACGGCTCGGTGCACCGCGGCAACCTGCTGGACGACCGGGTCAGGTCCCTGCTGCGCAACGGCGGCAAGGCCGGCCGGGTCTCGCTCACCCAGGCCATGGAGAGCGCCGCCCTCGCCGACCTGCGGGCCGAGGACGTGCTGCCCGACCTGATCCGCGTGCTGCGCGGCGCCCCCGTCACCGACCAGGCCGCCCTCACCGCCCTGCAGCAGCTGGAGGCCTGGCTCGCCGCCGGCGCCCTGCGGAAGGAGACTTCACCGGGCAGCCACGGCTACGCGGACGCCACCGCGATCCGGGTGATGGACGCCTGGTGGCCGCTGGTCGCCGACGGCGTCATGCGGCCGGGCCTCGGCGACCCGCTGTTCGGCGCGCTGACCGGCGCCCTGCAGATCAACGAGTCCCCCTCCGGCGGCCAGACCGGCGCCGCCTCCGGCCCGGTGAGCGCCAACGAGGCCATCCCGCACAAGGGCTCGGCCTTCCAGTACGGCTGGTGGAGCTACCTGGACAAGGACCTGCGCGCGGTCCTCGGCGACCAGGTGGCCGGCCCGCTGGCCCGGCCGTTCTGCGGCGGCGGCGACCTCGCGGCCTGCCGGACCGTCCTGCTGGACACCCTGAAGCAGGCCGCCGCCCGGACTCCGGCCCAGGTCTACCCGGGCGACGCGGACTGCGCGGCCGGCGACCAGTGGTGCGCCGACACGATCATCCAGCGCCCGCTGGGCGGCGTGACGGACGCCAAGACCACCTGGCAGAACCGCCCGACCTACCAGCAGGTGGTGCAGTTCCCCGGCCACCGCTGAACCCGGGCGCCCGCAGAACCCGGCCACCGCTGAACCGGCGCGGCCGGTGCCCCCGACGCGGGGCACCGGCCACCGGTCATCCGGGCCCCCGCATAACGCGCGGCCCCGGGGAGCTGCCCCTAGCGTGGTCCGGGGACCGCCCGACCACCCCCGGGCCGAGACCCGGGCCCCGCACCAGGAGGCATGCCGACCATGACCGCCAACCTCTCCGAGCTCACCGGCGACTACGTCCTCGATCCCACCCACACCCGGATCGGCTTCGTCGCCCGCCACGCCATGGTGACCAAGGTCCGCGGCGCGTTCCACGAGTTCGAGGGCACCGCCCACCTGGACGGCGGCGACCCGTCCCGCTCCTCCGGCCAGGTGGTGATCAAGACCGAGAGCATCGACACCGGCGTGGAGCAGCGCGACCAGCACCTGCGCACCAACGACTTCCTGGACGCGCCGAACTTCCCCGACATCACCTTCCGCTCCACCGCGGTCGAGGTGCGCTCGGAGTCCGAGTACCGGGTGACCGGCGACCTCACCATCAAGGACACCACCCGCCCGGTCACCATCGACTTCGAGTACACCGGCAACGCCGTCGACCCGTACGGCAACCTCCGGGTGGGCCTGGAGGGCTCGGTCACCATCAGCCGCAAGGAGTACGGCGTCACCTGGAACGCGGCCCTGGAGGGCGGCGGCGTCCTGGTCGGCGACAAGGTCGTCCTGGAGTTCGACATCTCGGCGATCCGCCAGGGCGGCTAGCACTCCGGACCGGTTCCGACCGCCCGCAGCGGCCGGAACCGGTCCGCCACGAACGGGTTCCCGCCGCGGCCCCGCCAACCGCCGGACCGCGCGGCGTCCGCCCGGCTAGTCTCCTGGCATGCCAACAGAAGACTCCCTCGCGACCGGCCAGCGCTCCCTCGGCGACCCCGCCCTCGACTACCCGCTCCGGCCCGCGCTCACCGCCGGCTGCCCGCGCACCAGCACCGAGGACGTCTCCTACCCCGTCGAGGTCGACTACGCCTACGACAAGGTCGACGTGGCGGCCCTGTTCGCCCCCGCCCCGGTGCGCGGCGGCCTGGAGCGCTGGGCCCCGCTGCTGCCGCCGCTGCTCGCCCCGGGCCTGGGCGAGGGCGCCACCGCGATGGTGGAGATCGAGCCCGGGGTGTACGTGAAGGACGAGTCCCGCAACCCCACCTGGAGCCACAAGGACCGGCTGAACCGCTGCACCACCAGCGCCGCCGTGGCCGCCGGCGCGCCGGGCCTCGCGGTCGCCTCCTCCGGCAACCACGGCGCCTCGGCCGCCGCCTACGCCGCCCGCGCCGGACTGCCCTGCGTGGTGTTCACCGGCCCGGACGTGCCGCCGAACGTCGACTCCTTCCTCAACGCCTACGGCGCGGTGGTGCTCCCGGTGCCGTGGGAGGCCCGCTGGCCGCTGCTGCGCCTGGCGGTCGACCGGCTGGGCCTGCACCCGGTCAGCAACCTGACCACCACCCACACCGGCCACGCGTACGGCCCCGAGGGCTACAAGACCGTCGCGTACGAGATCTTCCAGGACGTCGGCCTGCCGAGTGCGGTGTTCGTCCCGACCGGCTACGGCGAGCTGCTGTTCGGCGTCTGGAAGGGCTTCACCGAGCTGCGGCGGCTGGGCCTGACCGACCGGGTGCCGCGCATCCACTCCTGCGAGACGGCCACCTCCGGGCCGCTCGCCCGGGCGATCGCCGAGGGCCTGCCGGCCGCCCACGTGACGGTCGGCCCGAGCGACGCCTACTCGATCGGCTCCCCGGTGAGCGGCTACCGGGGCGTGCTCGCGGTCCGGGAGAGCGGCGGCCGGGCGCTGACCCTGGACGACGGCCAACTCGCCGCCGCCCAGGGCGAGCTGGCCCGCGCCGGGCTCTGGACGGAACTGTCCGCGGCGGCCGGCCTGGCCGGGCTGCGCAGCCTCGGCGAACCGGACCTCTCGGACGGCCCGGTGGTCTGCGTGTCGACCTCCAGCGGGTTCAAGGACAAGGGCGTCGGCACCCTCCGGACCGAGCCGGTCGCCGCCGACTGGGACGCCGTCGAGCTCAGGCTGCGGGCAGCCGGCATCACGGGCTGAGCCGCGCTCGTCGACCCGCGCTCCCGGGGCGGCCGACCCGCGGCCGGCGGCCCCGGCCGGCGCCCGGCCGCGAGGCCCGCTGTTCGCCCGCCCGTCCATGCCCGTAAGGTCGCCGTAGGGTCGGTGTTCGCCGAGCGCCACCAGGCTTGCACCCTCCGCCAACTGCCCCCACAAGCCGAAGGGTTGCCACCGTGTCGCGTTCCCTCCGCCGCCTGCTGCCGCTCGCCGTCGCCGTCGCGGCGGTGCCCGTGCTCGCCCTGCCCGCCGTCCCGGCCGGCGCGGTCACCTACGGCACCCCGATGATCACCTTCTCGGCCGGGTACCTGTCCGGCGCGGTCGGCGCCACCGGCGACCCGACCGTGACGGTGACGGTCGCCCAGTCCGGCGCCTCGGCCTCCGCGCTGACCGTCGCCGCCTCCGCCACCACCCGCAGCGCCGTCGCCCGCACCGGCGACGTCACGGTCACCGGCAGCGGCGGCACCCGCACCCTGGCGGTCGCCGCCCAGGGCGTCGGCTACGCCGACCTCACGATCAAGGTCACCGGCCTCGGCGGCAAGAGCGCCACCCGCACCCTGCACTACGCCGCCTCCCCCGCCGTCCAGTTCTCCGCCACCAGCCGCTACCTCACCGGCTCCAGCGACGCCTCGGCCGCCGTGGACGCGGGCGGCGGCTACATCGTGGTCGGCGACGACGAGTCCAACACGCTGCGCCTGTACGACCGCGACCGCTCCGGCGCGCCGGTCCGCAGCTGGGACTTCAGCTCGGCCCTCGGCGTCTCCAAGGAGATCGACATCGAGGGCGCCACCCGGGTCGGCGACGTCATCTACTGGACGGGCTCGCTCGGCAACAACAAGGACGGCGTGATCAAGCCGGACCGGCACACCGTCTTCGCCACCACCGTCACCGGCTCCGGCGCCGGCACCCAGCTGTCCCTGGCCGGCTCGTTCGACGGCCTGCGCGACGACCTGATCGCCTGGGACGACGCCCACGGCAAGCGCTACGGCTTCGCGGCCGGCGCCGCCGACGGCCAGGCGCCCAAGCAGGTCGACGGGTTCAACGTGGAGGGCCTGGAGTTCGCCCCCGGCAGCACCGGCACCGCCTACGTCGGCTTCCGCGCGCCGCTCACCCCGGCGGTCACCGGCGGCCGGGCGCTGCTCGTCCCGGTCACCAACCTCCCGTCACTGCTGACCGGTTCGGCCGCGCACGCCGCCTTCGGCGACCCGATCGAGCTGGACCTCGGCGGGCTGTCCGTGCGGGACATCCGCCGCAACGACCTCGGCCAGTACCTGATCGTGGCCGGGTCCTGGTCCGCCGAGGACAACTCCGCCCCGTACGCGCTCTACCGCTGGGACGGGCGGCCCGGCACCCGGCCGACCAAGCTGACCGACCTGCCGACCAGGGACTACGGCGCCTGGGAGGCCGTCGTCGACGTCCCGGACCTGGACGCCCCCGGCGCCCGCGCCCAGCTGATCACCGACGACGGCTCCGCCGACCTCTACGGCGACGCCACCGCCGCCAAGGACCTCACCCACCCGGAGTGGAAGAAGTCCCGCAGCACCTGGTTCACGCTGAACTAGCCTTCCGGCGGGGGACCTTCGGCGCGCCCGCCGAAGATCCCCCGCCGCGGCCCCGCCCGCTCAGAGCTCGACCAGCACCTTGCCGCTGCTGGCCGCACGGTCCAGGTAGAGGCCGCGGTAGGCGGCCGGGATGCTGTCGAACCCCTGGTGCACGGTCTGCCGGTACGTCAGCCGCCCGCTGCGGACCAGCGGCCCGACGTCCCGCCGCAGCGCGGCCCAGTTCTCCTCGGTGAACCACTCCAGCGAGAAGATCCCGCGGATCGTGGTGCGCGGGAACATGATCATCGGCAGCAGGCGCGGCCCCGTCCAGTCCCCGCCGACCTGGCTCGCCCACTGCCAGCAGACCGCCACCCGGCTCTCCACCGCCAGCATCCCGAAGACCACGTCGGTCAGCGCCCCGCCGAGGCTGTCGAAGTAGCGGTCGACGCCCTCCGGGGCGAGTTCGGCCAGCTCCTTCTCCACCGACTCCGCCGGGTCGCCGTCGCGGTACAGCAGCACCTCGTCGTAGCCCAGCTCCCGCAGCCACCCGGTCTTCTCCGGCGTCGCCGTGGTGCCGATCACCCGGGCGCCCCGCAGCTTGGCCAGCTGCCCGACCAGCGACCCGACCGCCCCCGAGGCACCGCTGACCAGCACCGTCGAGCCGGGCCGGATGTCCAGGAACTTCTCGACCGTCCCCCAGGCCGTCATCCCGGGCCCGCCCAGGATGCCGAGCGCGGTGGACAGCGGCAGGGCCTCGTCGTAGTCCGCCGGGTCCAGTCGGCGGAGGGCCGGGAACACCATCGGGAAGGTCCCGGTCCGCCACAGCCGGGGCTCGCCGTTGCTGACCAGGTGGCTGCGCCAGCCGGTGAAGCCCTGCACCAGGTCGCCGACCGCGAACCGCGCGGCCGGCCCGGCCTCCAGCACCTCCATGATCGAGTCCGCGCCCATGCAGTCGCCGATCGGGGTGTCCAGCGCGATGCCCTGGAGGTACGGGTCGACGGAGACGTACCGGGTGCGCAGCAGCATCTCGTCCGGGGCGAGCCGGACGTCCAGGTCCTCCACGACCTTCCGGTACATCCGCTCGACGTCCGGCACGCCGTCCACGTGCTCCTGGACGACCCACTTCTCGATCCTCACGACGTGACTCCAAACTGCCGGACGGCGGGGCCGACCGGTTCGATGAGCAGGGTGGGCGGCGGGGCGCTGTCGTCCACCTCGGCGGTGAAGGGCCTGCCGTCGTCCCGGCAGATGAACTGGACGACGTGCCGGCCGGCCGCCGCCGCCCGGATCAGACCGCCGGTGGTCGCCCACACGCCGGAGAGGTAGAAGTTCGCCAGGCCGGGCAGGCCCGGGCCGTTGCGCTTGACCTCCTCCTCCAGGGTCTCGCCGCTCTCCACGAAGGGCTGCCAGCCCAGCACCGTCCCGTTGTAGTTGCCGGTGTACCGGACCTGGGTGAGCGGGGTGGAGACGTCCTTGACCGACACCGCCTCCCGCAGTCCGGGGTGGTGGCCGTCCAGGAACTCGACGATGGTGTCCCGCACCCGGCGCTTCTCCCGCTGGTACTCCCGCCCCCGGCCGACCGGCAGGGTGTGCAGCTCCTCGCCGCGCCGCACCCGGGGCTCCTGCTCCGGCCCGGTGCTCAGCTCCCGCCACGGCTCGATGTCGCAGAAGTAGCTGGCGTACACCACGGTGGTGCCGGCGGGCGACAGTTCCGGGTAGTGGCGGCTGCGGAACTGGACGTTGATGCTCGGGTGCCGGATGCCGGTGAGCCGCTCGGCGACCTCGTCCTCCAGCAGGTAGGTGGTGCACGGGTCCCCGGCCGGGAAGGGCCGGCGCAGGCCGAGGAAGACGGTCACGTAGCCGGGGAAGACCATGCCCGGCTCGGTGATGGTCTGGGTGTACAGCCTGCGGTAGGTGTCGCTCAGGTAGCGGCCCTTGAGCAGGTCCATCATGGTGGTCCGGCCGTCGCAGGCGGCCACCACGATGTCGGCCCGCACCTCCTGGCCGTCGCTCAGCCGCACCCCCACCGCCCGGTCGTCCTCGATCAGGACCTCGGTCACCTTGGTGTTGTACGAGATCTCGCCGCCCAGCCGCAGGTAGCGCTGCTCGACCGAGTTGGCCAGCCCCAGCGACCCGCCCTCCGGCACTCCGGCCGACTGCCCGGCGTGGCAGGCGAGTTGGAAGTAGTTGGGCAGTACCGGGAAGTTGGGGTGCTTCTCGTACAGGATGAAGTTGAACGCCTCGCGCAGCAGCGGGCTCCGGAACTTCGCCGAGTAGTCGCTCATCAGCACCGTGATCGAGCGCCGGATCACGTTGAAGTACGGCAGGAAGGAGGCCAGCATCCGCATCCGCTCCCACCGGCCCATCAGCCCGACCGGCTTGAGGAAGGGGTAACGGGCCAGCGCCAGGCGGAACTTGCGCAGCCCGGCGCAGAACTGCCGGATCCGGCGGGCGTCCTCCGGCGCGAGCTCCAGCAGGTGGGCCTCCAGCCGGTCCGGGTCGGAGTAGAAGTAGACCGCCCGCCCGTCCCTGGTGCGCACCACGTTGAAGACGTCGAAGTTGCGCATCCGCTTGCCCTGCAGCGCGCCGAGTTCGAGCCAGATCTGGTGCATCTCGTTGCCCGGCCCGCTGCCCAGCAGCCAGCTGACGCAGCAGTCGAAGGTGAACTCGCCGCGGTCCCAGCCGGTGCAGCAGCCGCCGGGGATCTCGTGCATCTCCAGGATCCGGGTGCGGTAGCCGTTCATCTGCGCGAAGCAGCCGGTGGACAGCCCACCGAGCCCCCCGCCGATGATGACCATGCTCCGCCGGCCGCCGGTCGTCGTCCCGCTCACTCCGCCACTCCCACTTCCGCCACTCCCACATCCGGCTGCCCCACGGTGGCCCGGTCGAGTTGCGGCAGGCGGCCCCACTTGCCCGCGTGCCACGGCTCCCGGTTGTCGCTGGGCCAGGCCCGGAACGGCCGGCCGAGCTCCCGGCAGAGGTACTGCGCGGCGAACCGTCCGCTGGTGGCGGCCCGGATCAGCCCGCCGAGCGCGGTCCACTGGCCCGCCATGGAGAAGCCGCTCAGCCCGGGCAGCCGCATCCGGTCCCGGTTGACCAGCCGGTTGGCGGCGTCCTCCGCCTCGGAGAAGGCCTGCCAGGCGAGGATGCTGCCGTAGGTGTTGCCGGTGAACCGCTCGGTGGTCACCGGCGAGGCCACGTCCACGAGTTCGATCCGCCCGCCGAGCCCGGGGTAGGTCCGCTCCAGGAACTCCCGGACGAACGCCGCGACTTCCTGCTTGCGCGCCCGGTAGGCCCGGCGGTCCTCGGTCCGCAGGTCCTTCCAGGAGCGGTAGTCGCTGAAGTAGGTGCAGTGCAGCACCGACTTGCCCGGCGGCGCGAAGCCGTCCGCGTAGGAGGAGCGCATCTGCACCACCAGGCTGCGCTGGAGCGAGCCGGGCAGCCGCGCGCCGTCCTCGGGCGCCAGCAGGTAGGTGGTGCTGTGCGGCTCGCCCGCGGGCAGCGGGCCGTCGATGCCGACGAAGGCGGACACCACGGCCGGGTACAGGTTGCCCGGCTTGTCGAGCAGTTCGCCGTACAGCTTCTCGGTGGCGGGGCTGGAGTAGCGGCCCTCCAGCAGCCGTTCGAGCACCGTCGGGCCGTCGCAGGCGGCCACCACGTGGTCGGCGTAGTGCCGTGAGCCGTCCCGGAGCTCCACCCCGATCGCGCGCCCGTCCTCGATCAGGACGCGCTCCACCCGGCAGCGGTAGCCGATCACCCCGCCGAGCGAGGTGTAGCGCTCCTCCACCGAGCGGGCCAGCCCGAGCGAACCGCCCTGCGGGAACCCGGCGTTGCCGTTGTGGGCGGCCGCCAGGGTGTACAGGTACGGCAGCAGCGGGAAGCCCGCGGGCTCCTGGAGGAACATGTTGGGGAACGCCCGCCGCAGCAGCGGGTCCTGGAAGCGCTCGGCGAAGCCGCTCATCGGGGTGGTCGCGGTGCGCCAGAACAGCCGGAACGCGGGCAGCACGGTGCGCAGGGTGCGCAGCCGTTCCGCCGGGGTGCGCAGCGGCGGCGGGATGAGGTCCCAGGGCAGCTCGATCGCGGCGAAGCGGCGCAGGTCCCGGCAGAAGGCCCGGATCGGCTTGGCGTCGCCGGGTGCGAGGGCCAGCAGGTGGGCCTCCAGCCGGTCCGGGTCGCCGTAGAAGGTGACGGCCCGGCCGTGTTCGTCGACGACCCGGTTGAAGGTGTCGAAGCGGGTCACCGACTTGCCGTCCAGGGCGCCGAGTTCGCTCCAGACCTGGTGCGCCCCGGTGCCCTCGGCGGTGCCGATCAGCCAGTCGATGCAGTAGTCGAACAGGTAGCCGTGCCGGGACCACGCGGTGCAGCAGCCGCCGGGCAGCACGTGCTTCTCGAAGATCCGGGTCTCCAAGCCGCTCATCTGCGCGTAGCAGCCGGTGGCGAGGCCGGCCAGGCCGGCTCCGATCACGATGACCCGGGGCGGGCTGCCGGGGGCCCGCTCCCTGGTGGACCAGTCCGGTCCGCGGTCAGCCGCGGCCATCGGCGGTCCCTCCGGCCAGGATGGAGCCCGCCAGTTCGGCGTTGCGGGCCGCGAACTCCCCGTCGAGCATCTCGGCGTGGGCGCCGTGCCCGACGTACACCGCGGTGCCCGTGGTGGAGGCGCCGTGCCAGGAGCCGGGCTCGCCGGCCACGTGCACCGAGAGCCGGTCGGATTCGCAGACGACGTCCAACTGGGCCTTCACCGTGCCGGTGTTGGGCGTTCGGCTGCTGAACTCCAGGTAGTCCCTGGCCTGTTCGATGGTCTCCTGGGCGACGATCCGTGAGCCGGTGTGGCGGTGCAGGTGCTCGTGGAGTTCGCGTTCGAAGACGGCCAGGTGCTCCTCGCCGAGGTCGAAGGCCTCGGTGACCCGGTAGGCGTCCACCAGCAGCACCGAGGCCACCTCTCGTCCGCGCCGTTCCAGCTCCTTGGCCACCTCGAAGGCGAGGTTGCCGCCGAGCGAGTAGCCGAGCAGGACGTACGGCCCGGCGGCGTGCAGTTCCTCGACCAGGTCCGCGTAGCGGGCGGTCTTGTCGTCGCCGGTCAGGTAGTTGAAGGAGGCGATCCGGTGCTCCGGGAGGTGCGCGGCGAGCTGCCGGTAGACCAGTCCGTGCCCGCCGGCCGGCGGGAAGCAGAACACCGTTCGGTCCTCGGGCGCCCCGGCGTTGAACCAGAGGTAGGGCTCGCCGCCGGCCACCTCGCCGGTGATGATCTGTTCGACGGTGCGGGCCATCCCGTGCAGGGTGGTGACCTTGAACAGCAGGCCGACCGGGATGCTGATGTTGAACTCGCTCTGGAGGTGGTGGATCAGCTCGATCAGCCGGATCGAGCTGCCGCCGAGTTCGAAGAAGTCGTGCTGGAGGCCGACCTGCTCCAGGCCGAGCAGGTTCCGCCAGTGCTCGGCGACCCTCGTCTCGTAGAGCGTGACGGGTGGTTCGTGCTGGGCCCCGGCGGTGTCGGCCTTCGGCTCGGGCAGCGCCGCGAGGTCCACCTTGCCGTTCGGGGTGAGCGGCAGGGCGGGCAGTTCGGTGAGGTAGGAGGGGATCATCACGGTGGGCAGGTGCTCGGCCAGGTGGCGGCGCAGTTCGCGGCGGTCCAGCGCGGTGCCCTCGGCGGGCACCACGTAGGCGGCGAGGACGGCCTCGCCCCGGGCGTCCTGCCGGACGGCCACGCAGGCCTGGGCGAGTTCCGGGCGGGCGGTGAGGTGGGCCTCGATCTCGCCCAGCTCGATCCGGTGGCCGCGGACCTTGACCTGGTTGTCGATCCGGCCGAGCAGGTGCAGGGTGCCGGCGGTGTCCCAGTGGCCGAGGTCGCCGGTGCGGTAGAGCCGCAGGGGCGTTCCGTCGAGCTCCAGGGTGACGAAGCGCCGGGCGGTCTGCTCCGGGTCGTTGGGGTAGCCGGCCGCGACGCCCGCGCCGCCGATCCACAGCTCGCCGGGCACGCCCGCCGGGACGGGCTCGCCGTAGGGGTCCAGGACGTACACCGCGCTGTTCGGGAACGGCCGTCCGATCGGCACCATCCGGCCGGGTTCCAGCCGGTCGGTCGCGCCCTCGTAGTAGGTGCTGTCGACGCTGGCCTCGGTGAGCCCGTAGGAGTTGACCAGCCGGGTCCGCGGGCCGCACAGGGCGCGCACCCGCTGGTGTTCGGCGGCCTTCCAGGAGTCGGAGCCGACGATCAGCAGCCGCAGGAAGTCCAGCGTCAGGCCCTCCCGCTCGCAGTGCGCCAGCAGTGCGCGGGCCACCGCGGGCACGAACTCGCCACCGTCCACGGCCTCCTCGCGCATCACCCGGTACAGCCGGGCGGTGTCGAAGAGCAGTTCCCGGTCGACCAGGACGAGGGTGCCGCCGGTGCTGAGCGCCCGGGCGAGGTCGCCGGAGAACACGTCGAAGGCGGTACCGGCCATCTGGAGGTGCACCCGCACCTCGGTGTCCAGCCGGTACTCGGCGCGCCAGCCGGCGGTGACGGCGGCCAGGTTGCGGTGGTCGACCCGGACCCCCTTCGGACGGCCGGTGGAGCCCGAGGTGTGGATCACGTAGGCGGCCCGGTCCGGGTCGGCGGCGGGCAGCGCCGCGGCGCCGTCCGGCACCGGCCGGTCCAGCTCCTCCAGGGTGACCGGCCGGGCGGGCAGGTCGGCCACCAGCGGGCGCCGCTGGTCGACCACCACCAGCTCCGCTCCGGCGTCGGCCACCTGGTGGGCGAGCCGGTCGGCCGGGTGTCCGGGGTCGAGCGGCAGGTAGGCGGCGCCGGCCCGCCAGATCGCCAGCAGGGTGGTGATCAGCTCGGGCGACTTGTCCAGGCAGACCGCGACCACCGAGCCCTCGCCGACGCCGAGTTCGCGCAGGCGTACGGCGGCGCGCCGGGCCTGCCGGTCCAGCTCGCCGTAGGTCAGCCGGCGGACGGCGTCCCGGCCGGGCGCGACCACCGCGACGGCCTCCGGCCGCTCGGCGGCGGCCTTGGCGATCAGCTCCGGCACCGGGGTGCCGTGCTCGATCCGGTGCCCGGCGCCGCTGAAGCCGGTGAGGATCTCCCGCCGTTCGGCCTCGCCCAGCATCCGCAGCCGGCCGACCGGCTCGCTCTCGGCGGCGCGGGTCATGGCGTCCAGCAGGTTGCGGTAGTGGGCGGCCAGCCGCTGGACGGTGGCGGGCTCGAAGAGGTCGGAGTTGTACTTGAAGACGCAGTGGAAGCAGCCGTCCGAACGGTCCTCGTAGGCGGACAGCGTGAGGTCGAACTGTCCTTCCTCCTCGGGCAGTTCGATGTACTCCAGGCGGTAGCCGAAGCGCTCCACGGCAACCTTGTGGGTGAGCAGGATGAACATCGCCTGGAACACCGCGGAGCGGCTCGGGTCGTGCTGGAGCCCGAGCTGCTCGACCAGCAGCGGGAAGGGGTACTCCTGGTTGTCCAGCCCGCCGAGCACGCTCTCCCGCACCCGGGAGAGCAGTTCGGCGACGGTCGGCTCCCCGGCCAGGCTCACGTGCAGCGGCAGCGGGTTGACGAAGTAGCCGTAGACGGAGGCGAACTCCTCCTCGGTGCGGCCGGTGACCGGGCTGCCGACCACGATGTCCGGCTGCCCGGACCAGCGGTGCAGCAGCAGGTAGTAGGCGCTGAGCAGCACCATGAACGGGGTGGCGCCGTTGGCGCGGGCCAGCTCGTGGACCCTGGCGGTGAGGTCGGCGTCGAGCCGGAAGAACTCGGAGGCGCCGTTGTGGGTCTGCACGGCCGGGCGCGGCTTGTCGGTGGGCAGCGCCAGCACCGGCATCTCGGCCGGCAGGTGGCCGCGCCAGTAGTCGAGCATCCGCCGGGCCTCGGGCCCGGCCAGGAAGCGGTTCTGGCGGTTGAGGAAGTCCAGGTAGCGGGCGGGCACCGGGGGCAGTTCCGGGGTGCGGCCCTGGCGCAGCGCCTCGTAGACCTCGAACAGCTCCTCGATGAAGGTGAAGGTGGAGATCGCGTCCGAGACGATGTGGTGGACGGCCTTCATCAGCACCCAGCGGTCCGGGCCGCGCCGGAACAGCCGCAGCCGCACCAGCGGGTCCTCGGCCAGGTCGTACGGCCGCCGGTACTCGCGGACGATCAGGTCGTGGATCTCCTCCCACGGCCGGCCCTCGACGTCGAACAGCCCGGTGTCGGCCTCGGCGTCCTCCCGGATCCGCTGGACCGGCCGGCCCTCCTCGGCCGTGAAGGCGGCGCGCAGCTCGGGGTGCCGGGCGACGAGGAAGCGGAAGGCCCCGAACATCAGCTCCGGGTCGAGCTCGGCGCGGACCTCGACGGCGCCGCCGATGTTGTACGCGAAGCCGTCCGGGTGGAGCAGGCGCAGGAACCAGAGCGCCTGCTGGTTGTGGGTGAGCGGGAAGCGGGACTCGTCGGTGTACAGCTCCACCTCGGCCTCGGCCGGGCCGCCGTCGGCGGCGAGCCGCTCGGCCAGGCCCTCGGTGAGCAGGTCGACCAGGTCGCCGACGGTGCCGTTGCTGAGCAGGGCCACCACCGGGAGGGCGACGCCGAGTTCGCCGTGCACCCGGGCGCGCAGCTCCATCGCGAGCAGCGAGTCCAGGCCGTGTGCGCCGAGCCTGGTCTCCGCGTCGATCCGCTCGGCGCCGATCCGCAGCACGGCCGCGGCGGCGGCGGTGAACCGCTCGGTGACCAGCTCCCGGCGGGCCTGCGGGTCGGCGGCGCGGTAGGCGTCCAGGAAGCCGCCGGTCTCGGCCGGGGCCTGTTCGGCGGCGCTCGCCGCCAGGTCGGCGACCAGCGGCGGCGGCGCCGGGTACCAGGCGAGGAAGGTCGGCCAGTCGACCACGGTGGCGACCAGCAGCTGGGCGCGGTCCTGGCCGAGGACGCGCTCCAGGACGGCCGTTCCGGCGTCCGGCGGCAGCGAGCTCATGCCGCGGGCGTCGCGGTAGTGGGCGACCAGGCCCAGCTCCTCGATCATGCCGGTGGCCCAGGGGCCCCAGTCCAGGCTGAGCCCGGGCAGCCCCTCGGCCCGGCGGTGGTGGGCGAGGGCGTCCAGGAAGGCGTTGCCGGCCGCGTAGTTGGTCTGTCCGGCAGTGGTGAGCAGCGAGGCGACGGAGGCGAACAGCACGAAGTGGTCGAGCGGTTCGTCGCGCAGCAGCCGGTGCAGCAGGTGGGCGCCGATCACCTTGGGGGCGTAGCCGGCGTCGAAGGACGGGCGGTCCATCTGGGCCAGCAGGGTGTCCTTGACCTGCCCGGCGAGGTGGAACACGCCCCGGATCGGCGGGAGTTGGCGCTGCCGGTAGTCGGCGAGCCAGTCCGCGAGGGCGGTCTCGTCGGTGACGTCGACGGGGGCGAGCAGCGGTTCGGCGCCGAGCGCCTGGAGTTCGCGCAGGAAGGCGATCCGCTCACCGACGGGGCTGTCCGGGTCGGTGTGCGCCCACTGGGAGCGCTCGGGCAGGGCGGTGCGGCCGACCAGGACCAGCCGCCGGGCGCCGCGCCGGACGAGGGTGCGGCAGAGCAGCCGGCCGAGGGCGCCGAAGGCCCCGGTGACCAGGTAGCTGCCGTCGGGGCGCAGGACCGGCGGCAGCGGGCGGGTGAGGCCCTCGGCCTGCCGCAGCCGACTGGTGAGCCGGCCGCCGGCCCGCAGGGCGATCTCCTGCTCGTCCCGGGCGGCGAGTTCGGCGAGCAGCGCCTCGGCCTGGTCGGCGGCCTCGACGGCCGGGTCGAGGTCGATCAGGGTGCCGTGCTGGGCGACGAGTTCCTGCTGCCAGAGCACCCGGCCGATGCCCCAGGCGGGGGCGCCGAGCGGTTCGACCCGGTCGCCGGGGGCGGCGGGCTGGGTGCCCCGGGTGACGATGTGCAGCCGGCCGTCCGGGCGGGCGGCGGACAGGGCCTGGGCAAGGGTGATCAGGGAGTAGGCGCCGAGCGTGGCGAGCGGGCCGAGCCGGTCGGCGGAGGTGGCGGCCAGCGCGGGCTGGTCGAGGTTCCAGAGGTGGACGACGGTGGCGAACCCTCTGTCCAGGTCCGCGAAGAGCCGCTGGAGGTCCTCGGCGGAGTCGGGCCGGACGGTCGAGCGCCCCTCGTCGTGCCGGTACCCGGTGCCGGGCCGGACCAGGTGGCAGCGGGCGCCGCGCCCGGCGGCCAGTGCGGCCAGCCGCTCGGCGAGGCCGCCCTCGTCGGCGAACAGCAGCAGGTCGCCGGGGTCCTCGTCGGCGGCCGGTCCGGCGGCGGCCACCCAGGCGACCTCGGTGAGCCAGCCGTCGATGGTGGCGAGCCCGACGGAGGCGGGGGCCTGGGCGACGTCGGCGACCCGGAAGCCGGTGACCCTGCCGACCGGGGTGCCGTCCTCGGCGTAGAGCGCGAGGTCGCCGACGAGCTCCTCGCCGGTGTCCCGGGTGACGGTGGCGTGCACCCACAGCGGGCGGTCGCCGGTCCCGTCGAGCCGGACCTCCTCGATCGAGACGGGGAGCCGGACGCTGCCGCCCTCGGGCGCCTCCAGCTGGGTGGTGAGCAGGGTCTGGAAGCAGCCGTCCAGCAGCACCGGGTGCAGGTGGTGGTCGGCCGCGTCCGGGCCGAGCTGCGCGGTCGGCCGGACCAGGGCCAGCGCCTCGCCGGGGCCGGCCCACACCTCGGCGATGGTCTGGAAGGCGGGCCCGTAGTCGTAGCCGCGCGCGGCCAGTCGCCGGTAGCAGTCCGGGCCGTCCAGGTGCCGTCCGCGGGCGCGCAGGGCGTCGATGTCCGGCGCGGGCCCGTAGGAGCGGCGCTGGCCGGTGCGGACCCGGCCGCCGGCGTGCACGGTCGGTTCGCCGCCGGCGGGGGTGGAGGCGACGGTGAAGCGGGCGTCCTCGGGCGAGTAGCCGAGCTGGACGGGAACGGGCTCGGTCTCGGAGAGGAACAGCGCCCGGTTGAGTTCGACCTCGGCCAGCGTGACCTCGGTGCCGCCGGTCAGGGTGCGGACGGCCTGGGCGGCCATCTCCAGGTACCCGGCGGCCGGGAAGACCACCTGGCCCTCGATCCGGTGGTCGGTGAGGTAGGGCAGCCGCTCGGGGTCGAGCGTGCCGGTCCAGCCGGGCTGGGCGGCGGCGGTGCGGCGGCCGAGCAGCGGGTGGTCGAGCCGGCCGAGCCGGACCTGCGCGACCGGCGCGGGCTCCACCCAGTACCGGTCGCGCCGCCAGGGGTAGCGGGGCAGCGGCACCGGGCGGCCGCCCGGGTGCAGCGCGTTCCAGCTCAACTCGACGCCGAGGGTGTGCAGTTCGGCGAGGCTGCGGGCGAAGCGCTCGGGCTCGTCCTGCTGCCGGCGGATCGACGGCAGGGTGTGCGCCTGCTCGGCGCACTCGCGGATCGCGTGGCCGAGCACCGGGTGCGGGCCGAGCTCCAGGAACAGCCCGTGGCCGTCCTCGGCCATCCGCTCGACGGCGGCCCGGAAGCGGACCGGGTTGCGGACGTTCTGCCACCAGTACTCGCCGTCCAGCTCCGGCCCGCGGGCGAGGCCCTCGCGGGCGGTCAGGTACAGCGGCAGCCGCGCCTCCTGCGGCTTGATGGCGGCGAGCGCGGCCACCAGCTCGTCCCGGATCGGGTCCATCCGCACGCTGTGGTAGGGGACTTCGACGTCCAGCAGACGGGCGAAGACGCCCTGTCCGCGCAGTTCCTCGGCCAGTTCGGCCAGCGCCTCGGCGTCCCCGGCCAGGGTCACCGCGGAGGGGCTGTTGACCGCGCCGAGCGAGACCAGCGAGCGGTACGGGCGGATCCGGCGCTCGGCCTCGGCCTCCGGCAGGCCGACCGCGAGCATGGTGCCGGTACCGGCCAGGCGCTGCTGGAGCCGACTGCGGGCGAGCACCACCCGGACGGCGTCGGCCAGGTCGTACACCCCGGCCTCGTGGAAGGCGGCGACCTCGCCGGTGCTGTGGCCGACCACCGCGTCGGGGCGCAGGCCGTGGCTCCGCCAGAGCGCCGAAAGCCCTACCTGGACGGCGAAGTTGGCGGGCTGGGCCAGCCAGGTCTCGGCCATCCGGGAGTCCGCTTCGGGGCGGCCCAGCTCGGTCAGCAGCGACCAGTCGGCCTGGGCGCGGATCTCCCGGTCGACGGCCTGCACGGCCTCCCGGTAGACCGGCTCGTGCTCGTACAGCCCCCGGCCCATCCCCCACCACTGCGGGCCCATGCCGGTGAACACCCAGGCCAGTCGGCGCTGCCGGCGCTCCCGGGCGCGGCCCTGGACCACCCGGGGGTGCTCCTCGCCGCGCTCGTACGCGGCCAGCGCCTCGGCCAGGTCCTCCCGGGTGGAGTAGACCACCCCGAGCCGCTCGGGCAGGTGCTGGCGGCGGTGCGCCAGGGTGTGGCCGAGGTCGGCCAGGGACACCCCGTCGGCGAGCTCCTGCCGTACGGCGGCGGCCAGTTCGGGCAGTCCGGCGGTGTCCTTGGTGCTCAGCGGCAGCACCGTGCGGGCCGGTTCGGCGGCCGGTACGGCGGGCGCGGGCCGCGGCGGCTCCTCCAGCAGGACGTGGGCGTTGGTGCCGCCGAAGCCGAAGGAGTTGACGCCGGCGCGGGCCGGGCCCCGGTGTTCGGGCCAGTCCACCGGGGCGGTCGGGATCTCGAACGGCAGCGCGTCCAGGTCGATGCCGGGGTTGGGCTGCTCCAGGTTGAGGTGCGGCGGGATGCGGCGGTGCTTGATCGCGAGCGCGGTCTTGATCAGTCCGGCGACGCCGGCCGCCGCCTCGGTGTGCCCGATGTTGGTCTTGACCGAGCCGACGTAGCAGCGCTCCCCGGCGCGGCGGCCGATGCCGAGCACCCGGCCCAGGGCGGCGGCCTCGATCGGGTCGCCGACCGGGGTGGAGGTGCCGTGCGCCTCGACGTACTGGAGGCTGCCGGGCCGCACCCCGGCCTCGGCGCAGACCCGCTCGATCAGGGTGACCTGGGCGTCCGCGCTGGGGACGGTGATGCCGTTGGTGCGGCCGTCCTGGTTGACGCCGGTGCCGAGGATGACGGCGTGCACCGGGTCCCCGTCGCGCAGCGCGTCGGAGAGCCGCTTGAGCACGACCACGCCGACGCCCTCGGCCCGGACGTAGCCGTCGGCGGAGGCGTCGAAGGCGCGCGAGCGGCCGTCCGCGGAGAGGAAGCCGCCCTTCGTCTCGGCGATCGTGTACTGCGGCGCCATGTGCAGCAGGGCGCCGCCGGCCAGGGCGAGTTCGGTCTCGCCGCGGAGCAGGCTCTGGCAGGCGAGGTGGACCGCGACCAGCGAGGAGCTGCACGCGGTGTCGATCGAGACGCTGGGCCCGCGGAAGTCGAAGCAGTGCGAGATCCGGTTGGACACCATCGTCATCATGGTGCCGGTGGCGGTGTGCGCCGCGATGGTGGCGAAGTCGAGGTCGGCGAACTGGAGGATCTTCCAGTCCAGGGTGAAGGCGCCCATGTAGACGCCGACCTCCCGGCCGGCCAGTTCGCCGGGGCGCAGGCCGCCGTCCTCCAGGGCCTCCCAGCTGACCTCCAGGAGCTTGCGCTGCTGCGGGTCCATGTGTTCGGCCTCGCGCGGGCTGATCCCGAAGAAGTCCGGGTCGAAGGTGTCGAAGCCGTCGATGTAGCCGCCCCGGCCGCCGATCAGCCGCCCCGGCTTGGCCCGGTCCCTGCTGCCCAGGGTGCCGGTGTCGTAGCGGTCGGCGGGCGTCTCGGTGAGACAGTCCCGGCCCTCGATCAGGTTGCGCCAGTAGGAGCGGTGGTCGTTGGCGTGTCCCGGCAGGCGGCAGCCGATACCGGTGATCGCGATGCGCTCGCGGGGCACGGCGAAGGGCGAGGAGGTCATGATCCATTCCGAGGGTGAAGGCGTGGCGCCGGGGGCACGGGCAGGTGGGGGGCGGCCTCACGGGCCGGGGTTCAGACGGACTGCTCGGTGGCCTTCGCCCGGCGCCAGGGGTGCAGCAGGGTGGCGCCGAGCTCCCCGGTGGCGGGGAACGCGGCCGGGTCGGTGAGGCCGACGGCCTTCGGCACTCTGCCGGGCCGCCAGGTGAAGCTCCCGAACACGTGGTCCCAGAGCGAGAGGTCCGAGGCGTAGTGGCCCGCTTCGGCGAGGTCGGTGCTGTGGTGCAGGCGGTGGAGTTCCGGGCCGGCCAGGACGTGGCCGAGCAGACCGATTCGGACATCGATGTTGGCGTGGACGAAATACCCCTGGGCAAGCACGAATATTCCGACCACGAACACCGAATCCGGGGAGAATCCGATCAGCGCCAGTGACAGTTGGACCACGGACTGGGCGACGAGCACGTCCAGGAAATGATTCACGCCGTTGTTCGCGACGTTCACCTTGTCCGGGACGTGGTGCACCCCGTGCAGCCGCCAGAGCCACCGGTTGCGGTGGGACCAGCGGTGCACGAGGTAGTCGCCGAGCGAGCCGACCAGCAGCGCGAGTGGGATCTCCACCGCGAACGGCAGCGCCGGGTGGGCCGGGCCGAGCACCTCCACCAGCGTCGTGACCAGCCCCTGGGCCAGTGCGCCGCCGACCATGCTCAGCACGAAGTAGACGCTGTACCAGCCGAGTTCGCGTCGGCTCGGGTGCCATTCGGTCCGGTACGGGATCACCCGCTCCAGGACCGCCAGATATCCGATGACGGTGACCAGGAAGAGCGGGGAGACCCGGTCCGGCGCCCAGCGGAAGTGCAGGGTCGCGACGGCCGTGCACAGCACACCCAGGAGCAGCAGCGGATGGGCGAGCCGGCGGGCAATGGCTGACAGCACGCGCCCCCCGTTCTTCGCGGACTAACGACTGGAAACGTCAGAGACTCTAGCGGCAGACACGCGTCGTGACAGTCATTCGACGTGTTAACTCCATGAATGACCCGATCGGCGGACTATACGCGCACGAAGTTGACGTCTGAGCGGCGCGAAGGGGGCGCATTTTCGAGAAGAGCCGGGAGTTGGCGGCGTGCGGACTCGGTTGTTCAGGCGAACGGGCGCTGGTGTGCGCCCCTTCCACGCCGCCCTGCGCCGCCACCGATCCGGCCAACCGGGACGGACGCCGCCGCGGCCCCCCGGACCACCACCCGGTCAGGACCGGGCCGGCTCCACCAGTCGGTGTGCGGCACGGGGCGCGTGCGCCGCGAGACGGTCGCGCAGACCGCGCAGCTCGTACTCGACCAGCGCGGGCAGCGCGGTCGCGCCGGTCGCCGCCAGGGCGGGGCCGAGCAGTTCGACGGCCGTCGCCGGGTCGTGCGCGCAGACGTGGCAGTCGGCCGCCCGGACGGTGAAGAGCAGGCGGCTGGAGGGCAGCTGGTCCGGGCCGAGCAGGCCCAGGGCCGTCTCGGTGGCGTTCAGCGCCCGGCGGGCCAGCCGGGGGTCGTCGGTGGCCGCGGCGAGGTCGCGCAGCGCGGCGGCCGCCGCGGACTCGACCCGCATCCGCATCGAGGCGATGGACAGCCACGGCACGTCGACCTCGTCCTCCGCGCCGATGTGGTCCAGGTGCGCCCGGGCCAGGCCGATCTGCCGGACGGTCGCCCGCACGTCGCCGGTGAGGGCGTACGCCCGGGCCCGGCTGATCCGGCCCATCGCCCCGGCCCAGTGCCGGTCCGGGGCGACCCGTTCGATCTCGCGGGCGTAGCCGAGGGCGGCGACCGGGTCCCCGTCCAGCCGGGCCAGGATGCTCATGTCGCTGAGCGTGCCGACCTGGGTGGGCTGGTCCGCGGCCAGGCCGGCCCAGGTGAGGGCGCGGTCGTAGCAGGCCATCGCGGTGGCGTTGCGGCCGTCCTGCATCCGCAGCGCGCCGGCCGCGTGGGCGTGCTCGGCCGCCAGCCGGACCAGCGGGCCGCGCTGCGCGGCGGGGGCGGCGGCGAGCCGGGCGAGCACGGCGCGCAGGGTGCGCTCGACGGCGGCGGCCAGGCCCGGCCGGTCGCCGGTCTCCCCGGAGCGCAGGTGGGCGGCGAGCAGCCCGGTCAGCGCGTGCGCGGTGACGGCGTCCAGCGGGGGCGCGGCGGCCGGGTCGGCGAGCGCCTCGGGGGCGCAGAACTCGGCGTGCAGCGCGGCGAGTTCCCCCCGCTCGGGGACGGCGCAGCCCTCGGCGCCGTGCAGCGGGCAGAGCAGGCCGTAGTCGGGCAGCCGCGGCGGAGCGGGGGCCGCGGGCGGGACGGGCGCGCCGGCCGGCTCCCCGCCGGGCAGCGGGGGCCGGAGCAGCGCGGGCGAGAGGGCGTCCGGGACGTGGAGCTCGGCGCTCTCGGCCCGCTGGCAGGCGGCGCTCAACTCGCCGCCGGCGCCGAGGAGGTCGTCGATCCGGTCGGCGATCCGGGGGGTGACCCGGCGGGCGCCGTGCTCGATCCTGCTGACCGCGGTGTGGTCGTAGCCGATCCCGGCGCCGAGCTGCGCCTGGGTGAGGCCGGCCCGGCGCCGCCAGTGCCGCAGCCGGGCGCCGAACTCCCGCCAGGCGTCCTGCCCGCGGCCGGTCGGCGGTGCCGGCACCGCCGCCGCAGGGGCCACACGGTTCCGCTGCACGGCTGCCTCCCCGGGCGCGTCGTCCCCGGCGGCCGGTCGCAGGGCCCGCCGACGATTCCTGTGATTCCGACGACTCCGATGACGAGGACGGTACTCGATCGCCACCCGTCCCGTACATGACGTGGTCTCAACCACTTGAAGAAAACCCCAGCTTGACGGAATTTGCCAACCCCTTTCCCGCCGCGCACCAGGCATTGACCCGGGCATGACGCCGTGTGAGGGTTCGGGGCACCCGAGCGCGGACGGTCCGCACGGCCGTCCTCCCCATGCGGCCCTGCGGTGTGCCACCAGCCCTACCGTCCGCGGTCGAGGACCCCCACATGCGAGGAGCCTCGATGCAACGCAGGATTTCCGCGGGGAGGTTGCTGACCACAGCGACCACCCTGACCGTGCTGGCCGGCATGATCGCCGCCACCGCGGGGCCGGCCACCGCCGCGCCCGCCCCCTCCCCGGCCCCGCCGAGCGCGCTGGCCGCGGCCGTGAACGCGGCCGACGCCGCCACCGCGGCCGGCCTGGACGCCCTGGCCAAGGGCCCCGACGAGACCTACGAACGCAAGTCCGTCACGCCCTGGGTCGCCGGCCTCTACTCCGTCGCCTACGAGCGCAGCTACCACGGCCTGCCCGTGGTCGGCGGCGACGCGGTCGTCCTCGCCGACGGCCAGGGCAGGATCCGCGGCCTGCAGTCCGCCGCCCCCGGCCCCGTCGGCGGCTCCACCACCCCCCGGATACCCGCCGACCAGGCCGAGAAGACCGCCCGCACCGCGCTACCGACGGCGGACGCCGCCGAATCCCCCCGCCTGGTCGTCCGGGTCAAGGACGGCCAGGGCGCCCGCCTGGCCTGGGAGAGCGTCCTCACCGGGCACCGCGGCGCCACCCCCAGCCGCCTGCACGTCTTCGTCGACGCCGCCACCGGCGAGGTGATCGACAGCTACGACGACGTCCGCGCGGGCACCGTCAACAGCGAGTGGAACGGCCCGTCCCCGAGCATCAGCACCACCAGCTCGGGGGGCTCGTACTCGCTGCGCGACCCCAACCGCCCGGGCCTGTCCTGTTCCGACTACGGCACCGGCCAGGTCTTCTCCAAGTCCAGCGACACCTGGGGCAACGGCAGCGCCTCCAGCAAGGAGACCGGCTGCGGCGACGCGATGTTCGCGGCCCAGAAGGAATGGGACATGCTCCGCGACTGGCTCGGTCGCAACGGGCACAACGGCAACGGCGGCAGCTGGCCGGTCAAGGTCGGGCTCAACGACGTCAACGCCTACTGGGACGGCAGCACGGTCTCCATCGGCCACAGCCAGGCCAACAAGTGGATCGCGTCCATCGACGTGGTGGGCCACGAGTTCGGCCACGGCCTGGACCAGTACACCCCCGGCGGCGCCAACAACGAGTCCGGCCTGGGCGAGGCCACCGGCGACATCATGGGCGCCCTCACCGAGTCCTACGCCAACCAGAGCGCCCCCTACGACGCCCCGGACTACACCGTCGGCGAGATGATCAACCTGGTCGGCAGCGGCCCGATCCGCAACATGTACAACCCCTCACTGGTGAGCAACAACCCCAACTGCTACTCGGCGTCCATCCCGCAGACCGAGGAGCACGCGGCGGCCGGCCCGCTGAACCACTGGTTCTACCTCCTCGCCGAGGGCTCCAACCCCGGCGGCGGCAAGCCCACCAGCCCCACCTGCAACAACTCCTCCGTCACCGGCATCGGCATCAAGGACGCCGGCCGCGTCTTCTACGGCGGCATGCTCCTCAAGACCAGCGGCATGACCTACAAGCGCTACCGCACCGCGACCCTGACCGCCGCCAAGAACCTCGACCCGACCTGCACCTTCTTCACCCGCACCAAGGCCGCCTGGGACGCCGTCAGCGTCCCCGCCCAGAGCGGCGACCCCACCTGCACGCCGTCCGGGAACAGCGACTTCTCGCTCTCCCTCAACCCGGCCTCCGGCTCCGTCCAGCCCGGTGCCTCCACCACCGCCACGGTCGCCACCGCCGTCGCCTCCGGCACCGCCCAGACCGTCAACCTCACCGCCTCGGGCCTGCCCGCCGGCGTCACCGCCACCTTCAACCCCTCCTCGGTGCAGGCGGGTTCCTCCTCGACGCTGACGCTCGCGGCCTCCGCGGCGGCCGTGGCCGGGACCTACCAGATCACCGTCACCGGCACCGCCGGCTCGACCAGCCACACCGCCCAGTACGGCCTGACGGTCGGCGGCGGGGGCAACCCCGGCGGTCCGGCGCCCGACATCGACGTCGCCAAGGTCCAGGCCCACCTGTCCCAGCTGAACAGCATCGCCAACCAGAACGGCGGCCACCGCCGGGCGGGCAGCGCCGGGCACAGCCAGTCGGTGGCGTACATCAAGGGCAAGCTGCAGGCGGCCGGCTACAACGTCACCGAGCAGACCTGCACCTCCTGCACCTACCAGTCCAACAACCTGATCGCCGACTGGCCCGGCGGCCCGTCCGACCAGGTCACCATGTTCGGCGCCCATCTGGACAGCGTCTCGGCCGGCCCCGGCATCAACGACAACGGCTCCGGCTCGGCCACCCTGCTGGAGAACGCGCTCGCGCTCGCCCAGCAGAACCCCAGCCTGACCCGGCACGTCCGGTTCGCCTGGTGGACCGGTGAGGAGCAGGGCCTGCAGGGCTCGCAGTCCTACGTCGGCCAGCTGAGCTCCGCCCAGCGCTCCGCGATCAAGGCGTACTACAACTTCGACATGGTCGGCTCGACCAACGCCGGCTACTTCATCAACAACATCAACTCCTCGGCCTCCGCGCCGATGAAGGCCTACTGGGACTCGCTGAACCTCAAGCCGGAGGAGAACGTCGAGGGCCAGGGCCGCTCCGACGACTACTCCTTCCAGCAGGCCGGCATCCCGACGTCGGGCTACGCGGCCGGCGCCAGCGACACCAAGACCTCGGCGCAGGCGGCCAAGTGGGGCGGCACGGCGGGACGTTCCTACGACTCCTGCTACCACTCCTCCTGCGACACCACCAACAACATCGACGCGACGGTGCTGAACCGCAGCGCCGACGGCGTGGCGTACACCATCTGGAAGACCTCGGTCGGCGGCACCACGCCCGCCAACGACTTCTCCGTCTCGGTGAACCCGACCACCGCCACCGTCAAGCCCGGTGAGACCGCCACCGCGACGGTCGCCACCTCGACCACCTCCGGTTCGGCCCAGACGGTCAACCTGACCGCCTCGGGCGCCCCGGCCGGGGTGACGGTCTCCTTCAACCCGTCCTCGGTGCAGTCCGGCGGCTCGGCGACGCTCACCGTCGCCACCTCCGCCTCGACCGCCGCCGGGACGTACAACATCACCCTGACCGGGACCGGCTCGGCCACCCACAGCACCAGCTTCTCCCTGGTGGTGGGCGGCGACACGCCGAACCCCGGTGGCACCTGGGCCGCCGGCACCACCTACCAGGCCGGTGACGTTGTGACCTACAACGGGGTCAGCTACCGCTGCCTCCAGGGCCACACCGCCCAGGTCGGCTGGGAGCCGCCGATCGTCCCCGCGCTCTGGCAGCAGGTGTGACCGAGGCGCTCCGACGCCTGTGAAGCCGCTGCGCCGCGGTCCGTCGAGGGGGACGGACCGCGGCGCAGCCGTACTCGGGGCCGGTGACGGACGGCGCGGGGCGCCGCCGGGCCTCAGCCGGGGTGGAAGGCGACCCGGACGGTGGCGTCGAACGGGACGATCAGCCCGTTGCCCGTCTCCCACGTCCAGTCGCGCGGGACGAGGAACATCCGCCCGCCGGCGTGGGCGAGCAGCCGCAGGCCCTCGTAGCGGTAGCGGAACCGCGCGCCCGGCTCCACGTCGGACAGCGCGGTCTCCCGAACCCCGGACCAGCCCAGGTGGAGGCGCTCCGCGGTGTCCAGGACGACCGCCGGACGCCGGTAGAGGTGGTGGGCGAGCTGCTCGGCGTCGGCCGTGCCCTTCTGCTGGGCGTAGCCGCCGACCGCCCAGTACGAGCAGAGCACGATGATCGCCACGCTGATGCCCAACGCCGCGCGCTCCCCGGCCAGCGGGTACGGCGCGCCGGTGCTGCGCACGTACATCGTCCGGGCCAGGACCCCGAGCAGCAGCGCGCCGCCGATCAGCAGCGGGGTGCCCGTCGTCCCGGCGTCGAACACCTCGAAGCCGGCCAGGAAGCCGAGCAGCAGCAGCGGTACGACCAGCGCGATCACGGCCAGGCAGATCCACCGCACCGTCCGGGCGCCGCCCCCGCCGCCGCCGGCCGCCCTGGTCGCGAGGTGGTAGACCAGCGCGCCGACCAGGGCCCCGCACAGGGCGACCCCGGCCGGGACGTAGAGCGCGGGGGAACTGCGGAGCAGCAGGTCCTGGGTGGCGAAGCCGATCGTGCCGGCGTCGATGCCGAAGTAGGCGTAGAGCGAGCTGGTGTAGGCGTAGCCGAAGAAGAAGAGCAGCGCGGTGAGGAGGGTGGTCGGGGCGACCCAGGAGGCGAGCTTGGTGATCCAGTCGGTCCAGGAGCGCGCCTCCGGCTGCCGGGGCTCGCCCGCGGGGTCCTCCTCGGCAGGGCTCAGGGGGTGCTCCCGTCGCCGGTGGCGCCGCCGCCGTACGGGGTCGACTCGCCGGTGGGGCTCCCGCCGTCGTCCGGTGTTCCGCCGTCGTCCGGGGTCCCGCTGTCGTCGGTGGTGGCCCCTTCGTCCGGGCTGATGATCTGCACCGAGCCATCGCCCTGGATCCGCTTGGTGGAGTCGTCCGCCGACACCGTGAGGCAGATGGTCCGGGCCGTCGTCTTCGGCTTCCACTGCGGGAGGGTGAACTCGGCCGGCTCGGTCCTGCCGTCGGTCACCCGGACCGTTCGCTCGGCCGGGGTGGCGTACACCGTACTGCCGCAGTCGGCGACCTTGCTGATGACGGCCTCGAAGCTGGTCTTCGACGGGAAGGAGAGGCTGATCAGGGCGGTGTTGTCGGTGCCCTGGACGCTCGCCGAGGGCTGGCCGGCGTTGCGGAACCCGCCCTGGTCCGCCTCCTCCTTGGTCCGCTGGTCGTCCGGCCGGCCCGAACCGCCGTTCCGGTCGTTCTGCCCGGTCTGGTTGGCGCCGGTCGAGCCTGAGTCGCCGCCGCCACCGCAGGCCGCCAGGGCCGGGACGAGCAGGGCGGCCGCCAGCCACCGGGCCGCGCGGCTGGTCCTGCCGCCTCCGAAGTGTCGGGTCCCGGGCATGCGTTCTCCCATCCGCGCAGCGAACAGGGGGCCGGTCGCCCCCGCCGCACGGTATCCGTGCGCGTACGGCCGGGCGGGCCGCCGCGCTGCCCCCGGCCGGGCCCGCCACCCATTCGGTGCAACCCCCGGACGGTCAGGGCCTACAGTCGTCCCGGAACGGACGAACCGTCAGCAGAACGGAAGGACCCCGAACCGTGAGCACGGACACCCGCCCGGTACCGGAGCTGGCCGCCGAGGTCGTCGAGCAGTGGCGGGCCGAGGAGGCCGAGCTCGTCGACCTGCTGGCCCGCGCGCAGCGCGGCGTCGGCGGCGTCGCCGCCTTCCGGCTCGGCCCGACGCCGACCGTCCTGGTCACCGACCCGGCCGCGGTGCAGCACGTCCTGGGCCGCCACCCGGACCGGTACGTCAAGCGCTCGCACCGCGCCCGGATGCTCGTCGGGGACGGTGTGCTGTCCGCCGCCGGAGACGCCTGGAAGCGTCAACGCCGTTTGCTGCAGTCGCAGTTCACCGGCACCGGGATGCGCCGCTACGAGCGGCGGATCGCCGCGGCGGCCCGTCGGACCGCCGACCGCTGGGAGGGGTACCGGCGCACCGGGGAGACCTTCGACGTCGGCGAGGAGATGCGCGGCTTCGCCCTGGACACCGTCTGGCGGGCGCTCACCGGGCTGCCGCTGGACGACCGGACGGATCGCGAACTCCGCGCGGTGGAACGGGTGGTGGCCGCGATGCCGACGCTGCCGACCAACGCGGCGGACGCCCGGGACGCCGTCGCCGGGGACCTCGCCCGGATCGACGCGGTGGCCCACGCGGCGATCGACGCGGCACGCTCGGCCGGGCCGACCGAGGAGCCCGGCGTGCTGCGGACGCTGATCGAGGCGGGCGAGCAGTACCCCGAGTACACCGACCGGCTGATCCGCGACGAGCTGGTCACCCTGCTCGTCGCCGGCCACGAGACCACCGCCACCACGCTCACCTGGCTCTTCCTGCTGCTGGACCGCCACCCCGGGGCCCGGACGGCCGATCCGCAGGCCCTGGTGAGCGAGACGCTGCGGCTCTACCCCTCCGCGTGGCTGCTCCCCCGGCACGCCGTCGAGGACGACGTCGTCGCCGGGCACCGCATCGCCGCCGGGACGGACGTGCTGGTCTGCCCGTACCTCACCCACCGCGACCCGGCGCTGTGGCCCGACCCGGAACGCTTCGACCCCGCCCGCTTCGCCCCCGGCGCGGACCGCCCGGGGCAGCTCGGCGCCTACTTCCCGTTCGGCCTCGGCGCCCGCGCCTGCCTGGGCACCCAGTTCGCACTGCGCGAGACCACGGCACTGCTGGAACTCCTGCTGCCGATGGGGCGGTTGGCGTTCCGGTCGCGGCCCGCGGGGGCGGCGTACAGCATCACCGTGCGGCCGGACGGGCCGACGCCGGCGGTACTGGGCTGAGGCAGGGCCCCGGGGGCGGCGTCGAATAGCGTCGGACGGCGTTCGACGCAATTCGAGGAAAACGGGCTCCGGCTGTCACACATCCGCGCCGCGATCCGTCGGACCGGTGACCGCACGGTTCACCCGCGAGAAGAGGAACGCCACGATGAACGCCCGCCCGATCACCGCCGAGATCCCGCTGCGCCCGCGCATGGCCCAGGACCCGGTGGAGCTCGTCCCCGAGATCTCCGAGGTCTCGGCCGCCCTGTTCAAGGCGACCGGCAACCACTCGGTCCCCCGCAGCACCATCAGCCTGATCCAGCTGCGGGCCGGCCAGATCGCCGGCAGCACCTACCTGACCGTCCTGCACACCGGCTTCCTGCGCAAGGCCGGCGAGTCGGAGGAGCGGATCGCCTCGGTGGCCGGCTGGCAGGACTCCCCCTGGTTCACCGCCCCCGAGCGCGCCGCGCTCGCCCTGGTCGAGGCCGTCCTCCAGCCCAACCCCCACGGTGAGCGGGTGTCGGACGCGCTGTACGCCGAGGTCGCCGGGTACTACGACGACAAGGCGTTGACCACGCTCATGCTCGCCATCGGCCAGGTCAACTTCTTCACCGCCATCGCCCTGGTCGCCAAGCCCGTCCCGGGCCGCTCCTTCACCGACCCCTGGGCCTGACCGGCCCCGGGGCCCGGCCCCGGTAGCCCGCCCGGCCGAGCGCCGGGCGGGCCGTCCCGCCGTCGACCGGTCCGGTGGTCCGGCATAGGCTGATCCGCGCCCGAACGGACCTTCGTCCGGTCATCGGGCCGGCGGGCCGACATGCCGGAGGGGGCGTGCCCGCAGCACACACGGGATCGCAGGGGGGACGGAACCATGTCCGGGGAGCGTAGGAACGACCGGCACGACCAGGACGGCCGGCACGACGAGGACGGCCGGCACGACGAGGACCACTGGCACGAAGACGATCACTGGCACGGCGAGGACCACGTGCACGACGACGGGTTCCACGGGCCGGACGGCCACGGGGCCTACCAGGGATACGACGAGCTCGCTGACGACGACGGCCCGTACGACGCCCGTGACGCCTACGCCGAGGACGGGGACGGCGACGGCGACGGCGACGGCGCCCCGCGCGGTTCGGCCAGGCGCCGGATCGTGCTGGTGGCGGTCGGCGGGGTCTTCACCGCCCTGCTGGCGGTCGGCGGCTACGGCGCCTACAACGTGATGAACGCCGTGACGAACAACGGCCCCTCCGGCGGCGGCCAGGGCTCCAGCGCCGCGGCGCAGGCCCCGCAGGTCCCGCCGACCGCCGAGCAGGCCGAGTCGGCGGCCAGGGAGTTCCTGGCGGCCTGGAGCCGCGGTGACGTCACGGCCGCCGCCGGTCTGACGGACCGCCCGGAGAGCGCCCGCGCCGCGCTGACGTCGTTCCAGCAGCAGGTGGGTGCCCGCTCGCTCGCCCTGACCGGGACGGGCCGGGCGCAGACCGACACCCCGAGCGAGCCGGCCCTCGGGTTCCGGGTGAAGGCGGAGTTCGAGGGCACCCCGGACGCCTGGGAGTACGACAGCGTGCTGAGCTTCGTCCGGTCCCAGGACGGGCGGCCGGTGGTGCGCTGGCGGCCTTCCGTGGTCCACCCCAGGCTCACCACCGGGACGACCATCGGGGTGAGGGCGCTGCCCAACCCGGTGTCCAAGCCCACCGACCGCAAGGGCCGGCCGCTGGACGCCTTCCCGTCACTGCGCGCCGTCCTCCCCCAGATCGCCCCGCCGGACGGCGCCGCCGTCGCCACCGGTCGGGCCGTGGTGCTCTCGAACGCCGGCGGGACCGGCGGCGAGCCGGAGCAGCTGTTCGTGCTGACGCCGTCGAGCGCCCCGCAGGTCAGGCTCACCCTGGACGCCGACCTCCAGCAGGTCGCCGAGGACGCGGTCAAACAGCAGTCGGCGAACGGCAATCCGGCCTCGCTGGTGGCCGTCCAGCCGAGCACCGGCAACATCCTGGCGATCGCGAGCGCCCCGCAGGGCGGCTTCAACCGGGCGGTCGCCGGCGGTCAGGCGCCCGGCTCGACGATGAAGGTGATCACCTCGGCCGCCCTGCTGGAGGCCGGGGTGACCCCGGACACCGTGGTGCCCTGCAAGGACACCACCTACTCCCCGCGCGCCTGGCACAACGACGAGCGCGGCGACTTCCCGGACTACACCCTCGCCGACGACTTCTCCCACTCCTGCAACACCGGCTTCATCGACAAGGGCCTGGAGAAGCTCCAGCCCGGCGCCCTCGGCAAGGTGGCCCGTGAGCAGTTCGGCCTCGGCCTGGAGTGGCACATCGGCATCCCGAGCCGGGACGGCACCATCCCGGCGCCCGGGAACAAGGACGAGGCCGCGGCCCAGTACATCGGCCAGGGCCAGATCCAGGTCAACTCGCTGCTGATGGCGTCGGTCGCCGCCACCGTGCAGAGCGGAACGTTCCGCCAGCCCGTGCTGCGCGAGGACGCCAAGCGGGCGACGGCGCCCGGCAGGCTCCCGGCCGACGTCGCCCGGGACCTGCGCGCCATGATGGCCAGGACCGCCACCCAGGGCACCGCCCGCACCCCGATGGCCGGCCTGTCCGGCCAGATCGGCGCCAAGACCGGCACCGTCGAGGCCGGCGGGCAGAACAACAACAGCTGGTTCATCGCCTACTGCGGGGACCTCGCCGTCGCCGCCGAGGTCGAGGGCGGCGGGCACGGCTTCAGCGCGGCGGGCGTGGCCGCGGCCCAGGTGCTGAAGGCAGGCGGCAAGGGCTGAGCGGGCGGCCGTACGGCCGTGCGGCGGCCGCGCGCCGGCCGTGCGGCCGCCGGGTGTTCAGGAGGATCCGCCCCCGCCGCGGATCAGGCGGAGGTTCGGCAGGCCGGGGTACGGCGGGGTGTGCTCCGCCTCCCGGTCGGTGATCAGGTCGGCCAGCATCCGGGCGCCCCTCGCCCGGAACGCGGCCTTGCGCTCCTCGTCGGCCTCCTCCTCGCCGGGGTAGAGGGTGATGTGGACGGCTCCCTCCTCGTCCTCCCAGGAGTAGCTGCGGTACGGCGGCAGCTCGGGCCAGTCCGGCTCGGCGCCGTCCGGCGCTTCGGGCCCGTCCTTCGCCTCGGGCTCGTTCGGCATCTCCGGCTCGTCCGTCATGGGGAACCTCCGGTGGTCGTCCTCTGGTGGTCTGACACCGTGGGCAACGAGCCGGGAGCAAAAAGGGCCCGGTCCGGCGGCTCGCTCCTCCCCGCCCACGGCACCGCCGGACGGCTGCCGGGGGGCCAACTTCCGTACGCCGACCGTCCACTTAACGACAGGTCGGGCCTTGATAGCGTCGGCACCGTAACGCCGCGTCACCACGGCGCAGCAGCAGCACCGACGAAACGAGAGGGCGTCACATGGCCCCCAGGACGATCCGCCGAGCCGTCATCCCCGCCGCCGGGCTCGGCTCCCGCCTCCTGCCGCTGACCAAGGCGACCCCCAAGGAGATGCTGCCCGTCGGTGACAAGCCGGTGATCGAGCACACCGTGCGGGAGCTGGTCGAGAGCGGCATCACCGACATCACCATCGTCGTGAACGGCGACAAGGGCCTGATCCAGGAGCACTTCCGCCCCAACCCCGTCCTGGTCGAGCAGCTGCGCCGGGACGGCAAGACGGCGTTCGCGGCGGCGGTCGAGGAGGTCGGCGAACTGTCCCGCAAGGGCCACATCAGCTACCTCTACCAGCACGGCCCGTACGGCAACGGCACCCCGGTGCTCAACGCCGCCCGCCACTTCGGCGACGAGCCCTGCCTGGTGCTCTGGCCCGACGACGTCTTCGTGGCCGAGGTCCCCCGCGCGCAGCAGCTGATCCGGGCGTACGAGCAGACCAACGCGCCGGTGCTCGCGCTGATGCCGATGGCGCCTGAGGACTCCTACCGCTACGGCGTGCCGGTGGTGAAGGAGGACCTCGGCGGCGGCTCGCTGCGGATCACCGGCCTGGTCGAGAAGCCGAAGCCGGACGACGCGCCCTCCTCCTACGCCGCGATCGGCGGCTACGTCATCACCCCCGGCATCGTCGACGAGCTGCGCGAGCTGACCCTCCGATGGGCCGAGAAGCCCGAGGACGAGGTGTACCTGACCGACGCCATCAACGCCTACGCGGCCCGGCGCGCGGTCTACGGGCAGGTCATCGACGGCACCTGGTACGACACCGGCAACCCCGCCGCCTACCTGCGCGCCCAGTTCGCCGCCGCGCTCGCCAATCCCGAGTACGGCCCCGAGCTGCGCCGGCTGGCCGCGGAGCTCTCCCCGCCCGTCGCCCGGTAGGGGCGCGGGACGGGCCGTGCCCGACGGGCGGGCCGACGGGCCGTACCCGACGACCGGGCACGGCCCGTCGGCCCGGCCGGTCAGTAGTCCGGCAGGTCGAAGGCGAGGGCCGCCTGGTGGAGCGCCTCCAGCCTCGGGTCGACCAGTCCGAGGTTCGTGACCATCTCGGACCGGGCCTTCCGGTCCCCGGTCACCTCCAGGATCGCCTGGTTCGCGGCCACGTGGTCGCGCAGCCGCCGCTCGTAGGCGGGGAAGGCCGTGCGGTGGTCGCCGTCGGCCGCGTGCAGTTCGCCCGCCAGGACGTAGGCGGCGGTCAGGGCCACGCTGGTGCCCTGGCCGGTGGCCGGGGAGCAGCAGTAGCCGGCGTCGCCGAGCAGGACGACGCGGTTCTTGGACCAGCGGTCCATCCGGATCTGGGCGATGACGTCGTAGTGGAAGGACGCCCCGGGCTCCTCCATCGCCCGGAGGAAGCGCGGCACCTCCCAGCGGGCGTGGGCGGACCGCTCGGCGACCAGCGCGCGCTGCCGGGCGGGCTCGCGCGGGAGCATGTCGTCGAGCGGCTCGTCGCTGTGGAAGCCGACGAAGACGCGCAGCTCGCTGTTCTCGCGGACGGTCATCGCCATGCAGAACCAGTTCGGGTCGGCGCTGTCCCGGAAGGCGACCTCCCAGCGGTCGAGGCCGAGGTGGTTGGGCGCGCTCCAGCCGGCGAGGTAGGTGCCGATGGGGTGCAGGTAGTCCGCCTCGGGGCCGAAGACGAGGCGGCGGGTGTTCGAGTGCAGGCCGTCGGCGCCGACGACCAGGTCGAAGGGGCGCTCGGTGCCGCTGCGGAACCGCACCTCGACGCCCTCCGGGTGCTGCACCAGGGTCTCGATCGCGTCGTCGAAGCGGTACTCGACGCCGGGCCCGGCGCTCCCCGCGGTTACGGCTGCTCCGGCTGCTCCGACGGCCCCGGCGGCCCCGGTGCCCTCGGCGGTCTTCTCCGCTCCGACGATCAGCTCGGCGAGTTCGTCGCGCAGGATCTCCACGTCCGGGCCCTCGATCGGCCCGCCGCTGGCCGTCCACTCGGTGCTGCGGTTCAGCTCTCGGCCGTCCGCGTCGACCACGGACATCCCGAGCAGCCCGGTCCGGCGGGCCCGGACCTCCTCCAGCAGCCCCATCCGCTCGACCACCGTCAGGGCGGTGCCGCGGATGTCCACCGCCTGCCCGCCGCCGCGCAGCGAGGGGGCCCGCTCCACGACGGTGACGTGGAAGCCGTAGCGGTTCAGCCAGTAGGCGAGCGCGGTGCCGGCGATCCCGGCGCCGGAGACCAGGACCGAGGTGGTGCGCGGGTCGGAGTCCGGCCGGGTGCTGTTCGACATGGTGACCTCCCATGGGTCGTCTGCCTCGTTTCGACTCCAGCCTGGGACGGGCCACTTGCAGGTGGTGGACAGGGCGCTGTCACCGCTGACAGGTCACCGGCACCGCGCTGACAGGACGGTGCCCTCGCCGGGCCGGCGCGGCGCCGGCGGCAGCCGTCGCTCGGCGCCGCACCGGCCGTGGACGGGGCGTGGACGGGGCGTGGGCGGGCCGTGAACGGGGCGCCGGCGGCGGTGGTCACCGGATGGTGGACGGTGTGTCATGAATCGGCAACACCGCTGCGACCAGGCGCGATACGAATTGCCCGGGCACCGGAGGGCCCGTATGGTGCTCGGACGCCGTCGCGCGGACGGCTCGGGGGACGCACGAGAGGTGAACCATGGCGCAGGGGTCGGGGTACGCGATCCAGGCCGGCGGGGCCGAGGGTCAGGCGAAGGCGCTGGACAAGGCGTCCGGCGACGAGGGCAGGATCGGGACGGCGATCAGCGACCCGATGTGCTACACCGCGGACGTGTTCGGAGGTGAGGACGTCGACCCGGCGTACCAGAACTTCAGCAGCGCCTGGCAGGCGGAGAGCGCGACGATCAAGAGCGCGCTGAGCGAGCTGGCGGGGAAGGTACGGAGCTCCTCGGCCGGTTACCAGTCGGCCGACGGCACCGTGGTGAAGGACCTCGCGGCCGCGGGCAGCGGCGAGTACCGGCCCTTCGGCTGAGCCGGGCGTCCGACGGACGGACGGCCGACGGACGGCCGACGGGCCGCCGGCAGCGGCCGACGGGCAGCGGTGAGAACGAGCAGCACCAGCAGGAACCACACCACGGGCAAGGAAACAGGGGGGGCGAACGAGCCGCCATGGCAGGGGAATCCACCACCCAGCGCTGCAAGGCGCTGAGCGAACGGCTGAAGGACGTCCGCGGGGCGGACAGCAAGAACGGCCTGATCTCCGCGATCAAGGGCGCCCTCGCGGTGCACGCCCCGGTCGGGGACGTGGGCACCATCGAGGCCACCGGCAACCGCTACAAGACCGCGGCCGCCGACTCCAACCAGCTCCACCAGGACGTCCTGGCGGTGTCCACCTCCGGGCTGCCGGACGTCTGGACCGGTTCGACGGGCGCGAAGGCCGCCGAGGTGGTGGCCGCCGCCGCCCGGGCCGTCGACCAGCAGACCACCGCGCTCCACAACGGCGGGATAGCCCTGCTCCACCTCGCGGACGCGCTGCGCACCGCCCAGAGCCAGGACGGCGCCGCGCGCTCCGGGCTCCAGCAGGTGCTGAGCTCGCTGGGCGGCGAGGACGGCTGGTTCGACGACATGGTCGAGTACGACGACGAGGAGGCGGAGCGCAAGAAGGCCCAGCAGGCCGCCGCCCCGTACGTCGAGTCGATGCTGGCCGCCGCCAAGCACGCCGACGAGGCCGCCCGGGCCGCGGCCCGCGACCTGAACAAGCTGGCCTCCGAGGCCCGCGCGGGCAAGATGAAGACCAACGCGGTCACCGCCGCCGACAAGATCGTGCTGGCCGAGACCTCCGGTCCGGACGGTCCGACCGAGCTTAACGAGCTGCTGACCGCCAACGACATGAAGCGGTCCGGCGAGTACCTGGACAAGATGAACGAGAAGGACCGGGCGGACTTCGAGAAGCTGCTCGCCGACTCCAAGTCGCCGCAGGAGCGCGCCTATCTGATGAAGGCGCTGGCGGCCGGTCACAACATGGACGAGATCCGCACCTTCCAGGGCAAGATCCACGGCAAGGACCCGGAGTGGCTCCGGACCCACCTGACGCCCGTCCACACCGAGGACGACGACACCACCAGCGGCGGGACCAACGACGACGGCTCCAACCGGAACACGGACGAGGTGACCTTCGACGGCGCCCGCTGGCAGCAGGCGAACACCGAGGGCACCTGCGTCGCCTCCTCCACCGTCACCGCCCGGGCGATGGTCGACCCGCTCTACGCGCTGGACCTGACCGGCGGCCCGACCGGCCAGGAGGACGACCCGGCGGCGTTCCAGCGGCGACTGCTCGCCGAGCAGCACCGGGTGCACCAGGAGGGCGACGGCGGCGACAACTGGGACGGCATGGGGCCGGACGGCAAGGAAAGGGTGCTGGAGCACGAGGTCAGCCCGCACACCGGCGCCGAGTTCGACTACAAGAAGATGCCGGACGCCGACTCCCGGCGCGAGCTGCTGCCGGACATCGAGAAGTCGGTCGCCGACGGCAAGCCGGTGCCGGTCGGGGTGGAGGGCTACGACAAGGACGGCAAGCGGTCGGGCCACGCCATGATGATCGTCGGCCAGGAGGGCAACATGCTGCAGATCTACAACCCGTGGGGCACCACCACCTGGGTCAGCGAGGACGACTTCGTCAACGGCCGCATGGGCGGGGCCTCGGACAACCGGCTGCCCACCGCCTACGCCGTCCACATGCCGAAGTGACCGGGATGGCAAGGGTGTTCACCAGGAGGCCGGTGCGGAAGGCGGCGCTGGCGGCCGTCCTCGCCGCCGGGCTGACGGTCGGGCTGACGGCCTGCGGACAGGACGGGCCGGCCGGATCGGGCGGGTCGAGCGGATCGAGCGGATCGGGCCGCGGCCGGCTGCTCGGCCCGGAGGAGCGCTCGGTGACCCTCGCCGTCGGCGAGCGCTTCACGGTCGCCGTCCGGGACAACTCCTCGGCCGGCGACCGCTGGAGCGTCGCGGACCCGAAACCGGACGCCGCGGTCGCGGCCCTGGCCGACGAGCAGCTCGACCTCCCGAAGGAGTCGAAGACCTCGGACGGCGTCGGCGGCACCCGCTTCTACACCTTCGAGGCCAAGGGCGGCGGGACCACCGCCGTCACCCTCCTCAACTGCTTCCGCGGTTACTGCAACCTCCCCACCACCGGCGAAGAGAACAGGAAACTGGTCGTGCGCAACACCTACACGGTGACGGTCCGATGAGCCCCGACGACCGCTTCCGCCCCAAGGGCGACGACGAGCTGCTCCGGCTCGACGTGTCCGCCATGCTCCGCTACGGCCTGGCCTTCGCCGGGCCGCACCGGGCCGCGCTGTTCGGCGAGGGCGCCGTCGCGGCCGCCCTGGCCGCCGACCGGCTGGGGGTGCTCCCCCGGTCGCTCACCTTCCTCGCCGAGGTGGTGCGCAGCGGCGGCGCCCGCTACGCCGCGGACCTCGCCGAACCGCTGCCCGGGGCGGAGCCGGCCCGGCTCGCCCGCGACTGGCTGGGCTCGGCGGCCACCACCGTCACCACCGTCGACGGCGACCAGTTGCTCGCGCGCTGGCTGGAGGCCGTCGCGGAGATCCTCGGCATGCGCCGGGACGCCCGCGCGGCGGCGGGCGGCTGAGCGGCGGGTGCTGTGCACCGGGGGGGTGGGGCGCGGGGGCCGCGCGCCGGAACTGGGGCGCGGACGCCGGGAGCCGGGGCCCGGGGCCGGGTGATCGTTACTGCTTGACAGGGTACGTAATACTGTAACGCGCTGGTACGCCCACGGATCCCGGCCTCGCGGGCCCGCCGGGTCCCCTCCCCGCAGCTCGGAGCAGCACATGCACCCCTTCCTCGACCACCCCGGGCCGCTCGCCTTCGCACACCGGGGCGGTGACCTCGGGCGCCCCGAGAACTCGCTCGCCGCCTTCGAGGCCGCCGTCGCGCTCGGCTACCGCTACCTGGAGACGGACGTGCACGCGACGTCCGACGGCGTGCTGGTGGCCTTCCACGACTCGCGCCTCGACCGGGTCACCGACCGCACCGGCGCCGTCTCGGAGCTGCCCTGGGAGGACGTCAGGCGGGCGCGGATCGGCGGGACCGAGCCGGTGCCGCTGCTGGAGGACCTGCTCGGCGCGTTCCCCGGGGCCCGCTTCAACATCGACGTCAAGGCCGCGCCGGCCGTCGCGCCGCTGGTCGAGGCGATCCGCCGGACCGGCTCCTGGGACCGGGTCTGCGTCGGCGGCTTCTCCGACACCCGGCTGGCCGCCGTCCGGGCCGCCGCCGGGCCCCGGCTGGCTACCTCGCTGGGCCCGCGTGAGGTGGCCCGGCTACGGCTGCGCTCGCTGGCCGAACCGTTCCTGCCGTCGTCCGCGCTCGGTCCGCAGTCCCGGCGCCCGGGAGCGCCCTTCACCGGGCTGTGCGCGCAGGTGCCGGAGCGGCACCGGGGCGTCCGGGTCGTCGACCGGGCCTTCGTCCGAACCGCCCACCGGCTCGGCCTCCAGGTGCACGTCTGGACTGTGGACGATCCCACACGGATCAGGGCTCTCCTCGACCTGGGTGTGGATGGCATCATGGCCGATCGCATCGACGTCCTGCGGGACGTCCTCGGCGAGCGCGGCTGCTGGACGGACGGCAGCACGGGCTCCAGCACGGTGATGGGAACCCCATGAGCTCCACGAACTCGGCGACGCACCTGCCGGACGACCCACCGACCGACCCCACGGCCGCCGACCCGGCCACCTCCGCCTCCTCCGCCGCCTCCGGTCCCTCCGCCTCCCCTGTTTCCCCCGCCTCCTCCGCCTCCTCCGCCGACGACGCCCGCGCCCTGCGGCGGATGCAGTTCGGCTGGTACGTCAACGACTGGGCGAACGCCGCCTTCTCGGCCACCGTCCTGACGGTGTTCCTCGGCCCGTACCTGACCACCGTCGCCAAGGAGGCCGCCGACGCGGCCGGCAACGTGCACCCGCTCGGCCTGTCGATCCGCGCGGGATCGTTCTTCCCGTACACGGTCTCCTTCTCCGTGCTGCTCTCGGTCGCGGTTATGCTGCTGACCGGCACCGTCGCCGACCGCACCGGGCGACACAAGGAGCTGATGTGCGGCTTCGCGTACGTCGGTTCGCTCGCCACGATGGGGATGTTCCTCCTCGACGGCGACCGCTACCTGCTCGGCGGCGCGCTGCTGGTGGTCGCCAACATCTCGTACGCGACCTCGGTCGCGCTCTCCTACGCCTACCTGCCCGGCCTGGCCTCCCCCGACGAGCGCGACAAGGTCTCCTCCACGGGCTGGGCCTACGGCTACGCGGGCGGCGGACTGCTGCTGATCGCCAACCTGGTGCTGTTCCAGGGCCACGACGCCTTCGGCCTGGACTCCGGCACCGCCGTCCGGATCTGCCTCGCCTCGGCCGGTCTGTGGTGGGCGCTGTTCACCGTCGTCCCGATGCTGCGACTGCCCTCCCGGGCCGGGGTCGCCCCCAGCCGCGCCGCCGAGGGCCCGACCGCCCCCGGGGACGGCGAGCCCGCCGGCGGCAGCCTGCGCGAACTCGCCCGCACCCTGCGCGGCATGCGCAAGCACCCGCTCACCCTGCTCTACCTCGCCGCCTTCCTCTGCTACAACGACGGCATCCAGACCGTCGTCTCCCAGGCCTCGCTCTACGGCAGCGAGGAACTCGGCATGGACCAGACCTCGTTGGTCACCGCCGTGCTCCTGGTCCAGGTGGTGGCGATCGGCGGCGCGCTGCTGCTCGGCCGGATAGCCCACCGGTACGGCGCCAAGCGGACGATCCTCGGCTCCCTGGTCGGCTGGGTCGTCACCGTCGCCCTCGGCTACTTCATGCCCGCCCACCAGCCCGCCTGGTTCTACGCCCTGGCCTGCATGATCGGCCTGGTCCTCGGCGGCAGCCAGGCGCTCTCCCGCTCCCTGTTCTCCCACCTCATCCCACCCGGCCGGGAGGCCGAGTACTTCAGCTTCTACAAGGTCAGCGACCGCGGCACCAGCTGGATGGGCCCGCTCGTCTTCGGCGTCGCCTACCAGCTCACCGGTAGCTACCGCTCGGCGATCATCTCGCTGCTGGTCTTCTTCGTCATCGGCTTCGCCGTCCTGCTCAAGGTCCCGGTCCGCCGGGCCATCGAGGCCGTCGGCAACCCGGTCCCCGAGCGCCTCTGACGTCCCCCCGGCTCGGACGACCAGGGCCCGGCCGCTCCCCGATCCGTCGGGGAGCGGCCGGGCCCTCGGCGTGGAAACGGCCTGCCGTTCCGTCAGCCGTCGGTGGGGGCCGCGGTGGCGGCGATGCCCTGGATGCTGCTGCTGTCGACGAGGTGGAAGGTGGTCCAGCTGCCGTCGGCCTTCTTGTCGGCGGTCCAGATCCGGTCGTCGGAGCCGATGGCGAACAGGCGGATGGTGTCGCCGATGGTGGTGGTGGCCACCTGCTTGACACCGCCGGCGTCGGGGACCTTGTCGAAGGTGGTCCAGGGGCCGTTGTCGGTGCTGTCGGTGGTCCAGATCGCGGCGTCGCCGCCGACGGCGAACAGCCGCACGGTGGTGCCGACCGTGGTGGCCGCGATGTGCCGGATGGCGCTGCTGGGGATGCGCTCGAAGGTGGTCCACGTCCCGGCGGTGTAGTCGCCGGTGGTGGTCCAGATCTCGTCGTTGCCGCCGATCGCGAACAGCCGCACGGTGTTGCCGACGGTGGTGGCGGTCACCTGCTTGATGCCGCTGCTGGGCAGGGCCTCGAACGGGGACCAGGTACCAGCCGCGTAGTCGCCCGCCGCGGTGTAGATCCGGCCGTCGCCACCGATGGCGAACAGCCGGACCTTGTCGCCCATGGCGACGGCGGTCACCTGCTGGATGCCGCTGTTGTCCGGCACCGGCTCGAAGGGGCTCCAGGCGTTGGTGGCGGTGTCCTTGGTGGCCGTCCAGATGCGCTGGTCGGAGCCGATCCCGAAGAGGCGGATCTTGTCGCCCATCGTGACGGCGCTGATCTGCCGGATGCCGCTGCCGTTCGACACGGACTCGAAGGTGCCCCACACGTCCGTGGTGTACGAGCCCTCGTTCGCCCAGACCTTGGTGTCCCCGCCGACCGCGAGCAGTTCGCTGGCCGCACGGGACGCCTTGACCTGCCGCACCCAGCCCCCGAGGTCGTCGACGCGGGAGCTGTAGGCGCCGGTGCGGGTCTCGGTGACCGGGGTGCCCAGGCAGCCGCCCTGCCAGGAGCGCGAGGCGACGGCCACCAACTCGGCCCGGCCGTTGACCTCCCGGATAGCCGGGGCACCGGTGTCACCCTTGCAGATCGCCGCACCGTTCGTGCCCGTGATGCCGATGCCCGTCGGGTTCACCGAATCGAGGCCGAACACGCCGGAGTGGACCATCAGCGGCGCCCACTCGTCCTTCGTCCGGCCGACACCGGGAACGCGCAGGCTCTGCCCGGCGGCCGGCGCGGTGGCCGCCAGCGGCAGCGGGGCGACGCCGTCCACGGCCCTGGTGAGACGGGCCAGCACCAAGTCGCGGTCCTGACGCGGCACCAGCTCGGCCACCTGGGCCGACTTGGCCCCGACGGTGACGGTGGTCGCCCACTTCGGCGCACCGGCCGCCAGGGCCTGCGGCTGCGCCGGGTCGTCCGCGAAGCAGGACGCGGCGGTGAGCGCCCAGTAGCGGTCTACCAGCGCGCCCGTGCAGCCGCGCAGGTGGTCACCGATCACCAGGCTCGCGGTGAAGGCGTAGGAACCGTCGGCGGCCGGGTCGCCGACCACGGCACCGGCCGGGGCGAAGCTGCTCAGCGTGCTCGCGGCAGCGGCCGCGAGCAGCACGCCGGCCCGCCGGAGGCGGGGCTGGGACTTGCGGGACATCGGGAATTCCCCCTGGGATACGAGAAGGTGGTGCCCCGCCGAACCGGCGGGACGCGGTGCGGGGTTGAATCAGCCAGCGGTCACAGCCGTGGCGGCCTTGACCCGTACGACACCGCCGGGGCAGACGCCACGGTCTTGCGAATGGGTGCTCAGCATGCCGACGGTCACGGCCACCACGACCAGCAGGCCCGCCGCCCCTGGGCGGGACGAAGGCTTTCGCAATTTCACTTGACTTCCTGCAAAGCCACAGTCGACCACTGTCGGACGAATCGGCCGGTCAGCGGTGGGCGACCAGACGCAGCAGCATGTGGTCGTTCTGGTCCGGGTCCGAGGCCTCGCCGATCGGCGTCCAGATGTACTCGCCGGGCCCGTTCTTCGCGATGTCGAAGGTCTTTTCCGTCCCCTTGACCACCGCAGTCGCCTTGGTCGTGTAGTCGTTGCCCCGGATACCGACCACCTTGGGCAGCTCAAGCTCAAGGAATCCGCCCGTTCCGGTGACCTTGAAGCAGACCCGCTCGTCCCGGCCGCGCGCCCACACTTCGATCAGGTTCTGCCCGTCGACGCAGTCCGCGAGCAGGATGTGCCCGTCGCCACGCTTCAGCACCAAATTACGGTCCTTGAGGATCTGCTCCGCACCCGGGTGGATGAAGTCCTCGACGGCCGGAGGCGGAGTGTCAGTACTGGCCGTGGTCACCGCGGCGCCTCCGGCAGTGCCCGCCGCGGCCACGCTGGAAATGCCGATGAGCACCGTCGCGGCAGCCAGGGCGCCGACGATAACAGGACGGTGTCGCATGCGCATGGGATCCCCTCATTCGAAGTTTTTCGGAAGTCGACGCCGGTTCGCAGCTCGACTGCTTCTGGAGCAGGTCATTCATATCACCGTGTCAGCCCGGTAGTTACGCACCTTCGGACACGGAGTGAGTTGCCTTTGCTGATATCAATGGCGGTACGCCCGATTTGCCGCTATAGCGAGTTCAAGCCAGCCTGTCCGAAACTTTTCGCCCTGAGGTTGAGGGTCGATTTATGTGCCACTCGCTCTGTATGGTCGCGGATCGTGCGCATCATCGCGCCAGGCTGCACCCCCGAAGCAGTCCGCTCCGGGCGGTGAACGGCGACTTCATCGAGGGGACATGGGGATTAAGGGGAGCGGAAGCTCAGGAAATGGCCTGCGCAATCCGTGGCGGACACGGACAGCCATAGCAGGGCTGTGTGCCGTGTCACTACTGATGGGAATAACGGGCGGTTCCGCGGCGGCTCTGCCCGCGGAGGCCACATCAGATGCGCCGACCGCACCGAGCGACCGGGAGAAGGTGTTCACGGCGTGGCTCAGTGGCGGCCGTGCTACCAAGGCGGCCGCTCAGAACGCTCTGTTGGGGTCCGATCAGGACGTAAAAGCCTTTCTGGACGGCAAGTTGAAATCCGTCCAAGCGGAGGACGACCGGGTCGCCGCACTGCAACTGATCAACACCAGCGGCCGAGGGGTACGCGAGGCAGCCGGCAAGGCGCTCAGCGGCACGCCCGAGGAACTGCACACCTTCCTCACCACGGGCTATGAAGGGCCGTGGAAGGAGGACCTCCGGGTCGCCGTGCTGACCTCCATCAGTCTGGACGAACGCGGCGCGCGCGACGCGGCGCAGGCCGCCCTCAAGGACGGCTCCCTCGAGGCGTTCCAGGCGTTCCTGGACAGCGGTCGAGCGAAGGCCCAGGAGGAGGACGACCGGGTCGACACCCTGCGGCTGATCGCCGTCGGCGGCCCCCAGGTCCGCGACGCCGCCCAGCAGGCGCTCAAGAACGGGCCGGTGGAGGTGAAGGAGTTCCTGCGCAACGGCCAGCACGTGGCTCGGGCCCGCGACCAGGAGAAGATGACGGTCTCCCAGCTCGCGGAGGAGGCGCGCACCGCCGGTCAGCAGGCCCTCCAGGAGACCGAGGCCGCGAAGCAGGCCTCGGCCCGCGCCGTCGTCGCCGCGCAGCAGGCCAAGGCCGCTGCCGAGCGCGCCGCGCAGGAGACTGCCGCGGCCAAGGACTCCGCGCAGCAGGCCAGCGAAGCCGCCGGCCGGGCCGCGGATGCCACGAACCAGGCCGCCCAGGCGGCGGCCACCGCGATCGAGGCCGCCAATGCGGCCCACTCGGCGACCCGGGTGGCGGCCAGCGCCGCCTCCGCCGCCGCGTCGGCCGCGACCGCAGCCGGCAACGCGGCGTCCCGGGCCTACCAGGCGGCCACCGCGGCCGCTGGGGACGCCGGTCAGGCAGCCAACGCATCCGCTGCTGCCAAGGTCGCGCGAGATGCCGCCGCGAACGCGCAGCGTGCCGCGGAATCCGTCGACCACGCGCTCACCGCGGTGAACAACGCGGTGGACGCGGCCAAGTCCGCCGCCAGCGCCGGGTCGAATGCGGCCGCGGCCGCTGATGCCGCCGCCCAGGCCGGCGGTTATTCGCAGGCGGCCGGCGCCCAGGCCGAGCGGGCGAAGGGCGCGGCGGCCAAGGCCCGCGCGGCCGCCGCCACCGCGAGCAGGGCCGCCAGCTCCGCCGAGACCCTGGCCGGGCGTGCGGCCATCGCCGCCCAGGAGGCCAAGACGGCGGCGAATGACGCTGCCACCCACGCCAACAACGCTGCTCAGGCGGCAGAGGAGGCCGCGGCGCACGCCGGTCAGGCGGCCGGTGACGCCAGCCAGGCCACTCTCCACGCCCAGGCCGCCGTGGCCGCGGCCAACACCGCGTCCAAGGCCGCGGCCACGGCCCGCCAAGTCGAGGAGACCGCGCGCGCCGCGGAAGCCGCCCAGCTGGCGGCGGAGAAGGACAAGCGGATCCAGCAGGCTCAGGAGCTGAAGAAGCAGTACGACGAGCAGCAGGCCAAGGACCGCGAGGACCGGGCAGAGGCAGTGCGGGTCGACACCGAGACCAAGCAACTGCTGTCCGACGCCGTGGCCCCGGGCACCGACCCGACCGCCGCCGCGCGAATGGGCCGTCAGGCTGCCGCCAACCTCTTCTCCACCGGCGGCCCCTGGACCAGCCAGGCCGCCAAGGACGCGCTCACCGGTTCCGACAGTGACGTGCTGGAGTGGCTGAAGCAGCGCCGAGCTCTCGCCTCCGAGCACGACGACATGTCCCGCGTCGCCCACCTCTCCGAGTCCACCAACCCGCGCCTGCGCACCGCGGCCTTCACCGCGCTGAACGGGTCCACGCAGGATGTCCAGACCTTCCTCAACGGGGGCCAGGACACGGCCATGGCCGAGGACAACCGGGTCGAGATCCTGCGGATCATCAGCCAGGGCGGCCGAGCGGTCAAGGAAGCCGGCAGCAGGGCCATCGACACCAATACGCCCGCAGCCTTCCACCAGTTCCTCGACACCGAGCAGTACCGGGCCCGGGAGGAGGACGACCGGGTGACGGCGCTCTCGCTGCTCACGGCGGGCGGCCCCCAGTTGACCGCCTCCGCCCAGGTCGCCCTGGCCGGACCGCCCACACAGCTGCGCAACTTCGTCGCCGTGGCCCAGTACCGGGCCGCCGAACAGGACCAGCAGAGCGCCCTCCATGCCGCCGACATCCGGCGAATCGTGGCCGACGCGTCGAACACCGCCGCCACCGCCCAGGAGACGGCTGCGACCGCGACCGCGGCGGCGCTGACGGCCCAGGGCGCCTCCCAGGAGGCCGCGCAGTACGCCGCTCAGGCCCGCCAGTCCGCCGACGAGGCCAAGGGCTACGCGGACCAGGCTCGCCAGTCCTCGGACCAGGCGGACAAGTCGGCCCAGCAGGCCGCGATGTCCGCGCAACAGGCCAGAACCGCCGAGAAGTCGGCCCGTGCCGATGCCTCCGCCGCGACCAAGTCTGCGGCCTGGGCGTCCTACTCCGCATCGAAGGCGGCCGCGTACGCGAACTCGGCCTACGGCTCCGCTGCCCAGGCCCGGAACTCGGCGCTGGCCGCAGGCCGGAGCGCCCAGGAGGCGGCGCAGGCCGGCACCGACGCGATGCGCAGCGCGGTGGACAAGATCGCCGCCGAGGAGCGTGCCCGCGCCGCCCAGCAGAACCAGTCGCCGTCGACACCGCCCCCGCCGGGCTCGGTCACCGTCGGCGACCAGGACGGCCACGACTACATCAGCGACCAGGACGACCCGAAGAAGCACCCGCCGTTCCACGAGCCGAGCAGCTGGGAGAAGTTCTTCCGCAACCTCGGCAGCCAGGGGCAGCCGGACCCGATGCTCACCATCGTCGGCGGCGCCGAGCTCTGGGCCTGCCACGCCGGGTCGATGTCCTGCGAGCTGTTCCGGTACTGGGAGAAGAAGTCCGGCAAGCCGTTCAACTTCTCGGCCGACCAGATGCGGGACCTGTACAACAACCCGACCATGCAGAACGACCTCAACGAGAGGGCCGCCAAGTACGCGCAGTCCGCGGCGGAGAAGTGCACCGGCGGGGTCGGCACCACGTGCTCGGTGAAGCTGGACTCCAACTGGCTCGGATTCACCTACAAGTGGCCCGGTTCCAAGGACCACATCTTCGCGCTGCACTCCGTCCAGTACCGCGTCAGCGGAGAGGTGACGGCAACGGTCGTCAGCCCGGGCAAGGTGCGGCTCTCCGGGGACTACCGGTACGACCTGAAGAAGGAATACAACTTCGACATGGACAAGCCGCCGATCGACGTGTACGGCATCCCGGTCGACGTGAAAATGCTGGCCATGGCACCGAGTCAGGGGTACGCCCGCGACTTCACCGTCCAGGGGAGCATGACCGGGCACATCGACTCCACCACTGGTTGATCGCTCGATCCGGTTCGAGTACCGTCCTGCGGGGCCTTCCCCGCGGGACGGCGCCCGCCCGGGAAAGGACACTGATGCGAGTACGGAACACGGCGGGATCGCCCGGCTACGGGGCGGTGCGACGCGCAGCGGCGGTGGCCGCGAGCGTGGTCGTCACCCTCGCCCTGGCGGTCGGCTGCACGACGGCGGACCCGGACCCCAGGGCGTACCCGAGTTCCCCGAAGGGGCAGACCCTCGAAGGGGTCGCGAAGGCGTTCGGCCTGGACCTCCCCGCGTGCGACCTGCAAGGCGTCGGGTTCTCCGGGAGCGCGAAGTACCCCGGTCAGAACCTGAACCTGAGCTTCCGGGCCTCGAAGGACTGTGTGGACCGATTCCTTTCCGCTCACTCGGCCGACCTCGCCCGCCCCGTGCACTGGACCCCGGGGCAGGGGAACCAGACCGGGTTCGACGACGCCGAGACTCGCGGCTTCGGATGGACCTTCGACAAGGCAGTGACCTACGACCTCTTCGTGGACTTCAAGACCTCCACCGGAAGCCGTTTCAGTGTGGTGGTGGACCCGGGACAGACGGAGCGGACGGTGTACATGGAATCCCGCTACCTGGGCGGCTCCTAACCAGGGGCCTGACGCCACGCTGCGCAACTTCCGTGCCGAGCACTTCCTGAGGCGCCTGCCGGCCGTCCGCCGATCCGGCGGGCGGCCGGCAGGCGCGTTCATTCCGCCTGGCCGCGAAGACGGCCTGGGGCGGGCGGATTTACCAGCCGTCTCCCTGGTCGGCGCGTACCCGCCCGCGGTCGGCGTCAGCAGCCGATGGAGCGCATGCTGAGGCTGGTGAAGCGGGTGCCCGAGGGGGCGTGGAGGGTGATGGCGCGGGACTTGCCCTTGCCGCCGGCCCAGTCGCTGTCGACGTAGCCGCCGTTGGAGAGGCCGCCGCGCACGTAGGGACAGCGGCCGTCCGCCTTGGTGTCGTGCACCGTGCCGACGACCTTGGTGTCGTAGTTGCACCACTTGCCGTTCGCGTAGCCCTGGCCGGAGCTGATGCTCCAGTTCTGGGTGCAGGAGTCGGCGGGCGGCGCGGCGTGGGCGCCGGTGAGCGGGACGAGCAGGGAGAGGAGGGCCATAGCGGCGACGACGGCTCCGTGGACGGCGAAACGGTGCTTGGACATGGCGGTACCTCCACACGGGTGCGCGGGTGGACATCCGGGCCGGGCGACGGGGGCGGCGCGGCGGTTCAGGGCGCGCGGCTCGCGGCCCGGCACATGACTCGCGGCGAGCGGTTCGCGGCGCGGCCGGCGGGCGCCGACCTCGGCGGTCCGTCGATCGTGACGTAGTCGAACGACTACCGTCAACTACGCAGCGGCGTAAGGTCGCTGGCAATGTGTCCCGTTGGCACGGGGTGGCACGGGCGACCCAAGGGGTACGTCCCGCACCATCGGGACGGGTCGGGCGGTCGGCCATCTGCACGAACGTCGGCCCGGAGTTCGGCCTTGCCGCTCGCCCTTCTGGGCCCGGTACGCGGCGACCCGCACCCGGGGGACGCAGCGCGGGACGCAGTAGCGCTGCGAGTGAGGCCGGCACCGGCGGGGGCGCGGGTGTGCGGGGAACAGGGCGCCGGCCGGGCAGACTGACCTGGGGGCGGGCCGGATGGCGATCGAGCAGGGCGGTGATCAGTTCGGCGGCCCGGTCCGGATCGTCGGTCCCGAGGACGGCGATCACCTCGGCGGCGGTCGCGCCGCCGAGCGCGGTCAACTGTTCTGGAGTCGCGTCAATATCTCGCGTACATCGCCCAGTTGGCGGTATCGCCGGAATCCGGGCGCGAGGTCGCGCACCAGTGCGACGCACCGTGGGGCCCCGATGCGCGTGGCCAAGTCCAGCGCCTCCCGGGCGACGGCGAGCGCCTGCTCGACGTCCTTGGACTGCAGGTAGCCGCCGGCCTGGTACGTCAGGAAGATCCCGCGCGTCTTGTCGCGGGCGCGGGGCAGCAGCGCCATGCCCTCGGCGATCCGCACGTGCGCTTCCCCGGTACGGCCGAGGTCGAGCAGGCACTGCCCGGAGTCGACGGCGAGGTCGGCCGGGCCCATCCACGCACACCAGTCCGGGGCCGGGTCCGCCGAATCCGTCCCGAGCGCGGTCTCGGACGCCGACAGATCCCGGTAGCAGGCCGCACGCTCGCCCAGCGTGGCGTACGCCCTGGCGCGGCGCAGGAGCAGCAGCGACCTGGCGGTGGGATGCCGCGTCCCGGACAGGGCGTACCCGAGCTGATCGACCGAGACCTTCGGTTCGCCGAGCCAGTTCGACTGGTAGGCGAAGTCCGAGAGCACCCCCGCACCGTGGTCGCGGTCACCCGCCGCGTGGGCGGACTGCAGGGCGGCTCCCCAGAGCTTGCCGGCCGCCCAGTGCCTCCCCTGGTCGAAGCGGTACCAGCCGCAGGTGGTGGCCAGCGAGGCCGCCAGGAGATGGAGGCGTCGGCCGATGGCCTCGCCGTAGCGGCCGTCGGCGATCAGGTCGGTCACCGTGGCCAGCTGGGCATCCAGCAACCGGGCGGTGTGCTGGCGCTGTTCGGTCGGCAGAGCCGTCAACTCCCTGCTGGTCGCCTCCAGCCAGTCCACGAGTCCGTCGTCCACCCGCCGGCCGCCCGGCGCGGAGTTCAGACGCTCGGGCTCGATCACCGCCCACTGGGCGGCGAGCCCCGCCAGGGAAACGGCGCTGTACGTCATGAAGGTGCGACGGTCCATGAGGGCTCTCTGTGCGTCGTGGAGTGCTTGGACGGTGTGGCCGACGCCCAACGACAGCGGCTCGTCGCGGCCGGGCAGCCAGTAGGGCCAGCCGTACGCCGCCATCTCCGAGACCGTGACGCCGAAGACTTCGGCGAGGAGGAGCTGGGAGTCGGGGTTTGGGGTCTTGCGCCCGTTCTCCCACCGGCTCACGGCGGTCTTGTCGGCGCCGGAGCGCAGCCCTTGGCCGCGAGCGGCCCTGTCGAGACGGGCGGCGAGATCCCCCTGAGACCAGCCGCGCAGTTCACGCGCATGGGCGAGGGGATGCCGGATCGGGTCGTCCACGGGCCAATCCCATCATCGGCAGTGACCGCGAGCATATCGCCGACACGGGCGGGACAACCCCGGGACAACAGACGAAGCCTGGCCGGTGAGGACGAGTTGCGGTGTACTCGCGATACACCGAAGGACTTCCTTCGCAGGACGGAAACGGAGGCGCAGAACATGACGCAGTCGCCCGCGCCGTGGGGCACGCGACGGATGGCTCCGTACGCGGCCACCCCCACGATCCCGGAGCACACGCCCGTGATCGACCCCGAGACGCAGATTGCGGTCATCGTGGACGACCACGGCCGAACCGTCGAGCTGGGCAGCCACGGCACCAGCACGAGCGGCCTCACTTCCACGATGACCACCCCGGGCGACGGGGCCGGGCCGGGCGGTGCGACCGACGCGGACACCACCGAGTCCTACGACCAGGACCAGAGTTCCGGCTGATGGGTGACAGCAGGTCGGTCCTGGTGCTGACCAACGCCTACGACGTGACGGCGGACGTGGTGTTGCGGCTTCTCGCCGACCGCCGGGTGCCCGTGGTCCGCCTCGACCCCGGCACCGACCTGCACGCGGGCGCCTCGCTGACCGCCGCGTACCGCACGGGCGAGCAGCGGGGCACCCTGCGCACGGCAAGCCGGGAGATCGACACCACTCGGATCCGGTCCGTCTGGGTGCGTCGGCCCTCGCCGTACGAGGGGCCGCAGGGGCTGAGCGACCAGGACCGCCGGTTCGCCGCCGAACAGGCGCTGTGGGGCGCCGGGGGAATCCTCACGTCACTGCCGGGCGCCCACTACCTCAATCACCCGTGGAACAACCGGGCCGCCGAGTTCAAGCCCGGCCAGCTCTCGACCGCGCAGCGCTGCGGGTTCCTGGTGCCCAGCACAGTGATCACCAACGACCCCGACGAGGCACGGGCGTTCGCCACCTGCCAGCCCGCCGGGGTGGTCTACAAGCCGGTGTGGAACACGCCCTACCGCGTGGCGGGCCGGCCGCACAGCGTGTGGGTCCGGGAGGTTCTGGGGGCCGAGATCGCCGACGCCGTGTCGGTCTGCCCGCACATGTTCCAGGCCAAGGTCGGCAAGGCGTTCGACGTACGGGTGACCGCGATCGGCGGCCGGCTGTACGGGATCCGGATCGACAGCCCTGATCTCGACTGGCGCTACCGCCAGGAGCTGATGACGTGCACACCGATCGAGGTGCCCCGGTCGGTCAGCCGTCCGATCACCGCCTACCTGGCCGAACTCCGTTTGGGCTACGGCGCGTTCGACTTCGCCGTCACCGCCGTCGGCGACTGGTACTTCCTCGAGTGCAATCCGAACGGCCAGTGGGCGTGGCAGCCGACGGAGACCACCACGGCGATCGCCCACGCCATCGCCGACCAGTTGGAGAAGGGCCCCGACACATGAACACGGCAACCCGGCTTCGCGCCGCCCTGGCGGACAGGCTCGCCGAGGACGGCACCCCCATGGAGCCCGAGTGGGGCAGCGCCGTCAGGGCGGTGCCCCGCGAGCTGTTCACCGGATCCTACTTCCGGCCGGTGGCGGGCAGCGCCCCCACCAGCTACCGGCCCGTCCGCGAGGGCGAGCCCGGATGGCTGGAGGGTGTCTACTCCGACGAAACGCTGATCACTCAACTCGACGGCCGCATCCGGGCCGACGACGTGTCCGAGGAGGCCGTACACGGTTCCCCGTCCTCGTCGTCCACCCTGCCCTCGCTGGTCCTGCGCATGTGGCACCGGCTCGGCGCCGAGCCCGGACACCGGGTGCTGGAGATCGGCACCGGGACCGGTTACTCGACCGCCCTCGGCGCGCACCGCCTCGGGGACGGCAGCCTCACCAGCATCGAGTACGACCCCGTGGTGGGCGCGGCTGCCGCAGCGGCGCTCAAGGCGGCGAACTTCGCGCCCCGATTGGTCATCGGCGACGGGCTGCGCGGTGATCCGGACGGTGGGCGGTACGACCGGCTGATCGCCACCTGCTCGGTCCGGTACATCCCGCTGCCGTGGCTTCATCAGGTGGAGCCGGGGGGAAGGATCCTGGTCACGCTGTCCGGGTGGGGTTACGCCAACGCCCTCGCGCTGCTCGACGTGACCGGCCCGGGAGAGGCCACGGGCCGCTTCCTGCCCGGCTGCACCAGCTTCATGATCGCCCGCCCCCACGACCGGCCGCCCCGCCCGACGCTGGCGCTCCTCCCCGGGGAGGAGCGCCCGAGCCGGATCGACCCCGCGAAGCTCGACGACTGGACCGGCGGTTGGATCGCCCAGCTCGCGGCGCCCTCGGCCGAGCGCCTGGGGGCGGGAGCGGAACAGATCCTCTGGGACGTGTCCACCGGTTCCCAGGCCCGGACCGCCCGCGACCACGACGGCGGGTGGACAGTCGTCCAGCACGGTCCCGTCCGCCTGTGGGACCGGGTCGAGCAGGCGGTGCACCGCTGGCAGGCCGCCGGCGAACCCCGCCAGGAGGAATTCGGCATCACGGTCTCACCCACCGGCCAGCAGGTCTGGCTCCGCACCGAGGACGGCCCCGGCTGGGACCTCCCGATCTGACGCACAGCGGCCCGGCCGGGCCACCCCACAGATCCCGAACCTCTTCGGCCCCGCCGCGCACGGCACGAGCGCGGCGGGGCGAGCACGGCGGGGCGAGCGCGGCGGGGCGAGTCGGACGACTCGGCCCGGCTGTCGGCACGGTCAGGCAAGCACGCACCCGGTCGGGTACTCGTTCCAGCGTTCGGGGACGACCGAACCGATGGCAGCGGTGCACGTACCGCACTCGGCGTCTCCCGGGGACAGGTCCGAGTACGGGATGACTGACGTCCTCTCAACGAGATCCTGGCCCCCACTTCCGGCAATGCTCCCGCTCTGCGCACCGTCGGCGCTCCTGCCACTGCGGGCGTCTCCGGAAAGCCGGCGGCCGACGCGTAGGCGTGGCGCGAAGCCCGACGGCACCGGTGCGGAGGCGGCGCGACGCCCGTCCGGGATGTCCCGGACGGGCGTCGCGCCGCCTTACTGATCGTTTCGAAATGACTGCGTCAGCACCGAAGGCGATCTTGAGTCAGGGGTTGCGTCACGGTCGTGTTGAGGCCTTGCGGAGGAGCTCTGCAGCGGTGCACGTCTGATCAGGGTCGATGGCAAGGCAGATGTTGAAGCCCTGATCATCGTGCTGGACCTGGGCATGGAGGCTGCAGTCGAGCCTCGTGCCAAGGTCCGCCTCAGCCGTGAGCGACTTGCCTTCGGTCGCCGACTCCGAGGAGATGTAGCTGTTCGGCGAGCCGTGCGGTGCGAAGAACAGCCACCTGCCGGTCGTGATGCTCGGAGAGCAGGTGTAGTCGGGCACGGCGTGGGTGAGTCCACTCGCCGTCAGGCTGTGGTCGGCAGCCATGTGCACTCTGGCGCCGGCTGCATTGCCCCAGTCGCCCACCAGATCAACCTGCTGGATCACGGCTTCGCCGCCGCCGGCCCCCGCACACGAGGTGCACGCGAGAACCAGGCACCCGAGAACTGCCGCCATCCGCCCGAAGGGCCTGCCGAGCCGGTAGGCCGGGCATCGCACTCTGTCACCGACCCGCAACGAAGGCCGCCCAGCCTTGCCGGTTCCGGCTGGAAACGCGCGCTCCGCTCCCATGACTCCGCCCCTCGGTTGACTGTCTCGGCAGCATGCGCCCAGCGCTGCAGGGAGCAGCGGCCGTCCCGGGGCAAGCTTGCCAGATATTTTGAACATGTTCAATGATTGGTCGGCGGCCCCGTTCAGGCCGCCCGCCGCAGGCACCGCAGCGGGCCGTCGAGGGCGTACAGGACGCCGCCGAGTCCGTAGCGGACCTGCGCGGCGGCGTACCGCGCGTCACCGGCGTCCAGTTGCTCGAACGCCGGCCAGACCGGGCGGGCGCCAGTAGACCGCCTGCACTCGCTCGCGGGACACCGTCCCGCGGAGCCGGTTGGCCGTCAAGAGCGCAAAGGAGTGGGGTCGAAGCGGACCCCAAGTCGATGTTCTCGGGTTGGGCGGGGCCGCCGGGGCGTTCCACGCGGCTGACCGGGGTGAGGAATTGGGCGCGTTCATGGCCGGGCCGAGTCGGGCGACTCGGCCCGGCCGCGTCCGGCGCGTTCACGTGGGTGTGCGCCGGGTCGGGTGCTGGTTCCGGCGTTCGGGGCCGACCGGCGCATCGGGCCTGGGAATCCGGAGGGCTGTGACCGCACCGAGGGCGACGGTGGTGAACGCGAGTGCCAGGAGGTCGGCGAACGCGGCGCCGACCAGGAAGGTCGCGGTACCGGGACTCATCTGCGGTCGCCCCCTTCCGGGCCGGGCAGGAGGTGGAGGAGGTTCAGCAGGGTGCTGACCGGCGCATGGCCGAAGTCGACCAGGATGCGGCCGTCGGGGGTGGACTCACCGGCCGAGGCGGAGCCCCAGAGAAGCCCGAACGGCATTCCGCGCCTGTGCAACTCGCCCAGGAGCGCCGTGATCTGCGGCCCGGTGTAGTCGCGCATCCGGGGGTCGTCCGGCGCGACGGGCTCGCGGGTCACGCGAGCGACTCCAGCTCGTACCAGACGACCTTGCCGCGCTTCTGGGGGTCGACGCCCCAGCGGTGGGTCAGCCCCTGGACGAGCTGGAGGCCGCGGCCGCACTCGCCGAGGTCGGTGGGCAGACGCTGTTCGGGGAGCACGTCGCTCTCGTCCGCGACGGAGACGCGGAGGGTACGGCCGAGCAGGGAGAAGTAGACGACGGGGGCGGCCGTGGCACCGTGCCGCCAGGCGTTGACGATGAGCTCGCAGAGGGCGAGTTCGGCGTTGAAGACGGTCTCGGACGCCCAGCCGGCGCGGGCCAGGGCGTCCCGCAGGGCCTGCCGGGTGAGAATGATCGAGGGCGTGTTACGGGTGCACACGGGAACCTCCGTGAGGTGGTGGCGTGGGAGAGGTGAGCCGGCGGATTCGTCGCCGTGAGCCAAGTCAGGGCAGGGCTGGTTGATGCCGCGCGTGACTGCTCTGCGGTGCGCGGGCAGCAGGCGCCTGCTGCCCGGGAGAACGAGCGTTACTGACGATCCGTCGGATCGATCTGACGGCGACCATAGCGCAGGGCCGTGATAAAATTTCCATGGATCCGCGATATTCCCTCTAAGGTGGCATCGCCAGCCCGCAGATGGACCGTCGCCCGACCTGCGCGGCAGACTGGGATCACCCTCGCCGCGGAAGGAACCAATGGCTCGCAGCAACCCCACACTCCGCCAACGCCGACTCGGCGCAGAGCTTCGAAGGATGCGGGAACAGGCCGGCTTCGGCGGCAGTCAGCTCGGCCGTGCCGTCGGAATGAATCCGGCCCAGGTGACACAGATGGAGGCCGGAAAGATCGGCATCAGTGTCGAACGGCTTCATACGATCGCCGCGACCTGCATGTGCGTCAATCAACCCCTGATCGACGCACTCGCCGAGATCATCACGAACCGTGGTAGGAGCAGTTGGTGGGAGGAGTACCGGGACACCCTGGCGACGGACTTCCTCGAGGTCGCCGAGCTTGAGAGCGACGCGGAGCGGCTGACCACGTACTCGACGTCCTTGATCCCCGGCCTGTTGCAGACCGGCGCCTACGCCACCGCGCTGTTCGCCCAGACCTACCCTCCGCTGCCGCACCACGAGATCGACCTCAGGACCGCCTTTCGCATACAGCGCCAGCGAGTGGTCCGCTCCGGTGCCGTGCCCTACACGGCGTTCATCCATCAGGCCGCCCTCCACATGCAGTTCGGCGGGCCTCGGGTGCTCACCGAACAGCTCAACGCACTGGACGTAGACTCGGAACACCCGAACATCTCCGTTCGAGTGGTGCCGTTCAGCGCCGGGGTCGTCCCGAGCCCCAGCGAGAACTTCACCTATGCGGCAGGGCCGATCACCGAGTTGGACAGTGCAGAGATGGACACCGGACACGGGATCCGTCTCTTCGACGCTCCGGCTCACCTCGCGAGGTTCCGCGCCCTGATCGCGCAGATGGACTCCACGGCCCTGTCCGAGGAGGCCTCACGAGACTTGATCCGATCTGTCAAGAAAGAAATGGAACAAGAGCATGGCTAGCTCCACGTGGCAGAAGTCCAGCTTCTCCGGCGCAACGGACAACTGTGTCGAACTGCGCACAGAATGTGGGCTGGTGGAGCTCCGCGAGTCCGACGACGCCGACGTCATAGTCCGCACCGCCTCCGTCAGCTTCGCCACGTTCCTCGACGCCGCCAAGGCCGGCGAGTTCGACCACCACGCCGACTCCGCCACCTGACACCACCGGCCCCTCGCTCCGCGGAGCGAGGGGCCGGTACAGGTTGGTCCCGACCTTGAGGAAGGCCTGTGATGACGCAGAACGCGCCGGACTTCGCCGAGTTGCTGAGGGGTGCGAGGCGCTCCGCCGTGCACCTGGAGATGCATGACAGCTACTCGGTCGGTGACGAGGCCGAGTCCTTCGATCGCTTCAAGAGGACCGGCGAGGTGGACGACGACCCGAACGCGTCGTTCTGGCCGACGTGGATTCCCCTGGTGGAGGACGCGATCTCCCGGGGCGTCGTCATGCGCCGCGCCCGCATCGTCTCGGAGCCGGTGACCGACTACATCAGGTACGAGCACGCCCTCACCCCCGTCAACCTCGCGGCCGGCGAACGGGTCCGGTGGCTCCCCCGAAGCCGGGCGTCGACCATCGCCCTGCCGGGCAACGACTTCTGGCTGATCGACCGGCGACTGGTGCTCTTCCACTGGTTCACGGGCGACGGGGACTGGGCGGGGCACACCTTCACGGAGGACGAAGCGGCGGTGCGGCTCTGCTCGGCGGCATTCGAGGCCGTGTGGGCGGCGGGCATCCCCCACGAGGAGTTCATCGTCTGACTCCCCATGACACCCGTGGGCGGCCCTTCGCTCCACGGGGCGAAGGGCCGCCCGGAAGGGGCCAGCTCAGTGGCGGTGGTGGTTGTCGGGTTGGGCGGGGTCGCCCGGGTGTTCCAGGCCCTCGACCAGGGTGAGGCGGTGGGCACGGGCGTGGTCGAGCCAGCGGACGAAGGCGGCTCGGCGGGCGGCGTCGCGGAGGGCGGGGGTGGGGTCGGGGGCTTCCGGGGGCGTGGTCACGGCGAGGAGGGCGGCTGTCCAGGGGCCGGTGGTGACCCACTCGCCCTCCGGTGCCGTGCGGAGGGCTTCGGCGAGGGCCTTCGGAAGGGTTTCGGGGTCGGCTTCCAACTCGCCGTCGGCGAGGGCGATATGCCAGCGTTCCGCGGGCGGCCGGGTGGTCATGGTGCGGTAGTGGGCGACGTCGGTGGGTGAGGGCTCGATGTCGGCCGTCACGGAGTTGTAGACGGCTCGGACGGCTGCACTGCCCTCGTAGGCTGCCGCGGTGATGGAGCCGAGTTCGACGGCGGCTTGTTGGTCGAGGTGGGCGGGGAGCGAAGACCCCACGGGCAGGTCGCGTTCGGCGGCCACCGTCTCGCACAACGCCTCGGTCAGCAGCACCTGGGCGACCCACCGGGTGAGCTGGCGGTCCTCCGAACTGCCGGGCTGCGGCAGGGCGGTGGCGCGGGGGCCGTTCCGCAGGGCGGCGAGGCGGCGGTCGAGCGCCGTACGCGGGAGGGGGCGTCCGTCGAGCAGGCCGAGGGTCATGCCTCCACCACCAGGGCGACGGTCGGGGCGTACTGGCAGCGGCCGAACCACATGACCTTCGCCAGGGCCCAGTACGAGCCCGGATCGGTGGATTCGGGGGCGGCGACGGCGAATTCGACCACCGTGGAGGAGCCAGGCGGGACGGTGAAGCCCCGGACCGGTTCGGCGATGGCCTCCCAGGTGCCCCACGGGGAGACCAGCTGCAGCTCGCCGCGGATCTCGCCGCGCGTGCGGTTGGTCAGGGTGAGCGCGAGGGTGGCCCGGCCGCCGGGGGCGAGCCGCAGGGTCTCGGCCGCGACCTCGACGGTCAGGCCGGTGTCGCGGCCGGTGGTGGCCTTGGTGCCCTGGGCGATCGTCCAGTCCTCGGGGGTCTCGCCGGGGACGGGCAGCAGGTCGGGGAGGTCGCCGACGGCGATGGTGACCACGTCCTCGATCTGCTGGCCGTCGTGCTCGATCCGCACCGCCGCGAAGTGGAGCCCGGGCTCGGCGCCGGCCGGCGGGGTGAGGGTCACCGGGAAGCGCAGGTGCCCGTCCGCCTCCAGCCGGTACGGGCGGCTGCCGAGGCTGGTCGTCCAGCCCTCGGGCGGCAGCACCACGGCCGTGCCCTCGACCGCCGCGTCCCGCAGCTGGGAGGAGAGGGCGACCGAGAGCGTCACGGGCTCCCCCGTCGTCCGCAGCAGCCCGGGCGAGGCGCCGACCGACACCGGCAGGTAGCCGAGCGGTGCCGGGCCCCGGTTGTGCAGCCAGTAGCGGGCGTGGACGGGTTGGGCGACCTCGGCTGCCGGGCCGAGGTCCGTCGAGCCCGCCGGAGCCGAGACGGCGGGGGTCGCGAGCAGGGTGGCGATCTGCGACCCGGCGAGGTCGAGCCCGGATCCACCCGAAGGAAGCGGCCGTTCCAGCAGGTCGGCGGCCTGGAACGAGCCCAGCCCGAGCGCGCCGCCGAGCCGCGCCGTCCGGCCGAGGCCGGTCGACTCGACCAGCCGGACGGCCAGATCCGGCCCCACCGGCGCCGCCGATCCGCGGGCGATCGGGTTTCCGGCCGGCTTGAGCGCTCCCAGCAGCACCTCGCACTGCGGTTCGACCCGCAGCCACGACAGCGTGGCCGGCAGCGGCCCGTCCTGGGCCTCGGCGATCCGGGCGTACAGCGGGTGGTTGAACTCCTGGCCCCGGGCAGGCAGCATCTGCGAGCGCCAGTCGCCGTCCCCGCCGACCAGCGCGTAGCTGAACTCGTGCGTCCAGTGCTGGAGCTGGAAGGATGCTCCGTCGGGAAGGGTGCGCCGGGGCGGGTCGATCCAGACCCCCGAGGGCCAGCCGGTGCAGGAGCGCATCAGCGACAGGTGCAGGGCCCCGGTGGTGTCGACGGCGAAGCCGGGCAGGCCGAATGTCAGCAACGCCACAGTGTGGTTGGCCAGTTGGTCGGAGACCGCCGTCGGGCAGACGGCGGTGATCCGGGCGTCGGCCAGGTCCTCGACCAGCGCCGCCACGGCCACCCCGTCGGAGACGACGAGCGCCGGCAGCGCCCGCAGGTCGCGCAGGTCGGCGTCCGGCCGCCAGACCTCGGCGAGCGGCGTCAGCGCCGGCACCCACACCGCGCCGTGCGCCTTCAGGACGGCCGCGTACTCCTCCCCCGCCGTGGATATCAACTCCCGTGCCGCCTCGTTGGCTTCGGGGCCGCCGACGACGATCCGGAAGTCCGGCAGGTTGGAGTCCACGTCCAGCCAGCCGTACCGCGCCCAGTCCGCCCCCGAGGTGGTGGCCGTGACGCCGACCCGGGCGAGCGCGACGACCAGCGGACGGGCGTCGGCGTCGTCGTCCAACGCGGGGACGACGACCTCCGCCACGCCGAGGGCGCGGGAGCCGACGGCCGTCCCGGCGGTGTCGGTCAGCTCGATCCGCGCGGTGGCGCCGAGGCCGAACCAGGTGTTGGCCGGGTTGTCCAGGGTCCACGGCGCCTCCGCCGAGTCGACGTCCGGCATCGCGAAGCCGCGTCCGACGACCGCGCCCGCGACCTCGCTGACCGGCAGGCCACCGGGGACGTCCACCGGGAAGCGCAGTCGCAGCAGCCGGTCGGCGCCGGAGTAGTCCACCACCCGGGTACGGCAGTCGACCCGGTCGAGGCCGCGCCAGAGCGTGACGGTCTGCTCGTACCGGACCGCGTCGACCGTCCCCTCGATCACCAGCCGCTCGCCGAGCGGCCCGGTCTCCCGGCGGACCGACGCCACGCCGTCCCCGGAGCCGACCACCGGGCCGCTGGGCACCAGGTGCCAGGGGCCCTCGCCGAAGTCGGGGTGCTGCGGGTACTCCTCGTACACCCGCAGCTCGTTGCCGATCCGGCCGTCCTGGATCAACTCCCGGTCGTGCCGCAGGTCCCACACCGAACACAGGCCGCCGCCGCGGGCCGGGTCGGCGGTGACGCGGTACCGGTCGCCCTCGATCACGAAGCCGTCGGCGGCCGTCCACGGCTGTTCCGGGGCGCCCTCCACCAGCCGCCAGGTGCGCCAGCCGAGCGCGGGCACGTCGGCGGCCAGGAAGCGCAGCGTCCCCCGGTCGACGGCGCTCGGCACCGCGTCGCCCCGGTCGTCCAGCACCCTCACCGACCTCACGTCGGAAGGGAGTTCGACGGTGACGAGGTCGGTCCGGTCGAAGGAGAGCGGGTTGGTCACCACGATCGCCCGGCCCGGCCCCACCGTGGAGATCCGCGCCGCCAGGGCGTCCAGCGCGGCGTCCCGGACGCCGGAGGCCAGGTCGTAGGCCTCCCGCCAGCCGCCGAGCAGGTCCAGGTAGACCTGGTCGGACTCGGAGCCGGTGATCGCGTCGTGGTGGGCGCCGTAGGCGAGTTGGCGCCAGACCTTGTCGAGGGCGGCGGCCGGGTAGCGACCGAGGCCGTGGACGGCGGCGAGGGTGGCGAGCTTCTCGGCGTCCACGGCCGCGACCTCGCCGGCCCGTTGGGCCTGCTTGGTGTCGATGTACGAGACGTCCTTGCCGGTGTACACCGGGTTCATGTCGCGGGTCTGCGGGCTGGGCCGGCGTCCGGTGGCGGCGAGTTCGGCGCGCACGGCGTCGAGGAAGTCGCGCGGGACGGCGCAGACGAACCGCGGCCAGAGGTACTTGGCGGCCCAGGAGCGGTGGATCTCGGTGACCCACTTGTTCGGCGGGGTGTAGTCCGTCCCGACCGGCAGCAGCAGGTTCTTCGTCGCGCCCACCGGCTTGAGCTTGCGGTACAGCTCGTAGACGGCCTGTTCGGCGGTGGCGAGGTCGGCGGAGGAGTCCATCCACCAGCCGGCCGAGTAGTGGTGCGGCATGTAGTGGGTGAGCACGCCCTCGCCGCCGGGGGCGATCCACTCGAACTCGCTCGGGAACTGCATCACCCGGGCGTCGTCCTTGGCCTCGCGGAAGTTCTTCTGGATCGGGCCCCACTGGTGGAAGGGGCCGCGCGCCCAGGCGCTGCCGGTCAGGCCGGCCGCGGCGAGGTGGCCGGGGAACTGCGGGTCGTGCCCGAACACGTCGAGCTGCCAGGCGGTCCGCGGGTCGCCGCCGAGGATGTCGCGCTGGTAGCCGATGCCGTGGACGATGTTGCGGATGGTGGTCTCGGCGCCGGTGAGGTTGGTGTTGGGCTCGTTGTAGGTGCCGCCGACGAGTTCGACCTGGCCGCGTTCCAGCAGCTGCCGGAGCGTCTCGCGGCGCTCCGGGTGCTGGTCGAAGTAGGGCTTCAGGTAGTCGACTTCGGCGAGCACGAACTTGTACACCGGGTCCCGCAGGGCGAGGTCCAGGTGGGCGTCGACGAGGGCGAAGCCGTTGCGCTCCCACAGCGGCCGGGTGGTGGCGTCGGCGGAGAGCAGCTCCCACGGGGAGGTGTAGGCGGCCTGGGTGTTCCACCAGACCGGGTCGTAGTGGAAGTGCGAGACCAGGAACATCGTCCAGCCGGGCTCGGCGACGTCGACCACGCCTTCGGCGGACGCGCCTTCGACGCCGACCACCACGGGCAGCCGGTCGCCGGGCGAGGCCCCGCTGATCTCCAGCGGGACCTCGACCAGCCCCGTGCCGGTCGCCTCGCCGCGGACACCCGGGCCGCTGACGGTGATCCGGGCGGCCGGGCCCTCCAGCCGCACCCGCAGCACTTGGCGCGGGGCGTGCTCGGGGCCGACGAACAGGTCGGTGCTCTCGACGGCGGTGATGGTGACCGGCACGGGGTGCTTCCTTTCCTACGGGGCTACGCGCCCCAGGCCTCGAACTCGTAGATGCGGGCGGCCGGGTCGGTGGTCTGGGCGGGCGTGGTGACCACCAGCCGGACGTAGCGGGCGGTGGTGTTCACCGGGTGGCTCGTCGTGCCGGCCGTGTTGCCGGTGACGTCGGCGACCGTCGTCCAGGGGTCGTTCACACCCGACCGGACCTGGATGGCGAAGTCGCGGGTGTTGTACGACGCGCTCTCGCCGCCGGCCGCGGCGTGCTTGACCACGAACCTGGACAGCTGCTTCGCCGAACCGAGGTCCACCTCCAGCGTCTTGGCGGCCGTCAGGGCGCACCACTTGTCGCCGTTCCCGCCGCTGACGCTGCCGTTGACGGCCTTGGCCGGGCCCTCGTTGGCGTTGCACTGGCCGGAGGCGGTGGCCGGGCGGTTGAGCGCGAGGTTGCTGGAGGTCGACGGGGTCCCGTTCCAACTCACCGTGGTGGAGGCGGCGGTGGAGCGCCCGTAGGTGGTGGACACCGCCTCGACGTCCAGCGTGGCGGCGCTCTCGGTGCCGGCCCGGTCGAGCCGCCCGACGAAGTAGGCGTCGTTGGGCGTGGCGCCGAGGAAGGTGCGGCTGCCGTCCGGGTTGCGCCGGTACACCTCGTAGTGGTGCACGTTGCCGCCGGCCGCCGCCGTCCAGGACAGCCGCAGGGACTGGCTGGAGCCGGGCGTGACGTCGCTCGCGCCGAGCACGGTGAGGCCGGACGGTGCCGCCGGGGTCTCCACCGAGCCGTCGTAGAGGGCGACTTGGCCGACCCGAAGGTCGTACGACGGGTCGCTGCCCTCGACCCGCAGGGCGATCTGGGCGACGGTGCGGCCGGCGTACGGGGAGAGGTCGAGGGTGTGCCGCTCCCAGCCGGTACCGGAGTTGGAGCCGACATCGATCGTGGTGAAGCTGCCCGGCGCGTCGGTGAAGGAGACGGCGGCCTTCAGCCTGGTCGGCCCGGCGGCCGGGGCCTTGACCACCAGGTCCAGCTTGGTGTTCGCGGCGACCGCCAGCCTGGTCTGGTACAGCCGGACGGTGTTGGCGGCGTCCAGCTTTCCGCTCAGCCGCAGCGAGGAGCCGCCCTGGTAGGCGTCGGTGAAGTCGACGGACGGGGTGAGCCTGCTGCCGCTCGACTCGACCACCCAGCGGTAGGTGGGCGGGACGTCCTGGAGCGAGAGGTTGTTCCAGCCGCCGGTGGCGACCCGGGTGCCGGCCGCGTTGTAGAAGTCGCCCTGCCCGGTGTCGAAGTTGGTGACGAAGGGCTTGGCGGTGATCGGCGAGGACTCGGCGACGTAGCCGGCCAGTCCGGGCCAGCTCGCCGAGAGGTCGATCCTGGACGGGTCGTTGGCGGCGCCGACCCAGTAGCGGGCGTCCTTGGCGTAGAAGTCGGCGCGGTCGGCGGCGGACTTCCAGGTCCACTCCGGGCGGTAGAGGCCGAGCGAGGTGGTGTGCGGCCGCCCGGACGGGAAGAGGGTGTTCCAGTCCACCCCGGTGTTGTAGCCGCCGGCCTCGGTGTCGATGCCGGTGTAGAGCTCGTACTCGCTGCGGCCCAGCTGCCGGGCCAGTGTCCGGGAGGAGGCGAGGCCGCTCGCCGACCAGTTGAAGTTCAGGAACATCGAGTCCGAGGTGCGCTTCGAACCGTCTTGCAGGAACGGCGAGTTGGCCGAGGTGAGGGCGTTCTGCCAGTTGACCGAGCCGGAGGTGGTCATCGCGTCGTACCACATGAACTCGGTGCCGCTCTGCGCCTTGGTGTACTGCATCAGGTTGCGCACCTCGGCCGCCAGGGCCGAATCGCCGCCGCCGGTCTCCTGGTTGATGAACCAGCCGTCGAAGCCGTAGTACTGCGCGGCCTGGACGAGCTTGTCGGCGACGGGGTAGCGGCTGCCCGACTTCTGGACGAAGTCGCGGACCCACTGGAGCTGGCCGCCGTACGCGCCGGGCGGGAAGAAGACCGTGCCGTACACCTTGACGCCGTTGCGGTGGGCGGCGTCGATCACGGTCGGGTTGGGGGCCAGGATCAGGCCCTCGCCGGCCGAGCCGCCCCAGAACACCAGCTTGTCGACGTACTGCCAGTAGCCGAAGGCGTAGTAGTTCGGGTCGGCGGAGCCCTGCGAGGGGTTGTTGGAGGTGGGGCCGAAGGAGACCAGCGAGGCGATCTTCCCCTCGCCGCTCCGGGCGTTGGGGTTGGCCCGCAGCGCCGGGTCGCCGGTGCGCGGCTGGAGCGGGACGCGGGAGCGGTTGAAGCGGGCGTCCGGGTCGGTCGCCGGGTCCCAGTTCAGGATGCTGTTGGGGTACCAGTAGGAGACGAAGGGCTGGCTTCCCGTTCCCGCGGCAGAGGCGGCGGGTGCCGCGGCCGGTATCGGGTCGGCCCAGGCCGCGGGAGCGGTGGTCAGCGCGGCCGACGCGAGGACGGCGCTGAGCAGCAGGGGGAGGCGTCGTGACATGCGGTGGCTCCGATCGAGCGGAGGAGGGTGGGGGCGGGCCCGCCGTCGCGGACGGGCCCGGCTGCATGCGGGCGTGCCGGTGCTGGATCGAGTGGGGGGCGTACCGCTGCCGCCCTCGGCCGGGAGCCCGGACGGGCATCGGGCTTCCGCGGTGCGCCGGGGGCGACGGCGGAACGGGGAGCGGATCGGGCAGCGGGAGCCGGGCGTGGTGCGGCGGAGCGCGCCGAGCGGGTCCCGCTCGGCGCTGCGAGGCTAAACCGGTTCAGAACCGCTGTCAACGATGCGCGCAGCAACCACCCCGGCGGGGGAAGCGGCCGGCCCCACCGCCCCGGGCGGCGAGGTGGACTCCCGTACGGTCAGCCGCGGCGTGGGCATCTGCAGGTCGCGCCCCGGTCCCGGCTCGTCCAGCGCCGCCAGCAGGCTGCGCGCGACCTGCTCGCCGAGCGCGAAGGTGTCCCGGCTGAGCGCGGTCAGCGGCGGGTGGACGATCCGCGCGAGCACCGAGTCGTCGAAGGAGACGATGGACAGCTCGCCGGGCACCGCGACGCCCATCTCCCCCGCGACGCCGAGGCCCGCGACGGCCATCACGTCGCTGTCGTAGACGATCGCGGTGGGCCGCCGGGCCCGGGACAGCAGCGTCCGGGTGGCGGCCGCGCCCTCGGCGTCGCTGAAGTCGGTGGGCACCGACACCGCCTCCTCCAGCCCCAGCCGGCGCGAGGCGTCGCGCAGCGCGCGGATCCGCCGCTGGGTGTGCTGGAAGTGCGGCAGCCCGGCGAGGTGGGCGATCCGGCGGTGCCCGACGGCGGCCAGGTAGTCCACGATCGACAGCATCGCCTCCCGGTCGTCGGCCCAGATCCGCAGCTGGTTGCCGCCCTTGCCGGGCCCGCCCAGCACCACGGCGGGCAGCCCGAGTTCGTCCAGCACGGGCAGCCGCGGGTCCCTGACCTGGAGGTCGACCACGATGAAGCCGTCCACCCGGTGCTCGGAGGCCCAGCCCCGGTAGACGTCGATCTCGGCGGCGGTGTCCTCCACCACCATCAGGTGCAGCGCGATCGAGCTGGCCGAGAGCACCGCCTGGAGCCCGGACAGCAGTTGGCTGAAGAACGGCTCGACGCCGATGGTGCGGGCCGGTCGGGCGATCACCAGGCCGACGGCGTCGGCCCGGGCTCCGCCGAGGGCCCGCGCGGCGCTGTGCGGGCGCCAGTTCATCTCCTCGGCGACCCGCAGGATCCGGGCCCTGGTCGCCTCGCTCACGCCCGGCCGGCCGTTGAGCGCGAAGGACACCGCGCCCTTGGAGACACCGGCCTGGCGGGCGATGTCGGCGATCGTCGGTCTGCCCACAGAACCCGACTCCTCTCTTGACATCCAAGTTTAGGCGGGAGCATAGTCCCTGGCATAGCTAGACCGGTTTAGTTAGTCAGGTTCCGGAATCCGGCACAACCCCCGTCGTGCACGACCCCCGTCGCACGACCCGGTTGGGCCGGAACCCGCAGGCACCACCCCCGAAGTGCGCACGATCCCCCACCCACCCCCAGGACCGGGAGACCCTCATGCGAAGAATCTGGGCGGCACTGACCACGACCGCGCTCGCCACCGCCGCCCTCAGCGGCTGCGGGCTCGGTTCCGGCGACGCCAAGGACAGCGACGCGGTGGCGAGTGCGGCCGCCACCGGCGAGGTCAAGGGCAAGGTCTCGCTCCAGACCTGGGCGCTCAAGCCGAAGTTCACCGACTACATGCAGGGCGTGATCGACGGCTTCAAGAAGAAGTACCCCGGCGTCGAGGTCGAGTGGCTCGACCAGCCCGGCGAGGGCTACTCCGACAAGGTGCTCAGCCAGGCCGCCGCCGGCACCCTGCCCGACGTGGTCAACCTCCCGCCGGACTTCGCCTTCCCGCTGGCGAAGAAGGACGTCCTGCTGGACGTCGCCAAGGCCGACCCGAAGCTCGGCGAGGAGTACGTCTCCGGCGGCGTGGACGCCTACCGGTTCAACGGCCACCAGGGCACCTTCGGCTACCCGTGGTACCTCAACACCGATGTGAACTACTGGAGTTCGGAACTCCTCACGAAGTTCGGACTGGACCCGCAGAAGCCCCCGACCAGCCTGGACGAGCTGATCGCCCAGGCCCGGGTGATGAAGGAGAAGTCCGGCGGCCAGACCTACCTGATGAGCCGCAAGCCGGGCATCGGTGACCTGTACAACATCGGCGTGAAGATCATGTCCGACGACGGCAGGACCTTCACCTTCAACACCCCCGAGGCCGCCGCGCTGCTCGACAAGTACCGCGACGCCTTCAAGGAGGGCCTGATGCCGAACGGGGTGCTGACCGACACCTACGCCGGCAACTCCAAGCTCTTCAGCTCCGGCACCGCGGCCTGGACCACCGGCGGCGGCAACTTCATCACCAGCCTCGCCACCGACAACCCGACCCTCGCCCCGAAGGTCGTCCCCTCCGCCGCGATGGGCACCCCGCCGCTGTACGTCCAGGGCCTGTCCATCCCGAAGAACACCAAGAACCCGGCCGCCGCCGTGGCGCTCGCCCGCTGGGTGACCAGCCCCGAGAACCAGGCCGCCTTCGCCCACCTGACCAGCGTCTTCCCGTCCACCAAGGCCTCCGCGAACGACCCGTTCTTCAGCAAGGGCGACGGCACCAACGCGGGCGACGCCAAGGTGATCGCCTTCACCTCGCTCGCCAAGGCGAAGCTGATCCAGCCCGTCGAGGTGGACGACGCGATGGCCACCGTCATCAAGCAGCAGTTCGCCCTGGCCATCAGCGGCGAGACCAGCTCCAAGCAGGCGCTGGACACCGCCGTCGAGCAGTGCAACAAGCTGCTCAAGGGCTGACGCCCGACACCCGGGCACCACTCCGCGTACCGGCGCGGGCGGCGGGCCTCCCCCACCCGCCGCCCGCCGGGAGCCACCCGCACCACCTCAGGCCCCAGGAAGGCAACGGCATGACCCACCGGCGTTGGTTCACCCCCTGGCTGCTCGCCGGCCCCGCGATAGTCTGGCTGGCCGTCTTCAACCTCTGGCCGGCCGTCAACACGGTGATCCTCTCCTTCACCAACGCCAAGCCCCTGGGCGGCGGGCAGTTCACCGGCCTGGAGAACTACGGCCGGCTGCTGGACGACGAGCAGCTCGCCGACGCCCTGCTCAACAGCATCGTGTTCATGCTGGTCTGCCTGCCCCTGCTGACCGTCCTGCCGCTGCTGCTCGCCCTGCTGGTGCAGCGCAGGATCCCCGGCATCACCTTCTTCCGCACCGCCTTCTACACCCCGGTGATCGCCTCCGCCGTCGTGGTGGCGCTGATCTGGGGCTGGGTGCTGGACGACCGCGGTCTGGTCAACGGCCTGCTCGGGCAGTCCGGGCTGGCCGACTCCCCGGTCCCCTTCCTGACCGACCGCTGGCTGCTGCTGTTCAGCGCGATCGCCCTGACCGTCTGGAAGGGCCTCGGCTACTACATGGTGATCTACCTGTCCGCCCTCGCCAACGTCCCGCGCGAGCTGCACGAGGCCGCGGCCGTGGACGGCGCCGGCCCGCTGCACCGGTTCCGGCACGTCACCCTGCCCGGGGTGCGCCCGACCATGGTCCTGATCTCCGCGCTGATCTCGGTGAGCTCGCTGCGCGTGTTCTCCGAGCTGTACGTGCTCTCCAACGGCCTGGGCGGCCCGGGCGGCCGGGACATGTCGGTGGTGATGCTGATCCAGATGTACAGCCGCGGCTTCAACGGCCACCTGGGCTACGCCTCGGCGCTCAGCCTGCTGCTGTTCGTCATCACCCTTGGCCCGATGCTGTTCCTGATGCGCCTGAACCGGAAGGCGGCCTGACCCATGACCACCATCCGCACGAGGGCCGCCGGGCCCGACGACCCGACCGGGCCCGACCGCGCGCCCGGGCCCGTCAAGCCGGCCGGGCCCGCCCGGGGCTTCAACACCCCCTCCACCGCCCAGACCGTCGCCCGCTACCTGCTCCTGGTGCTGGTCCTGCTGCTGGTGATCGGCCCCTTCCTGTGGCAGCTGTCCACCTCGCTCAAGGGCCCCGCCGAGGACGTCTACACCCGCACCCCGAGCTTCCTGCCCGACCAGCCGACCCTGGGCAACTACGGCAAGGTCGCCGACGTCATCCCGGTGTGGACCTACGCGCTCAACTCGGTGATCGTCGCCGCCGTCTGCATCACCGGCAACGTGGTCGGCTGCACCCTGGCCGGCTACGCGCTCGCCCGGCTGCGCTTCCGCGGCGCCAAGCTCGTCCTGGGCCTGTTCCTCGCCACCCTGATCCTGCCCGGCGAGGTCACCATCGTCTCCCAGTACGTGCTGGTGCGCGGCCTCGGCCTGGCCGACACCCTGGCCGGCGTCGCGCTGCCGGGTTCGATCGCGATGCTCAACGTGCTGCTGATGCGCACCGCCTTCGCCGCCGTCCCGGTCGAGCTGGACCAGGCCGCGCTGGTGGACGGCGCCAACGTCTGGCAGCGGCTGTGGCACATCGGCCTGCCGAACGTGCGCGGCATGCTCAGCGTGATCGTGATCTTCACCTTCATCGGTGCCTGGGACGACTTCCTGTGGCCGCTGATCGTGCTCAACGACCCGCAGAAGTACACCCTCACCGTCGGGCTCCAGTACCTCAACGGCACCTTCTCCGCCAACCCCCGGCTGATCGCGGCCGGCACCATGATCGCCTTCCTGCCGATCGTCGTGGTGTTCGCCGTCTGCCAGCGCTTCTTCTTCAAGGGCGTCGAGGAGGGAGCCGTCAAGGGATAGCCCACCGCCCGTACGCCCCGAACCCGTTGAGGAAGATGCCCGATGACCACCGCTCCCCGTTTCGGTGTCAACTACACCCCCAGCGCCGGCTGGTTCCACCACTGGCTCGACTTCGACCTCGACGCCGTGCGCGCCGACTTCGACTCCATCGCCGCCCTCGGCCTGGACCACGTACGGGTCTTCCCGCTCTGGCCGGTCTTCCAGCCCAACCGCACCCTGATCCGCCCGCGCGCCGTCGAGCAGCTGACGGCCCTGGTGGACGCGGCCGGCGAGCGCGGGCTGGACGTCGCGGTGGACGGCCTGCAGGGCCACCTGTCCAGCTTCGACTTCCTGCCGTCCTGGACGCGGACCTGGCACCGGCGCAACATCTTCACCGACCCCGAGGTGCTCGACGGCCAGGCCGCGTACCTGCGCACCCTCGCCGGAGCGCTGCGCGAGCGGCCCAACTTCCTCGGGATGACGCTCGGCAACGAGATCAACCAGTTCTCCGGCGCCCCGCACCCCGACCCCGACCGGGCCACCCCCGCCGAGGCGGAGGCCTGGCTGCGCCGGATGCTCGACGCCTGCGAACAGGGCGCCCCCGGCCGGCTGCACCTGCACGCCTCCTACGACGCGGCCTGGTACCTGGACGAGCACCCGTTCACCCCCTGGCACTCGGCCCGGATCGGCGCCGCGACCGCCGTGCACTCCTGGGTGTTCAACGGCACCGCCCAGCGCTACGGCGCCCACTCCACCGCCACCGCCCAGCACGCCGCGTACCTGGTCGAGCTCTCCAAGGCCTGGGCGGACGACCCGGCCCGCCCGGTCTGGCTGCAGGAGGTCGGTGCGCCCGCCCCGTACATCACGGCGCAGGACGCGGCGCGCTTCACCGGCGCCACGGTGGCGGCCGTACTGGACTGCCCGGACCTGTGGGGCGTGACCTGGTGGTGCTCGCACGACGTGGACCGCTCGCTCGCCGACTTCCCCGAACTGGAGTACAGCCTCGGCCTGTTGACCACCGACCGGACGGTCAAGCCGGCCGGCGCCCGGCTCGCCGAGGCCGCCGCCGAGGCCCGCCGGTCCTGGCAGCCGCCGAAGCCGCGCAGCACCGCCGTGGTGGTCGCCACCGGCGACGAGGTCACCTCGCCGCGGCGCGCGGTCTGCGGCCCCGGCGGTCCGGTGTACGAGGCGTTCATGCGCCTCGCCGAGGACGGCGCCCGGCCGACCGCGGTGCTCGCCGAGCACGCCGAGGACCGCGAGCACCTCGCCGCGCGCGGCATCACCGAGGTGGTCCACCCCTCCGACGTACCCTCCCTCCAACCGTCCCCAGCCCGCAACGGAGCCCGCTGACATGCACGATGACCGCACCCTGGTCGAGTCCCGCCTCAAGCGCGTCCTGGACGAGCGCATCCGCCCGGCCGTCTACCCCGAGTCCGTCCCGCTGGAGGTCGGCATCTGGACGGCGCCCGGCGAGCCCGTCCCGGTCGCCGAGGGCCTGGCCGCCCCGCGCACCCCGATCGCGGTCGGCGACGCCTGGGGCGCGCCCTGGGGCACCAGCTGGATCACCGTGACGGGCACCGTGCCCGAGGCCTGGGCCGGGCGCACCGTCGAGGCGCTGATCGACCTCGGCTTCGACGCCAACATGCCCGGCTTCCAGTGCGAGGGCCTGGTCTACCGCCCGGACGGCTCCCCGGTGAAGGGCCTCAACCCGCAGAACCAGTGGGTGCGGATCGCCGCCCCGGCGGCCGGCGGCGAGCAGGTGCTGCTGCACGTCGAGGCCGCCTCCAACCCGGTCATCCTGGACTACCACCCCTTCCTGCCGACCGAGTTGGGCGACAAGGAGACGGCCGGCGACCAGCCGCAGTACAAGCTGGCCCGGATGGACCTGGCCGTCTTCGACGAGACGGTCTGGCAGCTGGTGCTGGACCTGGAGGTGCTCGGCGAGCTGATGGCCGAGCTGCCGGTGGAGGGCCCCCGCCGCTGGGAGATCCTGCGCGCGGTCGAGCGGGCGCTCGACGCGGTCGACCTCCAGGACGTCAACGGCACGGCCGCGGCCGCCCGTTCGCAGCTGGAAGGGGTGCTGGCCGCGCCCGCCGTGCCGTCCGCGCACCGGATCAGCGCGATCGGCCACGCCCACATCGACTCGGCCTGGCTCTGGCCGCTGCGCGAGACCGTCCGCAAGGTGGCCCGCACCACCGCCAACATGACCGCGCTGCTGGAGGACGAGCCGGAGTTCCGCTACACCATGTCCCAGGCGCAGCAGTTCGCCTGGATCAAGGAGCACCGGCCCGAGGTGTACGCCCGGGTCCGGAAGGCCGTGGCGGAGGGCCGGTTCGTGCCGGCCGGCGGCATGTGGGTCGAGTCCGACACCAACATGCCGAGCTCGGAGGCGATGGCCCGGCAGTTCGTGCACGGCAAGCGGTTCTTCCTGGACGAGTTCGGGGTGGAGAACCACGAGGCGTGGCTGCCGGACACCTTCGGCTTCACCGGCGGCCTGCCTCAGATCATCCGCAACGCGGGCTCCAAGTGGCTGCTGACCCAGAAGATCTCGTGGAGCCAGGTGAACCGGTTCCCGCACCACACCTTCCTCTGGGAGGGCATCGACGGGACCAGGATCTTCACCCACTTCCCGCCGGTGGACACCTACAACTGCTCGATGAAGGGCAGCGAGATCGCCCACGCGGCGAGGAACTTCAAGGACAAGGGCGTCGCCCGGCACTCGCTCGCCCCGACCGGCTGGGGCGACGGCGGCGGCGGCACCACGCGCGAGATGGTCGCCAAGGCGGCCCGGATGAAGGACCTGGAGGGCTCGGCCACCGTCCGCTGGGAGGACCCGGCCGAGTTCTTCGCCAAGGCCGAGGCCGAGTACCCGGACCCGCCGGTCTGGGTCGGCGAGCTCTACCTGGAGCTGCACCGCGCCACCCTGACCAGCCAGGCGAAGACCAAGCAGGGCAACCGGCGCAGCGAGAACCTGCTGCGCGAGGCCGAACTCTGGTGCGCCATCGCCGCGTTGCGCACCGGCGCGGCCTACCCGTACGAGCAGCTGGACCGGATCTGGAAGACCGTGCTGCTGCACCAGTTCCACGACATCCTGCCCGGCTCGTCCATCGCCTGGGTGCACCGCGAGGCCGAGGCGACGTACGCCGCGCTGGCCGCCGAGCTGGAGGGGCTGATCGGCGCGGCCCAGCAGGCGCTGGCCGGGGCCGCCGACGGCGGACGCGAGCTGGTGTTCAACGCGGCGCCGCACACCCGCTCGGCGGTGCCGGCGGGCGGGGCCGCCGTGGTCGCGTCGCCGGGCGCCGGCTGCGAGGCGGTGGAGCGGCCGGAGGGCGGCTTCACCCTGCACAACGGCCTGCTGGAGGTCGTCGTGGACGCGGACGGCCTGATCGCCTCGGTGGTCGACCTCGCGACCGGCCGGGAGACCGTCGCGCCCGGCAGCCGGGCCAACCTGCTCCAGCTGCACCCCGACTTCCCCAACATGTGGGACGCCTGGGACGTGGACCAGTTCTACCGCAACACCGTCACCGACCTGACCGGCGTGGACTCGCTCACCGCCACCTGCTCCCCCGACGCGGCCTCGGTGCGGATCGCCCGCTCCTTCGGCTCCTCCACCGTCGTCCAGACCCTCACCCTGCCGGCCGGCGAGCAGCGACTGGACATCGACACCGAGGTCGACTGGCACGAGACCGAGAAGTTCCTCAAGGCCGCGTTCCCGCTGGACATCCACACCGAGCGCTACGCCGCCGAGACCCAGTTCGGCCACCTCTACCGGCCCACCCACACCAACACCAGCTGGGACGCCGCCAAGTTCGAGGCCTGCAACCACCGCTTCGTCCACCTCGACGAGCCCGGCTGGGGCGTCGCCCTGGTCACCGCCTCCACCTACGGCCACGACGTCACCCGCGCGGTGCGCGCCGACGACGGCGGGACGACCACCACCGTCCGCTTCTCGCTGCTGCGCGCCCCGCGCTTCCCCGACCCGAAGACCGACCAGGGCCTGCACCGCTTCCGGCACGCCCTGGTGCCGGGCGCGGCGATCGGCGACGCCGTCCGCGAGGGCTACCGGATCGGCCTGCCCGAGCGGCGGGTCACCGGCAGCGCCGAGCAGGTCGCTCCGCTGGTGGAGGTGGACGACGACGCCCTGGTGGTGAGCGCCGTCAAGCTCGCCGACGACCGCAGCGGGGACCTGATCGTCCGGGTCTACGAGGCCGGCGGCGGCCGCGTCCGGGGGCGGCTGACCACCTCCTTCCCGTTGGCCGGTGCCGTCCCCTGCGACCTGCTGGAGCGGCCCTGGGACGGCACCCGGGGGGAGGTCGCGGTCGAGGACGGCGCGGTGCGGCTCGCGCTGCGGCCGTTCGAGCTGGTCACGCTGCGGCTCAGCGCGGCCCGCTGAGCGGCTGGACCACTGAGCCCATTGAGCCGCTGGACCACTGAGCCGCTGGGCCACGGGTCCGTCGGTCCGCTGGTCCACGTACGCTGTTCGGCGCCTCGGCCGCCTCGGCCGGGGCGCCGCCCCCATCGACCGCTTCTGGAGCCCACCGTGCCCGTCACCCCGCTGTTCGCCGCCGTCGACGTCGGCGGTACCAAGATCGCCGGGGCGCTGGTCGACACCGACGGACGGCTGCGGCACCGGCTCCAGCTGCCCACCCCTGCCGCCGAGCCGGGCGCGGCCGTGCTCGCCGTGGTGCACCGGGTGCTGGAACGGCTCGCCGCTACGGCCGACTGGGCCGCCGTGACGGCCGTCGGGATCGGCAGCGCCGGCCCGGTCGACCTCACCGACGGCACCGTCAGCCCGGTCAACATCCCCGGCTGGCGCGGCTTCCCGCTGGTCGCCGAGGTCGCCGCGCACCCGGCGGTGGCGGCCCGCGCGCTGCCCGTCCACCTCGCCGGGGACGGCGTGGCGATGGCCGCCGCCGAGCACTGGCAGGGCGCGGCCCGGGGCGCCGCCAACGCGCTCTGCCTGGTGGTGTCGACCGGCGTCGGCGCCGGGCTGGTGCTCGACGGCGTGGTGCGCCCCGGCCCCAGCGGCAACGCCGGCCACCTCGGCCACATCACCGTCGACCTGGACGGCGAGCCCTGCCCGTGCGGCTCGCGCGGCTGCCTGGAAGGCCTCGCCAGCGGCACCGCGATCGCCCGCCGCGCACTCGCCGAGGGCTGGCGGCCCGTGGACGGCGACCGGACGGCCCGCGCCGTCGCCGCCTCCGCCGCCGCGGGCGACCCGGTCGCGCTCGCCTCCTTCGACCGCGCCGCCCAGGCGCTGGCCGCCGGGATCGCCGCCACGGCCGCCCTGGTGGACCTCTCCCGGGTGGTGATCGGCGGCGGCGTGGCCGCGGCCGGGGACGTGCTGCTCACCCCGCTCGCCCGCCACCTGGACCGCTACGCCGCCCTCTCGTACATCCGCGGCCTGGACGTGCGCCGCGCCGAACTCGGCACCGACGCCGGGCTGATCGGCGCGGCCGCGCTCTGCCGCTGACCCTCCCCGGAGCCACCCGCATGCCGCCGCCCGCCCTCCCGCCGTTCCCCCTCCCCCCGTTCGGCCTCCTGCGCAATCCCGTCCGCCGCTACGCCTGGGGGTCGGCCACCGCCATCCCCGCGCTCACCGGCACCGCGCCCGACGGCACGCCGCAGGCCGAACTCTGGCTGGGCGCCCACCCCTCGGCGCCGTCCCTGCTGACCGTCGACGGCCGCGGCGGCGAGGGCGGACCGCGGCCGCTGGACGGGCTGATCGACGCCGACCCGGACGGCTGGCTCGGGCCGGACACCGTACGGCGGTTCGGCCCGGCGCTGCCGTTCCTGTTCAAGGTGCTGGCCGCCGAGCGGGCGCTCTCGCTCCAGGTCCACCCCACCCGGGCCCAGGCCGAGGCCGGGTACGCGGTGGAGCAGGCCCGCGGCATCCCGCTGGACGCGCCGGAGCGGGTCTTCAAGGACCGCGGGCACAAGCCCGAACTCATCTGTGCCCTCGGCGACTTCGAGGCACTGTGCGGCTTCCGACCGACCGCCGGCACCGCCCGGCTGCTGGACACGCTCGACGTACTCCCCGACTGGGCCGCCGACCTGCGCACCCGGCCCGCCGAGGCGGTGCTGCCCGGGCTGCTGCGCTCCGGGCTGAACGCCTCCGACGACGAACTCGCCGCCGTCACCGGGGCGTTGCGCCGCACGGCGGCCGCCGGCGGGCCGTACGCCGCGAGCTGCGCCGCGTACGCCCGGCTCGCCGAGGAGTACCCCGGCGACCGGGGGCTGCTCGCCGCGCTGCTGCTCAACCACGTCCGGCTCACCGCCGGGCAGGCGCTGTACCTGGATGCCGGGGTGCCGCACGCCTATCTGCGGGGCGTGGGCGTGGAGTTGATGGCCAACTCGGACAACGTGCTGCGTTGCGGGCTCACCCCCAAGCACGTCGACGTGGACGGCCTGCTGGCGGTCACGTCCTTCCGCCCCCAGGAGCCCGAGGTGCTCCTGCCGCGCCCGCTCGGGAGCGGCTCCGGCGACGGCTCCGGAACCGGCACCGGCACCGGCACCGGCACCGAAAATGGAACCGAGGAGCGGTTCCCCTCACCCGCCGAGGAGTTCGGCCTCTCCCGGCTGCGCCCCGGCGCCGCCGCCGTCCGGGTCGACCTCCCCACCCCGCAGATCCTGCTCTGCGTCTCCGGCCGGGCCCGGCTGCGGGCGCCCGGTGGCGCCGAACTCCCGCTCCCCGCGGGCGCGTCGGCCTATCTGCGTCCGGGCGCCGGGCCGGTCGAGCTGACCGGCCCGGGCACGGAGCTGTTCCGGGCCACCACGGGGTAGACGGCCGCCACGCGGTCACGGCCGCCCCGGGATCGCGGCCGCCCCGGAGCCGCCGGCGCGGCTCCGGGGGCACGGGCGGCTCCCGGCGTGGGCGGGTTCAGGCCCGGGCGGGATGGCCGAACAACAGGTCGTAGCCCTCCGGGAGTTGCTCGATCACCCGGTCCACCAGTACCCCCGGGACCAGGTCGGCGACGGTGCTGAGCACGGCCCCGATGTCCCACTGCGCCGTCGCCGGGGTGGCCCCGTCGATCCACCCCACCACGGCCTCCACGAAGCGCTCGGCGGTCAGCGGCTCGGCCGCGGGCGCGGCGTCGCGCAGCAGCGACGCGTAGGTGACGGGCAGCGCGTCGGCGAGTTCGTTCCGTTCGGAGCCCACCAGGTGCTCGCCGAGCAGGGCGAGCACGACCCGGACGGCGTGGTCCGCCTCGGCCTCGCCCCGGTACTCGCCGCGCTCCACGACGCGGGCGAGGAAGTCCTCCCAGGAGATGGTCATCGCATCCTCCTTCCGGTCGGCGGCGCCGGCCGGACCGACGGCGGCCTGCTCGCCCGGAGCCGGGAGGGGAGTCGCAGCCCGTGACCGCCGCGGGACGTACCGGTGCCCGTGCTGCTCAGGGTAACTCGCCCCGGCGCCTCCGGAACCGGCCTGCCGCCACGGAACGCGGGACCGTACGGCCCGCCCGCCCCCGGGGTTCGGCCGGGCGGACCGACGCCGTCGTCGATCACGCCACCGGCCGCCCGCGCCGGCGGTTCAGCCCGCCGAGGCGTGGCACCGCCTGCGCGGCCGCCGGGCCGGCAGCAGCCCACCGGTGGCCGCACCGGCCGGTACGCGCTGCGCCGGGGCCGTCGCGCTCACCGGCGCCGCGGCCGGCGTCACCGGCGTCCCCGTCGGCACGGTGGTCGCCGTGGTCACGGTCGTCGCCGCGGTCACCGTCGTGGCCGCCAGGGCGGCTTGGGCGCGGGCCCCGTCCGTCATAAACGCCGAGAGAAAGACCCGCTCGGCCGGGCTGAGCGGCCGCGAGCGGCCGGATTCGCGGTCCCGCGCGACCACCACGGTCCGCGCCCGCATATAGGTCAGCCGATCCCGGCAGACATTCACCTCGACCTGCGCGGAACTCCGTCCGAGCCGCTCCACGGTGAGCCGCACCGCCAACGGCTCCGGCCGGTGGTGCAACTGCTCCAGGTAGTCGATCTCGTGCCGCGCGATAATGAATCCGGACGGGAACAGCGACTCCCGCACGGCGGTTTCGTGGTGGCAGAACAGGTCGTAAATCCCCTCCTGGATGTAGCCGACCAGGCGGGCGTTGTTGATGTGCCCGTTCTCGTCGACGTCGCTCCACCGGGTGGGGCAGGACAGCACGTGCACGCCCGGCTGGACCGCGCTCACTGCCGGGTCAGCCCGGCACCGGCGGGGAGCAGCGCACGCTGCAACCTGGCGTAGTAGCCGGAGTGTTCGGCCGCCATCCGGGCCGCGGTCCACCCCTCCTCGGCCGCCTCGGCGGCGGCCTGGACGACCAGACTGTCGAGCACGGCGTCGACCGCGCGGCACAGGTCGTGAACGGCCGCGAGCCGCTCGGTCACATCCGCCCCGCTCCCCGCGTTCCGGGACGGGAAGGCTGCCAGAGATTCCATCGCGAGCTGAAGGTCGTCAACTCCATCCGGCCGGTTTTCCACAGGGAAATTCCGCATGTTTTTCTCCATGACTCATTCGGCCTCTACGGCCCAGTAGCTAGCGTTCGAATACACCGGATCGGTGTCGACCCCCCGACCCCACGACGCTATCCCAGCCGACCGGGGTCGACGGATGGTTTGCGGACCGCGACGGAAAACTGACCTCCATCGGAGTAGTTTGTCGGTGTACACAATATGCCCCATCAGCCGAATGCCGTCCGCAATTCGGGTGGTATCTCCGACGCGCGCCCCGAGATCGACCCCTCAGGGTCCAGAATCTGCTACCGGACACTCCACCACCTCGCCTTGTAGAGGTGCGTGCCGCGCAGCACCCGCGTCCCCTCCGGCCGGTGCAGGGTGATCACCGAGGTGCACCAGTCGCACGGGGCCGTGTGGTCGGGCGCCACCGTGAGCAGCCGGCCGGTGCCGGGCTCGTCACCGACGCTCTTGAGGTCCCGCTCGGCCGCCGGATCCGCCAGGTGCACAGCGGTGAACCGGTCGGCCGCCGGGTCGTAGCGCCACAGGCCGGCCGACGTGGTCACCCAGAACCGTCCGGGGGACGCCGACACGGCCGCCAGGTCGTGCCCGCCGGGCGCCGGCAGCGGGGTGTTGCGCACCGCGGCGAGGGTCGGCGCGGCCGGGGTGCCGCCGACCCGCAGCGCGGTCAGCGACGTGTCGCCGAGCACCAGGAGCAGGCCGGTCCGGGCGTCCCGGTGCACCCCGTGCGCGCCGGGCAGCGGGAACTCCGCGTACGCCGCGGCCCGCGGGCCCTGCGAGGCCGCGTACAGCCGCACCCAGCCGCCGCTGCTCGCCGCCACGGCCACGTTGCCGTCCGGCAGCAGCTCGATGCTGTGCGGATTGGCGGCCGCCCCCAGGTCCGCGGCCCAGTGGACGCGGCCGGTGGCCGTCTCCACGACCGCGGCCAGCCCGCCGGAGGCGGTGGTCAGCAGGTAGCGACGGCCCTGCCGGACCCGGGACTTCGCCTCGTCCGGACCGGTCCAGCTGCGCGCGGGTGCCAGATCCGCCAACTCCGGTGCCCGGTCGGCACTCCAGGCCCAGACCACCGGCAGCCGGTCCGGGCCCCGGTAGGCCATCAGCTCCTCGGCGCTCTGCAACACCAGCACGCTGCGCGAGGCCTGGTCCACGACCGCCACCTGCCGGCCCGGCGACCCGGCCCACGCGCCGTTCCCGGGCGCGCAGAGCAGCAGGGCGACCGCGAGGGCCGGCGGCGTTCTCCTCAGCACGCCTTCACCGTCGGTGCTGCGGGCCGACTCCGCTCGGCGGCACGTCCGAACGGACGATCGACACCGCGGGGGCGGGACGGCGACTCCAAGGGTCCGCCTCGTCCACTGTCGGGCGCGCCGGTCCGTCGACCACGCTCCTTCCGCCCTGCGGACGTTCGACGCCGACGGCTCGGACCCGGCGGTTCGACGGCCATCGGCTCAGCACCCGGCGGCTCAACGCCCAGCGGCTCGGCACCCAGCGGCTCGGCACCCAGCGGCTCAGCGCCCGGCAACGAGGTCCGCGACCCGGGCGATCGGCGAGGTGGTGGCCCGGCCCGCCGCCTCCTGCCGGTCGGCGGCGTGGTACGCGGCGTACATCGCGTGCACGCCCAGCCAGCGCAGCGGCTCCGGCTCCCAGCGCCGCACGGTGTGGCCCACCCAGGGCAGCCGGGTCAACTCGGTGTCCCGGCCGAGCACCAGGTCCCGCAGGGTCCGGCCGGCCAGGTTGCTGGTGGTCACCCCGCTGCCGACGTACCCGCCCGCCCAGCCGAGCCCGCTCACCCGGTCCAGCTCGACGGTGGCGCACCAGTCTCGGGGGACGCCGAGCACGCCCGCCCAGGCGTGGTCGATCCGGGCCTGCGCGGCCGCCGGGAAGAAGCGGTCGAGGATCCGGCGCAGCCGGCGCACCGTCTCCACCTGGGTGCCGCCGTCCGAGTCCGTCCGCGAACCGAACCGGTAGGGCACGCCGCGACCGCCGAGCGCGATCCGGTCGTCGGCGGTGCGCTGGGCGTACATGTAGGCGTGCGCGAAGTCGCCCAGCACCTCCCGGCCCTCCCAGCCGGCCTCCGCCCAGAACCCGGCGGGCAGCGGCTCGGTGGCGACCATCGCCGAGTTCATCGGCAGCCAGGTCCGCCGCTCGCCGCGCAGCCCGGCGGTGAACCCCTCGGTGGCGCGCAGCACTTGGTCGGCGGTGACGGTGCCGTGCGGGGTGACGGCGCGGGGCTTGCGGTAGCCGGAGCCGGGCAGGATGGCGGTCACCGCCGTCCCCTCGTACACCTCGATGCCCGACTCGCGCACGGTGCGGGCGAGTCCGCGGACGAGCTTGGCGGGCTGGATGCGGGCGCCGTACCGGGTCCAGCAGCCGCCGAGGGTGCCGGCGACGTTGATCCGGTCCCCCGCCTCCTTCGCGCCGAGCAGCTCGACGCGGCCTTCGCCGTAGGCCCGCTCACCCTCGACGTGGGCCCGCAGGCGTTCCAACTGCGGTCTGCTGCGGGCGACTTCGAGTACCCCGCCGCGGACGACGTCCGCCTCGATCCGCTCCGCCTCCGCGACGTCGACGACCTCCCCGACCGCCTCGTCCATCAGCCGCTGCATCGCGGCCGCGCGCCGCAGCCCGTACGTCCTCGCGAACGCGCCGCGCCCGGCGAAGCCGTTGTACAGCCAGCCGCCGTTGCGCCCGGAGGCGCCGTAGCCGCAGAAGCGCTGTTCGAGGACGGCGATCCGGAGGCCGGGGTCGGCCTTCTTCAGGTAGTAGGCGGTCCAGAGGCCGGTGTACCCGCCGCCGACGACGCACACGTCGACGTCCCGGTCCCCCGGCAGCCCGGGCCCCGCCCCGGGCACCCCGTCCGCCGCGTACCAGAACGACACCCCGCCGTTGACCGCCGCCACCGGAAACCTCCCACACCCTCGCCGACCTGCCCGGACGCTACCTCCGGAGGTCCGGCGGCGGCCACCCCTCACACTGCCGGGATCCGCGTGCCGCACCAGCCACCCTGTCAGTCCCGCAGCAGCTCCAGGGCCCGCGTCCAGTCGTACGAGCCCGGCGTGGAGTCCGCGATCCGCACCCCCATCCGGCGCAGCTTCGCCAGGCTCTCCGCGTACGCCGGGTGCGCCGACTGCGCCGCGCTCAGGCAGGGCTGCACGGCGACGGGGACGCCCCAGCCGTACGACTCGCAGAGGATGCCGAGGGCGAGGGTGTCGGAGATGCCCAGGGCCCACTTGTTGATCGAGTTGAAGGTGGCCGGGGACACCACGATCGCGTCCGGGTCCGGCAGCGGCCGGGGCTCGCCCGGCCTGCGCCAGGCCGAACGGATCGGATACCCGGTCTGCGCGACGATCGCCCCGGCGTCGATCATCGGCATCGCATGGGGCGTCGCCACCACCCCCACGTCCCACCCCTGCCCCTGCGCCGCCGCGATCAGCTCCCCCACCCCGCCCGCGACCCCCGCCGCGCACACCACCACGTACAGCACCGGCTTCTTCGCCTCGGGCACCCTCGGACTCCCCACTCCCGGCCCACCTGCGGACCCCAGAACAGTAAGCCGTCCGCCTGGTCCGCTCCCTGGCACCCGGCCCCGGCTCCGGGCGGGGCGCCCGCGGGGCGGGGCGCCCGCGGGGCGGGGCGGCGCGGGGCGGGGCGGCGCGGGGCGGCCTGCCCCGGCCTGGGAGGATGGGGCGTCGAGCGCCGATCGAGCAGGGGGACCGCATGGAGCTACGGCAGCTGCGCTGCTTCGTGGCCGTCGCCGAGGAACTGCACTTCGGACGGGCCGCCGAGCGGCTGCTGCTCGGGCAGCCCGCGGTGAGTCAGCAGGTCCGGCGGCTGGAACGGGAGTTGAGGGTCGAGCTGTTCGACCGGTCGCCCCGGTACGTCCGGTTGACCCCGGCCGGCGAGCGCTTCCTGGGCGCGGCCAGGGACGTGCTGGCCGCCGAGGCCGCCGCCCGCGCCGTGGCCGCCGACCTGGCCGCGCCCGCCACGCTCCGGCTCGGCACCGTCACCGGGCTCGGTGAACGGCTCGACCTGATCCTGGACACCTACCAGCGGCGGGCGCCCGAGGTGCGCGTCGAGCTGCGGGACGCCCCGGTGCGGGAGCGGCTGGCCCGCGTGGCGGACGGCCGCCTCGACGCCGCGTTCGTCCGGGGCGCGATCGCCGAGGACAGCCCGGAGCTCCGGTTCCTGCCCGTCTGGCAGGACGAGCTGGTGCTGGCGCTGCCCGGCCGGCACCCCCTCGCCGACCAGTCCGAGGTCGACCTCACGGAACTCGCCGACCTGCCGCTCCGGTTGACCGAACGGCGCAACCATCCGGCGCTGGTGGACCTGGTGATGGACGCCTGCGCGAGGGCCGGCTTCGAGCCGACCCTCGGCCCGCCGCACGGCTCGCTCCAGGACACCCTGGCGTCGATCGGCACCGGCACGCCGATGTGGACGGTGGTGTACGCCGCCAACGCCCGGATGGTGAACGCCCGCCGGATCGCCTTCCGCCCCTGCCGGACCCGGCTGGCCCTGCCGACCTCGATCGCCGTACGGCGTTCCAGCCCGCTCCCGCGGCTGCTCCTGGAAGCCTGCCGATCGGCGGTGACCTGGGACGATCAGGGTTCGTGATCGCTGCCAGAGCGATTCCGGTCTGGGTGCGGCGGGCCCGCCCGGGGTGGACTGTTCCCAGCCGGAGATCCCGGCGGAACACCACCCGGTCAGGAGCCGAGGATGCCGATCGTCACCATTCAGCAGGGCCCGCGCGAGGTCGAGCAGAAGCGCGAGCTGGTCAAGCGGGTCACCGAGGCCTTCGTGGAGGCGCTGGAGGTTCCCGCCGAGAGCGTGTACGTGTGGATCCAGGAGTACCCGGCGGAGAACTGGGGCGCGGCCGGCAAGCTCGTCGCGGACCGGTAGCCCGCCCGGTCGGCAGGCGCCGGCACCGGCCCCCGCCCCGTCCTCGCCGGCACCGGTCCCGCCCCCGCCGCACAGGAAGTCGGGTAGGCCGACTTCCTGTGCGGCGGGTGCTTTCCCGGACCCGCTCAGGGGGCCGCGTAGCGCGTGACGCCGGTGATCCGGCAGTTGACCTTGCCGGACACCTGCGCCGCCCCCGGGGCCTTCTGCACGGCGGCCTGGCTGGGGGCGAGGTTGTTGGTCGCGGCGGCGCCCTCGGCGATGCGGGTGCCCGAGGCGTCGGTGAACTCCAGTTGCACGATGTAGTTGCTGCTCTTGCTGCTGTGGTTGGTGATCCTGACCTCGGCCTCGGGCATCTTCAGCAGGTCGTTGACCGTGCACTTGGTGATCTCGGCGTCCTTGGCGGCGTCGCCACCACCGGCGGGGGCCGCGGCCGGCGGGGCGGCCGCGGGAGCGGTGTCGCCCGCCGCGGGTGCCGCCGGGGCGCCGGCGGTGGTCGCGGCGACAGCGGGGGCGGTGCTCCCGCTGCTGGTGGAGGTGCTGGGGTCGCATGCTGCCAGACCGAGAACGGTGGCGCCGGCGGCGAGCAGGGTGAGGGCGGTGCGACGCATGGGTTCCTCTGGGACGTGGTGCGGTTGGTTGGAGCGACCGTAGCGATGCGCACCGTTGCGCGGGGATCCTGTGATGGGTCCGTGACCGGTCCGGGACCTACCCGTCGGTCATGATCGGAGGACCGTGGGCCGTGCGTTCGAAAATTCGCAAATACGGTCGGGGAAAGCACATATGACGACTCATCCGATCGATCCGAGCGCGGCCGCGTAGTCCGCCGCCGCGTCGGCGCAGCCCCAGCTGAGGGTGACGCCGGCGCCGCCGTGGCCGTAGTTGTGGACGATGCGGCCGGCCGGGTCCGGTTCGAGGCGGGGGCCGCCGTGGCGGGCGGGGCGCAGGCCGACGGCGTGGCCGATGACGCGGGCGTCACGGAGGGCCGGGATGCGGGCCGTGCAGCGGGCGAGGATGGCTGCCGCGGTGGCGGGGTCGGGTGCGGTGTTCCAGTCGTCCGGTTCGAAGGTGCCGCCGAGGACGACGTCGGCGCTGCGGGGGTGGACGTAGGTGTAGCCGCCCGGGTCGTCCTGGATGCGGGTGGAGGCGGGCAGTCCGGGGTTGCGGACCAGGACGAGCTGGCCGCGCACCGGGTGGACGGCCGGGTCGTCGCAGAGCTGTCGGGCGCCGATTCCGGTGGCGTTGACGACCACGGGCGCCCAGGCCCGGGCCTGGTCGAGGGTGTCGAGGCGGCGGTGGACGGTCTCCCCGCCGTGGTCGAGGAACCGGTCGAGCAGCCAGGGCAGGTAGAGCGGCATCTCGACGGCGGGCGCGGTGAACGACCAGCCGTCCGCGCTGTCCGGTCCGCGTTCGGCGGCCGTCAGCCGGCGCAGGTCGGGGACGGCGGCGCCCCACCAGGGCAGGCCCGCCGACTGCTGCTCGTGCTCCAGCATCCGGGTGCTGCGCATCGAGACGCCGGGGACGCCGTCGGCCGCCTGGCGGGCGAACTCGGCGAAGGCGGTCGCGGACCAGTCCGCCACCCGGCCGCTGGTGCCGGTGGCGACCGGCAACCAGACCGCCGCGGCCACGGCCGAGGTCGTCGACAGCAGGTCGTCGGCCGTCACCACGACGACCCGAAGTCCCTTCTCCTGCAGCCGGATCGCTGTGGTGAGCCCGATGATCCCGCTTCCGACCACGACGACGTCCATGGTGAACTCCTCGCTCGAAGGGTGGCCCGCCGGGGGCCGGCGGCCGTCTCCAGGAAAGCCGGTCATGCCGGGGCCGTCCACGACCGGTTCCGACCGGAAGCGACGAGCAACCCTTGCCATCGTCACCCGGGCCGCCGGACGGCTGGTCGAGCGCACCGGCAAGGGCTGTGCGCCGGCGCCGGCCGGGCGCGCGGCCGCCGAGGAGGCACGGCGGGTGCTGCGGGAGCGTGGTGGTAGGCAGCGCGCGGGCGTCGGCGCCGGCGCCGGGCGACGGCATCCGGCCGTGATCCGAACGGCCGATAGTCACCTGTGCCCGGTCGCGGACAGGGTCCTAGCGTCGGGGCACCGACACAGTCCGAGCACGGGAGTCCATGAATGAACATGTCCACACGAGCCGGCTCGATCCTCGGGGCCGCCGCGGCGGCGCTGGCCCTGTGCGCCGGGCCGGCGGCCGCGGGCGGGCAGCCCGCGGCACTGTCGGCGGCCGGCAGCGCCCTGCCGACCCGCACGGCGGGAGCGGCCGCGCAGCCCGACGGGATCTCCACGATCACCAGCGCCAGCCCGGAGGCCGCCGGCAAGTGCCTGGACGTCTACGACTGGGGCAAGGGGCGGGACATCCAGATGTGGGCCTGCCACGGCGGCAGCAACCAGGCCTGGACCATCTCCTGGAACGGCACCAGCGGGGGCTGGAACATCCAGAGCCTCGCCAGCCACCAGTGCGTCGACGGCTCCCTGGGCAAAGGGGAGCAGCTGATCCAGAACTCCTGCGGCACCGGCCTGGGGCAGGCCTGGAAGATCGACTCCTTCGTCGGCGCGTTCCGCGTCGAGAACATCGCCTACCCCGGCCAGTGCATGGACATCTACAACTGGGGGCGCAGCTCGAAGGTCCAGCTCTGGGACTGCGGGAGCCAGGCCAACCAGTACTGGCTGTCCGGCTGACCGACCACCGGCTCTGGGCGGCCCCGGTGCCCGCGACCGCTCCGGTGCCCGCCCCCGCGAACCGGGCGGGGGCGGGCACGGCCGTCAGGGGCTCAGCCGATGGTGGAGCCGGTGATCGGGGCGGAGAGCTCGACGGTCTCGCCGTTGCGCCCGGCCTTGACGAACTGCCAGCTCAGGCCGCTGATGACGCCCTTGTCCAGCGGGGCCAGCTTGGCGAAGGCCGGCTGGCTGAGGTCGATGTGGGTGGAGTCGCAGGACGGACACTGGTCCTTCACCGGGACGGTGACGGTCTTGCCCTGGTAGGTCACCTTGACCGAAATGCCCTTGCAGACGGGGTCGTTGTTCGGGTTGGCGGTGGTCCACCAGGTGTGCGAGACGGCGACCAGCATCTGGGTGGCGGCGTTGATCTGGGTGCCGCAGGCGCCGTAGCCGGCGTCGTTGTAGTAGGTGGCCTTGCCGGTCATGGGCTTGTTGATCGGGATCGCGGCGCTGGCGGAGCCGGCCGTGAGGGCGATCAGGGCGGCTGCGGCGAGCGGGGCGCCCGCGAGGATCCTGAGGTTCTTGCCGATGGCGCGCATGGTCCGTTCCCTCCGGTTGCGGTGCAGGGTATGGCATGTGCATGACAGGCGGAACTCGACACATCCGCACGACGGTTCGCCGACCGAATGTCCGCCCTTGTGGAGGAAACGTATGCGCCCTACCGCGGGTGGTCCAGACCTCCGCGATGTTGGCATGAACACAAGGCAAGCATCTTTACCAATGCGGCCGAAGAGGCGAAGATGCGTGACCGCACCGCCACGGAGGGTGTTGACAGGGCGTCACCCGAGTCTCCGGAGGCCCCCTCAGATGCGCACCTCGCTCGTCGCCCTGCTCCTCGGCACCTTCCTGCTCCCGACCGCCGCCCCCGTCGCCGCCGCTGCCGCGCCCCGCGAGGTGAACCAGGGCTACAGCATCCCGGTGGCCGGTGTGACCGACCTCGGCGCACTGCCCGTCCTCGGCAGCCTCGGGCTGGACTTCGCCCGCCTGCTCACGCGGTAGCGGCCGCACCTCTGCGCGGGGCGGCACCGGGGACCGGCCCCGGCGAGGGCGGCGCCGAAGGCACCCGCAGCCGCCTCGGGGTTCCCGATCCCCCGCCGAGATCCCTCCACCCGGGTTACCCTCGTCCCGCGCGGCGCCCGTCCGCGCGGCCGACCGAGGGGGGAACGGATGATCGGGGACCTGCTGCCGGACGTCGTGGTGACCGAGGTGGCCTACGACGACCCGCCGGAGGCCCGGCTGGAGCCCGAGGAGGAGCCGGCCGTCGCCCGGGCCGTCGACAAGCGGCGCCGCGAGTTCACCACCGTCCGGCACTGCGCCCGGACCGCCCTCGCCCGGCTCGGCGTCCCGTACCGGCCGCTGGTCCCGGGCCTGCGCGGCGCCCCGAGCTGGCCGGACGGCGTGGTCGGCAGCCTCACCCACTGCGACGGCTTCCGCGCGGCGGCCGTGGCCCGGGCCGGCACCCTCGCCTCCGTCGGCATCGACGCCGAACCCGCGCTGCCGCTGCCCGAGGGCGTCCAGGAGGCGGTCGCGCTGCCGGTCGAGCAGCAGCGGCTCGCCAAGCTGGCCGCCGAGTACCCGGACGTGCCGTGGGACCGCATCCTGTTCAGCGCCAAGGAGTCGGTGTACAAGGCCTGGTTCCCGCTGACCCTGCTCTTCCTGGACTTCCACGAGGCCGAGCTCGACCTCTCCCCCGACGGCACCTTCACCGCCCGGCTGCTCGTCCCCGGCCCGGTGGTCGGCGGCCGCCGGATCGACGGCTTCGACGGCCGCTGGGCGGTCCGGGACGGGCTGCTCGCCACCGCGATCGCCGTCTCGCCCTGACCCGCCGCCGGCGCCGCATATCCTCGACCCCGTGACGGTGACCTATGTGATCGACGGCAACGGGATCAGGACCCTGGAGGACTTCTGGGACGCGGTCGGGCGGACCATCGGCGAGGACGGCTACTTCGGCCGCAACCTCGACGCCTTCGCCGACTGCCTGCGCGGCGGCTACGGCACCCCCGACGACGGCGACTGGGTCATCGAGTGGCGCCACCACGAGGTCTCCCGCCGCAACCTCGGCCACCCGGAGACGGTCCGCCAGCTGGAGCTGCGGCTGTCGCGGGCCCACCCCGCCAACCGGGCGCAGATCACCGCCCAGCTGGACGCCGCCCGGGCGGGCCGGGGGCCGACGGTCTTCGACTGGCTGGTCCGGATCATCGAGGAGGAGCACCCGGGCGGCCTGCGCCTGGCCTGAGCCGTCCGCCCCGAGGCGCCCCCGCCCGCCCGGCTACAGCACGTCCGACAGCCGTACGAAGCGCCGACCCGCCGCCAGCAGCCCCGGCACCGCCGCCGCCACCCCGGGGGCGGTGCCGCCGCCCGGATGGTTCAGATGGCCGATCACGATCGCGCCGGGCGGGGCGGAGGCCACCTCCTGCCGCACCTCGGCGGCCCGCAGCGTCGCCCCGCCGTCGCCGTTCACGGTGAAGCCGGCCACCCGCTGGCCGAGGTCGGCGACCACCCGGGTGGCGACGTCGTCGTAGTGCGCGGTGCCGGAGCGGAAGAACCGGGGCGGGTGCCCGAGCAGCTCGGCGAGCTTGTGGGCGTTGCCCGCCACCTCGTCGTACACCTCGCCGACGTCGCGCGTGCCGGCGATGCCGTACGCGGAGCGGCCGGTGACCGAGAGCGGGCGGTGGGCGGTGCCGTGGTTGCCGATCTCGAACAGCGGGTCGGCGGCGAGCCGCTCGAACTCCTCCGGGTTGGCGTCGATCCAGCGGGCGTTCAGGAAGAGGGTGGCCGGCACGCCGTTCGCCCGCAGGAAGTCGATCAGGTCGGCGTCGTAGCCGTTGCCGCCGGGGCCGCCGCAGGCGTCGAAGGTGAGCGCCATGGCGCTCTCGCCCTCGGGCAGCGCGGTGATCACCCCGGACACCTCCAGCCCCCAGTCGCCCGGGGCCTGCCCGTCGTACCGCTCCACCGACTCGGCCCGGGTCGGCTCCCGCGCCGGCTGCTTCGCGGCCTCCGGGGCGGGCGTGGGCTCCGGCCCGGCCGTCGGCGCGGCGGCGGCCTCGGCGGGCCCGGCCGCAGTCCCGTCGGCGGGCGTCCCGAGCGGGGCGGCGGACGGGGCGGCGGACGGTATCGCCGAGGCCGCCGAGGCGGAGCCGGCCGGCGGGAGCAGGGATGAGTCGGCGCCCGCCGACCTGGTCCGGCACCCCGTCAGCGCTCCTCCGGCCACCACCATGAGCAGCGTCCGCCGCCTCACCGACACATCCGTCTCCCATCCGCACTAGTTCTCATATAAACCGACGACATGACTATGAACCGACCAATCGTCACTCCCCGCAACTCGCCCCCGCCCCCGGCCGGCACCTCTTCACCGCCCCGCCCCACCACCGTGGGCCCCGACTCACCCCCGGTTCACTCGCCGGGGTAGGCACGCGGGCGACCCGCCCGCCGCGAACCGGAGACCTCGATGCCGACCGAGCCCAGCACGCCCCGCCATGACCGGCCGACCGAGCCCAGCACCCCGCGCCACGACCAGCCCGCCCGCCGCGACCTGCTCCGCACCGGCCTCGCCACCGGCGCCGCCACCGCCCTCGGCCTGGCCGCCACCACCGCCCGGGCCGCCGCCTCCCCCACCGACGCTCCCGGCGGCACCCCCGGAGGCACCCCCGCCGACCGCACCCTCACCCTCACCGGCCATCTGCCCACCGGCTCCCCCGACTTCGTCCACCTCCCCGTCGAAGTGCCCGAGGGCGTCCGCGAGATCGCCGTCTCCTACCGCTACGACAAGCCGCCGGTCCCGGCCGGCACCCCCGGCAACTCCTGCGACATCGGCATCTTCGACGCCCGCGGCACCGACCTCGGCGGCGCCGGCTTCCGCGGCTGGTCCGGCGGCTTCCGCACCGAGTTCAGCCTCTCCCGCGGCGCCGCGACCCCCGGCTACCTCCCCGGGCCGATCGACCCCGGCACCTGGCACGTCGTCCTCGGCCCCTACCAGATCGCCCCGCAGGGCCTGGACTACCACGTCGAGGTCACCCTCCGGTCCGGTCCGCCCGGGCCGCGGTTCACCCCCCACTACCCGGCGGAGCGGGCCCGCGGCCGCGGCCGGGCCTGGTACCGGGGCGACTGCCACCTGCACACCGTCCACTCCGACGGGCGGCGCACGCCCGAGGAGGTGGCGGCCGGGGCCCGCGCGGCCGGCCTGGACTTCATCGTCTCCACCGACCACAACACCAGCTCCTCGCACGGCTCCTGGGGCCCGCTGGCCGGCCCCGACCTGCTGATCCTGCCGGGCGAGGAGGTCACCACCCGCAACGGCCACTGGCTGGCCCTCGGCCTGGAGCCCGGCCAGTTCGTCGACTGGCGCTACCGCTCGCGCGACGAGGAGTACCCGCGCTTCGTCCGCCAGGTCCACCGGGCCGGCGGCCTGGCGGTGCCCGCACACCCGTACTGCCCGTACGTCGCCTGCCAGTGGAAGTTCGGCTACGAGGGGGCCGACGCCGTCGAGGTGTGGAACGGCCCCTGGACGTACGACGACGAGTCGGCGGTGGACACCTGGGACGGCCGGCTCGCCGTCGCCCTGCGCGAGGGCCGCTCCTGGCTGCCCGCCCTGGGCAACAGCGACGCGCACAGCGAGCCGCAGGCCATCGGCTCCCCGCACACCGTGGTGCTGGCCGAGGACCTCACCCGCGACGCGATCCTGGACGGGCTGCGCGCCGGGCGCAGCTGGCTGGCCGAGTCCTCCGCCGTCCGGCTCGACTTCACCGTCACCGGACACGGCCGCCGGGCGGGCATCGGCGAGGAGCTGACCGTCCCGGCCGACGCCCCGCTGGACGTCCGGCTCACCGTGTCCGGGGTGCCCGGCGGGACGGTCCGCCTGCTCACCGACGAGGGGCAGCTGCACCAGGAGTCGTTGCCCGCCGACGGCTCCGGCACCGTGGTCTGGCGCACCACCGCCTCGCTCGTCTCCTACGTCCGGGCCGAGGTGCGCCACCCGAAGGCGGACGGCACCCCGGGCAGGGGCAACTCGATGGGGCCGGACCTGCCCTGGGGGCCGATGGCGGCGCTCACCAACCCGATCGTGCTGCGCACCGAGGAGCGGTAGCGGCCGGCACCGACCCGCCCGGGCCTCTCCGGCCTCCCCGCCGACCGGCCCGGACGTCCCCTCCGACCCGCCCAGGAACCGGACGGGGGACGACTCCGCCACCCGTTTGGACTAGGTTGATCCCCGAAACGCATCAGTCGTAGGGACGAGGCGGTCGGTTGTCCGGTACAGGGGCCGACCAGCCCCTTCGCACGCCGACCGCCCCGCCCCCGGCTACCCGACCGTCCCCGGCCCGCGAAGGGATCAGCAGCTGTGAACCGTACGACCGTAGGTGGGCCGGAGCTCGGGGGCGGCCGGGGCGCCGGGGGCGTCCTCGTCCTCGTCGACCCCGACGGGGCCGGGAACAGCCCGGTCGCGGAGCTGCTCGCCCGGGAGCTGAACCCGAGCGTCCACCTGCGGACGGACGACTTCCTGCGGGTCATCCGCAGCGGCCAGCTGCCGCCCCACCTGCCCGAGGCCGGGCACCAGAACGCCACCGCCCTGGCCGCCGCCGCCCAGGCCGCCTTCGCCTACGCCACCCGGGGCTACCAGGTCGTGGTGGAGGCGCCCGCCGTCCCGGCCGCCCTCGACACCTTCCGCCGCGAGAGCCGCACCACCGGCGCCGCCCTCCACTACGTCGTGCTGCACGCCGGCCCGGCCGCCGAGGCCCCCGACCACGCGCTCGACACCACCGCCCTCACCCCCGAGACCACCGCCGCATCCGTCCTCGCGGCGCTCGCCCACCGCACCCACCTGCTCGGCTGGTAGGGCGCTCGGGCTCGGCTGATAGGGCGCTGGGGCTCGTCAGGCGCCCACCACCCCGTCGATCGCCTCCCGCAGGAAGTCGGCGTGCCCGTTGTGCCGGGCGTACTCGTGGATCAGGTGGAGCATCACCAGCCGCAGCGACACCTCGGCGTCCCACCGGGCCTGGTGGCCGGTGACGTCGAGGGAGTCGGCGGCGAGCTCGATGCGCCGGGAGTGCTCGACCTCGGTCTGCCAGGCGGTGAAGGCCTCGTCCCGGGTGGCGCCGGCGGGGTCGTACGCGGCCTGGTAGTCGCCGTCCCCGGACCAGACCAGCGGCAGGTCCTCGCCGTTGATCACCCGGCGGAACCAGGTCCGCTCCACCTCCGCCATGTGCCGGACCAGGCCCAGCAGGCTGAGCGCGGACGGCGGGCTGGAGCGCAGCCGCAGCTGCTCGTCGGTCAGGCCCTCGCACTTCAGGGCGAGGGTCGCCCGGTGGAAGTCGAGGAAGCCGCGCAGCATCTCGCGCTCGCCTCCGGTCAGCGGCGGGGCGGGGCGGTCGTCGGGGACGTTCACGGTGTCGTGCTCCTCGCGGTGGTCGGCGGTACCCGCGGACTGTAGCGAACCGCCCGGCCCGTCCGGAAAGCGTTTTCCCCTGCTCTCGCACCGCCCTGTCACATCCGCGCGCCGTCCGGTGTCTTCATGTCCGGCGAACCCGCCGCACCACCGAACCCCCGAACCGGGAGGACACCATGGCACTGCGACTGCCGAAGGCCCAGCTGCCCGCCGAGCTGAGCGAGAACATGATCAAGGGCTTCGGGACGGAGCTCGAACCCGTCGAGGCGATCTGGCACAACCCCGGCGTCGCCACCGCGAACCTGGACTTCTCCCGCCGGATCGCCGAGTGGGACGCGCTCGACGAGAGCCTCAAGTCCTTCGCGCACATGGCGGTGGCCGCGCAGGTCGGCTGCGGCTGGTGCCTGGACGTCGGCTACTTCCAGGCGCGGAACCAGGGCGTGGACCTGGCCAAGGCGAGCCAGGTGCCGAACTGGCGGGCGTCCGAGGTCTTCACGCCGCTGGAGCGGGAGGTGATGGAGTACGCCGAGGCGATGACCGTGACCCCGCCGGCCGTCACCGACGAACTGTACGAGCACCTGCTGGACGAGCTCGGCCCGGCGGCCATGGTCGAACTCACCGCCTACGTGGCCTTCGTCAACATGGCCACCAGGAACAACACCGCGAACGGCGTCCGCTCCCAGGGCTTCTCGGACTCCTGCGAGATCCCCCTGGCCCGGCGCGGCGCCGCCGTCGACGACGCGGCCGGGGCGTCGCCGGCATGACCGGGACCGAGGACCCCTTCGTCACCCACCGCAGCCTGCTCTTCACCGTCGCCTACGAGCTGCTCGGCTCCGCCGCCGACGCCGAGGACGTGCTGCAGGAGTCCTGGCTGCGGTGGGCCGAGGTCGACCACGACCGGGTGCAGGACCCGCGCTCGTACCTCATCCGGATCGTCACCCGCCAGGGCCTCAACAGGCTGCGGACGCTCTCCCGCCGACGCGAGCAGTACGTCGGCGAGTGGCTGCCGGAGCCGCTGCTCACCAGCCCCGACGTCGCCGAGGACGTCGAACTCGCGGAGAGCGTCTCGTTCGCGGTGCTGACCGTGCTGGAGACCCTCGGGCCGACCGAGCGGGCGGTGTTCGTGCTCCGCGAGGTCTTCGAGCTGCCGTACGAGGAGATCGCCGAGGCCCTCGGCAAGACCCCGGCCGCCGTACGGCAGCTCGCCCGCCGGGCCCGCGGGCACGTGGCGGCCCGCCGGCCCCGGGTGCGGGTGAGCCGCTCCGAGCAGCAGCAGGTGGTGGAGCGCTTCCTGGAGACCCTGCGCACCGGGCGGTTGCAGGACCTGATGGCGGTGCTGGCGCCGGACGTCGTCCTGATCGCCGACGGCGGGGGGATCGCCGCGGCCGTCACCGCCCCGGTGTACGGGGCCGAGGCGGTGGCGGCGCTGCTCGCCCGCACCGGCCGGCTGCCGGTCGCGTTCGACGCCGCCACGGTCTGGCTCAACGGCGCACCGGCCGGCCGGATCGACATCGGCGGCGAGCCCTCGGTGGTGAGCCTCGCGGTGGCGGACGGCCGGATCACCCGGGTCTACATCGTCCGCAACCCGCGGAAGCTGACCCGGCTCGACGCCCCGGCCGTCCTCACCCGGTAGCCGCCCCCGTCGCGTGGTGGTGCCCGCGCCCCCTCGGAGCACCACCACGCCCCCCGCCGCCCCCTGGACACGGCCCACCCCGCCATCACGTACCGTGTTCGGACCACCACAGGTTTGGGTACGTACCTCGGCACGCCCGACGGCCGGGCACCCACCGACCAGGAGACCCAGCGGCCCATGGACCACAACCGCATCCCCCCGACCGTGCGCCAGACCTACGGCGCCGACGACCTCAGCACGGCCCCGTCATTCGCCGGCGGTTTCATCAACTTCGGCTACTGGCAGGGGATCGACCTCGCGGCCCCGACCCCCGAGGACCGGGTGCGCAGCCAGGAGCAGCTGTACCGGCGGGTGTTGCGGGAGTTCCCCGAACCGCGCGAGCGGCTGCGGCTGGCGGAGGTGGGTTGCGGGCGCGGCCTCGGGAGTGCCCTCGCCCTGCGGGAGTTCCGGTTCGCGGGGGTGACGGGGGTGGACATCCACCCGGACCAGATCGAGCGCGCCCGGGCCGTCAACGCGAGAGCCCTGGCGACGTACCCCGATCGGCTGGCTTACACCCTGGGCTCGGCGGACGAACTCCCGTTCTCCGACGGCTACCTGGACGGCGTCTTCTCCGTCGAGGCCGCCCAGCACTTCCGCGAACTGAGCGGTTTCGCCCGCGAGTCCTCCCGCGTCCTGCGATCGGGCGGCCGCCTCGTCGTGACCACCTTCTTCACCGCCCCCGGCCCCGACGCCGCCGAACGCCTCAAGATCATGCTCGCCAGCTTCGCCGACGGCCTCGACGTCCCCCACCCCCTCGACGCCTTCACCGCCGACCTCACCCGCCACGGCTTCACCGACATCACCACCGAATCCATCGGCTCCGACGTCTGGCCCGGCTTCGACCGCTACCTCACCGACACCGTCCCCACCGCCCACTGGTCCCGCCACTTCCTCACCGCCTGGCGCGACGGCCTCCTCGACTACCACGTCCTCACCGCCACCCGCATCTGACACCGGGGCCCGCCCCCAGGCTCGCCCGCACCCCCGGCGGGCGGGCCCGCACCGGGCCCTCACGGCTCGACTTCGGGCACCCCTTGACGCCCAGCACCGTCGTGCGATCCCGGCAGCCTGTGGGCCCGCTCCCAGGGCATCACCGGTCAGGTCAGGCATCCCGTGGCGGCGGTTCGCCTGCCCACCGGCTCACGCAACACCTCGAAACGGGCACACGGCCAGGACGACCGCCGGACCGTGTTGCCCGATTCGCGCCCGGTCGGGGAGAAGGGCCACTGTCAGGACCGCGTCGGTGTCCTTCGGGTGCGGTCTACTCGGAGGGCGGCGCGGTCATCGGCGGCGGCGGCCGCCGCCGCCGATGTGGCGGTCGTTGGCCAGTGCGGTCAGCGGGCCGTACTCACAGGCGAGCTGGTTCCACGTCAGGACCTCGCCACAGCGGGCCGGGAACGTCTTCGGGTCGAATTCGGGCATGGTCCAGGTGCCGGTGGCCCGGTCCCGTAGCCACAGGTCCCCGTCACCGTCGACCACAGTCGGCGGGGCCGGTACGGGATCGGCCTGATCGATGGGATCCCAGGTGACCCGGCCGGGGTGGGAGACGCGGCGCAGCTCGGTGGTGGCCAGCCGTGCGGCCAAGTCGCGGGTGGACTCTTCGGTGTCCTTGACCGACGCGAGCCGGTACGCGTCGTCGAGGACGGGCAGGGCTGGATTCTGGCTGCGCTTGGAACTCATACGCTGGCTACCTCCGTAGGAGGCGCCACATCCGTTATGGCACCCCGTGTGGGAACACGGTATCCGAGTCGGGCGCCGTGCCGGTCACTACCACCGTTCAGGTGGTCGGCCCGGGTGCGCCACCGGTGCGACAACTCGCCAACGGTGGCGAGGGCGCCGGCGATGGCCTCGTGCTGGTCGGCCATCCGCCTCCCCTGGCGGGACACGGGGCCGAAAGCCGCGGTGAGGGACACTGCGAGCGACAGGGCGACGGCCGGCGCGTCGGCGCCGACGGGACGGTCCTAGAAGCTGAGCAGGCCGATGGCGTGGCCGTCATGGTCCACCACCGGCCACACGTCCAGGCCTCGGGCGCGCATGGCGGCGGCCGCCGCGTCCGCGGGCATGTCAGCGGTGGCGAACGGGCCGCGGTCGAGGACGACGGCGCGCACCGGGGTCCGCTCGGTGTACCAGGAGCGGGCCTGGAACGGCGCGAGGTGCAGGCGCGTCAGCAGCCCCGCACAGCGGCCGTCGTCGTCGCGGACCAGGATGTGGTCGGTGCCGGAGCTCTGCAGGATGTCCATCGCCGTGTCGACCATGATGTCGTCGCTGACCTGCAGATCAGGGCACTTCATGACGTCGCCGACCGTGGCGGCGGTCTCGGTGCGTTCGAGGGTGATGGTCATGGGCAGACTCCTTCGCGTATCCACCGCCGGGACCGGCGGTGGGCGGAACGCTGACGGTGGGACGGCCGGCGGGTGCGCCGGAGTGGGCCGAGACTGCTGTTCGTCCGGTGAGTGGTGGGAGCCGGGACCACGACGGCGGCCCTGGCCCCCACGCGCCCGTGCTAGGCGGCGAGGGCGACTCGGCGCGGTGCCCGGCGGCGGCCGGAGGAGCCCTTGTTGTCGCGGCCCGTGGCGGTGGCGCGGGTGTCGGCTCCCGCGTGGGCGGGGCGGCCGCGGCGCCCGCGGCTCGCGGACGCGCTGCGGCGGGGGCGTTCGACGACGGGGACGGCGATCACGGTGGGGATGCCCGTGGGTACCCGGGCGCCGGTGATGCGGGCCAGGTCGTCGTCGCCGGCGCTGACGCGGGTGGTGACGGGGGTGATGGCGGCCGTGGCCATCATGCGGGCCATCTCGCGGCGCTGGTTGGGCAGGACGAGGGTGACGACGGTGCCGGACTCGCCGGCGCGGGCGGTGCGGCCGCCGCGGTGGAGGTAGTCCTTGTGGTCGGCGGGCGGGTCGAGGTTGACGACCAGGTCGAGGCCGTCGACGTGGATGCCGCGGGCGGCGACGTTGGTCGCGATCAACGCGGTGACCTGGCCGGTACGGAACTGCTCCAGGGTGCGGGTGCGCTGGGGCTGGGACTTGCCGCCGTGCAGGGCGGCGGCCTTCACCCCGTTCGCGAGCAGGTCCTCCACCAGGCGGTCCGCTCCGTGCTTGGTGTCGATGAACATGATCACGCCGCCCTCGCGGGAGGCGATGTGGGCGATCGTGGCGGCCTTGTCGTGGTTCTGCACGTGCAGCACGTGGTGCTCCATCGTGCTGACCGCGCCTGCGGACGGGTCCACCGAGTGGGTGACCGGATCCTTCAGGAACCGCCGGACCAGGCGGTCGACGTTGCGGTCCAGGGTGGCGGAGAACAGCATCGTCTGGCAGCCCTCGGCGACCTGGTCGAGGAGTCCGGTGACCTGCGGCAGGAAGCCCATGTCGGCCATCTGGTCGGCCTCGTCGAGGACGGTGATGCCGACCCCGTCCAGCTGGCAGTCGCCGCGCTGGATCAGGTCCTTGAGGCGACCGGGGGTGGCGACCACGACCTCGGCCCCCTGGTTCAGGGCGTGGGCCTGGCGTCCGATCGACATCCCGCCGACCACGGTCGCCATGCGCAGCCGCACCGCGTGGGCGAACGGGGTGAGGGCGTCGGTGACCTGCTGCGCGAGCTCGCGGGTGGGCACCAGCACGAGGGCAAGCGGGCGGCGCGGCTCGGCGCGCCGCCCGGCGGTCCGGGCCAGCACGGCGAGGCCGAACGCGATGGTCTTGCCGGAGCCGGTGCGGCCTCGTCCGAGGACGTCACGGCCGGCCAGCGAGTTCGGCAGCGTGGCAGCCTGGATCGGGAACGGCGCGGTGACGCCCTGGCGGGTCAGCACCGACAACAGCGCCTTCGGCATGTCCAGCTCGCCGAACGCCTCGACGGCCGGCAGCGCCGGGGTGGTGCTCACCGGCATCGCGAACTCCCCCTGCAGGGACGAGCCCTGACGGGAGTTGCGGCCGCCGGCGGGCCGGTCGCCGTAGAAGGAACCGCCGCCGGAACGGGATCCGTGGGAACCGCCGGAGCGGGCGGAGGCCGAGGAGCGGGAGTTGGTGGTCCGGTACGCGGAGCGACTGGAGCGGTTCATGGGAAACCTTCCTGGGGCGGCACGCCGCGCGGCGGCTCCGCAGCGCGGGGCGCCGGCAGGAGATCGCGAGGAACGGGCCGAAAGTGTGGAGAGGGCGGGGCGTGGACGGTGAAACCGTGCGGCACGTCACCTCAGGTCCGCGCTCACCGCGAAGGGCGGGAGCGAGGATCCTCGAACCGTGGGTGTCACGGCAGGGCGCCGATCCGGACGCGGCGCCGAGCGTCTCGCGTGGGGATGGCCGCCGGTGGCGGGGCCAGGGGCCTGAACGGCCGGGGGGTGCGTCGTGGCGCGATGCCGAGGGGCCCGCACCGGGCATCATGTACGCGGTGCGGGCCCCTGGCTACCAGGCGGGTGCCGTGGCAGAAACTACAGCGGACGAATGTTCTCGGCCTGCGGGCCCTTCTGGCCCTGCGTGACGTCGAACTCGACCTTCTGGCCCTCGAGCAGCTCACGGAAGCCGTTGGCGTTGATGTTCGAGTAGTGGGCGAACACGTCAGCGCCGCCGCCGTCCTGCTCGATGAAGCCGAAGCCCTTTTCCGCGTTGAACCACTTCACAGTGCCATTAGCCATAAAGAAATCTCCTTCAAGGGGCTGTCCGAAATCCGCCCAGTGCGGACTTCGAGTCGCCGCGATGAGCACCCACCCGGGGAAGAGCCGGGAAACAAAAATGCGCCTGCGAAACATCAGCAGGCGCACACAAAGTTCATGGGAACCACTACTGCAACTACAACGACCCTAGCAGGTCCAGGCCCGCCACGGGAGGAAATTCCACCCCGGTTCTGCAGGCCCCTTCCCCCGGGACCGCGGTCGCGAGGCGGCATGACCGTCAACGCCCGCGAGAATAACCCTGGTTGGCCTGGCAGCTCAGCCCTCCCGACGCCCGCGCCCCGCCCTCCTCGACGGGCGAGCCCCACGGGCGCCGGGGACGGACCTGCCCCGCCGCGCCGGCCACGCAGCGCGCCCACCGGCGCCATCCGTGATCATTACGGACGGCGTATGAGAAATTCCTGCCGCGGCTCAGAAATCAAGCGCACCGGAAGACCAACTCGGGCCGACCGCCGGGACCTCGAACGGTCCGGGCCGCCGCACCACGCGGCGGCCCGGGCCCGAGGTCTTCGCCGCGGTCACGACGCGGCAGCCGCGAGCTGCTCCTCCAGGGCGGCCAGCGTCCGGTAGCAGTTCAGCACCTGGGCGATGGAGGAGTTCGGCTCGCGGCCCTCGCGGACGGCGGCGACGAACTCGCGGTCCTGCAGCTCGATGCCGTCCATCGAGACGTCGACCCCACTCACGTCGATCGGCTCGTCCCTGCCGGTGAACAGGTCGTCGTAACGTGCGAGGTAGGTACCGGTGTCGCCGATGTAGCGGAAGAAGGTGCCCAGCGGACCGTCGTTGTTGAAGGACAGCGACAGCGTGCAGATGGCGCCATTCTCCGCGCGCAGCTGGACGGACATGTCCATCGCGATGCCGAGTTCGGGGTGGATCGGCCCCTGGATCGCGTTGGCCTGCACGATCGGCGAGCCGGTCTGGTGGGCGAACAGGTCGACGGTGTGCGCGGCGTGGTGCCACAGCAGGTGGTCGGTCCAGGAACGTGCCTGGCCCAGTGCGTTGAGGTTCTCGCGGCGGAAGAAGTAGGTCTGCACGTCCATCTGCTGGATCCGGTAGTCCCCGGCCTGGATCCGCTGCCGCACCCACTGGTGGCTGGGGTTGAAGCGCCGGGTGTGTCCCACCATGGCGACCAGCCCGGTGCGCCGTTGCGCCGCGTCGCAGGCCTCGGCGTCGGCAAGCGAGTCGGCCAGCGGGATCTCGACCTGGACGTGCTTGCCCGCGTCCAGACAGGCGAGCGTCTGCCCGGCGTGCATCTGGGTGGGCGTCGCGAGGATCACCGCGTCGACGTCGTCCATCGCCAGCACTTCTTCCAGCGTGGCGACGGCGCGGCCCACGGCCTGCTCCTCGGCGAACCGCCGCGCCTTCTCCAGGCTGCTGCTGACCACGGCGGTCACCTCGACGCCCTCGATCCGGCGCAGCGCGGCCGCGTGCTTGGCGCCGAAGGCGCCGCCGCCGACCAGGGCGATCCGGACGGTCTGCTTCTCGGTCATGTCGTCACTCCTTCACGGCGGGCGTCCCGCCCGCCGGGTGGTTCTCAAGGATCAGGTGGCCGACGGCGGTGTTGGACGCCGGCACGTGGTAGAAGCGGTGTTTGACCTCGATCCCGCCGCTTCCGTCGATGTCGCTCATCGCACCTCGGGCGATCAGCCACATGACCAGCTCGATCCCCTCGGAGCCGGCCTCCTCGACGTACTCCAGGTGGGGCACCTGGGCCAGGCCCTCCGGATCCGCGATCAGCCGGTCCAGGAAGGCGTTGTCCCACTCCCGGTTGATCAGGCCGGCGCGCGGCCCCTGGAGCTGGTGGCTCATGCCCCCGGTGCCCCACACCTGGACCTTCAGCGGCCTGTCGTAGGACTCGATCGCCCTGCGCAGCGCCTGGCCGAGCCGGAAGCACCGCGCGCCCGAGGGCACCGGGTACTGCACCACGTTGACGTGGAACGGGATCACCTTGCACGGCCACCGCTCGACGTCGCCGAACATCAACGACAGCGGGACGGTCAGGCCGTGGTCGACGGCCATCTCGTTGGCGAGGGTGAGGTCGAAGTCGTCGCGGATCAGTGAGTGCGCGATGTGCGCGGCCAGCTCCGGGTCGCCCTCGATCCCGGGGACCGGCCTGGGTCCGTAGCCCTCGTCGGCGGTGGGGTAGACCGTTCCGGTGCCGAGCACGAAGGTCGGGATCATCGACAGGTCGAAGGTGGAGGCGTGGTCGTTATAGACCAGGAGGATCACGTCGGGGGCGTTGTCCCGTTCCCACTGCCTGGAGAACCCGTAGCCCTCGAAGACCGGCCGCCAGTAGGGCTCGTCGGTCTTGTGGTGGTCCATCGCCGCGCCGATCGCCGGCACGTGCGAGGTGAACACCGCGCCGGTGATGACGGCCTGTCCCCGCGGCGACCGCCGGTCGGTGTGCGCCGCTTCGAGGACGGCGTGATCGATCCGGTTGCCGGCGACGGAGCGGCCGCCGGCGACCATCATGTCGCGGTACTCCTGCTCGGTCATGCCGGTCATCGAGCCGGCCATCTGCTGGAACGACAGTCCCAGCGTCGCACCCCACTTGGCGAGGAAGTAGATGTTGCCGCCCTCGCGTATCGCGGCGTTGAGGTCGCGGTCGAGCAGCGCCTGCTTCTGTTCCTCCCGCAGTGGCCACGCGTCCAGGTAGGCGCGCTCGTCGGCGAGGTAGCGGTGCCGGTTCTCGGCCGTCATCAAGGACATGCAGAACTGGTTGAGGTGGTAACCCCTGGCGGACTGCTCGGCGTCGAAGACGGTCGTCCCCGGGACCAGCTTGTAGCGCTTGTCCAGCGACATGGGTGGGTCCTCCGTTTCGTGGACGGTTCAGTCCGATTCGGGCCAGTACAGGCGCATCGGGTTGTCGACCAGCAGCTTGTGCTGAAGCTCGGGCGTCGTCGCGATGTGCGGGACGAAGTCGACGAGCAGGCCGTCGTCGGGCATGTGGTCGGTGAGGTTCGGGTGCGGCCAGTCGGTGCCCCACAGCACCCGGTCGGGGAACTCCTCGACCACGCGCCGGGCGAACGGGACGACGTCGCGGTAGGCCGTCCGCTCCCCGTCCAGGGCCGGCGGGCCGCCCACCGACAGCCGCTCCGGGCAGGTGACCTTGCACCAGATGTCGTTCCGGGCCCGCAGGAAGTCCAGGAACGCCTCGAACTCCGGGCCGTGCGGGTCCTTGGCGACGTCGGGCCGGCCCATGTGGTCGACGACCAGCGGCACCGGGATCGAGAGGAGGAACTCGCGCAGGTCGGCGAGGTCGGCGGCCTCGAAGTAGACGACGACGTGCCAGCCGTACGGTCGGATCCGCTCGACGACGTCCCACAGGTCCTGCCGCGGCGTCGCGTCGACGAGCCGCTTGACGAAGTTGAACCGTACGCCGCGCACGCCGGCCTCGTGCAGTTCCCGCACCTGCGCGTCGGGGATCCCCGGGCGTACCGTCGCCACCCCGCGGGCCAGGCCCCCCGACGCCCGCAGGGCGTCGACCATGGCGGTGTTGTCGGAGCCGTGGCAGGTCGCCTGGACCACGATGGTGCGGGCGAAGCCCAGGTGGTCGCGCAGCTCGAAGAGCTGGTCCCTGGACGCGTCGCACGGGGTGTACTTGCGCTCGGGGGCGAACGGGAACTCCGCGCCCGGCCCGAAGACGTGGCAGTGCGCGTCGACGGCGCCGGCGGGCAGCCGGAACTGCGGGCGGCTCGGGCCGGCGTACCAGTCCAGCCAGCCGGGGGTCTTCTCGAAGGTCGTCGTCATCCTCAGTCCTCGTACCGCAGCCCGAGCGCGGCCAGCGGGCCGCGCATGTCGTAGACGTCCAGGCCGAGTTCGCCCGCGCGGAACCTCGCGCGCTTGCCCGCCTCGCCCGCCTCGCGCCTGGCCGCCGCCTCGGCGACCTCGGCGGCCCGCTCACGCGGCACGACGACGACGCCGTCGCCGTCCGCGAGGACGACGTCGCCGGGCCGCACCAGGGCGTTGGCGCAGACCACCGGCACGTTGACCGAGCCGAGGGTGGCCTTGACCGTGCCCTTGGCGTTGACCGCCCGCGCGAAGACCGGGAAGTCCATCGCCTGGAGGTCGGCCACGTCGCGCACGCCGCCGTCGATGACCAGGCCCTTGCAGCCGCGGGCGCGGAAGGAGGTGGCGAGCAGGTCACCGAAGAATCCGTCCTCGCTCTCGGTCGTGCAGGCCGCGACCACGACGTCGCCCTCGCGGACCTGCTCCGCGGCGACGTGCAGCATCCAGTTGTCGCCGGGCTGCAGCAGGACCGTCACCGCCGTGCCGCACAGCCGGGCCCCGGGGTAGACCGGGCGCAGGTAGGGGCGCATCAGGCCGACCCGGCCCATGGCCTCGTGGACCGTCGCCACGCCGAACTCCGACAGCGCGGCGACCGCCTCGGGGTCGGCGCGGGTGATCGACGTGTGGACGATGCCGATCTCGGTGTGCTCCATCCGTTTCTCCTCCTGGGTTCAGCGGCCGGCTGCGGTGAGGCGGGCGGCGAGGCGGGGGTAGACGCGCAGGGCGTTGCCGGCGTAGACGGCCGCCCGCTCCTCGTCCGAGAGGTTCGGGGTGGCGTCGACGTACCGCTTCGTGTCGTCGAAGTGGTGACCGGTGCGCGGGTCGATGTCGCGGACCGCGCCGATCATCTCGCTGGCGAAGAGGACCGACCGGCTCGGGATCACCCGGGTCAGCAGGTCGATGCCGGGCTGGTGGTAGACGCAGGTGTCGAAGAGGACGTTGTCCAGCAGCGTCTCGGGATCCGGCTTGCCGAGCGCCATCGCCAGGCCGCGGAACCGCCCCCAGTGGTAGGGCACCGCGCCGCCGCCGTGCGGGATCACGAACCGCAGCGTCGGGAAGTCGGCGAACAGGTCGCCCTGGACCAGCTGCATGAACGCCGTGGTGTCGGCGTTGAGGTAGTGGGCGCCGGTGGTGTGGAAGGCCGGGTTGCACGAGGTGCTGACGTGGATCATGGCGGGGATGTCGTACTCGGCCATCGCCTCGTAGAGCGGGTACCAGCTGCGGTCGGTCAACGGCGGTGCGGTCCACCGGCCGCCCGACGGGTCGGGGTTGAGATTGACGGTCACCGCACCGAGCTCCTCGACCGCGCGGCGCAGCTCGGGCAGGCAGGTGGCGGGGTCGGCGCCGGGCGACTGCGGGAGCATCGCGCCCATCGCGAAGCGGTCGGGGTGGAGCGTGCTGACGCGGTGGACCAGGTCGTTGCAGATCCGCGCCCACACCGAGGAGACCGCGAAGTCGCCGATGTGATGGGCCATGAAGCTGGCCCGCGGGGAGAAGATCGTCAGGTCGCTGCCGCGCTCGTCCATGAGCCGCAGCTGGTTGCCCTCGATCGCCTGGCGCAGGTCGTCGTCGGTGATGACCAGGTCGTCGGGGTCGGGCGCGTCGCCGGCGGAGCCGGCCGCCGCCACCTGCCGGTCCCGCCACCGCGCCAACTGCGGTGGTGCGGTGGTGAAGTGGCCGTGACAGTCGATGATCATGCGTGCTCTCCTGAGGGGCGTCCGGGTCAGTCCTGGGGGGCGGTGGGCCAGCCGGTGTACTGCTCGGCGAGGAAGGTGCGGCCGGCCCGGGTGCCCACCGCGTTGTCGAGCTCGCCGAGCTGACGCCGCAGGTCGAACGGCGTGTCGCCAGGGGCCGTGTGCAGCAGCCGGGTCATCCAGTACGAGAAGTTCTGTGCCCGCCAGACCCGTTGGAGGGCGCGCGGCTGGTAGTCGTCCAGCGCGGCCGCGCCCTCGCCGCCGAGCGCGCGCAGCAGGACACCGGCGAGTACCTTCACGTCGTGCAGCGCCAGGTTCAGCCCGCGGGCGCCGGTCGGCGGCACGGTGTGCGCGGCGTCACCCGCCAGCGCCATCGAGCCCCAGCGCATCGGCTCCTGCACGAACGAGCGGAACCGCAGCACCGTCTTCTCCAGGATCGGCCCCTCGTTGAGCCGGAAGCCGTCCTCACCGGCCACCCGGGCCTGGAGCGTCTCCCAGACGCGGTCGTCCGACCAGGCCTCCACGGGCTCGTCGGGGGCGCACTGGAAGTACATCCGCTGCACGCGCGGGGTGCGCTGGCTGATCAGCGCGAACCCGTGCTCGGAATGGGCGTAGACCAGCTCGGGTGCGCTCATCGGCGCCTCGGCCATGATGCCGAACCACGCGTAGGGGTACTCCTTGCCGTAGCGCGCCCGCCGGTCCTCGGGCACCAGGTCGCGGCACATGCTGCGCGACCCGTCCGCACCGACCACGTACCGCGCCCGGACTTCGTGGCGGGTCCCGTCGGACGCGGTCCAGCGGACGCGGGGAGCGTCGGTCGTCACGTCGAGGACCTCGGTCTCCCTGACACCGAAGTGGACCGTGCCGCCGTCGCGCTCCCGGGCGTCGGCCAGGTCGATGAACACGTCGGTCTGCGGGTAGAGCCACACCGACGCGCCGACCAGCTCCTTGAAGTCGATGCGGTACGGCCGGCCGCCGAACCGGAGCTCGACGCCCTCGTGTTCGTGGCCGTCGAGCAGGATCCGCTCGGAGACACCGGTCTCCACCAGGTCCCGGGCCGCGTCGGCTTCGAGGATGCCGGCCCGGTGCGTCGTCTCGATCTCCTGCCGGGTACGGGTGTCGAGCACGACCGTCTCGACCCCGGCGCGCCCGAGCAGATGGGCCAGCATCAGTCCGGCCGGGCCGGCGCCGACGACGGCGACTGGGACCGAGGCGACGGTGTCGACGATGGCATCGGCCATGGCATCTCCTGAACGGTGGCGCGGGGGCTTCGAAGGCTTCGAACTCCCCGAACGCTCGCACCCGGGCCCTCGACCGGTCGCCCCCCTTTCCGTCAGGCGGAAACCTCCCCGGGTTTCAGACCGTCGTCCGGGCCCGCCTGCCGAGCTCCTCGGAGATCCCCCGCGCGGCCCTCAGCAGCGGCTCGCGCAGCCCGCGCGCCCGGCTCTCGCCCCGCGCCGCGACGACGATCCCCAAGGCGGCGCTCACCGGGCCGGACCGGCCGATCCGTACCGGCGCGGCCACCGCGACCGAGCGCTCCGAGAGCTGCCGGTCGCTCACGAAGACCTGCTCGCGGCGGATCCGGTCCAACTGCGCCCGCAGCGCCTTCGGTTCGGTGACGGTGTGCGGGGTCCAGGCCCGGAGCGGCGATCCGAGCACCTCCTCCTGGATCTCCCGGGGCGCGTGCGCCAGCAGCACCCGCCCCATCCCGGTGGAGACGACGGGGAACCGGGACCCGACCATCGTGACCACCTCCACCGACCGGTGCCCCGCGATCCGTTCCACGAAGACCAGCTCCGTGCCCTCGCGCACCGCGAGTTGGACGTTCTCATGGGTCGCCTCGTAGAGGTCCTGCATGAACGGCAGCGCCGAATCGCGCAGGATCTGGGTCCGGGGACACCCCGAGGCGATCTCCCACAGGCGCAGCCCGACGTGCCACGACCCGTCCTCCGCGCGCTCCAGCGCTCCCCATCCCGCCAGCTCCGTGATCACGCGGTGCGTGGTGCTCAGGGCCATGCCCGTACGCTGGGCGATCTCCGACAGCGTCTGCGACGGGTGCTCACGGTCGAAGGTCGAGAGGATCTCAAGGACCTTGCCGGCTGCCGTACTCCGGGTTGCGCTCATCCGGCCAGTGTCGCAGGGCGGCGTCGAGCCGCCCGGGCGCGCGTCGCACCAGTCGTACCATCTGCCGAACTCAAGGAGCCGATGTGAACCAGGAGATCTCCGGGCTGTCCTCGATGGCGACACGGCCGATCCTGACCGACCTTTCCGAACACATCCGACGCACCCGCGGTGTCCCGGTGTGCTTCGAATCCGGCGGCGGGGTGGAGATCGCGCGGCGGGTGCGCGAGGGTGCCGAGGCCGACCTGCTCGTCCTCGCCGAGGGAGCACTGGCCCAGCTGGAGCAGGAGGGGCACCTCCTGGGCGGCACGGCGCGCCCGCTGTGGGTCTCCCAGGTCGTCGCCGCCGTACCGGACGGCACGCCGGTTCCGGCGTTCGATGCGGAATCCGACCTGCGAGCCGCTCTGCTGTCCGCGCAGAGGATCGCGTACTCCACCGGTCCCAGCGGGATGGCCCTCGTCGGACTGATCACCCGGCTGGGGCTGGCCGACACGCTGTCGGACCGGCTGGTCCAGGCACCGGCGGGGGTGCCCGCCGGCAGCCTGCTCGCGTCCGGCCGGGCCGACCTGGCCTTCCAGCAGCGCAGCGAACTGATAGACCTGCCAGGCGTCCTCGTCGTCGGCCCGCTGCCGGGCGACACCGGGATCGACTCGGTCTTCAGCGGGGCCGTCCTGGCTTTCTCCGCCCGACCGGACCTCGCCCGCGAAGTCCTCGACCTCCTCGGGTCCGACACGGCGTCGGGGATCGCCGGCGCCAGGGGCATGCGATCGCTCGGGCTCCAGGGCTGACGCGGCGACCCCGGAAGCAGCGGCCGGGGCTCGGCTGACGGTCGTCCGGCGGCCGACCCCGGCGTTCTTATGACAACGGCATTGACGTTTCGTTTCGCCCCCGGTTTCATGACTCGCACTTCCCCCACCCCACCCCCACCCCCAAGGCGGTGATCCGTTGGCATCGACGGTGAGGGACACGGGCGGGGAATCCTGGTAACCGAGGAGCCCTTCCCTTGCGTACGCTCTCCATCGAACACCGCGGCGCTGTCGCGGTGTTGACACTCCGCCGCCCCGCCAAGCGCAACGCCCTCGACGACGCCACCGTGCTGGGCGTCGAGGAGTTCTTCCGGAAGCCCGGCGCGGACGTCCGCGCCGTCGTCCTGGACGCCGAAGGCGACCACTTCTCGGCCGGGCTCGACCTCGGCGAGCTGACCGAGCGCTCCACCGAGGAGGCGCTGGAGCACTCGCTCATGTGGCACCGCGTCTTCGACACCATCGAGGGCGGGCGCGTGCCCGTGGTCACCGCGCTCAAGGGCGCGGTGATCGGCGGCGGCCTGGAGCTCGCGGCCTCCGCGCACCTCCGCGTGGCCGAGCCCTCCACCTTCTACGCGCTGCCCGAGGGTCAGCGCGGGCTCTTCGTCGGCGGTGGCGGCTCGGTCCGGATCCCCCGGCTGATCGGCGCGCACCGGATGGCGGACATGATGCTCACCGGCCGCGTCCTCGACGCCGCCGAGGGCCAGGCCGCCGGCCTCTCGCAGTACCTGACCGAGCAGGGCGGGGCGCGGGCCCGCGCCCTCGAACTCGCCGAGCGGATCGCGGCCAACGCCCCCCTGACCAACTTCGCCGTCCTCCGGGCGCTCCCCCGGATCGCCGAGGCGTCGCCCGCCGGCGGCCTGCTCCTCGAATCCCTCATGTCGGCCGTCGCCGCCGGCAGCCACGACGCCCAGGAGCGGATGCGGGCGTTCCTGGAGGGCCGCGCCGCGAAGGTCGCCGCCGGACAGGCCCCCCACGGAGAGGACGCCCGATGAGCGAGATCCTCAGCACCCCCGGCCCCGCGGTCGGGGACGAGTCCGAGATCGGCCGCTACCTCCGCTGGCTGGAGTCGGAGCGGCAGCTGGGCTTCCCGGACTACGACAGCCTGTGGCAGTGGTCCGTCGCCGACCTGGAGGGCTTCTGGTCGTCGGTGTGGGAGTTCTTCGAGGTCCGCCCGCACACCCCGCCCACGGCCGCCCTGGGCCGCAGGGCCATGCCGGACACCGAGTGGTTCCCCGGCGCGACCCTCAACTACGCCGAGCACGCGCTCGGCCGCGAGGAGGACCTCGACGCCGTCGCGCTGGTCGCCCGCTCCCAGACCCGGGCGCCGATCGAGCTGACCTTCGGCGAACTCCGCGACCAGGTCGCCCGGGCGCGCGCCGGGCTGCTGCGCCTCGGCGTCCGCAAGGGCGACCGGGTCGTCGCCTACCTGCCGAACATCCCCGAGACGCTGGTGGCCTTCCTCGCCACCGCCGCCATCGGCGCGGTCTGGGCGGCCTGCGCGCCGGAGTTCGGCCCGCGCAGCGTGGTCGACCGGTTCGCCCAGCTCGAACCGAAGGTGCTGCTGACCGTCGCCGGCTACCGCTACGGGGACCGGGACATCGACCGCCGTGCCGAGGTGGCGGAGATCGCCTCCCGGCTGCCCACCGTGGAGCGGGTCGTCCACGTCCCGTACGGGCCGAACGCCGTCCCCGGCGCGCTGCGCTGGCCGGAGCTGCTGGCCGAACCGGCCGAACTCGCCTTCGAGCCCGTGCCGTTCGACCATCCGCTGTTCGTGCTCTTCTCCTCCGGCACCACCGGCATCCCCAAGGCGATCGTCCACCGGCACGGCGGGATCCTCCTGGAGCACCTGAAGAACCACGCGCTGAGCTGGGACCTGAAGCCGGGCGACCGGATGCTCTGGTTCAGCACGACCGCCTGGATGCTGTGGAACAGCCTGGTCTCGGCGCTGCTCGTCCGCACCTCGATCGTCATGATCGACGGCAATCCGGTCCACCCCGACCTGCGCGAGCAGTGGCGGATCGCCGAGGAGACGGGGGCGACGCTGATGGGCGTGAGCCCCGGCTACCTCATGGCCTGCCGCAAGGCCGGGATCCGGCCCGCCGAGGAGTTCGACCTGTCGCGGCTGCGGCAGCTCGGCGCGGCCGGCAGCCCGCTCCCCGCCGACGGCTTCCGGTGGGTCGCGGAGCAGTTCGGGGACCGGGTGCTCCTGAACGTCGGCTGCGGCGGCACCGACGTCTGCACCGGCATCCTCCAGGGCAGCCCGCTCCAGACCGTCCGCGCCGGGGAGATCTCCGGGCCCTGCCTCGGGGTCGCCGCGTACGCCTATGACAGCGAGGGCCGACGGGTCGTCGGCGAGCTGGGCGAGCTGGTGATCACCGAGCCGATGCCGTCGATGCCCGTCGGCTTCTGGGGAGACACCGACGGCTCCCGCTACCGGGCCGCGTACTTCGAGGAGTACCCGGGCGTGTGGCGGCACGGCGACTGGGTGCGGTTCGCGCCCGAGGGCCACTGCGTCGTCGCCGGACGCTCCGACGCCACCCTCAACCGGGGCGGGGTACGGCTCGGCACCGCCGAGTTCTACGCCGTCGTCGAGGACCTGCCCGAGATCGAGGACAGTCTCGTCGTCCACATCGAGGACCCCGAGGGCGGCAACGGGGAGCTGCTGCTCTTCGTCGCGGGCCCCGTGGAGCTGGACGACGCCCTCCGTACGAGGATCGCCCGCGCACTGCGGTCGGCGCTGTCGCCGCGGCACGTCCCGGACGTCATCGAGCGGGTGCCGGCCGTCCCGCGCAACCGCACCGGCAAGAAGCTGGAGGTGCCGGTCAAGCGGATCCTCCTCGGCGCGCGGCCCGAGTCCGTCGCCGGCACCGACGTCCTCGCCGACCCCCGTTCACTGGCCGCCTTCGTCGCCTACGCCGCCGGGCGGGCCGCCGGCACCGGACCCGGGAGCGTGTCGTGAGGGTCGCCGTCGTCGGCACCGGGGTCATCGGGGCGTCCTGGACCACGCTCTTCCTGTCGCACGGGCACGAGGTCGTCGCCAGTGATCCCGCGCCCGGCGCGGAGGAGCGGCTCCGGGCGGCCGTCGCCGCCGACCAGCGCCGGCTGTCGTTCACCCCGGACCTCGCCGAGGCCGTCGCGGACGCCGGCTTCGTCCAGGAGAACGGCCCGGAGCGTCCCGAGCTGAAGGACGAGGTCTTCGCCGTCCTCGACGCCGCGGCCCCCTCGGGGACGATCCTGGCGAGCAGTTCCTCCGGGCTGCCGCCGTCGCGGATCCAGCAGGCCTGCGCGGCCCATCCCGAACGGGTCGTCGTGGGGCATCCGTTCAACCCGCCCCACCTCATCCCGCTGGTCGAGGTCGTGCCCGGCGAGCGGACCGGTGAAGCCGCCGTCGAAGCGGCCATGGGGTTCTACCGCAGCCTGGGCCGCCATCCGATCCGGCTGCGCCGGGAACTGCCCGGCCATGTCGCGAACCGGCTCCAGGCCGCACTCTGGCGGGAGGCGTACTCGCTCGTCGAGCGGGGTGCGGCGAGCGTCGCCGACGTCGACGCGGCCATCGCCCACGGTCCCGGCCTGCGCTGGGCGCTGCTCGGGCCCTTCCTCAACCAGCACCTCTCGGGCGGTGCGGGCGGCATCGCGCACGTCCTGGAGCACCTCGGCCCGCCCATGGAGGAGTGGTGGGCCGACCTCGGCGCACCGCGCCTCACCCCCGAGCTGACGCGCGCGATCGCCCAAGGCGTCCGCGACGAGCTGGCCGGGACCGCGGAGGCCGACCTCGTCACGGAACGCGACGCCCTCCTCTCCCTCCTCCTCGACGCCAAGAACCGGACCGACCACCTGTGAGCACTCCGATGAACCCCGCCGACTCGATCGCCATCGACTTCCACGTCCACGTGGAGCAGGACGCCCACGGCCACCTCGCGCTCGACGCGGAGCTGATGGACGCCTCGGCCGCCTACTTCAAGTCCGGCCAGGACCGCACGCCGACCGTGGAGAGCCTGGCCGCGTACTACCGCGAGCGCCGCATGGCCGCCGTGGTCTTCACGGTGGACGCCACCACGGGCCTGGGCCATCCCGCCCTGTCGAGCGAGGAGATCGCCGAGGCGGCGGCCGCCCACCGCGACGTCCTCATCCCGTTCGGCTCGGTCGACCCGCACCGGCCGGACGCCGTCGCCCGGGCCCGCTCGCTCGTCCGCGACCACGGTGTCCGCGGCTTCAAGTTCCACCCGAGCCTCCAGGCGTTCGCGCCGAACGACCGCGAGCACTACCCGCTCTACGAGGCGATCCAGGAACTGGGCGTCCCCGCCCTGTTCCACACCGGGCAGACCGGGATCGGCGCCGGCCTGCCCGGCGGGCGCGGCATCAAGCTGCGCTGGTCCGACCCGATGCTCCTGGACGACGTCGCCGCCGACTTCCCCGGCCTGACGATCGTCCTGGCGCACCCGTCGGTGCCCTGGCAGGACGAGGCGATCTCCGTCGCCACGCACAAGGCCAACGTGTACATCGACCTGTCGGGGTGGTCGCCGAAGTACTTCCCGCCGCAGCTCGTGAAGGCGGCCGGCTCCTTCCTCCGGCACAAGGTGCTGTTCGGCTCGGACTTCCCCGTCGTCACGCCCGACCGCTGGCTGGCGGACTTCGACGCCCTCGGCATCAAGCCGGAGGTCCGCCCCCTGATCCTCAAGGAGAACGCCGCCCGCGTCCTGGGCCTCTGACGACCCGCACCTGCCCGGTCGGGCTCGGCGCCCGCGCTGCGCGCCGGCCCGAGTCCCTTCCGCCGGTTCAGGGAGTGCGGCCGTCAGCGTCGGCGGCGTCCCGCTCGCGGGTGACCGTCCGGCGGGCCAGCGCGAGGGACAGTGCCGTGACGGCGGCCCACAGCGGTCCCATGAGGACGTGCAGGAGCCCCAGCCCGGCGACGTCGTTCCAGCGGTACAGGGCCGCCTGCGCGGCCAGGCTCGCGAGGCTCACCAGCGCGATCGCCACGGTCGACAGCGCGTAGCAGCGGTGCAGCACGCGGTTGGAGCGCCACCCGGCAGGGCCGCCCACCAGTCTGTTCGCCACCAGGCCCGCCAGGGGGCGGTCGGCCGCGAGGGACAGCAGGCAGGCCGCCGCCGCGGCGGCCGGGACCGCCATCGGGAGCAGGAAGAAGCCCCGCGCCTGGCCGGTCCAGGCGGCCACGGCCGCGCAGGCCGTGGCCAGCAGGGCGCCGAGGACGGCGTGCGGGACGTGCCGGCGGGCGCGCAGCCGCCACCCGAGGACGAGCACGGCGGTCACCGCCGCTGCGACGGACGCGGAGCGCGGGCCGCCGCCCGCGTCGGCCGCCAGGAACACCAGGGTGGGGGTCCCGGCCGCCGCCGCGGCGGTGGCCGCCGTCCTGGCGCGCGGCGTGGTCGTCATGCCGGCCCGGCTTCGTCGTCGCGGCGGCGTCGGCCGGTGACCTTCGAGGACGGGAGGCGACCGGCCCTGGAAGTACCGGTGAGCGTGTCACCGTCGACGGTGAGGGTGAAGGTCAGGTCGAGTCGCATCGGCCGGGTGACGGACTGCTTCCAGGTCAGCCGGTGACCGTCGAGGACGACGTCCCGCAGCGGCAGGTTCTCGCCCGCGCCGCGGGCGGTGCCGACCAACTCCCCTTCATGGGAGCTCAGTTCGACTACGGGACGGATCCGCCCGATGGGCGTGGCAATGGTCAGGTCCCAGATGCCGTGGATGTCGGTGGACATGAAGTGGCGTTTCCTCACTCGTGACGTGCGGGGGTGCGATGCGTTCAGAGGGCGGCGGGCGCGGGACCACCGGGGCGCCAGGTGGTGCCGCGGCGCTCGTGGGCGAACAACTCCTCGACGGCGTGGGCGATCTGCGGGCCCACCTCGCGTTCCAGCAGGTACAGGCCGAGGTCGAGTCCGGAGGTGACCCCGGCGGCGGTGACCAGGTCGCCGTCGTCGACGACGCGTGCGCGTACGGCGTGGGCGCCGGTCGCGTCGAGGAGGTCCAGGCCCAGGTGGTGGGTGGTCGCGTGGCGGTCCTGGAGCAGGCCGGCCATGGCCAGGACCAGCGCACCGCCGCAGACCGTCGCCACGGTGATCCGGGTCTCCTCCATGGCGGCCTTGAGCAGCGCCGGCAGCTCGGTGTCCAGCGTACGGGCCAGCCGGACCGCGACCGTGTCCTGCTGCGCGCCATCGTCGTCGGGGTCGGCGCCGTCGTCGGGGCCGGCACCGTCGTCGGGATTGCCGAGGCGTCCGGAAGCACCGGGCACGAGGACGACGCCCGGGCGGCGGGGGTCGAGGAGGCCGGTGGTGCGCAGCGACAGGCCGCCGGTGCCGCTGACCACCTCTCTCGGGCCCTGGGCGCTGACCAGTTCCACGCTGACGGCGCCCCCGGAGGCGGTCGCGCCGGCGTGGAGGACTTCGAACGGTGCGATGGCGTCGAGCGGGTCGAAACCGTCGAACAGCACTATCTGGACGTGCATGTGAGTGCCTTTCATCGAGCGGTAGAAGCCGGGGTTCACCGGCTTCGGCTCGATGCTAGGAGCGCGTACGCGCGGCGGAGACGGGCCCGAGTGACAGATTCCGACGGGATCTCGCCAGGAGCGGGCCGGGGCGGCGGCTACCAGGTGGACGCCGCACCGCCGCCGCCCGGAACCGCTCGCCGGACGATTCGGGTACCGCGTCGGCGCAGGCCCTCAGCTGCGCTCGCGGCTGCGAAAGGCGGCGCGGTAGCTGTACGGGGTGGTGCCGGCGACCCGTTTGAAGCGCTCGCGGAAGGCGGTCGGGGAACCGAATCCGGCCTGGCCGGCTATGCGCTCGACGGTGTGGTCGGTGTTCTCCAGGAGGAACTGCGCCCGGCGGATCCGGGCTCGCAGCAGCCACTGCAGCGGTGTGGTGCCGGTCTGCTCACGGAACCGCCGGCTGAAGGTGCGCCCGCTCATGCCGCTGCGCCGGGCCATGAGGTCGAGCGTCAGCTCCTCGTCGAGGTGGTCCTCCAACCAGGCGAGCACCGGTTCGAGGGTGGAGCCCCGGGGAACCGGTGGGTGGGAGTGGACGATGAACTGCGCCTGGCCTCCTTCGCGTTCCAGCGGGGCGACGGCCAGCCGGGCCGCGTCGGCGGCCACCGCGGAGCCGAAGTCGCGGCGGATCAGGTGCAGGCACAGGTCGAGCCCTGCCGAGGCGCCGGCGGAGGTGAGGAGTTGCCCGTTGTCGACGTAGAGGACGTCGGGGCGCACTTCGAGCGCGGGGAAGCGCCGGGCCAGCTCGGCGGCGGCGATCCAGTGGGTGGTGGCGGCCAGTCCGTCCAGCAGTCCGGTCAGGGCGAGGTCGAAGGCGCCGGCGCAGATCGAGGCGATCCGGGCACCCCGGGCCGCCGCCGCGCGCAGCGCCTCCAGCACCTCCTCACCCGGCGGGGACGCGTCCTGCGCGCGGCCGGGCACGATCACGGTGTCGGCGTCGGCCAGTTCCTCCAGGCCCCAGGGGGCGGTGATCAGGAATCCCGCGGCCCGGACCTGCGCCCCGGGTCCGCACACCCGCACCCGGTAGGGGTGGCGCCCGTCCGGCAGCCGGGCTCGGGTGAACACCTCCAGGGGCGTGGCGAGGTCGAACGGGATGACCTCGTCGAGTGCCAGGACCGCGATGGTGTGCACGACGACTCCTCAACTCCGGGCCGGACCAGGACGGTTCCCCTTGTCTACGGCCCACGGCGGCGTAGGTCAAAAGATCGTCGGGCCAGGCACCCGCGGCAGAACGACGGATCCTGGTAAGTGGTCGTTCCGAGCCGGGTTGCGGACGCTCGGTCGAGTGCTCGCACCTCCTGTTGAAGCAGCGGGGGCCGGTCAGGGCGTGGCGGCGCGGCCGTAGCGGGGGGCGCTGTCGTCGTCGAGCTGTTCGAGGAAGCCGCCCAGTGTGTCGGCGACCTCGGACAGGGCGCGGGCGCTGAAGAGGACCGGCTGGTAGCCGGTGATGTCGTAGTCGGTGGCGAGCACGGCCGTGATGTCGAGCGGTCGGACGCGGGCCCGCGTCAGCCGTCGGATCTCACCGTAGGAGGAGAGCAGGGCCGCACCGTACGCCTTGGGCGTGCCGTCCTCGTGGAGGACGCCGTACTCCAGGGTGAACCAGTAGACGTCGCTGATCATCTGCAGGACGTCCTCGTCGTCGATGCGTCTCGCCGCCTCTCCGATCAGGCGGTAGACCTCGGCGAAGTCCGGCGAGGCCAGGTGGATGCCGTGGCCGAAGACGTCGTGGAGGACGTCGGGCTCGGGCGTGAACAGCGGCATGGCCGGGTGGCGGACGAACTGTACGGCGTGGAAGTAGCCCTCGGCCATCGACCCCAGGAACCGCTTGTTCTCCACCACGCCCCCGGCCGCGGTGAAGTCGAAACCCGTCAACTGCCGTAGCCGGGCGCCCACTTCGGCGTGCTGCGGGATGTGGTCGGCGGGAATCGGAGCCTGCTCCCGGGCTTTCAGCGCGGCACGGCACGCGTGCTCGCCCTGGGCCGTCCACAGTGCGCGGTGGACCGCCCGCCAGGTCCGCTCCTCGCTGTCGCTGTAGACCACCGTCGGCGACGGGTCGCCGACCCGCAGGCCACGGGCGAGAGCCGCGACGGCCGCGCGTCTGCGCAGGTAGCGGGGGTCGCTGAACCCCGGGTGCTCGGCCGCCGTGCCGAGTCGTCCGTCGGGGGCTACGGGCGTGCGCGCCTGGATGTCGTCCACGATCCGATTCTTGCCATCGCACCGCGGTGGCGCACCAGGACTCGCGGTAGCCCGTAGCGGTAGCGGTAGCCCGCAGCGGTAGCCGCAGCCGGTACGGCGGGCGCGGGCGGCCGGGCCTCGGCGCCACCGCGGTCGTACGTCGAAGGTACCGGTCCGAGCCGGTCGGTCCTCGGCGCGCAGGCGTAGGACCAGCGCCCGATGTCACGCGGTCACGTGATCCCTAGGCTCGCTGTCGTCCGAGCCCGAAGACGCGGCCGCCGGCCCACGCCCGGCCCGCCCGATGACGAGGTACCACGAAATGCCCGCTGACTCCACCGCCCACATCCGCATGGCCCGGCCCTCACGCGACCTCCGGGCGGCGGAGCGCTTCTGGGTCTCGGGCCTCGGCCTCGACGTCCTCTACCGGCACGCGGCGGACGGCACCCCCGGCCACAGCTCGCTCCTCATGGTCGGCTGGCCCGGTGCCGGCTGGCATCTGGAACTCGTGCACGACCCCGCCGCTCCCGTGGAGCCGCGGTCGACCCCCGAGGACCTCCTGGTCGTCTACCTCGGCGAGCCGGTGCCCGACTCCCTCGTGGAACGGCTGGAGCGGCACGGCGGGAAGCGGGTGCCGGCTCACAACCCGTACTGGGACACCTGGGGTGTGACGTTCCAGGACCCCGACGGCTACCTGCTGGTGCTGTCCACCCGCGCCTGGTCCAACTCGTAGCGCACGCAGGGCGCGCCGGTCGGGCCCGCAGGCCCGGCCGGCGGGCTCCCGTCAGGGAAGCGCGACGAAGGGGGCGAGGAACCCCCGGGCGACCGGCGTGTCGAGTCGGTACGCGACGTTGGTCGCGTAGCACGGCCCGTCGCCCGTGACGGTCGTCGCGACCAGCAGGGTCCGGCCGTCGATCGTGGCGAAGTTCGGGCCGCCGGAGTCCCCGTAGCAGGCGCCGCCGTTGCCCTGCGGCGCGGTCATCGCCAGCCGCACCCACGGGGCGTTGAGCGCGTCGAAGCCCACCGGGGCCTTCATCCGCACGCCGCCGCCCGGGTGCGTCTGGCCGCCGGGGCCGCGTCGCGCCTCCTGGGTGCCGTAGCCGGCGACGGTGAACGGGGTCGCGTCGAGCCGCTGCGGTCCGAGCGCGCCGAGCCGGCCCTCCGTGGGCAGCGTGGCCGGGGTAAAGGTCCAGCGCGCGGCCACCTCGGCCGCCGGCAGCTGGACGACGGCGATGTCGTGCGGGTCCGACGAGGGCCCCGGGTAGGCCGGGTCCTGATGGGCGGTCCCTTCGACGGCCACCGCCGCGGCGACGGCCGACGGGTCGCCGGGGTGGGCGGCCCGGGCGGCGTCCAGGCCGGCCTGGACGTCCTGGTCGAGCGAGACGTGGAAGCGGGCGCCGGCCGGCCAGTCGCTGGTGCAGTGCGCGGCGGTGAGGAAGGTGTCGGCGTCCACCATGGTGCCGGTGCACATCCAGTCGACCCGGTCCGGGGTGGCGGGGTCGCCGTCGTCGTCCCACTGCACCACCAGGGCACCGACCTCGGTGCGCTCCGGTGCGGGTGAGGCGTTGTACGAGTTGATCGCGGCGGCGGGCGTGGTCCCCGTGACGAGCGCGCCGGCGGCGAGCGCTCCGGCGAGGGCGGCGCCTGCCGCCCGTCTGAGGGCTGTGGGGAAGTCGGTGATCGGCACTGCTGGGCGTTCCCTTCCGGGCCACCGGAACCTCCGGTGGCCCACTGCTCGGCACCGTGGGGCGCCGTCGGACGGAAGCCCGACGCCGCCCGGCCGGCCCCGGTCGCCGCACGCGGCCGGGGATCCGGCCGGGCGGGCCGGGGATGTGGCGGTCGGGTCAGAAGACGCTGACGCCGTACTTGGCGAGGGCCTCGTTGGCCGGTTGGAAGAAGGTCGTGCCGCCGGTGCTGCAGTCGCCGCTGCCGCCGGAGGTGATGCCGAGGGCCTTGGTGCCGTCGTACAGCGGGCCGCCGGAGTCCCCGGGCTCGGCGCAGACGTTGGTCTGGATCATGCCGCGGACGGTGCCGCCGTCGGCGTAGCGCACGGTGGCGTTGAGCCCGGTGACGGTGCCGCCGTGGGTGCCGCTGGTCGACCCGCTGCGCTTGACCGACTCGCCGACGTAGGCGTTCGGGGCGGAGGTGAACCCGCCGCTGTGGCTCAGGGCGCTGTTGTCGTAGCGGACGAGCGCGTAGTCGTCGCCCGGGAAGCTGGAGTTGACGGTGGCCCCGATCAGCGTGGTGTGACCGGAGTTGGTGTACCAGGTGTTCGCGACGTTCCCACAGTGGCCCGCGGTGAGGAAGTAGTACGTGCTGCCGCTCACCACGTTGAAGCCGAGCGAACAGCGGTACTGGCCGCCGTAGACGGCGTCACCGGCCGCGAGCAGCGGGCGGAAGGTGCCGGGGGTGCGCTGGATCGTCAGCTTGGCCGCGTCGGCGCCCGCGGCCTGCCTGATCCTGGCGATCGCGGCCGGCGACACGGTGCCGTCCGCCGTGACGACGACGCGGTCGGCCGCCTGGTCGACGTACCAGGCGATGCCGTTGACGTCGGTCCGCTGCACGGCGTCGCCCACCGCCGCCAGTCGGGCCTGGCCGGGAGCGGAGGCGGACGGGGCGGCGACCGCGCCCGGCGCGGCGACCGCGGTGGCGGACAGCAGGCCGACGACGGCGGCGAGCAGTCGGGTGGTCCTCGCGGTGCCGGTGTGGGGGGTTGTGCGCGTGGTCCTCACTGGGTCTCCTCCTGGGAGTGAGAGGCCCCCTGAGGGTGTGGGGGCCGTGAGGCGCGATCAGGGAGTGCGCGGACACCCGACGGTGCCCATGGGGAGCCACCGCGGATGAACTGCCCCTGACAGGCGCTGACGGGAAGTATGGGCAGGCCCGTGGAGCGGCACAAGGCCTCGGACGCGGCCTGCACACCATCTCGACAACCCCCCGGGGCGCCGCCCGGCGGGACCGGGTCTGAACTGGCGTTTTCCCTCATCGGAGTTCGTGCCCGACCTCGCTCGGCACGGCCGGCCGCCCGGCCCCGACCGCCCTGCCGCGGGCGGCGGGCCACCGGCCGGCGGCCCGTCCGGCTCAGCCCCCCGCGGGCACCCGGAGCGTCCCGTACCGCTGCATCCGCTGCCAGCGCAGGCGGGACCCCGCGAGCGCGGTGAAGACCGAGTGGATCACCACCAGGTACATCAACTGCCGGTAGACGAACTGCTGCAGCGGCAGGCTCCACAGCGGTCCGAGCCGTTCCTTGTCGAGCCGGAACGCGTAGGCGCCCATCAGCATCTGGACCAGCAGGAACGCCGCCCACAGCCCGACGATCCGCACCGGGTCGAGGAAGACCAGCCCGTACAGCGCGAAGACGTCGACCACCGGTGCCAGCAGCGGCAGCAGGACCTGGAACATCAGCAGGTAGAGCAGCCCCCGGCGGCCCAGCTTCCCGGCCTGCCCGCCCTGGACCAGCGCGCCGCGGTGCTTCCACATCGCCTGCAGGGTGCCGTAGCACCAGCGGTAGCGCTGCCGCCACAGGGCGCTCAGCGAGGCCGGGGCCTCGGTCCAGGCCTTCGCCCGCTCCTCGTAGACCACCCGCCAGCCGGCCCGGCAGAACGCCATGGTGAGGTCGGTGTCCTCGGCGAGCGTCTCCTCGCCCACCCCGCCGACCGCCAGCAGCGCCGAGCGGCGGAAGGCGCCGACCGCGCCCGGCACGGTGGGCATGCACTCGGCGAGGTCGAAGAGCCGGCGGTCCAGGTTGAAGCCCACCACGTACTCGATGTGCTGCCAACGGCCCAGCAGTCCACCGCGGTTGATCACCTTGGCGTTGCCGGAGACCGCGCCGACCGACGGGTCCGCGAACGGCTGCACGAGGTGCCGCACGGCGTCCGGCTCGAACACGGTGTCACCGTCCACCATCACCAGCAGCTCCGAACGGGCGGCCGCGATACCGGTGTTGAGGGCGGCCGGCTTCCCCGCGTTCTCCTGGCGGATCACCCGGGTGTACGGCAGGTCGAGCGCCTCGACCAGGTCGGCGGTGCCGTCGGTGGAGCCGTCGTCGACCACGATCACCTCCACCGGATGGTCGGAGGCGAGCAGCGACCGCAGTGCGGCCTCGATCCCGGCGGACTCGTTGTACGCCGGCACGATCACGCTGACCGGTTCGGTGACCGGCGCCCCCCAGCGGCGGCGGCGCAGCCGCCGGTGCCGGCGCGCGGCCACCAGGACGGCCACGGCGCGCAGCACGCTGATCGCGCCCGCCGCCCACAGCAGCCAGCCCAGGACGGTGAGCGTCCAGTCGCCGCCCCGCAGGATCCAGATGAACGCGGTCCCCTGGAGGCGGTCGGCGGTCCCGGCCGGGTGGACCGGGTCGGACAGGCCGACCGCCTCGCTGACGGTGGTGAAGCGCAGGCCGCGGGCCTTCAGCCGGGGCAGCTCGGTGGTGAGCGCCGCGACGGTCTGGGAGCGGTCACCGCCCGCGTCGTGCAGGAGCACGATCCGCCCCGGGCCCGCCGGGGCGTCGTCGAGCGTCCGCGCGATCCGCTCGGCCCCCGGCAGGCGCCAGTCCTCGCTGTCCTGGGTGGTGAGCACGGTCAGGTAGCCGGCGCGCCCGGCCTCCCGGACGGCGTCCCACGCGCGGTCGTCCAGGGCGTCCGGGCTGGAGGAGTACGGCGGCCGCAGCAGGGAGCTGGTCACCCCGGCCGAACCGGCCAGCACCAGCTGGGTCTCGCGCAGCTCCAGGGAGCGGCGCCAGTCGGGCGCGGCGCCGAGGTCGGTGTGGGTGAAGGTGTGCACGCCGATCTGGTGGCCCTCGGCCACAATCCGGCGGACCAGGTCCGGGTGGGCGGCGGCCTGGGTGCCGACCACGAAGAAGGTGGCGCGCACCCCCTCGCGGCGCAGCACGTCGAGGACCCGCGGGGTCCAGGTCGGGTCGGGGCCGTCGTCGAAGGTGAGGGCGACGGTGCCGGGCCCGGGGGCGGCGCTGCGCGGCTGCGGGCCGGCGGCGTCGATCACCGGACCGCCGTCGAGGACGGGCGCCGGCACGGTGGTCGCGCTCGTGCGGGTGGCCGTCCCGTCCGGGCGGTCGTCGAAGCTGTGCTGGGTGTACCCCTGGAGCAGCAGCGCGCCGGAGAGGGTGAGCAGCAGGGCGGTGAACAGCACCCAGTGGGTGCGCAGCGGACGCTGCCTCACCATGGCGCGCCGGCCTCTTCGGGGACGGTCGGGGGCTGGGGCTCGTCGGCGGCGGGCACTGCTCATGGGCTGCTTTCGGTGTGCGGGTGGTGGGCCGGGGCGGTCGGGGGTCAGGGCTTGACGGGTTTGTTGCCGGAGTTCCCCGGCTGGCCGGTGGGGCGGCCGCGCCCGGGCGTGGGCGTGGCACCGGGCGGCGCGGCCGGCGGTGCCGTGGCGGTGGCGACGGGAGCGGGCGAGCCGGCGGCCCCGGGGGCGCCCGGCAGGCCGGCGGCCGGTTCGGCCGGCTCGCCGGTCGGCCGCGCGCTACGGCCCCCGGTCGCCGGGCCCGGGCCGGTCTGGCGGGCGGGCGCGGCCGTGGGCGGCGCGTCGGGCGGGGCCGCGGCCTCCGGGGCCGCGGAGGGCGCCGCGGACGGGGTGGCCGCTCGGGCCGGCGCGCTCGGCGCGGCCGGCTGGGGGATCGGGAGGAACGGCGCGCTCACGGTGGGGCCGCCGAGCAGCGTGCTGGCCAACAGGACGAGGTACCCGCCGGCCGGCACCGCCAGCGCCACCCCGAGCCGGCGGATCCGGCGCTGACGGCGTCCGGAGGCGTCGACGAACACCGGCGGCGGGACGGGCGGGGACCCGGGAGCGGGCGGGGACGGGGGCTGCTCGTCCGCGGTGTCGGCGAGGACGGGCAGCTCGGCGGTGGGCGGGTCCTGCGCCTCGCCGGGCCACGGCTGGTGGTCCGCGGGACCGGCCACGGGGGCGAAGCGGTCGGTCCCGGGGCCGAAGCGGTCGGCCGGGGCGCCGACGTGGTCGGCCGGGGCGGCGAGCGGTTCGTCGGCCGAGGGGCCGTGGAAGTACCTCGGGACCAGCGGTGGCTGAGGTTGTTCCTCGGCGGTCGGCCACGGGCCGTACGACGTGACGGGCACGATGTCGAGTCCAGGGGTTGTCGGTTCACGGGGCTACCACGGCTGCGCCCGTCGATCACGGCGGACCGGACGGTGAGGTGGTCGCACCCTCTTCAGCGCCGACTCCCGGCCCGCTGTCACACCCCGGCGGCCGAGGACCGCGCACCGCCGCCGGGCGGCCCCCACGGTCGGGCGGCCACGTCGTCCCCGAGGCACGTCGCAGCCGGGCACGGAGGCGACAGGAGTCGTACGCATCGGGACGAACCCGTCCTCGTCCCCGCCCGTAGCCTCCGGAGCGATGAGGGCCCGCCGCTCTGCCGGCGCCCGCCCCGAGGACGCCGAGTACCGAGAACGAGGAGCGAGTCGATGGTGGCAGTGGTGAGGGAGGACGAGCAGGTGCGCGGGCCGGGCCCGGCGGTGTCCGGCGCGGAGACGTCGACGGGCCCGGCACCGGAGGCCCGGTCCGGGGCCGAGCCGGACCTGCACGCCATGACCCGGATCACCCTGCGGCCGATCGCCTCGCCGATGCCGCTCGGCTTCTTCACGGTGGCCATCTCCTCCGCCGTGACCAGCAGCCTGCAGCTCGGCCTGATCGACGCCGCGAACCGGCAGGCCGTGGCGCTCACGGTCTTCTCCGCCTTCGTGCTCCAACTGCTGGTCAGCATCCTGGCCTTCGGCGCCCGGGACGTCATCGCGGCGACCCTGATGGCCGGGTTCGCGGGCGCCTGGCTGGCCAACGGCCTGGTCACGGCGACGGATGCGCACGGCGGGGCGCAGGTCCTCGGCGTGATGAACCTGGCGTTCACGGTCTTCGCGGCCCTGATGGCCTCGGTGGCCAGGCCGAAGCGGGTGCTGTGGGTGCTCCTGCTGATCGCCGTGCCGCGCTACTTCGTCGCCGGCCTCCACGGCGTCTCGGGCGTGGCCGTCCTGGGCCAGGTCGCCGGCGCGCTCGGCATGCTCCTCGCGGCGGTCGCGATGTACGCGGCCTACGCCCTGATGCTGGAGGAGCTCCGGGGCCGGGAGGTCCTGTGGATCGGGCGCAACGGCCCCGTGCGGGACGCCATGCGGGCGGGCCTGGACGGCCAGCTGCAGCGGCTGGAGCGGCAGGCGGGCGTGCGCCGCACCCTGTAGCCGGAGGAGCCGGGGCGGTCCGAGGGATCGGACGGCCCCGGCTCGACCGGGTGCCGGACAAGACCGGCGACGCGGTCGACCGCCAGGTCGGCGGTCATGGCGGCAAGGGGTCGGCGGCCATGGCGGCGAGGGGGTCGCCGTCAGGCCCGGAGGAACTCCAGCACCGCCAGCACCCGCCGGTGGGTCTCCTCGGCCGGCGGCAGGTCCAGCTTCATCAGGATGTTGCCGATGTGCTTGCTCACCGCCGCCTCCGACACCACCAGCTCCCGGCAGATCGCCGCGTTCGACCGCCCCTCCGCCATCAGCGCCAGCACCTCCCGTTCGCGCGGGGTCAGCCGCTCCAGCGGGCTGCGGCGGCGGCGCAGCAGCTGCCGCACCACCTCCGGGTCCACCACCGTGCCCCCGGCCGCCACCGTGCCCAGGGCCGCCACGAACTCCTCGATCTGCCCGATCCGGTCCTTCAGGAGGTAGCCGACCCCGGAGCCGTCCCCCGCCTCCAGCAGCCGGGCCGCGTACGAGTGCTGCACGTACTGGCTGAGCACCAGGACGGGCAGCCCGGGGAAACGCTCGCGCAGCGCGAGGGCGGCGCGCAGCCCCTCGTCGCGCTGGCCCGGCGGCATCCGCACGTCCGTGACCACGAGGTCCGGCCGGTGCTCAGCGACCGCCGTCCGCAGCGCCTCGGCGTCCCCGACGGCGGCCACCACCCGGTACCCGAACCGGGTCAGCAGGCCGATCAGGCCCTCGCGCAGCAGGACGCCGTCCTCGGCCAGCACCACCCGCAGGCCGTCCGTCGTCGGTCCGTCGGTCGTCACGCCACTCCTCGGTCGATCGGGGTGCAGGGGATCTCCACCCGCACCAGGGTCGGTCCGCCGGGCGGACTGCTGACGGACAGTGTGCCGTGCACCACCGCGACCCGGTCGGCCAGCCCGGTCAGTCCGGTGCCGCGCGCCGGGTCGGCGCCGCCGTGGCCGTCGTCCGTCACCTCGATCGTCAACCGGCCCTCCGCGTACCGCCCCTCAACCGTCGCGCTCCTCGCGCCGCTGTGCTTGGCGAGGTTGGCGAGCGCCTCGGCGACGGCGAAGTAGCCGGCCGACTCGACCGGGGCCGGCAGCCGGCCGGGCAGCTCGAAGCGGGTGACGACCGGGACCGGCGAGCGGTCGGCGGCGTCCGCGCAGGCCTCCGGCAGGCCGTGGTCAGTGAGCACCTGCGGGTGGATGCCGTTGATCAACTCCCGTAGTTCGGCGAGGACTTCACCGGCCTCCCGGTGGGCCTCGGCCAGCCGGGCGGCCAGTGGCCCGTCCGTCGGCGCGTCCAGCCGGGCCAGTCCGAGCGCCATGGTCAGTGCCACCAGCCGCTGCTGGGCGCCGTCGTGCAGGTCGCGCTCGATCCGGCGCCGCTCCGCCTCGAAGGCGTCCACCAACCGGGCCCGGGAGCGCACCAGTTCGCCGATCCGCTGCTCCTGCCCGCCGGGCGCCAGCACCAGCCGGACCAGCGCCGCCCGGGCGGCCGCCAGGACGGCCAGCGGGTAGGCGAGCAACGGGAGCAGCAGCAGTCCGGCCAGGCCGAGCAGGGCGGCCACCGTCGGCGAGTGCACCACGACCACCTTGAGCACGTTCACCTGCTCGCCGTCCCGCAGCAGCAGCGGCAGGGCCGCGACCAGATAGCCGGGGACGACGAGGAAGCAGCCCGCCACCACCAGGTCGATCGGCCAGAGCACGAACGCCGCCAGCAGCGCGAAGCCCAGCTCCCGCCAGGTCGCCTGCTCCCGGTAGCGCAGCCGCAACCAGGCGGCCAGGCCCGCTTCCTGCGGGACGAGGTGCGGGTCCGGCACCCGGCCGCCGTCCAGGAAGCGGACCAGCCGCCGCTCCCAGGCGGCGATCGGCACCCCGGCCAGGGCCAGCGCGGCCGCCAGCGGCAGCCCGACCAGCACCACCGCCAGGAGCCCGGCGACCAGCCCCGACAGCAGCAGCCCGAAGCAGAGCAGCAACCCGCTCAGGCCGGTGGCCAGCAGGTACCCGACCGCCCGCCAGGGGGCGTCGGAGCGCAGGAACCCGGCCCGGACCGGCGACGCCCAGCGGCTCCCGGTCCCCGCACCGCCCGCCGTCGCCCCCACCGCCGTCGTGCCCCCGTTCACCGTGCCCCCTCCGTCGCGAAAACCGTCCGGCCCACCCTAGGCACCGGACGGACGTCCAGGCGGTAGGGCCCGGCCTACCTTTCCTCCCGGCACCAGGCACGGCGCGCACCCTCTCCCCCGGCACCAGGCAGGCCCGGCCCGCCTCCCCCGCTCCGGGTGCCCGCCACCGGGGACCTCCCCTACGGGTAGGGCTGCCCCTACCCCGCGGAGTAGGCCCCGGGCTGCTGACCGCCCCCGCCCCCGGCCGGTTCGCTGGACGCCATGAGAACGCTGCGGATCGCCCTCTCCTCCCTGGCCACGCGCTGGCCCTCCCTGCTCGGCGCCTTCCTCGCCCTGGCGCTCGGCACCGCGATGACCGCCGTGATGCTGCTGGGCCTCGCCGCCGCACTCGACGCGCCGCCCGGCGGCGGGGAGTTGGTCTCGCTGGTCGCCGCACTCGGCACCGCGGGCGGGGTGAGCGCGTTCGTCTCGGCGTTCGTCGTCTCCTCCACCTACTCCTACGCCGTCGTCCGGCGCCGCCGCGAGCTCGGCCTGCTCCGGCTGGCCGGGGCCACCCGGGCGCAGGTCCGCCGCACGGTGCTCGCCGAGGCGCTGCTGCTGGGCGCGGCCGCCTCGGCCACCGGCTGCCTGCTCGGCCGGCTCGGCGCGCCCTCGCTCGTCCGGTGGCTGTCCGGGGTCGGCATGGCTCCGCCCGGTTTCGCGCCGAGCGGTGCGGCCTGGCCGCTGCACGCCGCGTTCTGGACCGGCCTGCTCGTCGCCCTGGGCGGGGTCGCGGTGGCCGCCCGCCGCGCGGGCCGGGTCGGCCCGCTGGACGCCCTGCGCGCGGCCGACCTCGACTCCGGGGTGCTGACCCGCGGCCGGCTGCTGCTCGGCCTCGGCCTGTTCCTCACCGCCGCCGCGCTGGCCGGCACCGCGCTCGCCACCGACCCGGCCGACCTGCTGCACCGCAAGACGTACACCACCCAGCCGATGTGGCTGATCTGCGCGGCCGGCCTGCTCTCCCCGCTCCTGGCGCCGCCCCTGGTCCGGGCGCTCGGCCTGCTGCTGCCCACCCGGCTCACCGGCTACCCGGGCCGGCTGGTGCCCGCCAACGCCGCCGCCGCGCTGCGCCGGACGGGCGCGGTGGCCGCGCCGGTGCTGGTGGCGGTGGCGCTGACCGGCTCGCTGGCCGGCGCGCTGGACACGGTGGGCGCCGCCCGGGCCGCCGAGGCCGGGGCCCGGACCGCCGCCGACCTGGTCGTCCGCCCCGCCGGGCCGGCGGCGCCGCTGGTCGCCGCCCTGCGGACCGTCCCCGGGGTGACCGCCGTCTCGGCGACCGCGCCCACGCCGCTGGCCCTCGTCGAGCCGGACGGCGTCACCGTCCGCTCCGAGGCCCGCGCCGCCGACCCGGCCGGGCTGGCCGCCCTCGCCCGCCTCCCCCTGCTGGCCGGCTCCCCGGCCGACCTCGACGACGACTCCCTGGTCCTGCCCGCCGAGTGGGGCCGTACGGTCGGCGAGCCGGTCCCGGTGGTCCGGGCCGACGGCAGCCGGACCGTCCTGCGGGTCGCCGCCGTACTGCGCGACGGCCTCGGCGACAACGGGCTGTACGTGACCGCCGCCAACGCCCCGGGCGCCCGGGTGGACCGCATCGAGGCGCGGCTCGCCCCCGGCACCGACGGCGCGGCCGCCCTCGACCGCGCCCGCGCCGCCCTGCGCCCGTACGGTGCGACGGTGCTCGACCGGGCCGAGGGGCTCGCCCCCTCCCCCGCGGCCGGCCGGATCGCCTGGCTCCGGACCGTCCTGGTGCTCGGCCTGGCGCTCCTCTACACCGCGATCGCGCTCGCCAACACGCTGCTCACCACCACCGGGGACCGCCGCCGCGAACTCGCCCTGCTCCGGCTGGCCGGCGCCACCCGGGGCCAGGTGGTGCGCCTGGTGACCGCCGAGGCGGTGCTGGTGGCGGGGGTCGGCGTGCTGCTCGGGTGCGCCGTGGCCGCCGCCCAACTCGGCGCCATGCACGCCGCGTTGGGCGTCCTCGGCGCGCCCGGGCCGTGGTCGCTGCCGTGGCGCCCGGTGGGGCTGGTGGCGGCCGGTGCGCTGGCCCTGGCGGCCCTGTGCGCCGCCCCGGCGGCCGCCTGGATGCTCCGCCACCGCCCGGTCACGGCCGCCGCCCACTGAGCGGCCCCGCGCGGACCCGCCCGGCACCTCAGCCACCGGTGCCTCAGCTCACCGGCACCGTCGCCGACGGCGCCGCGCCGGCCCCCGTGCCGTCGGCCGCCCGCCCCAGCGCCGCCAGCCGCCGCAGGCTGGCCCGGCGCTGGAGCGCGCTAAGGCCGACGGTCGCCGCGCCGAGCCCCAGCCAGCCGACCGGCCCGGCGGCCATCACCACCCCGGTCAGCAGCAGCGGCCCCACCGACTTCTGCACCGACTGGGACATCCCGGCGACCCCCAGGTACGAGGCCCGGGCGCCGGGCGGGGCCAGCACGACCGCCAGCTCCCAGGAGCTCACCGAGCGCAGCAGCTCCGCCAGGGTGACCAGCATCGCCGCGGCCAGCAGCGCGACCGAGGCCGCCACCGGCCCGGCGCCGGTGGCGAGCGCGATCAGCACGCAGCCCGCCAGCACCGTCACCCCGTACCAGCGCACCGCCGCGGCCGCCCCGAGCGCTCCCTCCGTCCGGGCCGAGACCCGCAGTTGCAGCACCACCACCAGCACCGTGTTGAGGACCAGGAAGACCGGGACGACGGCGTGCGGCGCGCCGGTGTGGTGGACCAGCCAGAGCGGCAGGCCGACGTTGAGGATCGAGTCGTCCAGGTTCAGCGGCATGTCCAGCAGGACGAACCGCAGGTAGCCGCGGTCACGCCAGGGGCTCGGCACGGCGGACGGCGCCCCGGCGGGCTCGTCGCCCGCCTTCGCGGCGACCAGGCCGCGCCCGGACGGCTCCCGGGTGCGCCAGACCAGCACGGCGGCCAGCACGTAGGACAGCGCGTTGGCCAGGATCAGCACCCGGTAGGCGCCCGTGGTCCCCATCGCCAGCCCGATCGCCGCGATGCCCGCGCCCAGCGCGTACCCGGCGTTGGCCACGCTGCGGAACAGCGCCTGGTAGGTGGCCCGCCGCTCGCCCGCCACCCGGGTCGCGAACAGCATCTCCAGCGTCTTGGCGGCCCGCTCGGCCAGGCAGATCAGGGCCACCACGGGCAGCAGCGCGGCGAAGTCGTCGACCACCAGCAGCAGCCCCATCGCGCCCAGCCGCAGCAGGTGGCAGCCGATCAGCAGCCACCGCACCGGCACCCGCTCGGCCGCCCGCCCGGCCAGCGGGGATCCGGCGATCCCCGCCACCGCGCCCACCCCGAGCAGCAGCCCGAGCTGTCGCGCGTCCATCCCGCAGACGTAGGTGAAGTAGAGCACCGAGGCGGCCGCCCACACCCCCGTCCCGGTCCGGTCGACGCACTGCGCCAGCAGCATGATCCGCGCGTCCCGACCGCCCGGCGGCCGCCTCAGCTGCGCTATCAGTCCGTTCCCCCGCATGGCAGGCCCCCGTCCGTGGTGTGGGTCGCGGGTGTCCCGTGAGTCGTCGGGCCGCACGACCGGCATCAATCTCGACATCAAGATACTTCACATCAAGAGACTGACGGAACCCCCGAAAACGCCGGTACCGCGACGCCGGACGAGGAACCCCCCGCCCGAACCGCCTCGACGCGCGGCGGCCGGTGCGCCACACTCTCCCCAGCAGCACCCGCGCTCCCAACGCACCGGCACGACGAAACGACCACCGCACTACGGAGAGCCGATCGGTGACCACTCGCCAACTGCTGGAGCTCGCCTTCTCGTCCGGACGGACCGGTTCCGGACCGGCCACCTGGGGCCAACGGGCCATCTGGGACGCCGTACGACAACTGCCGCCGGCCGACGCGCCGCGCTACAACATCGCCACCGCGGCGCCGCTGGACCCGGGGCTTCCGCTGCCCGTCCTGCTCGCCGCCCTGGAGCGACTGCTGCACCTGCACGACTCGCTGCACACCCGGCTGCTCCCGGACGAGGCCGGCGGCCTGCGCCAGGTCGTCGACGGCGAAGGCACCCTGGGCGTCCACCTGCGACCCGCCGGGGAGCACCAGGACCCGGCCGAAATCGGCGCCCGACTCCACCGGGAGCTGGCCGCGCAGGCCTTCGACACCGCCACCCAGTGGCCGATCCGGATCGGCGCGGTGACGGCGGACGGGCTGGTCCGGCACATCAGCCTGGTGCTCTCGCACACCGCGGTGGACGGCTCCGGGATGAGCCGGCTGGTCGCCGACCTGTCCGCGCTCTGCCTCGGCAGTTCCCCCGAGGAGCTGGCCCAGCTGCGCGAACCCGCCCAACAGCCTTTGGAAGAAGCCGAGTTCCAGACTTCCGAGCGGGGCCTGCGGCGCGACGCGGGCGCCCGCGCCCAGTTCACGCGCAAGCTCCGGCTGGGCCCGGCCCGGCTCTTCCCGCCGGCCGCCGAGCAGCCCGCCCGGTTCCCCAACGCGGTGCTCCGCTCCCCCGCGCTGCCCCGGGCCGCCGAGCGGGTGGCGGCCCGGCACCGGGTCAGCACCGGCTCGGTACTGCTCGCCGCGACGGCCGCGATGACCGCCCGGCTCGCCGGCACCTCCGAGGCCGTACTGAACGTCGTGGTCAACAACCGCTTCCTGCCCGGACTGGCCCACGCGGTGAGCGTGGTCGCGGGCGACGGGCTGTTCCACCTCCCGGACGCCACGGGCGACTTCGGGGAGGTGGTGCGGCGCACCCACGCCGCCGCGATCGGCACCTACCGCCACGCGTACTACGACAAGCTGGCGCTGGCCGCCGAGACCGACCGGCTCACCACCGAGGGGGTCCGACTGGCCGACCGCTCCTGCGTGTTCAACGACACCAGGGAACTGCTCCCGGCCACCGCCGACCCCGGCGGCGACCGGACCACCCTCACCTGGCCGGTGGAGTTCGAGCCCCGCCCGGGCCTGACGTACGCCCTGGACGCCCTGCAGTCCGCCGAGGCGCTGAGCCTGGCCATGACGGCGGACCCGTCCGTGCTGCCGCGCCCGGCGATGGAGCGGTTCCTGTACGGCATCGAGGAGTTGATCCTCACCGAGGCCGCAACGGACGCCCGAACGGACACCGCCGCGACGGAACCCGCGACCGGCCCCGCGACCGCCGATCACGCTTGAACCTGACACTGGTGTCAGGTTCTACCGTACCGGCATGACCACGACCACCACCTCCTCCCTGCTCACCCCGTACCGCCTCGGCCGGCTCGACCTGCCGAACCGCGTCGTCATGGCTCCGATGACGCGGTACCGAGCCGCCGAGGACGGCACGCCGCTGCCCGTCGTCGCCGAGCACTACGCCCAGCGCGCCGGCGCCGGCCTGATCGTCACCGAGGGCATCTGGCCCAGCCGGCAGGGCCAGTCCGGCTGGCGCCTGCCCGGCCTGGAGACGCCCGCGCACGCGGCCGGCTGGCGCGCGGTGACCGAGGCCGTGCACGCCGCCGGCGGGCGGATCGCCGCCCAGCTGATGCACGGCGGGCGCCAGGGCCACCCGCTCAACCGGCTGCTCGGCGACGTCCCGGCCGGCCCCTCCGCCGTGCCCGCCCCGGGCCCGGTGCACGTCAAGGACGGCGGCAAGGCCGAGGCCGTCACCCCGCGCGCGATGACCCGCGAGGAGATCCACCGGACGATCGCCGACCACGTGGACTCCGCCCGCCTGGCCCTCGCGGCCGGCTTCGACGCCGTCGAACTGCACGGCGCCAACTCCTACCTGATCCACCAGTTCCTGGCCGACAACACCAACCTGCGCACCGACGAATACGGCCCCCGCACCCTCGCCGACCGGCTGCGCTTCCCGATCGAGCTGGTGACCGCCGTCGCCGAGGCCGTCGGCCCCGACCGCCTCGGCCTGCGGCTCTCCCCCGGCAACCCGCAGTTCGGCATGTACGAGGCCGACCCCGCACCGGTCTACCGCGCGCTGCTCGCCGAACTGGACGGCCTCGGCCTGGCCTACCTCCACCTCACCGACAACGACGACTACCCGGCCCTGGCCGACCTGCGCCCGCGCTGGTCCGGTCCGCTGATCGGCAACGTCGGCGAGAACCGTGCCGCCACCGACCGCGAGCGCGGCGAGGCGGTGCTGGCCGCCGGCCTGGCCGACCTGGTCTCCTACGGCCGCGCCTTCATCGCCAACCCCGACCTGCCGGAGCGGTTCGCCGCCGACGCCCCGCTCGCCCCCGTCGACCCCACCCACCTCTACGGCCAGGAGGCCACCGGCTACACCGACTACCCGCGGTTCCGGCCGGCCGACCGCCCCTGATCCCGCCAGGGCGACCCCGTCCTGACCGGATGTCAGTACCACCCGCTATGGTCGGCCCCGAACGATCCCAGTACGAACAGCACCACCGTCACCAGGGGGCACCACCATGACCGCACCGGGCACCGGCCCGCTCACCACCGCCGACCTCGTCGAGGGCTGGCGCCGGGCGGGCGTCCGCGAGGGCATGGCGCTGATCGTGCACTCCTCGCTCTCCAGCCTCGGCCGGGTCGAGGGCGGCGCGGCGGCCGTGGTGGCCAGTCTGCGCGAGGCGGTCGGGCCCGGCGGCACCGTCGCCGCGCCCACCTTCACCACCGACACGGTCCGCGACCCGGCCCCCGGGCACACCGGACCGCCCGGCCCCGAGCTCGCCGAGCTCCGGGCCGGCGTCCCGCTGTTCCACCCCGGGCTGCCCTCCGCCACCGGCGCGGTGGCGGAGGCGCTGCGCGCCCTGCCGGAGAGCCTCCGCAGCACCCACCCGCAGGTCTCGGTCGCCGCCGTCGGCGCGCACGCCAGGGAGGTCACCGCCCGGCGCTCACTCGGCTTCGCCGTCGGCCGGGAGTCGCCGTTCGGCGCGCTGCACGACCTCGGCGGGCACGTGCTGCTGGTCGGCGTCGGCCACGACCGCAACACCTTCCTGCACTACGCCGAGACCTTCGCCCCCAACCGCCGGCTCAAGCTCCGCCGCTTCCCGATGGCGATCCAGGGCGAGCGGGTCTGGATCGAGGCGCCGGACGTGGCGGACGACAACGGCACCCACTTCCCGGTGGTGGGGCGGGAGTTCGAGGAGTGGGCGGGCATCCGGGAGGTCCTGGTCGGCAGCGCGCCCTGCCGGCTGCTCCCGGTCCGCGACCTCATACCCTTCGCCGTCCGCCGCCTCACCGAACTGCTGGCGGCGGACGGCCCGGGAGCGGCGTAGGTCCGGGCCCGCGGTCCCCGCCGTACGCGCGGAACCGCCGGCCCGTTCCCCCGTACCGTCAGTGACGGGCTTCGTGCGCCGAGGCGGCCTCCTGGATCTTCTTCCAGGACTTCGGCTCGGCGGGCAGCCGCCCCGCGTCCGCACCGGCGCCCGGTGCCACCGAGGCCACGGCCGCCGCCCCCGGCGGCACCGGCCCGACGGCCGGCTTGCCCGGGGTGAACAGCCAGGTGTTCAGCACGTCGCCGAGCTTCTTCCCGGAGACCTTCTCCGCGTACGCCTGGAACTCCGGAATGGTGGCGTTGCCGTAGCGGCGCTCGGTCGGCCAGCCCTTCAGGATCCGGAAGAAACTCTCGTCCCCGACGGCGTTGCGCAGCGCCTGGACGGCCACCGCGCCACGGTAGTACACCGCGGCGGAGAACTGGTTGTCCTCACCCGGGTCGCCCGGCTTCACGCTCCAGAACGGGTCGTCGGCCGGACGCGAGGCGTAGACGTAGTCGGCCAGTTCCTGCGCGGTACCCTCGTTCTCGTGCTCGGACCAGAGGAACTGGGCGTACTGGGCGAAGCCCTCGTTCAGCCAGATGTCGCTCCAGCGGGAGAGCGAGACGCTGTCGCCGTACCACTGGTGGGCCAGCTCGTGCACGACCACCTGGGTGTTGGAGCCGCGGGTGAACATCCCGGGGCCGTAGAAGATCCGGGTCTGGGTCTCCAGGGCGCCACTGGCCTGGACGTTGGGGACGTAGCCGCCGACGGAGCTGAACGGGTACTCGCCGAGGTAGCCGCTCAGCCAGTCGACCAGCTCACCGGTGCGCTCGACGCTCGCCCGCGCGGCGGCGGCGTTCTCCCCCAGGTCCTTGCTGTACGCGTTGTAGACCGGCAGCCCGCCCGCCGTGGTGTCCGTGGTGATGTCGAACCTGCCGATCGCCAGAGTCGCCAGGTACGTCGCCTGCGGCTTGTTCTCACGCCAGTTGTAGCGGGTCCAGCCCGCCTGCGAGCTGGTTCCGGTCAGCACCCCGTTGCTGATCACCTGGCTGCCGTCCGGCACCAGCACCGAGACGTCGAAGGTCGCCTTGTCACTCGGGTGGTCGTTGCCCGGGAACCACCACCCGGCCGACACGGGCTCGCCGGCCACCACCGCACCGTCCGGCGTACGGCGCCAGGCGGCGTAGCCGCCGTACTTCTTCACCGTGGACGGCACGTCCTGGTAGCGCACCACCACGGTGGCCTGGGACCCCTTGGCCAGCTGCCGGGCCGGGGTGACCTCCAGCTCCTGGTCGCCGCTGGTGGCGAAGGCCGCGAGCCGCCCGTTGACCCGGACCTCCGAGACGTTCAGCGCGAAGTCGAGGTTGAACCGGGACAGGTCCTCGGTGGCCGTGGCGAGGATGGTCGTGGTGCCCTCCAACCGGTCGGTGGCGGGCTGGTACTTCAGTCGGATGTCGTAGTGCGAGACGCGGTAGCCGCCGTTGCCGAGAGTCGGGTAGTACGGGTCACCGACGCCGTCCGCGCCGGGTCGGAAGCCGGAAGCCGAGGCGGGGACGGCCAGGAACAGGCTCAGGGCGCTGGCAGCAGAGACGATCAGCCTCTTGCGCACGTGGTCCTCCAGGATTCATCGGATCGACGGGATCGACCGATCCCTGTCCTGAGAACCCCGCCCCCATTCCCCTCCGGTGAGATGTTCATGAAAAGAAACGCGCCGACATGACGGCTCCGCAGCGGTGCCGCGAAGCCGTCATGACCCGTGCGCGAAGCCGGTGGCGCCTATGGCATGACGCCCGGTCAGCTGTGCGCCTCGTGCGCCGAGTTGGTGTCCTGGATCTTCTTCCAGGACTTCGGCTCGGCGGGCAGCTGCCCCGCGTCCGCACCGGCGCCCGGTGCCAGCGAGGCCACGGCCGCCGCCCCCGGGGGCACCGGCCCGACGGCCGGCTTGCTCGGGGTGAACAGCCAGGTGTTCAGCACGTCGCCGAGCTTCTTCCCGGAGACCTTCTCCGCGTACGCCTGGAACTCCGGGATGGTGGCGTTGCCGTAGCGGCGCTCGGTCGGCCAGCCCTTGAGGATCTGGAAGAACTTCTCGTCCCCGACGGCGTTGCGCAGCGCCTGGACGGCCACCGCGCCGCGCTCGTAGACGGCGCTGGAGAACTGGTTGTCCGGGCCCGGGTCACCCGGCTTGATGGTCCAGAACGGGTCGTCGGCCGGGTGCGAGGCGTAGACGTAGTCCGCCAACTCCTGCGCGGTGCCCTCGTTCTCGTGCTCGGACCAGAGGAACTGCGCGTACCGGGCGAAGCCCTCGTTCAGCCAGATGTCGCTCCAGCGCGACAGCGAGACGCTGTCGCCGTACCACTGGTGGGCCAGCTCGTGCACGACCACCGAGGTGTTGGAGCCCTTGGCGAACTGCCGGGGGCTGTAGAAGATCCGGGTCTGGGTCTCCAGGGCGTAGCCGGTCGGGACGTTGGGGACGTAGCCGCCGACCGAGCTGAACGGGTACTCGCCGAGGTAGCCGCTCAGCCAGTCGACCAGCTCGCCGGTGCGCTCGACGCTCGCCCGCGCCGCGTCGGCGTTGTCGCCGAGGTCCTTGCTGTAGGCGTTGTAGACCGGCAGCCCGCTCGCCGTGGTGTCCCGGGTGATGTCGAACTTGCCGATCGCCAGGGTCGCCAGGTACGTCGCCTGCGGCTTGTTCTCACGCCAGCTGTAGCGGGTCCAGCCGGCCTGGGACGACGTACCGGCCAGCACGCCGTTGCTGATCACCTGGTTGCCGTCCGGCACCAGCACCGAGACGTCGTAGGTGGCCTTGTCGCTCGGGTGGTCGTTGCTCGGGAACCACCACCAGGCCGCCTCGGGCTCGTTGGCCGCCACCGCGCCGTCCGGGGTGCGGTGCCAGCTGGTGAAGCCGTACTTCTTCACCGTGGAGGGCACGCCCTTGTACCGCACCACCACGGTGGCCTGGGAGCCCTTGGCCAGCGGCCGGGCCGGGGTGATCTCCAGCTCCTGGTCGCCGCTGGTGGTGAAGGCCGCGAGCCGCCCGTTGACCCGGACCTCCGAGACGTTCAGCGCGAAGTCGAGGTTGAACCGGGACAGGTCCTGGGTCGCCGTGGCCAGGATGGTGGCGGTGCCCTCCAGTTCGTCGGTGGCGGGCTGGTACTTCAGCCGGATGTCGTAGTGCGAGACGTCGTAACCGCCGTTGCCGTATGTCGGGTAGTACGAGTCGCCGACCCCGGCCGTGCCGGCCCGGAAGTCGGAAGCCGAGGCGGGGACGGCCAGGAACAGGCTCAGGGCACTGGCAGCAGAGACGATCAGCCTCTTGCGCACGTGGTCCTCCAGGGATCACCGGAACGATTGGGTCGGATCGATCCTTGTCCCGGAAGCCCCGCCTCCACTCCCCTCCGGTGAGATGTTCATGAAAAGAAACGCGCCGACATGACGGCTTCGCAGTGGCGCCGCGAAGCCGTCACATCTCCTCACCCGCCCCTCCCGTCACTCACGTCCCGAGCGCCACCGGCGCCCGCACCAGCGAGCCGTACTCCGTCCACGAGCCGTCGTAGTTCTTCACGTGCGGGTACCCGAGCAGCTCGGTGAGCGCGAACCAGGTGTGCGCGGACCGCTCGCCGATCCGGCAGTACGCGATCACCTCGCGCTCCGACTCCACGCCCCGGCCCCCGTAGAGCGCCCGCAGCTCCTCCGCCGAGCGGAACGTCCCGTCGTCGTTGGCCGCCTGCGACCAGGGGATGTTGACCGCGCCCGGGATGTGCCCGGGCACCTGCGCCTGCTCCTGCGGCAGGTGCGGGGGCGCGATCAGCTCGCCCCGGAACTCGGCCGGCGAGCGGACGTCCACCAGCACCGAATCCGCCCCGGGCTTGGCGAACACCTCGGCCTTGGCCAGGACCTCGTCCCGCAGCGCCCGCAGCTCCGGCCGTTCGGGCCCGCTGAGCCGGTAGCCGGTGTGCTGGTAGTCCATCACCTCGGGGGTCAGCTCCCGGCCCTCCAGCTCCCACTTCTTGCGCCCGCCGTCCAGCAGCCGCACCGGGCCGAAGCCGCGCAGCCGCAACAGCCAGTAGGCGTAGGCGGCGAACCAGTTGTTGTTGCCGCCGTAGAGCACCACGGTGGTGTCGTCCTCGACCCCGGCCGCCCGCAGCAGGTGCTGGACGCCGTCGCGGTCGACGTAGTCCCGGCCGACCCGGCTGTGCAGATCGGTGGTCCAGTTCCAGCCCACCGCGCCGGGGATGTGGTCCCGGTCGTAGGCCTGTGTGTCCTCGTCCACCTCGACGACCCGGATCGTCCCGTCGTCCAGGTGGTGGGCCAGCCAGTCGGTGCGGACCAACGTCTCGGGGTGCGCGTAGCCGTTGCCGGTCATCCCAGGCCCTCCTTCGCTCTGCCCAGGCCGCGGAGCCCGACCACGGGCACAGCGGGCCGCACGACGACAGCGGGCCGTACGACGACGGCGGGGCACAGGGGCACGGCGGGGCGCCGGCGACCGGGCCGGACAGTTCGAACCTACGCCGCCCGTCCGGCCCGGGCCACCCCGGGGAGGGCCGGGCCGGTCAGCCGTTCGCCGCCCCGTCGAGCCGCGCCACGTAGTACAGGTTCAGCACGTCCCCCTCGACCCGCTTCGCCTCGACCGACCGGAACCCGGCCGTCGCCAGCATCCGCCGCGCCGTCTGCTCGCCCCAGACCGTCCCGAGCCCCTCCCCGCCCTCACCGAGCGAGACCGTCATGCAGTAGAAGGTCGAGAAGGTGTAGAGCGCGGGCGCCAGCGGGTGGCCGATGTTCTCCGCCAGCTCACTGCTGGCGGCGATGTCGCCCATCAGGAAGACGCCGTCGGGCCGCAGCGCGCCCGCGATCGCGGCCAGCGTGCGGGTCGGACGGGCCAGGTCGTGGATCACGTCGAAGGCGGTGACCAGGTCGTACTCCCCGGTCAGCGTGGCCGAGTCGGCGACCTCGAACCGGGCGTTGCGCAGGCCCAGTTCGGCCGCCGACGCGCGGGCCGCGGCGATCCCCTCCTCGGAGATGTCGATGCCGGTGAAGCGGCTCTCCGGGAACGCCCGGGCGAGCACCGTGACGGCGTGGCCCTGCCCGGTGCCGATGTCCACCGCGTCGATCCCGGCCCGCAGCCGCTCGGTCAGCCCGTCCACCAGCGGCACGATCGCGTCCACCAGCGCCAGGTCGTACACTCGGGCGGTCTCCTCGGCCTGGAGCCGCTGGAACCGCGGGTACGCCGAGTAGGGCATCCCGCCGCCGGTGCGGAAGTGCCCGAGCAGCTCCTGCTCGACCTCGCCCATCATCGCGAGGAAGGGCATCATCCCGGCCAGGTTGTCCGGCCCGGCGGCCCTGGTCAGTGACGCCGCGTGCTCGGGCGGCAGCACGTAGGTGCGCTCCGCCGGGTCGTACTCCACGAACCCGGCGACGACCATGCAGCCCAGCCACTCGCGCACGTAGCGCTCGTCGAGCCCGGCGGCCCGGGCGATCTCCTCACCGGTCGAGGGGGCGAGCCCGGCCATCAGGTCGAACAGCCCGGTCTGGTGGCCGATGCTGGTCATCAGCCCCAGGCAGGCGTCGTTGAGGACCTCCAGCACGCGCCCGCCGAATTCCTCCTGCTTCACCGCGTCCAGTTCCCGTACGGACATGGCTTCCTCCTCCGCGGCCGGGACGGCGCCCCCTCCCCAGTCACGCTACGCCACTCACCCGAACGGCCCCACAGGAAGTGCGGCGGGGCCGGTTCCGGTCGGTCCGCCGGCTCCCGGACCGACCGGATCCGCGGTGACCGCGCGCTCAGGAGAAGACGACGGAGCGCAGCTTCAGCCGGTCGCCGAGCTTCTTGCCGGGGCTCATCACGTAGAACACGTCACCCGCGCAGCCGAAGTCCAGGAAGACCGTGGCCGTGGAGCGGGTGAGGTTCTCCGGCGCGAAGCCCGGGGCCTCCTCGGTCGTCCACGGCAGGTCGACGCACTCGCGGCTCTCCGGGTCCGCCAGGCCGGTGCGGACCCCGGGGCCGACCTTGTAGAGGAAGTCGCCCTCCGCGGCGTTGGCCGAGAACGGAACGGCGAGGACGAGGGCAATGGCGCTGGCGGCGGCGAGCACGGCGTTGCGGAGACGCATGGGTGAGGGCCTTTCAGGTGGTACGCGGCGGTACCCGGTTTATTGATGTGATATCACCCTAGAGGCCCAAAATCCGCAGAAACGGTTCTTCCAACCCACCCGTTCGAGTGGTTTAAGGGTCGAAACCGCTACCCGTAGAAAACCCGCTCAGTTCGGCGGGGCCGTGAAGCAGTACCCCGAGTCGACCAGCACCGGCAGGTACGTCTTCAACGCCGCCACCGTCTGCGACCGGTCCCCGCCGCCGTCGTGGTTGAGCACGATCGACCCGGGCCGGACGCCCTTGAGGATCCGGTCGATGATCGCCGGGGTCCCGGGCCGGGCCCAGTCCCGGGGGTCCACCGACCAGGCCATGTTCCGCATCCCGAGGTCGGCGGCCACCCGGAGCGAGGCCGTGGACCAGTCCCCGCCCGGCGCCCGGAACCAGGTCGGCTGCCGGCCGGTCGCCCGGTGCAGCAGGTCGGAGGTGCGTTCCAGCTCGTCCCGCACCTTGGCCTCGGACAGGTGCCGCAGGTCGGGATGGGTCCAGGTGTGGTTGGCGATGTGGTGGCCGCGGTCCGCGATCTCCCGGACCAGCGCGGGGTGCTCGGCCGCGTTCTCGCCGATCAGGAAGAACGTCGCCCTGATCCCGTACTGCTCGAACAGCGCCAGCACGGTCGGCGTGTGCCGCGGGTCCGGGCCGTCGTCGATGGTGAGCGCCACCACCTTCCGCTCCGGATCCAGGTCGTACACCGGTTTGCTCTCCGCCTCGGTGAGCGCCCGGCGCACCGGCACCGCACTCGGCACGGCGGCGGACGGGGCCGCCGCGGACGGCGTACCCGCCGGGGCCGCCGACGCCGCGGCCGGTACGGCACCCGGCCCGGCCGGCACCCCCTCCGGCCCCACCGGAACGGCGGGGACGACCGCCTCGTCCACCCCCGCCGCCGCACCGCCCTCCCCGTCGCTCCAGGTGCTCCGACATCCGGCGGCCGCGCCCAGGAGGGACATTCCAGCCGCAACCAGCAACAATCTACGCGAAGTAATCTGACGATCTGACAGCATTCTGAATGCATCCCCCGGCCGCCACCGCCCTTCCCGATCACCACTCCGACGGCCTACGGTCCCGCCCTCCCCCGCCCCTTCACAGCCCTTCCCCGACCGGACGCTCCGCCTCCCCGGGAGCCGCTACGCTGTGCCTTCCCCAGTGTGATGATCTGCCATCAGAGGACGTGGCCATGACGACAAGTCAGGACTTCCCCCACCAGGGCCCGCGGGACGACGACGCCGAGCTCAGCCAGTGGGAACGTTTCGGCGTCGACACCACCACCCCGCACTCCGCGCGCGTGTACGACTACTGGCTGGGCGGTAAGACCAACTTCCCGCCGGACCGCGCCATGGGGCAGGCCATCGAGCAGGCCGTACCGAGCGTCAAGGCGATGGCCAAGGCCAACCGGGCCTTCCAGGGCCGGGCCGTCCGCTACCTGGCCCGGGAGCACGGCATCCGCCAGTTCCTCGACCTCGGCACCGGCATCCCGACCTCGCCGAACACCCACGAGATCGCCGAGGCGGTCAGCCCGGGGACCAGGGTGGTCTACGTCGACAACGACCCGATCGTGCTCGCCCACGCCCGCGCGCTGATGGTCTCCACCCCGGCCAGCCGCACCACCTACATCCACGCCGACCTGCGCGAGCCCGCGGAGCTGTTCGCCGACCCGGCGCTCACCGCCACCCTCGACCTCACCCAGCCCGTCGGCCTGCTGATGATCGCCGTGCTGATGCTGATCGCCGACGAGGACGACCCGTGGGGCCGGGTCGCCGCGCTGCGCGACGCCCTGCCGGCCGGCAGCTGCATCGCGCTGACCACCCCCACCCCGGACTTCGACCCGGAGGCCGTCGGCAAGGTCGCCGAGGCCGCCCGGGCCGGCGGGATGACCCTGGTCCCGCGCGGCTACGACGACGTGGTGCGCTTCTTCGACGGCTGGGAGCTGGTCGAGCCGGGCGTCGCCCCGGTACTGGCCTGGCGCCCGGACGGCGAGCCCCCGGCCGACCCGAAGGCCGCGTACTACTGGGGCGGCGTCGCGATCAAGCGCTGACCCGGTCGAACACCGGGTGGGGCGCGGGCCGTCCCACCCGGCTCACTTCAGCAGCCGCGACAACCGCCGGTCCGCCAACGGCTTGCCCCCGGTCTGACAGGTCGGGCAGTACTGGAGCGAGGAGTCCGCGAAGGACACCTCCCGGATGGTGTCGCCGCACACCGGACAGGGCTCACCGGTCCGGCCGTGCACCCGCAGCCCGAGCTTCTTCTCCGCCTTCAGCTCCCCCGCCGCCAACCCGTGCGAACGCTCCACCGCCTCGCGCAACGTGCCACCGAGCGCCTCGTACAACCGGGCCACCTCGTCCTCGGTCAGGCTCGCGGCCTGCTTGTACGGCGACATCCGGGCCGCGTGCAGAACCTCGTCCGAATAGGCGTTGCCCACCCCCGCCAGCACGCTCTGGTCCCGCAGCACCCCCTTGAGCCGCCGCCGGTCACCCCGCAGCAACGCGGCGAAGTCCGCCAGCGCGAAGGCCGGGTCCAACGGATCCGGACCGAGCCGCGCCACCCCCGGCACCTCCCCCGGATCCCGCACCACATAGACCGCCAGCCCCTTCTTCGACCCCGCCTCGGTCAGGTCGAACCCCTCCCCGGCCTCACCCTCCAACCGCACCCGCAACGCCAGCGGATTGCGCGGCCCCGGCCGCGGCGGCTCGACGGGCAGGCCCTCCTTCCACCGCAACCAGCCCGCGCGGGCCAGGTGGACCACCAGGTGCAGCCCCTCCACCTCGATGTCCAGGAACTTGCCACGCCTGGTCACCGCCCCGACCGTCCGCCCCTCCAACTCCCCCATCGGCGGGTCGTACGTCTTCAACGCACTGATCGCCACCGGCAGCACCCGGGCGATCACCCGCCCGGTCAACCGCTCGGACAGAAAGGCACTCAGTGCCTCGACCTCAGGCAACTCCGGCATGCGCCCAGTCTCCCCCGCCCCACCCCCACCCGCGCGCCCACACAAGACCCACCAGCCCCCCACGCCCCCACCCACCCCAGCAGCAGGCACCCCCCACCCCCAGCAGGCGTCCCACCAGCAGGACATCCCCCACCCACCCCAGCAGCAGGCACCCCCCACCCCCAGCAGGCGTCCCACCAGCAGGACATCCCCCACCCACCCCAGCAGCAGGCACCCCCACCCCCCACCCCCTCCCTCCCCCAGCGAGAGGGACGCGCTGCGGAAGGGGGCGGCGCAGGGGGTGGGTGCGGAGAGGGGCGTGACGGGTGATTTTCAGACTGCCAACGCTCCCCAGCCC